>DATKBT010000188.1:0-14991 GCA_035546295.1 Thermoanaerobaculia bacterium | reverse complement strand
GTTCGCCCGCTTGTGCCGGTAGCGGGCCATCGACCCCTCGAGCTCGAGCCGCTCGAGAGACAAAGGGACACGCAGCAGGTAGCGAGCGAGACGCTCGAGGCCGAGGCTGTCGTCGGCTGACACCGTGACCCGATTGTGGGCCGAGAAACCGGTGTGGCCGCTCTTCCAGGAGTCGAGGAGCTCGAGACGATCGGGCCCGAGGACCCCCCTCCTCGGCAAGGAACGAAGAGCACGTTCTGGCGGAACAGCAGCTCTGCCGCCCTCTCGTCCACGTACGGTACCGGGTGCCAGGTCCCGTCCCGGTCCCAGCCGCCCCGGGGCGCCAGGTCACTTCGCCACAGCTGGTCGCCGTCGGCAGCGACGACAAGCTCGGTCACCTCCGGCCGCGGCTCGTATCTCCCCGCGTCCCCGAGAGCGCGTGTCCAGTCGGAACCAACAACCCGAAGGGTCCGACCTGCGATCGCGTCCTTCCCGACGCCTACTGCGAGACCGACGGCGATGCGCGCTCGACGCGGGCCTCAACCACTGCCGCGGCTCCGACTGGTACTTCTGGACGAATTGCGACCGCCGGAGCCGGCTCCGCTCATCCCGGCCCCAGGCTGAGCCCGCCGTCGACCGGCAGGATCGCGCCCGTGATCCAGTCGTTGGCGGGATCGCACAGGAAGAGCGCCGCGCGGCCGACGTCGGCGGGCTGGCCGATGCGCCCGAGCGGTACGAAGGAGGGCATCGCCTCGAGGTGCCGGCGCGCACGCTCCTCGCCCAGGAACTTGGCGAAGATGCCGGTCTCGACGACCCCCGGCAGGACGGCGTTGACCCGGATGCGATCCGCCGCCAGCTCGAGCGCCAGGCAGCGGGTCAGCATGTCGACGCCGGCCTTGGCGGAGGAGTAGACCGCGTACTCCTTGAGCGCCATCAGGGTCACCGACGAGGAGACGTTGAGCACCGCCGCGCCGCCGCTCTCGCGGTGCGCGCGCAAGGCGGGGAGCGCCGCCCTGGTCACGAAGATCGGCCCCTTGAGGTCGACGTCGATCAGCCCGTGGACATCGTCGTCCTCGATCTCGGCGAACGGTCCGACCTGCGCGACGCCGGCGGCGTTGACCACGACGTGCAGGCTCCCGAGCTCGGCGACAGCGCGCTCGACCATCGCTCCGGCGGAGACGGGATCCGTCACGTCCCCCGGCGACGTGGCCGTTCGGACGCCGCGTTCCGCGAGCTCGTCGGCGGCTCTTCGCAGTGGATCCTCGCGGCGTCCGGCGAGCGCGACGGCGCACCCGGCCTCGGCGAGAGCGGTGGCGATCCCGAGGCCGATTCCCGAGCCGCCGCCCGTGACCAAGGCGGCGCGTCCGGCCAGCGTGTGGCGGATCGCTTCGTCGGATGGCGTGGACATCGCGGGGGAAGGTTAAACCAAAGCCCGCATCGACACCGCACGGCGCTCGGGAAGAATCCCGCCATGCGCTCGTTCTGCGAGACCGACGGCGAATGCTCGCTGGACCCCGGGCTCGACAACTGCGGGGGGGGGGATGAGTACCTGCGCACGCAGTGACGTGGTGGGTTGCGTCGGGGAATCGTAGACTCCGGCGCGATGACGGCGACCGCCTACCCCTTCGCGCCGGAGAAGCATCGCGTGGCGCTGCGCTCGATCTTCGCCGAGATCGCCGCTGCGAGCGGCGAGGGCACGGTGGGCGAGCCGGAGCTTCGCGAGATCCTGCGCCGGCATCCAAAGAACGGTCGCGGCTTCTACTCCAAGAGCGAGCTGGTGCGCGGACTGCGCTGGCTGCGCCGGTGTGGCGACGCCGACGCTCTCGGCCTGCCCCCCGAGCGCGAGCTGATGGCGACGCTGCGCATGAAGCCGGTACGCACGCGGAGCGGCGTCGCGCCGGTCACTGTGCTGACCCGTCCCTACCCGTGCCCGGGGAAGTGCATCTTCTGCCCGAGCGACGTGCGGATGCCGAAGAGCTACCTGTCGGACGAGCCGGGCGCGCTACGAGCCGGCGAGCATCAATTCGACCCCTACCGCCAGACCTTCGCTCGATTGTTGTCGCTTCACCACACCGGTCACCCGGTCGACAAGGTCGAGTTGATCGTGCTCGGCGGCACCTGGTCGTTCTATCCCGAGAGCTATCAGCTTTGGTTCGTCCAGCGCTGCTTCGATGCGCTCGCCGACTTCGGCGCCGGCGTACGCCGGCTCGATGAGCTGCGGACCGCGGTCGACTTCCGCCGGCTCGAAGAGCGGATCGAGGGCGGCCGCTCGCGACGCAGCTACAACCGGGTGGTCGCCGACTTCGTCGCTCGCTTCGGCGACCCGGAGCGGGGCTCGTCCGTCGCCTGCTGGGATCAGCTCGCCGAGGCGCACGCCCGCAACGAGGAGGCGCCGGTGCGCTGCGTCGGGTTGTCGGTCGAAACCCGGCCCGATCGGCTCGACGAGGCCGAGGCGGAGCGCATCCGGCGGCTCGGCGCGACCAAGGTGCAGATCGGCGTCCAGAGCCTCGACGACGAGGTGCTGGCCGCCAATCGTCGCGGCCACGACGTCGCCGCGACGCGTCGCGCCTTCGATCTGCTGCGCCAGGCGGGGTTCAAGATCCAGGCCCACTGGATGCCCAACCTCTTCGGCTCGAACCCGGAGCGCGACGTCGAGGACTTCGCGCGCCTGTTCGACGATCCGGCCCTGCGGCCCGACGAGCTCAAGATCTACCCCTGCTCGCTGATCGAGAGCGCGGAGCTGATGGCGTACTGGCGCGCCGGACGCTGGCGTCCCTACGGCGAGGACGAGCTGGCGTCGGTGCTCGTCGCCTGCATGCGGCGCGTGCCACGCTACTGCCGGGTCACGCGCGTGATCCGCGACATCCCCGGCACCGACATCGTCGCCGGCAACAGGGTCACCAACTTCCGGCAGGTGGTCGAGCGCGAGCTCGAGCGCCGCGCGGAGCTTTCGCGCGACATCCGGGCTCGCGAGGTCCGCGAGCTGGAGATCGATGTGCGAGAGGTGGAGCTGAGCGTCGAGGAGTACGAGACCTCGGGCGGTCGCGAGTGCTTCCTCGAGGCGCTCGCGCCCGGGGACCGGCTGGCCGGCTTCCTGCGCCTCCGGCTTCCGGAGCGTCCGGCGTTCCTCTCCGAGCTGGGCCGCGCCGCGGTGATCCGGGAGGTGCACGTCTACGGCCAGGCCGTCGCGCTGGGCGGTCGCGAGCGCGGCCTGGCGCAGCACCGCGGGTTGGGGCGCCGGCTGATCGACCGTGCGCGCCGGCTCGCTCGCGAGTGCGGATACGATCGGCTGGCGGTGATCTCGGCGGTCGGGACGCGGGGGTACTACCGGCGTCTGGGCTTTGCCGACGGCGAGCTCTACCAGGTGATGGCGCTGGCGAGCGAAGTTCCCGCCCGGTAGGCTCGCCCTGTTCGACCCCCGGCCGGCCCAGCTCCCAGCTCCGATGTCCCTGCGCGATCTCTACCGCCCTTCGCTGGCGCTGCTCACCGATCTCTACCAGGTGACGATGGCGCAGGGCTACTGGAAGGCCGGCCTCGATCGGCGCGGCGCCGTCTTCCAGCTCAACTTCCGCCGCCCGCCCTTCGGCGGCGCCTTCGCCGTCGCCTGCGGGCTCGAGGCGGTGGTCGACATGGTCGAGGGGTTCTCGTTCGGCCCCGACGATCTCGAGTACCTGGCCTCGCTGCGCGCCGCCGGCGGCCAACCCCTGTTCGAGCAGGCGTTCCTCGACCACCTCGCCGAGCTCGAGCCGAGCTGCCGGATCGACGCCATGCCCGAGGGGACGATCTGCCTCGCCTACGAGCCGATCCTGCGCGTCGAAGGGCCGCTCCTGCTCTGCCAGCTCCTGGAGACCTCGCTGCTCAACCTGGTCAATTTCCAGACCCTGATCGCCACCAAGTCCGCGCGCATCTGCCATCTCGCCGCCCAAGGAGACGCGGTGGTCGACTTCGGGCTGCGGCGGGCGCAGGGGATCGACGGCGGCGTCAGCGCGGCGCGCGCCGCCTACGTCGGCGGCGCGGTGGCCACCTCCAACCTGCTCGCCGGCAAGCTCTACGGGATCCCGGTGCGCGGCACCCACGCGCACTCCTGGGTGATGGCCTTCGAGAGCGAGCTCGAGTCCTTCCGCCAGTTCGCTGCCAGCCAGCCCGACAACTGCTTCCTCCTGGTCGACACCTACGACACCGAGCGCGGCATCGAGCACGCGATCGAGGTCGGGCACGAGCTCGCCGCCAGCGGCCACCGGCTCGCCGGCATCCGCCTCGACTCCGGCGACCTCGTCGAGCTCAGCCGGCTGGCGCGGCGCCGGCTCGACGAGGAGGGTCTCGAGGACGTATCGATCGTGGCGAGCGGCGATCTCGACGAGGATCGGATCGCCGAGCTGCGCGCTCGCGGAGCGCGCGTCGACTCCTGGGGCGTCGGCACGCGCCTGATCACGGGACGCGGCGAAGGGGCGCTCGGAGGGGTCTACAAGCTGTCGGCGATCGAGACCGGGAGTGGCGAGTTCCGCGGCGTGGTCAAGGTCTCCGAGGAGCCTGGGAAGAGCACCGCGCCGGGCCGCCGCCAGGTGCGCCGCTACCGGCGCGAAGGCGCCCTCGTCGGGGACGCGATCTGGGCGCTCGAGAGTGGGCCGCCGGGGGAGCACGGACAGCCGGTGACCGTGAGCGACGGCGTCACCGGTCTGGAACGAGAGGTCGAGGGCTGGGACGAGCACGAGGACTTGCTGCGACCCTTGATCCTTCGAGGGCGTCGCGTTGGTGAGCGCGAGCCCCTCGCCGCCGCGCGCGAGCGCGTGGCGTGCGAGATGGCGGCGCTCCCCGAGTCGGCGCGCCGGCTGAGCGACGCCGAGCCGATCCTCTGGGGTTACGAGCGCCGGCTGTTCGAGCGCAAGATGCAGCTCATCGAAGAGGCGCGGGGGTCGCGCGAGGGGTTTGCCTTCGCTTCGACCAGAGAGCGCCGGGCGACCGGGTCGGTCGCCGGCACGGTGGAGGGGCGCCGTGAATCGTGAGGACTTCGAGCCGGTCGCGCCGGAGGTGGTCGAGGGGATCCGCGAGGGGATGCAGCGCGGCCCCTATCTGGGCTTCCTCGGCATCGAGATCGAGGAGGTACGCATGGGGTGGGCCCAGATGCGTCTGCCGTACCGCAGGGAGCTCGACCAGCCCGGAGGCGTCGTGCACGGCGGCGCGATCGCATCGCTGCTCGACACCGTGGTGGTGCCCGCGATCCTGACCACCTTCCAGTTCCCGCGCCGCATGCTGACCCTCGACCTCAACGTGCACTACCTGACTGCCGCCGTGGCGGAGGACTTGATCGCGGTGGGCTGGATGCGCAAGAGCGGACGCTCGATCGCGTTTCTCGCCGCCGAAGCGCGCAAGGCGAGCGGCGAGGTCGTGGCGCATGCCGAGATGACCTACAAGGTCACGGCGCGCGAGGAGCCGCGCGAAGTGCCGCGCGAGGAGGCCTGAGGTTCTCCTTGGCCGACAGGGAGCTCACAGGACGATGGCTGCGACGAGGAAAGCCGAGAGCGAGGGAAGAGCCCTGGTCATACGACTGGCGACCCGGCGCGACGTTGCGGCGCTGCTGTCGATCGGCGCAACGGGCAGCTCCTTGGTGAAGCTCTCGGCGGAACGGGTCGAGGAGCTCATCGCAGCGGGCGTGGGAGAGGCGTTCGCGCCGGCCGGGCGGGTGTTCCGGGAGTGGCTCGCGGTGCCGGCGGCGCACGAGGCGAGCTGGGGAGCCATGATCGACGAGGCCTGGGGGCTCGTCGGCGGCACTCCGGTCCACCCTTTGCGGCGGCGACGACGGCAGGACAGCTCGAGCTCCTGAGGGTCGGCCGGTAGACTGTGCCGTCCCTCGCGTACGATCCGTCTCGAGACGCGCGAGTGTCCGCGTGAGAAATCCGCGTGAGAACCGAGGAGGAGAAACGATGGCCCGTCACGTCGACTGGTACTACCACCGCCGCGGCTGAACGTCGTGCGAGCGAGCGTCCAAGTTCCTGGACGCCAGCGGCATCGAGGTCGAGGAGGTCGTTCCCGCGTCGCGCAAGCTCGGGCGCGAGGAGGCGCGCGACCTGGCGCGGAGCTCGATGCGGATCCTGGTGGCCAAGGGCAGCAAGCGCACCGAGCATGCGGGAGGTCCGCGGGTCAGCGACGAGGCGATCGACGCGCTGCTCGGCCCGACCGGCAATCTCCGCGCGCCGACGGTGAGGGTCGGCGACACTCTGCTCGTCGGCTTCGACGAGGATCAGTATCGCGAGGCGCTGCGATGAGGCGTCGGCGAGGGCTCGTGGCGCTCGCGCTCGCCGCGCTCGCGGGCCCGGTCTGGGCGCAGGAGCCCGAGGGCGATCCGAAGCTGACCGAGGTCTGGGAGCCGGTGCCCCCGGTCGTCGTCCCCGGCGCCGGGACGGCGCCGCCCTCCGACGCGATCGTGCTCTTCGACGGAAGCGACCTGTCGGCCTGGAAGAGCAGCCGCGACGGCGGCGCCGCACGCTGGAAGGTCGAGGACGGCGCCTTCACGGTGGTCGCCGGCACCGGCCCGATCGAGACCCGCCAGGCATTCGGCGACGTCCAGCTCCACATCGAATGGCGAACGCCGTCCGAGGTCGTGGGAGAGGACCAGGGGCGCGGCAACAGTGGCGTCTATCTCATGGGACTCTACGAGCTCCAGGTGCTCGACAGCTACCAGAACCGCACCTACCCCAACGGTCAGGCGGCCAGCATCTACAAGCAGCACATCCCGCTGGTCAACGCGTCACGGCCGCCCGGGGTCTGGCAGAGCTACGACGTGATCTTCCACGCGCCCCGGTTCGCGGCCGACGGCGCGCTGGAGAGTCCGGCGACGATGACGGTCCTGCACAACGGGGTCCTGGTGCAGGACCATGCCGTCCTGCGTGGCCCGACGCTCTACATCGGCGAGCCCGAGTATTCGGCGCACGAGCCGAAGCGTCCGCTCATGCTCCAGGATCACGGCAACCCGGTGAGCTTTCGCAACGCATGGGTACGAGAGCTCGAGTCGCCGGTCCGCGCGGTCCACTAGTCCGGGCTAGCGCGGACGATTCATGAAGCATCGTCGCGACTGCGTCTGCAGTCGGTTGCTCGTGAATGGTGCGGCGAGCGCGACCTCGAGGGGACTGGCGGGCGCGAGGGGCCAGGAAGGGGGCCGACCCGGTCGGTCGCGAGCGGCAGGGCGGCGGCGCGCCGACGTCCCCCCGCAGCGTTCGGAATGAAAGGCATCGCGGATGGTTCTCACCTCAGGCGGAGCGTCGCGACGGGAGGTTTCTGAGCTTCTGAGCTTTTGAGCTCCTGGGGCTTCTGCCGGCCCGGGGCTCGGGACCTCTCCCCGAGGACGCTGCCGTCCGCCCTCGGGTACGCCGTATTGCCGCCGGGTCGGCCCTGCCCGCCTGCCGGCGCCGCGTCAGGACAACGCCGGATCTGCATGGATCCTGCATGGATCCTGCATGTGTTTCTCGAGGGAGACTCCGCCCGCGCTCGTCTCCGTCCTTCCGTCCGCGCCCCAGGAGCCTCGTATGCACCGCAGCGCCTCGATCCTGCTCTCCATCGTCTTCCTGGCGCCGTTGGCGTCCGCCGCCGCCGCGGAGGACGATCTGGCGCTCGACGGGGTCTGGCTGCGCATCGACGAGGAGAGTGACGACGTCGAGGCTCTCGTCGAGGAGGTCCTGATGGGCGACGCCGGGGCTCCCCGAGGCGGCGTCGGCTGGACCGGCGGCGGGCGCCGCGGCGGGATCGGCCGCGGCGGGCCGCCGCAGCCCGGGAGCCGCTGGGGCCGGAGTCCGAGCAGCCGGCCGCCGATGGGCAGCCTCGAGGATCGCGCCGCAGAGCGCTTCGCCGAGCTCGCGCGAGCGCTCGACCTGCTCCGGATCCAGAGCGACGGCGAGCTGCTCCTGATGCAGGACGCCAACCGCGAGACCCGCGTGATCTTCACCGACGGCAGGATGCTGACCGACGGCCTGGGGCGGCGCACGACGAGCCGTCTGGAGGGGACCTCTCTGATCGTCGAGACGCGAGACGAGAACGGCGGTCGTACCGAGCGCTTCGAGCCCGGACCGGGCGGGGAACGGCTGGCGGTCACCACCGATCTCCACGGCGACGCCGCCCCGGGAGCGTCACGCAACCTGGCCTTCCGCACCGTCTACGAGCGCGTCGAGTCGAAAGAGCCGGCAACGCCGGTCACCGAGCTCTCGGAGCCGTCGTTGCGGCCGACCGCTACAGCTCCGACCGCCACAGCGCAGACCGACGCCGCAGCTCCGACCGACACAGCGCAGAACGACACAGCGCAGAACGACACAGCGCCCACCGACAGAGCGCCGACCGAAGGCGCGCCGACCGTGCGGGCTCGGCTGGCCGGCTCCCAGGACTCCGGCGCCCGGGATTCCGAGTCCCCCGCCGGCGCCGCAGACCCGGCGCCCAGCGCCGCGGCCTCGATCCGCCTCCTGCCTCCCGCCGTCAACCCCGGGCAGCTCCTGCGCGGAAAGGTGCAGCTCGAGGCGCTGACCATCGATCCGACGATCCAGATCGTGGAGTTCCTGCTCGACGGCGAGCGCATCGAGAAGCGTGACCTGCCGCCGTTCGAGGCCAGGGTCCAGCTCGCCGATCCGCCGCGCGAGCAGGTGGTCGAGGCCGTCGCCTACACCGGTCGCGGCCGGCGCGTGGGCTCCGACCGGATCGTCCTCAACCGGCTCGACCCGCCCTTCCGGGTCCGAATCGTGGGCTTCGACGGCACCGGGGACGATGGCGCGCTCGGCGTGCAGGCCGAGGTTTCGGTGCCGCGAGAGGCCGAGCTCGAGAGCGTGACCTTCTACCGCAACGACGAGGCGTTCAGCACCCTCGCCGCCGCCGAGCTTCCCGCCAGCCCCGGCGGCCGGGTCACCGGCACGGTCGAGGTCGCCGAGGTCGGGCCGCAGGATTTCGTGCGCGTCGCCGCGCGGCTGCGCGACGGACGCGAGCTCGAGGACGTGGAGCTGCTCCAGCAGGGTTCCGGCGCCGATTTCGCCGAGGAGCTCGACGTGCGCCTCGTGCAGCTCCAGGTGCTCGCGGTCGACCGCGCCGGCCGGCCGGTGAGCGACCTCACGGAGAGCGACTTCTCGGTGCGCGAGGACCGCGAGCCGCGCACGATCGATCGAGTCCAGCCCTCACGGGACATCTCGCTCGTGCTCGGCCTGGCCGTCGACTCCTCGGGCAGCATGGACCCGCTCTGGGGGGCCGTCCGACAGGCCGCGGAGCAGTTCCTGGCGACGACGTTGGCCGAGCGGGATCAGGCCTTCCTGGTCGACTTCGACGAGCAGCTCCGACTGCTGCAGGGGGTGACCGGCGACAAGAACGCCCTCTACCGCGCGCTCGACCGGCTGCAGCCGCAGGGGGGCACCGCGCTCTACGACTCGATCCTGTTCTCGCTCCTCCAGTACCAGGGGGAGCCCGGCCGCCGCGCCCTGATCGTCCTCACCGACGGCGTCGACTCGGCGAGCGAGGCCGATCCCGAGCGCGCGATCGAGCTCGGCAAGCGCCTCGGCGTGCCGGTCTACGTGATCGCCATGCGTTCGCCCTACGAGAGTGTCGGATTCCCGTCGGGCCGGCCGGGTTTCGGTCAGGGGGGCGGCTTCGCGGCCGCGAGCACGGCGCGCAACAACCTGCGCCTGATCACCGACCCGACGGGCGGCCGCCTCTTCCAGGTCGGCAACGTCGAGCAGGTCCACAACGCCTTCGCCCAGATCCAGGACGAGCTCCGCCACCAGTACGTGCTCACGTACTACAGCGAGCGCACCCCCGAGCAGGGCCCCGCCCCCGAGGTCGACGTCGAGCGCAAGGGGGTCAAGGTGAAAACCGCCATCCCTCTCGACCTGGCGCAGTGACCTGCGCCGGGCGTGGGCGGCGTGGGCTCCATTCCGCTCGATCCGGAGACTTCTCGCGGAGCCCGACGAGACGATCCCCGTAGCGGCCGAGCCCCCGCTCGGCCGAGCAGGGGCTCGCTACGGCGGAGCACCGCGGCGTCGAGAGCTCCCGGTCTCGTGCGCGCGGTATCCTAGGAGCACGCTTGCGCAACGAAGAGGCGCCGCAAGCGTCGCCGAGAGATGGAGAGGAGGGCGTGATGGATCGTCGGGATGGCGGCGGAAACCTCGTCGAGGTCACCCGAGAATCCTGGCCGAGCCGGTTGCGAGGCGCCGTCTCCGGGGTCGTCGTCGGGCTGGTGCTCCTGCTGGTCGCCACCGTGCTGCTGTTCTGGGGGGAGGGACGGGCGGTGCGGCGTGCGCAGGCGCTGAAGGAAGGCGCCCGCACCGTCCAGCAGCTGTCCCACCCCGCTCCCGATCCGGAGCGCGACCGCAGCCTCGTCCACGTCGTCGGCCGCGCGATCACCAACGAGGTTCTCGAGGACCCGGCTCTCGGAGTGCGTGCGCAGGCGCTCAAGCTGCGCCGCTCGGTCGACATGTACCAATGGCAGGAGGACACGCGCACCGAGGAGCGGACCAAGGTCGGCGGCGGCAAGGAGAAGGTGAAGATCACCAGCTACGAGGAGACCTGGTCGAGCGGTCCGATCGACTCGAGCCGCTTCGAGGAGCCGGCCGGACATGGCAACCCGCCGTTTCCGATCAGCGGTGAGGAGTGGGTGGCGAGCGGCATCAGGATGGGCGAGCTCGCGCTCGGCGAACCGTTGACCGCGCGGCTGAACCGCTGGCAGAGCCTGAGCCCAGAGGCCGCGACGGCGGAGCGCGCGAGGGCGCTGCTCGGCCAGTCGGTGACGGTGAGCGGCGACGGTCTCTACGTCGGCGCCGACCCCGTCTCGCCGAAGGTGGGCGACCTGCGCATCCGCCACGACACGGTGCCACCGGCGGAGGTGAGCATCGTGGCCGAGCTGCGAGGTTCCTCGCTCGAGACCTACCGTACGACCAACGGCGGCTCGATCTCGCTGCTCGAGTACGGCAGGGTGACCGCCGACGACATTTTCTCGTCGGCGAGCACCGGCAACCGGATGATGACCTGGAGCCTGCGGCTCGCAGGCTTCGTCCTGTTCCTGATCGGTTTCGGGGCGATCATGAGGCCCCTGAGCGTCCTCGCCGACGTGATCCCGCCGGTGGGTCGCCTCATCGGCGCCGGGCTCGGCGCGTTCTCGTTCGGGCTCGCCGCGATCAGCTCGCTGGTGGTCGTCGCGATCGGCTGGATGTTCTATCGGCCGGTGCTCGCCATCGCGCTCCTGGCGGTCGCCGTGGTCGTGATCGTCTGGCTGTTCCGGCGCGGCGGCCGGAAGCTGGCCGCCGCCACGGCGGTGGCTCCGGCTCCGGCGACGGCCGCGGCGGGCGCCGGTGCGTCGAAGGGACCGCCGCCCGACCTGCCGCCGATTCCTGGGCGCTCGAGCCGGCGGCGCTGACGCCAGCCCGCGCGGGCTCGGTGGTGGTCACCACTCTCGATCGAGCGACGATGCGAGGCGCGGTCGTACCACGGGCTTCCATGTTCCCCGCCCAAGCGCCGCAGGCGGCGCGGGCTCAGGTCGACTCAGTCGACCTAGTCCGCCCCCAGCACTCGCATCGGATCCACCCGCACCGCACGCAGCGTAGGGCCGAGCGCGGCGAACACCGCGGCGCCGAGGAGCAGGAGCGCCACCGCCGAGAGGATCGCCGGGTCGAGGGCGCTGAGGCCGTAGAGGTTGCCTTCGAGCCAGCGCGAGGCGATGCCCGTGACGACCAGACCGCCGGCCGCGCCGAGGCCAGCCACCGCCGCCGCTCGGGCCAGCGTGTCGAACACCAACGCGCCCCGGGCGGCGCCCAGGGCCTGGCGGATGCCGAGCTCGCGCAGCCGCCGCGTCGCTGCGCAACTCGCGGTGGAGTAGGTGCCGATGACGGCGAGGAACAGCGCGAGGGCGCCGAAGGCGGTGACCAGCAGCGTCAGGAAGCGCTGGACCGCGATCGAGCGGTCGATCCACTCGCGCATCGTGCGCAGGTCGTCGATCGGCATCCCGGGCGCCATCTCGGTGATCAGCGCGCGGATCTCGTCGACCGGCGGCTCGAGACCCGGAGCGACGCGCAGGGCGAGCAGGAGCCGATTCACGCGCCCCTGCGAGTAGGGCACGTAGATCTGGGGGCGTGGCTCCTCGGTCGGGCCGGACTGGCGGACGTCCCCGACCACACCGATGACCTCGCGCAGCGGGGCTTCGGGCTCGCCGCCCAGTGCGAGGCGCCTGCCGACCGGATCGCGGTCCGCCGGGAAGAACTCGCGCGCCGCCCGCTCGTTGATCACGGCGACCATCGGTCCGTCCGCCGACTCGTCGCCGGTGAAGGAGCGGCCGGCGAGCAGCGGGATGCCGAGCGTCGCGAAGAGGTTCCCCTGGATCGGGTTGAACAGATGGAACACCAGGCTCTCGGGCGTCGGCTCGCCCTCCGCGCGCACCGGCGCGAAGGCGCCGCCCGGCTTGGTCGGCACGGTGAAGGAGAGCGCCGCCTCCTCGACGCCGGGCAGCGCGCCGACCCGATCGAGGAGCTCCGTGTAGAACCGGCGGTGGCCCTCGAGGTCGCGGCTCTCGCCTGGCGGCCGCATGTCGACGACCAGCAGGTCGTCGGGGCGGAAGCCCGGGTCGGTGGCGAGCAGGTTGCGAAAGCTGCCGAGCAGCAGTGCGGCGCCCGCCACCAGCGACAGCGCGAGAGCCATCTGCACGGCGACCAGGAGCGACTGCGTCCGCGAGCTCCGCCGCCCCGACGAGATCCGGCTCGCCGTCGAGCCGTGGAAGGAGCGGGCGCCGTGCAGCGCCGGCAGCGCGCCGAAGGCGGCGCCGGTCACCAGCGCCAGGACGAAGGCGAAGAGGACCGCGCGTAGATCGACGCCGACCTCGTGGAGGCGCGGGATCTCGGCCGGAGCGATCGAGCGGAAGGCGCGGATCGCCAGCGAGCCGAGACCCAGACCGGCGATCGCGCCCAGACAGGAGAGCGAGACACTCTCGACCAGGAGTTGGCGCGCGATCCGCGCGTCGCTCGCGCCCAGCGCGTTGCGCGTCGAGAGCTCGGCGCCGCGGGCCTCGCCGCGCGACAGCAGCAGGTTCGCGACGTTGACGCAGGCGAGCACCAGGAGCAGGCCGGAGGCGCCCAGGATGAGCAGGACGCGCAGCCTGGCCTCGCTGCCGACCGTGAGGTCGTGGAGCGGCTCGAGCACGTACTCGAGGGGAGCGCCGTTGAAGGTGTTGTCCTCCGGGTGGGCCTCGGCGAGCGCCGCGCCGATCCGGCTCGCCTCCGCCTTCGTCGCCTCGAGGGGAACCCGAGGCGAACGGCGGGCCAGGACCGTGTGCAAAGAGTCGCCCCGAGCGGCCCAGGCCGGATCGTCGTCGCGGATCGGGATCCACGCCGCGGTCGGACGGCCGGTCTCGAGCGGCCCGGGATCGCGAAACCCCGGACCCGCGACACCGATCACGGAGTGCGACACGCCGTCGAGCTGCACGCTCGAGCCGATCACCCCCGGATCGCCGCCGAACCGGCGCTTCCAGAGGCCCCAGCTCAGCACAGCGACCGGCGGCGCGCCGGCCTGGTGGTCGGCGGGCTGTGGCGCCCGGCCGGCGACGATCCTCGCGGCGAGGCCTTCGAGATAGCCCTCGGTCACGTCGAGCACCGAGAGCCGCTCGGGGTCGCCCGCTCCGGTCAACGCCGGGCTGCGATCGCGCACCGCGACGAGCCAGGAGAAGGCGCCGGTTCCTCTCTGCAGGTCGCGGAAGTTGCCGAGCGACGTCGACGAGAACTCGGCTCCACCGAAGCGCGAGTGCAGAGCGAAGAGGTTCTCGGCGTCGGGGTAGGGGAGGGACCGGAAGACGACCGCGTCGGCGACCGTGAACATGGCGGTCGACGCTGCGATGCCGAGCGCCACGGTCAGCACGACGAGCAGATGGAAGCCGGGGGCGCGACGGAGCTGCCGGAGAGCGCTGCGCGCGTCATGACCGATCTCGGCCAGGGTCGAGATCCGCTCGAGCACTCCGTCCGTCGCGAAGCGCAGGCCGTCGGTGAGCCAGAAGGAGAACCCGCCGCGCTGGCCGCGTCCCAGCAGAAGGGCGCGACGACGCTCGAGCAGGGTCTCGACGAGGTCCGCACCCAGCTCGCGCCGGAAGGAGGCCGGGTAGAGGCTCAGCATCGAGCGCAGGATCCGCTGCGCCCGGTCCTCGGCGGGGTCGCGCGTCGGGCTCGGCGAGCGGCGATCGGAGGATCCGGAGGCCTCAGGCACGGCTGGCCGCCTCGCCGCTCGAGCCGGACCCCGTGCCGGCGGTCGCGATCTCGCGAACCCGCTCGCTGTCCGCGAGCTCGACGATCCGGCGCGCCTCTGCTTCGAGCACGCGCCGTCCGCGATCGGTCAGCCGGTAGTAGCGGCGGCGCGCGTCGGTCTCGTCCTCGAGCGGGCTATCGGTCTCCTCGACCCAGCCGTTCTCGAGCAGCCGGCGCAGCTTGCGGTAGAGCAGGCTGGCCGCCATCGGAGTGCCACGCTCCTCGATCTCCTTGAGGATCGCATAGCCGGGGAGCTCGCCGGCGGCCATCGCGGCGAGGATCTCGAAAACTTCGGGCTTGAGTGGAGGAGGATCGCTCATGAGGTCGGCTGGCTCCGAGTCGAGCGTGGCAGCGGTGAGAAGAGCCAGAAGAGCCTGTCAGTCTATAGACGATTTGTCTATACGAGCCGGTCGTCGAAGGGTTTCGAGGAGGTCGGATCGCCCGGTGTCCATGCCTCGACGGACTGGGGTGGCGTTGGCTGTGCGGAGGGCCTGCAGCACCCGTCGCTGGCGGTAGACTGACCGCCATCGCACGAGAGACCTCGGAGGTGAGCCCATGAGCGAAGCGCCCGCCAACGCCGCCACGAACGGCCGCTACGGCATCCACGGCCGTGCTCTCGTCGTCGACCTGTCGACTGGCGAGCATTCCGTCGAGGAGGTCCCCGAACAGGTCTACCGTCAGTTCCTCGGAGGCTACGGGCTCGGCGCCTGGCTGATGTGGCGGCACTTCCCGGCCGGCGCCGACGCGCTCGCGCCCGAGTCCTGCTTTGCGATCGTCT
>DATKBT010000187.1:0-52769 GCA_035546295.1 Thermoanaerobaculia bacterium | reverse complement strand
GAGGCCGGTCAGGTGGTCGAGCACCGTGCCGTCACCCTGGTCCGAGAAGCGAGGGGTCGGAGGGGCGACTCCGTTCTGGAGCTCGCCGTCCTCGCCCGTCCCGGCGCAGGTCCGCACCTGACCGCTGGCATCGAAGCAGGTCGACCAGCCGGTGGCGCGCAGTGGCGCCCGGTCGACGGCCGCACTCTGCTGCAAGCTGTCGTCGGCGAAGCGGAGCCCGGCATCGGCGAGCGTCAACGCCGCCACTGGAGTGCTCGGAGTGCTCGGAGCCGCTGGAACCGTCGGCGTTCCCCTCACGAGCCACACCCGACGTGGGTTGCCCTTGTTCGCGCTCAGGTCGAGGCCGACTTCGAGATCGACGGTCCAGGCGGCCGCCTGGCTCCCCGCCGTCGAGGTCGACGTCCAGTAGGACGTGTTGGGGACGTCGAGGAACGGGTGCAGCGGGTCGAGGGCGGGGGAGACGGCAGCGAAGTCGATCAGGCTGCGCAGCTCGGACAGGCTGGGAACACGCCAGTCGGTGTGCGGGGGCGCGTCGTCGTCGTACTCGGCGCAGTCCCCGCCGGCGGAGCTCGAGCCGAGATTGAAGTCGGCTGCGGTTGTGAGCGCGGCCTGCCAGGTGCGGGTGCCCCAGCCGCAGTCGGCGTCCTTCATCCAGACGAGCCCGGTCTGGTGATCGGTCACGGTGCCGTCGAGGTGGTCGACGAAGCGTGGCGTGACCTCCGACAATCCCGCCCGGTGCTCGCCGTCCTCGCCGGTGCCGGTGCAGCTCCGCTCGACGCCCGACTCGTCCCAGCAGGTCGTCTGGCCGCTGTCCAGGACCGGGGCGATGCCGAAGGCGGCGCCGGTCTGGAGGCTGCCGTCGGGGTAGCGCACGGCGCCAGCGACGGAGAGCGCGGCCTCCTGCGCTCGGCCGGGGCTTGCCGACGTCAGCAGGGCCGACGTCAGCAGGGCCGCCATCGAGAGGGCCGACATCCGCAGGATCGTCATCAGCAGGCCCGGCGTCACGACGGCGCTCGGACCTCCGGGACGAGGACGGGCGGGATCGGGAGGAGGCGGGGCGAGGGAGTGCTCGGGAAGACTCGTTCTCATGACGGAGTCCATCTGGATTCCTGAATTCCGGGTCCTGGGTTCGCGCGATCGCGCAGAACGGAAGCTGCGATCTGAAGAGCGTCGCTTCGAGACGAGAGGTCTCGAGAACAGACCACAACTCCACTAGCGCCGCTTCGGCGTGTACCCCCTCACCCTGCCTCACCCTGCGCTGGCTCGGGATCGCGTCTCCTGGCGCTCGCGGTCCGGAGGGGAGCGTGGCCGCGCCGACGATCTCAGCCTTGACAAGCGTACGGAATTCCGTACGATTCCCTCGTGAAGACCGTGACGGCCACCGAGGCCCGCCAGCGCCTGTACCGCCTGCTCGATGAGATCGCCGTGGAAAGCGAGCCGGTCCAGATCACCGGAAAGCGAGCCAACGCAGTTCTGGTCTCCGAGGACGACTGGCGCGCACTCCAGGAAACCGTCTACCTGCTCTCGATCCCGGGCATGGGTGAGTCCATTCGCAAGGGGATGGCGGCCCGACTCGAGGACTGCGTCGAGCACCTCGACTGGTAGCGGGGCCAGTAAGAGGCGAGACCGTCCTCGTGAAGAGTCGCCTGCGGCGCTCGCCGGTCCGAACCTGCACGCGCGAGAGCTGAACCGGCAGCAGCCCGTGCTCCGCCTCTGCTTCGCGTCGTCGGGCAGGTGGCCGGAGGGCCCCGTCCGGAGTCCGGGTCGTCGACGAACTTGGGCGACCGAAGGTCAGCCGCGCGCCGCTGCGGACTGAGCAGTCGCCGGGCGCCTCGGTCCCGCCGTCGATTCCGTGGGCAAGGGAGCCGTCGCGTCGCCCGAGCTCGGGAGGCGACCGGCGTTCGCGGCTCGCTCGCCCTCGAACCTCAGGCTCGTCCGGCGCCCGGCGACCCCGCAGCGGCGAGCTTCGGGTAGTGGCGAAGGAAGTCGAGCCCCAGACCGATCATCAACAGGTCGCCAGCGGCGATCATCAACAGGAACCAGTGTCCGTGCCCCAGCGCGTGGAACAGGGCGTAGACCAGGATGTACCAGCCCCGGCAGGCGATGTCGTTGTACAGGACCGGGCGGTAGTCGACCCGATGCCGGCTGGCCAGCACGTTCAGCACCCCGGAGACGAAGATGAAGCCGCCGACAACCAGGAACCACATCGCCGGCGACGGCACACGGAGACCCATCCACTCGAGCGAGGCGGGCCAGAGCAGACCAACGACCACAGCTGATGAAACGTAGAAGTTCCAGACGGCCCGAGAGATCAGGATGCTGTGGAAGTAGCGAGCTGTTCGCTGCACGACCGAACTCCTTTCACGCTGAGACCGACGGATTCTGCTCGCCTCCGTCATCGCCCTCCTTGAAGACGTGACGCATGAAGTGGTTGAGGAACATGCCGTTCGGGTCGAGCTCTCTGCGGATCGCGTTGAACCGCCTCCAGTCGTCACCGAACACCTGCTCGAAGTCGAGCGTCGTGTCGAAGGTCTTTCCCCAGTGTGGCTTGGCGCCGAGGGTCGCCCAGAACCTCTCGAGCGCGGCGAAGTAGTCGGCGCAGTCGGCGTCCTTGTGGCTCAGCGCCTCGATGTAGGCGGTGAACCGGTTGCCGTTCGGCGGCGCCAGGTAGGCGTCGCTGGTCCGCACGAAGCGGATGTGGGAGGCGAACCTCTGGGGGAAACGGCCACCCTTCTCGTAGTGCCAGGGCAGGGGAGAGGTCGGCTTTCGCTTGGGCTTGGCGTAGCGCTCCAGGGTTTCCTGCATGTGGTGGCAGCAACGCTTGAAGGTCTCGAAGCCCTCGCCGACATCGAAGCTATAGCTCAGGTCGAACATCCGGCTGGGGAAGTTGATCATGTAGTGGAAGATGTCCTCGGCCCAGGCGACCCTCTCGACCTGGAGGACAGCGAGCGAGAGGCCTTTGAGCACGAGCGGCGTGCTGCGCTCGAAGTGCAGCATGGTCGCGAGCGCGGCCGCCGAGGCCTTCGACGCGAGCCAGTCCTGGGTCCGGTAGAGGACGCCGGGCGCCCGCTTGAGCGGCGTGTCGTCGGGGACCTTGCGCCAGCCCTTGAGCCAGACCGTGTCGGTGAACGGAAACCACACCAGGTCCAGGTAGTCGTAGGCGGCGACGACCTCCTCGATGTTGTCGACCGTCTCGCGCCACGAGACCTTGGAGTCGACGGCCGCCAGCTTGAAACGCGGTACGCACTGGAAGGTCACCTCCAGGACGATTCCGAGGACGCCGAGGTTGACGCGCGCCGCTCGCAGCAGCTCCGGCTCCGCCTCGGTGATCTCCTTCACGGTGCCGTCGGCGAGGAGCAGCTTCAGGCCCACCACGAGGTCCGAGAGCGTCCCGCCGGCGTTGGTCACACCGTGGTTCGCCAGCGCCACGGCTCCCCCCACCTGGATGGCTCCGGGAACCGGCATGGTCTCGAATCCGAGCCCGTGGGCGGCTGCCAGGCGGCTCAGCTCGCCGATCGGCATGCCCGCCTGCGCGGTGATCCGACGGCTGCCGTCGTCGTGGACGATGGCGCGGTCGAGGCCGGGCGTGTAGACGATGATCTCGCCTTCGTTGACGACGACCGGGCTCAGGGAATAGCTCGTGCTGCGGCGGCTCCGCCGGCCGCCGCTCGAGACCCGGATCGTCCTGCCGTCGCGCCGGGCCTCGGCGACGATGGCCTGCAGCTCCGCCACCGAGTCGGCCCGGCGGATGTCCGCCAGGCACGAGAGGTTGCCCTCGAAGTTGCGCCACCGCTCCAGGCCACTCACCTCGCACCTCCGCGCGGCCGCATGCGCGCCATCATGCTGCCGGGGGCGGGCATCCAGACCAGCAGCTCCTGCGACTCGACCTCGCCGGGATCGACGAGCTCGAAGGTGAAGTGGGACATCAGGGTGTCGAGGATGGCGAAGTTCTCGAGGAGGTTGTAGTGGCGCCCGACGCACTGGCCGACGCCGGCGCCGAAGGGCACGAGGCTGAACTGGAGCTCCATCTCCTGGGCGTTCTTCCAGACCCGGCGTCCCTGCTCCCGCACCGGCTGCTTCTCCGAGACGCCGTCGAAGAACCGAGCGGGCCGGAACTCCGTCGCTGCATCGTGCACCTGCGGGTTGGTGTTGGCGCCCCCGGGCGAGCACAGGATGAGTGCGTTCGCAGGGTAGCTGAAGCCGCCGATGCCGGTGTCGGGATCGGGTGGCACCACGCCGGCTGCGCTCGACCAGCGGAAGATCGCGGCCGCGGGGACGTGCAGGCGAGCCGTCTCCATGAGATGGGCGAGGGTGTGGGGGCGCAGGTTGTAGTCGCTCGGCGCCGCGAGCCTGCAGCCGTGGGTGGCGCGATAGTCCGCGATCTCCTCGAGCACGGCGGGCGCCAGATCGGGGTTCGCCAGCAGCTCGTAGAACGACCAAGAGAGGAACGACTTGGTGGTCTCGTGGGCGCTGATGCTGGGGTGGACCAGCGCGTTGAGGCGCCCCAGCCCGAAGGGAGCACCGTCGTTCTCGGCCAGCAGCAGCTGCACCAGCGGCAGCCGGCGCTGGCCCGGGGACAGGAGGCCGCTGCGCTCGCGCTCACGGATCTCCTCCGCCAGCTGAGCCAGTAGCTCGCGCATCTCGGCGTTGCCGTCGTCGAGCGCCCGCCGGTTCCAGGGAAAGCCCAGCATGAAGCGGTTGGCGTGGCTCGCCGTGACGCCCTGGGCGGCGCGGGCGACCCGACCGATGCGACCGAACTCCGCGAGGTCGAGGTCGCCCAGCGTGGCGCGTACGAAGACGGCGTCGGCGACGTGGTTGAGGAGCGCCCCGAGGTCGACCTCGCGGGACGCGGTCTTGCCGTCGAAGGAGGCGAGCAGCTGCGCGCACACCTTGCGGACCGCGTCGTCGAGGTTGGGGAGCAGCGTCTCGACGGCACGCGGCGAGAAGACGCGCACCGAGCGCTCGCGATCCTCCTTCCAGTTGAGGTTCTCGTGCATGGGGCCGAACAGCAAGCCGCCGGCGCGGCGGCCCTCGCTGTGAGGGCAACCCCAGTCTCCGAAGGCCTGCAGGTGGTAGTGGAAGGGCAGGGGCCCGCGGTCGATCTCGGAGGTGGGCGCCGAGAGGAACGTCCTCAGCGCCTGGCGCCCGCGGACCACGTAGAAGGGCATCAGCAGGCGGAACCCGCTCTGGTACCCGGTCTCGACCGCGTGCTCGCCGCCGAAGCCCAGCAGCTTGACGCTCGGCGGCGAGCAGGTGATGGTGTCGCCATCAGGGGTGTGCGGGTGGAGCGGCCGGCCCTCGGCGCGCGCCCGACGCGCCCGCTCCCAGTTCGGTCCGTAGCGGCGATCCAGCCGCGCGAACACGTCCCGGGACTGGGCCATGATGCCGCGGGTGAGCAGACCGATGCCGGCGAGGGGGTCGTAGGGCAGCTTGGGGTCGATGCCGGCGATCGCCTGCAGCCTGTGTCCGAGGTAGCAGATCGGGTTGACCGAGCGCCCGAACAGCTGCCAGTCGTCGACCAGGGCGCTCTCCACGCGCCACACCGCCTTGGCGACCGCGGCCCTCAGGCGGTCCGTGCGTCGCTCGTGCGGCTGCTCGGACCGGTCGTAGAGGAAGTCGGCCGAGGGCCCCGGGAGATCGACCGGCTCCTCCTCCTCGGCCGCAGCGATGGGGCCCCCGGCGTGGGTGAAGTGCTCCACGTGGATGCGCTGTTCGGCCACGCCTGCGGCGCGCAGGAGGTCCGAGGTCGCGTCGAGGTAGGAATCCGGCCCACAGAGAAAGAAGTCGGCGCCGGGTCGCTGCCGCACCAGCTCGGCCAGCTCGTCGGCGCCGAGCCGGCCCTGGTCCTTGGTGACCCTCAGGTTGACCGAGAATCGGTCGCCGGCTCGCTCGCGAAGCTCGTCGGCGTAGGCGAACTGGTGGGGATGGGAGACCGAGTAGTCGATGTGCACCGTGTCTGCGCACTCCTGGCACTGCGCCGCGCGCCAGATCGCCAAGCCCATGGTCACCCCGATGCCTCCGACCAGGCCGACCACGTGACCGCCGCTCGGATGCCAGTACATCTCGCCACGCGGATCCGACACGTAGATCGTGGCGTCGGGCTCGCGACGATCGAAGAGCCAACGCGAGAAGACCCCCTTGGGCTCTCGCTTCACCGTGACCTCGTAGAAGTCGTCGATGCCGCTGCGCGAGGTGAGGGTGTAGGCCCGCTGCACGGGATCGCCGTCGATGTCGGCCTTCACCACCACGTGCTGGCCGGGCTGGTGGGGGAGCACTTCGCCGCTGCGGGGACGCAGACGAAAGCTGCGGATGTCCGACGCGACCTCGATCTCCTCCACCACCTCGGCGGGGGTGAACCCGCGGCCGCCGAGCATCTCCAGCACCCACGGGACGCAGGCTCCGCACACCGTGCCGCAGCGGGTCCGCTGTTGGACCCCCTCGAGGTTGTCGCAGCCACCCGCGATGGCGTCGAGGAGCGTTCGGTGCTGGACCTGCATGCACATGCAGATCATGCGGCTGTCGGGCTCTTCGACCTCGGCCTCGAGGTTGCCCCCGTCGCGGAAGCGTTGCAGCTGATCGTCGGTCAGCCGCGCGCCGTCCAGAGCGAGCTGCATGGCCTCGGGAAGCCCGTCCCAGGAGCCGACGGAGGTCAGGCCGATGAGGGTGCCGGAGGGGGAGAGGCGGAGCTCGCGCTCCACTCCGTCACCACCGAATGTCGCGACCTTGGCCGCCTCGGCGCCGGTCTGCTGCAAGTTCGTGACCTGGCTGCCGACCGTGCGGGCCACCACCAGACGGCGGCCGTCGTCGAGGTGATAGATCGTCGTCAGGCACTCTTGGTCCTGGAAGCGCCCGCTGTGCTGCGTGACCAGTCCCCGACGCGGCAGCCGGTAGACCCCTTCCAGGGTCGAGACGTACTCGCGCAGCTCGGGGGAGCTCTCGTGCAGCGCGACGAAGTGGGCGCCGTCGATGGAGAAGGCGAGCACCGGCTCGTCGGCGACGACGGTGGCGGCCCGGGGTTCGCGGCTCACCAAACCCAGCTCGCCGACGCACTGGCCAGCCTGCACCTTTGCGACCAGGCTCTGCTCGCCGTCCACGGTCCGGAACACCGAGGCCGAGCCCGAGAGCAGCAGGTAGACGCGGTCCGCGACGTCGCCCTCGCGCAGGATGGTCTCGCCGGCATCGAAACGAAGCTCCTCGCCGTGGCGGCCGAGGTCGCTGTCGGGCGGAAGCGACCGGAACAGCTGCGTCTGCGCGAGGAGGTTGTGGCGCTGCTGCTGCTCGCCCACCTGTCGCAGGTGCTCCTTCAGCGGATGGTTCGCGGCCAGCGCCTCCTGGAAGAGCTCGCGCCCCACCCGCAGCGCGGTGGCCGGGGTCGCCGCCCGCGCGCTGGCGTTGCGACGGCCCGTCCCTCCCGGCAGCAGCGCCTGCTCGCCGACGAACGACCCGGCCCCGACCCGCGCCAGGACGACGTCGCCATCGTCGCTCTCGCGGATGATCTGGAACTCACCTTCGCAGATCACGTGGAGGGCGTCACCGACGTCTCCCTGGTGGACCAGGTAGTCGCCGGGAGCGAAGCGCACCGCCTCCACGCGGTCGACCAGCCGGGCGAAAGCCTCGTCGTCGAGGTCGCTGAACAGCCCGGTCTGTTCGAGAGTGGATCGAATGTCCATGCTTCACCCTCGTAGGCCTGCCTCGGTGCTTCCGACTGCGCCACGACTGCACCTTGCCCGGTTGAATCCCGGGCCTGGCACGCCGGCCCTCTCGCCACGGCTCCCACTGCGCCTGGTGACAGGCAGCCACGAACATCGAGCTGCAGGGGCGCCATTATATGCACGTAGATGCACGGCCGGTTGGTGATTGTCGTCGCCCCACGACTGGAGGGGGATGCTCCGGCGACGCGAGCCCAGCGGCCGTCCGCCGCTGGCCCCGGCCCGCGGGAGCCAGGGTAGTGGCTCCGGAGCCAGAGAGGAGGCGCGCGATGTGCTAGCGTCCCGGCGAGCTGTCGTGCCCAACCCCCTCAAGCAGCGCCTGTTCGGAATGCGTCGCGAGGACTGCACCTTCGCGGCGTTGGGCTACGACGAGTGCCAGGACGAGGCGCTCCGACGCCACCTCGAGGGCGTCCTCCACGTCGCCGTCGATGCGTTTCAGCTGGCGATGAGCCAGCCCGACCTCGACCTGGTGGTGGCAGAGCTCGAACGCGCCGTCGACGATCACCATCGTGGCTTCGCCTTCGAGGGCGTCGGGGCGTACCTCGCCGCCATCGACCTCGCCACCTGGGGGGCGACGCGACGCCTGGACGAGCTGGTGAGGGGTCCCGCAGGGCATCACGATGGCCTTGCCCTCCTCGGCGCCGGATTCGCAGTGGCTCGGGTGCCGTGGGGGGCCGTTCTGTGGCGGCGGTACCGGGAGCGGCTGGACGCCGCCCTCGCCTGGTGCATGGCGGATGGGCTCGGCTTCCACCAGGGACTCTTCCGTCACCGGCAGTGGATCCGGCAGCGCCGGTCGCCGCCCGGCTTCCTTCCCAGTTACGACCGCTCCGCTTTCGACTCCGGGATCGGAAGGGCGCTGTGGTGGGTCGAGGGAGCCGATCCTCGGCGGATCGCCGACAGCATCGGCAGCTTCCCGGCCAATCGACAGGGGGAGCTCTGGAACGGGATCGGCACCGCCTGCACCTACGCGGCAGGCCGCGACGGCGAGGCGCTGCGCGATCTCGACCGGCGGTCCGGCGCGTGGCGATCCGATTTCCTGTCCGGCGTCTCCTTCGCGCCGCTGATCCGCCGGCGCGGAAGGAACCCCTCGGAGCTGACCGATCGCGCGTGTCGAGAGCTCCTCGGAATGACCGCCGACCAGGCCGCCGACATGACGCAGGAGGTCGTCACCGAAACCGAGCAGAGTCTTGCCGGAAGCTCCCGCCGCTCACGTGAGATCTACGACGAGATGCGTCGTCGGATGCGCGAACGGCCGCAGATCTCGACACCCCGAAGGACGGCGACAGGAGTGCCGGTCGCGTTGACTTGACCCCACCCCTCGCCTAGCATGAATGACCCAGAGTGACCTCCACCGACAGCGGCCAGCGACGTCGAGCAACCCGTGGGGCCACCGGGTGGCGAGCAGGATGGAAGCGACCATGGACGAGCCAGGGGGGGCGAGACCTCCGATCATCATCGATCTCGGAAAGCAGAAGCGCAAGCGCATCAAGGCGCTCAAGGAGGGACGGGGGCCCCTGATGGCCGAGGTGGCCGAGACGATGGGTGAGCTCGTCAGGCAGCTCGGAGAGGAAGCCGGAAACGAGGAGCTGGTGCCGGTGATCGTGCTCTACGAGCGCAAGCCCAGGAAACGCACCGGCACCTTGCCCTTCTTTCCGTTCAAGTGACGGTGGATCGAGGAACCAGTCGGGCGCGGCGAACACGCCGGGCACCGAGAACGCGGGAGCTACCATGGTAGAGAAGACCACAGAAAAGACGGCGGAGAAGACTTCGACGACCCGGTTGCCGGCTTCGTCGGCCGGCGCGGGCGTGACCGAGCCCGCCACCGCGGTGAGAGTCACGCCGCCCGGCTCCACCGAGAAGTCGAAGAAGGAGCGCAAGAAGCGCAAGAAGAAGCGTTACTCCTCCGGTACTGGCGATGCCCAGAGGCTGGAACGCGCCTTCGGCAGGGCGGTGGGACAGATCGCCAAGGGCGTCTCGGTCGGGCTCGACACGTACAACGAAGAGAGCGAGCGCTCGGCCCGCAAGAAGAAGGACGGCGCGATGAGGGACGTCCTGGTGAACGGGTCGATCGGGATCGGCGACGCGATGCAGGAGATGTCCCGTGCGCCTCGCGAGCTGGCCGAGGGCATCCCCTCGGGGATGATGTGGCGGCAGATGAAGTCGGCGGCGCGAGTCCTGCTGCCCGAGGACGAGGACGACGAGGATACCTCCGACGACGAGGATACCTCCGACGACGCCTAGCGACCGTGCTTACGGGCGGGGAGCCGGGCCGCAACACCGCTCGGGCTGACTCCTCGAGAACCGGGGTCCGCCGCGGACCCCGGCCGAATCTCGCCTTCCGGGTCGGGGATCCCTGCCGATGATCGAGCCGTCTCCACAGCACGAACCGGACCGCGCCTCGGACGCGGGACCGAGGCCAGTCAGCGACCACATCCGCGACGCCGTCGCACGCGCGCTCGAAGCGCGACGCGAAAGCCCGCCGCCTTCACGCTCGTCTCCCCCCCGGTTGGTCGAGGCCCCTCTGCCGAGCACGCAGGCCCCGACCTCGGTCGCCGACGAGTCGGGCCGCTCCGCGCTGTCGGTGCCGATGGCGCGACCGCAGCGGCTGCGGGTCGACTGGAACCGTTACTCGAGCCCGCCGACACGGGACAGCGAGGTCTTCAAGGCCCGGGTCTGGCGCGTCGTCTGGCGCATGGTGATCTGGCTCTGGCTCGCGTCCCGGTTCGGCCTTGCCACGCTGTGGAGCATTTTGCGGCGCAAGGAGACCCAGATACGGCGCGCCGAGCGGCTACGCGGGTACCTCGAAAAGGGCGGTGCGACATTTATCAAGATCGGCCAGCAGCTGTCGATGCGGATCGATCTCCTGCCCTACATCTACTGCCACGAGCTCGAGAAGATGCTGGACTCGGTGCCCAGGTTTCCCACCGAGCAGGCCATCCGCACCATCGAGGAGGACATCGGCCAGTCGATCGACGAGATCTTCTCGGCCTTCGATCCCGAGCCCATCGCCTCCGCCTCGATCGCGTGCGTCTATCAGGGCATCCTCAAGACCGGAGAGAAGGTGGCGGTCAAGGTCCGGCGCCCAGGGGTCGGGGAGATCTTTGCGGCCGATCTGACGGCGATGACCTGGGTGCTGTGGGTGCTCGAGCAGATCATCTTCCCACCCTACTACTCGCGTAACGTCGTCTACGACCTGCGTTCGATGCTCCTCGGCGAGCTGGATTTCTCCACCGAAGCCCGCTACATGGAAGTCTTCAAGCTGCGGGCCGACAAGACGAAGCTGCACGCCTCGGCCCCCCGTGTCTTCTTCCAGTTCTCCAGCCGGCGGGTGCTCACCATGGAGTTCGTCACCGGCATTTTCCTCAGCGAGCTGCTGGGGGCGGTGGAGAACGACGACCAGGCCGCCCTGGCGGAGATCAGGGCGCAGAACATCGATCCACCGGTCGTCGCTCGGCGATTGATCCGGCTCAACCGGTACGGCGGCCTGGAGGCTCTCGTCTTTCATGCCGACCTGCACCCCGGCAACGTCCTCGTGCAGCCCAACAACGAGCTGATCCTGATCGACTTCGGGGCGGTGGGCGCGAGCACACAGCGCGACCGGCTGATCTGGAGGCGGCTCCTCTACGCGCAGAGCCGCGAGGACGTGGGGGGCATGGTGCAGGCCGCGGTCGCCCTGCTCGAGCCGCTGCCGCCGATCGACATCGACGCCTTCACCAAACGGATGGAAGAGATCTTCTGGCAGGACCTCTACGCCATCCACAGCGAGCACGCGGCGTGGTGGGAGCGGACCACCGCCAACATCTGGTTGGGCATCCTCAGGCTGGCGCGGCAGTACTACGTGCCGACCAGCCCCAACATGCTCAGGATGATCCGCGTCGCATTGCTCGCCGACACCATCGCCCTTCGCCTCGACAAGACCATCGACCACTACGAGGAGTACCGCGAGTACATGAAGGGCGCCGGGCGCCGGGCGAAGAAGCGCATGATCCGGCGCCTCTCGGAGATGTTCGACGACACCGAGTTCCTCGAGTACGAGCACATGATGGAGGCGATCCCGGCGGCCTTCTTCCGTCTGCACCGGATCCTCGACTCGTCCTACTTCACCTTCGGGCGGCTAGAAGGGAAGGGATCGTTCGGGTTCATGGTGCTGATGAGGGCGCTGGGAGTCCTGCTCCTGGCGACGGCGGGGGCGGTGGGGGCGGTCAGCCTCTACCAAGGGGTCGTCCTCGACGTCGATCGGGTCGACGGCGTCGCGGTGCTCATCGACGAGGTGCTGCCGAGCGTGTGGTACCTGATCTTCGTGCTCTTCATCTTCTACTCGTCGGCGCGCAAGCTGATGTACAGGCTTCGCGCTCGCCAGTAGGCAAACCCGACTCCGGCGCCCTCTCCTCCGCGCTCCTGCAGCACGGCAGGAGCGTAGTGCGCTGAGAGGTCGGCACGTGCTCGGCGGCGATCGAGCCCGAGCGGGCGACGCCGACGCGAGGCCGCCCCGCCGGGCCCTTCGCGGTGGTCGGGGTCGCAGCAGCTCCGGTCCCAGAGCTCGCCGACCCGACACGGTCGCGGATGGAGTCGAGGAGAAGCGGAGCCGGGGTGGCCGCGCCGGGTCCGGCCTCAGGCCCGGCCCAGCAAGCGGGCGGAGACTCGCGACCAGAAGCGGAAGGCGCGCCTGCCCTCCTTGGGCCGTACCAGGAGCGCGTAGATCACCGGCAAGAGGATCAGGATCAGCAGCGTCGCGAAGGCGAGCCCGAAGATGACGACGACCGCCACGGGCGACCACAGGCTGCCACCCCACACCGCCAGCGGCGCCATACCGGCGATGGTGGTCAGGCTGGTGGTCAGCACCGGCCGGAAGCGCACCCGCCCCGCCTCCAGCAGCGACTCGTAGAGCCCCTTGCCCTCGACCCGCTGCAGGTAGTTGGCGAAGTCGGTCAGGACGATGGAGTCGTTGATGATGATGCCGGTCAGGCTGACGACACCGATGAAGGCGTTGAAGCCGAAGGGATTGCCGGTCACCAGGAGCCCGACGATGGCCCCGACGATGCCGAAGGGGACGGTGAAGAGGATCACGAAGGGTTGGACGAAAGAGTTGAACTGGATCGCCAGGATCGCGTAGATGAGGAGGATCGACAGCACCATGGCGGCGCCCATCTGGGTGAAGGCCTCGTTGCGTTCCTCGTTCTCGCCGCCGAGCTCCATGCGGTAGGCGGTGGGCAGCTCGAGGTCGGCGAGCTCCCGCCTGACGTCGATCATCGCTTGATCCGTCAGCCGCCCCACTACGTTCGCCCGCACCAGCACCGCGCTTTCGCCGTCGATCCGGTTGGTGCTCGCGAACTCGCTGGTCTCGCGGGGGGTGGCCACCTCGCCAAGCGCGACGCCGCCCCGGGTCGACGGCAGGTAGAGCCGGCTGAGGTCGGCGACCGACCGGATCGAGCTCGAGCTCATGCGGACGACCAGGGGGATCTCGTCCTCTGACCCCCGGTACTGGGTCGCTTCGAGGCCGTCGAGCGCCGCGTAGAGCGTCTGGGAGAACGACCGACTGTCGACTCCCAGCAGAGCCGCCCGATCGCGGTCCATCTCCATCGCCAGCTGCGGCGACTTGAAACCGAGCGAGTCGCGAAGATCGACCAGGCCCTCGACGCCCTGCATCCTGTCCACGACCTCCCGGGCCAGGCTGGCGAGGGTGTCGGTGTCGTCGCCCCGGATGCGGATCTCGATGTCGGCGTCGCCTCCGGGACCCTGCTCCAGGATCCGGGGCTGGATGTCGACGCCCGCGATCTGCTGCAGCTTCTCGTTCACCGAGAGGGCGTAGGCCTCCACCTCGGTCTTCGGATAGTCGTCACGGACGTTGACCAGGATCTGCGCGTAGCTCGGCGTCTCCCTCTCGGGCTCGACGTTGTAGTAGACGTACGGGCAGCCGACACCGATGCAGGAGGTGAACGCCCGGATGTCGCTCTCCTGGGCCAGCAGATCCTCCACCTGGGCGGTGATCGAGCTCGTCGTCGCGAGGTTGGCGTCGCTTGGCAGCCTGATGTTGACGTAGAAGTACCGCTTCTCGGCCTTGGGAAAGAACTGGATGCCGAGCATGGGGATCGCGGCGATGGCCATCACGAAAGCGGTGACTGCCACCACCACCGTCAGCAGGCGGTGGCGCAGGGCGAACTTCGCGACCTCTAGGTAGTGGCCGACCAGGGGCCACTCCTTCTCCTCCACGTGCACCGGGGGCCAGCTCCGCCACAGCACGTAGAGCACCAGCGGGATCACGGTGAGGGCAACGACCAGGGAGGCCGTGAGACTGTAGATCACGGTCAAGGGCAGCTCGCGGATGAAGCTGCCGATGTTCCCTTCGATGACGAGCATCGGCACGAAGGCTGCAACCGTGGTGAGCGTCGACGAGATGACCGGCAGCTTGACGTCCTCGACGCCCTGCGCCACGGCCTCGAAGAGAGGGTTCCCCATCTCGAGACGGCGGCCGATGTTCTCGACGACGACCAGAGCCGAGTCGACGAGCATGCCGAGGGCGAGCACCAGGCCGAAGATCGAGAACTGGGTCAGCTGGAGACCGGTCCACGACATCAGGACGAAGGCGATCAGGATGGACAGCGGAATCGAGATCGACACCACCATCGCCTGGCGGAAGCCGAGGAACAGGGTCACCACCAGGATGACGGCGACGCCGCCCCCGACCGCGTTCCAGCCGAGGTCGGTCAGCAGCGCCTCGACGCTCGCCCCGCGGTCGCTGACGACGTGCACGTCGAGCCCCTCGGGCAGCCTCGCGCGCAGCCGGTCCACTGCGGCGCGGACCTGCTCCGCGATCTCCACGTTGTTGGTGCCCTCGCGCTTCGTGGGCAGGACCAGGACGGCGTTGTGCCCGTTGGTCCTGAACCGGTAGCGCGGCTCCGCATGACCGTCCTCCACGGTGGCGACGTCGCCGAGGCGCACCAGGGACTCCTGGCTGCCGCCGATCACCGTGGCGGCGATGTCCTCGAGCGACCGATAGTCGTTGGGGGTCTTCAGCACCAGGCGTCGCGACCCGATGTCGAGCTTGCCCCCGGGCACGCCCGCGTTCTCCACGCCCAGGACATTGGCGACCTGCAGGAGAGGGATCCGGTACTGGGCGAGACGATCGTTGTCGATCCGGACCGTGATCTGGCGCTCCGGCAGGCCGTCGATGTCGGCGCTGGCGATCTCGTCGATGAGGCTCAGCTCGTCGCTCAGCACCTGCGACCACTCGTCGAGCAGTCGATAGTCGTCGGGCCCGGTGAGAGCGATGATGTTGATCGGGATGTTGCCGGTGTTGAGCAGCAAGACGAAAGGCTCGAAGGCGCCCTCGGGCAGCTGGTCGCGAATGCCGTCGATCTGCTCCTCGACGTTCGCGGCACCCTCTTGGGGGTCGGTCTCGTTGAACAGCTTCACCTTCAAGAAGGCGAGACCGTTCGAGCTCTCGGCGGTGATCTTGCGCACTCCGTCGGCCTGCTCGATGGCCTCTTCGAGCGGCTTGGTGACGAGATCGCGGACCTTGGCGGCGCTCGCTCCCGGGTAGACCACGGTCACCCTCATGTCGACCGTGTCGAACTCGGGATCCTCGCTGCGCGGAAGGGCGACGAAGGAGATGACGCCGTAGAGCAGCACCGCCCCGACGATGATCACGTAGAGGCGGAAGTAGGTGATGACGGTGGCGGCCAGGCGAAAGCCCTGGGGGCCGCCGGCCGGCGCGGAGACACCTGGCTGACCGCTCGATTCGCTCACTGCGCCCTCATTGGAGGAGAAGGGTCCGCGCGCGGGGTGACGGCTCCCGCCGACGCGCGCCGAGAAGACGTATGCTCGCCGCGCAGACTAGAACCCCTTGGCCGAGATGCCACCGTCGAGGACCAGCACGCTGCCGTTGAACAGCCTCACCTCGGCGCCCAGCAGGTAGGCAATGAAGTGTGCGACGTCCCTCGCCTCGCACAGCCGTTCGTGGGGCGTGGCTCGCTCCCACTGCGCGATCAGACGATCTCTCTCGGGCCACTTGTCGAGCAGCTCCCCTGGCAGAGGCCCCGGCGAGACGCACACCACCTGGACGTTGTCGCCAGCGAACTCGACGGCCATGCTGCGGGTCAGCGACTCGACCGCGGCCTTGACCGGGCCCATGCAGCCGAAGTACTCGACGTGCCCGTGGGCTGCCGGCGACGACAGGGTGACGATCTTGCCGCCGCCGTGGCGCCGCATCAGCTGGACGGCTCTCAGCGCCGAGTGATGCAGCCCGACCACGTTGGTGCGGAACGCCTTCTCCCAGTGCTGGGGGGTGATGTCCTCGAGCCGGCCCAGCCCGCCGTTGGAGGCGTTGGCGACCAGGAAGTCGAGACGGCCGTAGCGCTCCTCGATCTCGTCGAAGATGCCGTCGAGGTGCTTGGGATTGGCGACCGACCCCCAGAGGTGGAGAACGTCGCCTCCCTGCCGCTCGATCTCGGCCGCCGTCTCCTCGCCACGCTGTCGCGAGTGGAACGAGTTGACGATGACGGTCGCGCCGAGCTGGGCCAGGTGGCTCGCCACTTCCTTGCCCAGCCCGCGGCCGGAGCCGCTGACGAAGCCGACCTTGCCGGCGAGCGGCTTGTCGCTCTCCGGTCTCCTGACCGACGTGGCAAGCGTCTTCGCGGCGGACTCGGTCGCGCGCACCTCGGCAGGCGGAGCGGGGCCCCGCGCCTGGATGGGGGGCGTCGCGTCCGGGGTCGTCGCAGGCGCCCGGGCGAGAGCGTCGTCGGTCGCCGCCCCCAGGTACCGTTCGAGCGCCGCCGAGACCCCGGCGATGGTGGTCAGCTCCTCGGGCGGCAGATCCAGCTCCGTGGGGAGGTGGTAGCGGTCCTGGAGCACCGCGAAGACCTCGCCGAGCTTGACCGAGTCGATGCCGAGGTCCTCCTCGAGATGGGCCTCGGCATCGAGAATCTCCGCCGGATAGCGGGTGACCTCCTCGAACACCGCCCGGACCTCGTCCAGCAGCGTGCCGCCGGCGACTCCCGGTGACGCGGTGGCGGTGCGCGCCGCGGGGTCGGCTCCGGCACCGGCGTCGGGCAGCGTCAGGGTGCTGGCTGGCGGCGTCACCGCGGCGGCGATGCCGATGCCTCCGCTCAGCGCGTGGTCGAGCAGGAGCCTCGAGATCCCCGAGATGCTGCGCAGCGCGTCTCGCGGCAGGTCCCCCTGCTGCGGCACGTCGTACTCCTCGGCGAGGACGGCGAAGATCTCGCCGAGCTTGACCGAGTCGATGCCCAGGTCCTCCTCCAGGTCCGCGTCGGGGTCGAGGATCTCGGCCGGATAGCGAGTGACCTCGGCGAAGACCTCGAGCACCCGCGCACGCACGGCATCGGCGTCGGCGACCCGCCCGGCGGCGGCTAGCGGGACCGCGACCACCGCCGGGTCCGGCGAGACGGCGCGCTCCCGCGGGCCGGCTGCCGCGGCGAGAGCGGTGGCGGCTCCATTGCCGCTGCCGTTGCCGCTGCCGTTCCCGTTGGCGCTCAGCACCTCGTACAGCGCTCCGGTGGCGGAAGCGATCGTCCTCAGCCGCTCCGGGGGCAGCTCGAGGTCAGCCGGCAGGTCGTAGGTCTGCGCCAGCACGGCGAGGATCTCGCTGAGCTTGACCGAGTCGATGCCCAAGTCCTCCTCGAGGTGGGCGTGGCGGTCGAGGATCTCCTCGGGATAGCGGGTGACCTCGACGAACACGTCGAGAACCTGTCGCTCGAGGGACTCGACGGAGGGCGGCGGTGGGTGACTCATGATGGCCGTTTCCTCGCGAGCCTCAAACGGTACCGAACGGACGGCAGTAGGCGCCTTCGACGCGCAGCAGGACCTGGCCCTCGGAGTCGGCGACCTGGATCGGACCGACGTGGAGCAGGTCGTCCTCGAGGTAGGGGTTCTCGCCGTAGAACGTCAGCGGCTGGCGCAGGATCTCGGCGTCGTACTTGGTGTAGTCGAAGTACACCTCCATCGACCGGCACTTGGCGGGCACGAAGATGGGAAGCGACCCCGCCTCGTCCCTGGTGATCGCGCTGAACCGCCACAGGGCATCGACCATCACCAGGTTGGCGAGGATGTCGTGGCCGTTGACCACCCCGGGGTCGAGGCGATAGCTGGCCCTGCGGGCCGCGGCGCCGACCTGGATGTCGGCGAGCGCGTCGAAGCCGCCGTTGAGACGAACCGGCGACGCGGCGTCGACGTAGGGGTCGGGGAGCTCCTGCCATCCGGCCGGCGGGCCGTTGAGCTCGATCCGCGGCGACGGCGGCAGCTCGGTGGTGAGGTGCACCGAGAGCTCGCCGTGGAGGATGTCCTTGCGCAGCACCCTGCCGCTGGCGTGGATGAAGTCGGTCCGCGCCGAGACCCGCACCACCGCCTCTCCGTCACTCTCCGACACCACTCGGCTGACCAGGCGCAGCTCGAGGTCGCGGTCGCGCGGAAGCTTGAGGAACCGGTCGAAAGTGGCGTCGGTGAAGGCGCGCACCAGCAGCCCGGGACGCAGCCGCCGGGCGGCCTGGGCGGCCAGGCCGAGGATGTAGGCGGCGGGCAAGGTGGGAACCCCGTTGACCTGGTGGTCCTCGAGGAACGGGGCGTTGGCGAGCGACAGGGGGACCTCGAAGACGTCCTCCACCGGCTCGGCGGGCGAGCCGACAACGCCGCTCGGGGTTGCGGGCTCGGCGACCAGGGGCGGCCGGTAGAAGTCGAGCTCGCCGTCGGCCAGGAGCACGTTGGCCGGAGCGGCCACGTCGCCCGCGAGAAGATCGGCGAAGATGGCGCGCCCCTCCTCGGCGGTGACGCCGCGAAGGCGTCGGCTGGCTGCCAGGGCGGCGAACTCGGAGCCGCGTGTCATGCCGATTCCGGCCCAGCCGAGCCACCCGAGAGTCGACCAGCGGTGGTTCTTCGCCGGGTCGTGCAGCCACGCCGCGAGGCGGTCCATGGCCTGGTTGGCGGCCCCGTAGTCCGGCTGTCCGTCGTTGCCCAGGACGCTGAACGCGGAGGTCAGGGCGTGGTAGTGGACCGGGCGGTCGCGTCGCCGCGTCTCGATCGACCGGTGCAGGTTGGCCAACCCCACGACCTTGGCGTCGATGATGCTACGGAACTCGGTCAACGGCTTCTTGGTCAGCGCGCACGACCTCTGCACCCCGGCTCCGTGCACCACGAGGTCGATCCGGCCGTGCTCGTCGTAGATCGAGGCGATCAGCTCGTCGACGCTCGCGGTGTCGGTGATGTCGACGCAGCGGTACTCGAAGGGGCCGGACCTCGCCCGAAGACGTTCGACGGTGGTCGCCAGCTCCCACGCGCCGAGCAGGGACTGGTAGCGGCGCCGCAGCTGCGGGATCTTCTGGCTGGGGTCGCGGGCCATCTCCTGCCGGTAGAAGGCGCTCTCGTACTCTCTCAGCTCGGTCTCGCTCATCGCGAGGACCTCCGCGGGCTTGCTCGAGAGCTCGGTGCGGCCGACCCCGATCACGGTGCAGCCGAAGCGGTCGAGGATCTCCTCCGCCAGGACGGCCGTCACGCCCTTGCCTCCGGCGGTCGCCAGGACCACGCTGTCGCCGTCGAGGGCTGGTCCTCCGCCGTGATGCAACGCTGGGATCCTGGCGAGTGCGACCACGTGCCTGCGGCCACCGCGATAGCAGACCTCGCCGGCCGACAGCAGGGTGCCTCGCTCCGCCGTCGCCTGGTGCAACGCCACCGCGAAGTCCCCGGCGTCGCTGTGGACGACACTGCAGGCGGCTGCGGGAAGCTCCCTGGCCAGGGACTTCATGAAGCCCGACACCAGGCCGCTCGCCGGATGCAGCTGCTTCTGCCCAGGCGGCTCGAGCAGGAGGGCGGTCACCGCGACCTCGCCCGCCTGGAGACGGGGGTAGGCGAGCTTGCAGCTTGCGAAGAGGAGGTCGAGGACCGGACGTCCCGGTGCGAGGAGCGCCTCGATCCCGTCACCGGCGTCGGCAGGGAGTCGCGCCACCGCGATGACCGTGTCGAAGGCGAACTCCGCGAGGGCGGCAGCGACCTGCGCCTCGTCGATGGCACCCGCCTCCTGCCGCCAAGGGACACCGTGCTCGAGCTCCGCCGAGCCGCGACACAGCACCCGGTGCTCGAGGCTCGCCACCTCCGGCGTGGCGGCCAGCGGCGCCCAATCGCCGGAGCTGTCGCAGACGAAGAGAACCCTCCGTTTCCCCGCGGGGGCCTGGGCGGCGACCGGCGCGGGGGCGGGCACGACGCGGGGGGCGAAGAAATGGATCGGCGTTCCCCGCACGTAGTCGTAGGCGGTCGGGTGCCTCTCCGGCACCTGTGCCGCGAGGGTGGGCGGTGCCGATCCGGGTGCCGCGCCCACGTTGAGGTAGACCTCGGCCTCGGTGGTCACTCGCAGGGAGGAGGCGCCACCGCCGTTGCAGGCGCCTTTGAGCGCTGCCAGGAGCCGCGGCGCGGCCCCGGCGCCACGGTAGCTCGGACCGTCGTCGCCGATGGCCGGGCCGGCCACTGTGCCTGGCCCGGGAGCCGTCGCCAGCTCCAGCGTGGCGAACACCGGAAGATCCTCGTCGCGGGCGGTCGCGAGCGTGGTGAGACCCACCAGCAGCGCCACCTCCGCCTCCCCCTCCCCGCTCGCCGCCGCGGCGACGGCGCCCGCCAACGCCAGCCTGCAGTCACCGCTACGCAGTAGCTCGTCGGCGACCTCGAGCGCCTTGACCAGGGAGCGGTCGCCCATGTCGACCACGATGTTGGGGCCGTGGAGGTCGAAGAGGCTGCTGACCCGACTCGCGGCGATGTTCGGCATCAGGCCCGGCAGTGTGTACGGACCCGATGGACGCACGGTCTCGCGGATGCGCTCCGCGACCTCCAGCGCCGTCTGACGGGCCTGCGGCTCGCCGCTCGGCGAGTCTTCCAAGCGCCGGCAGAGGCGATCCAGGAAGATGCGCTCGAGGACCGTGGCGCCGAAGGCGGTCTTCGACTCCAAGCCCACGATCACCGCCGTCTCGTCTCGCAACCGCTGCCAGCCCTCGGGAAGACCGTCGATCACCTTCTCGGCGGCGAGCGCCATCAGGTACTGGCTCGGGTCCATGCAGTCCGCCACGTCGGGAAGCACGATCTTCTTCGCCGGCAGCTTGAGCCGCCGGCGGTCGAAGCGTCGCACCCCGGTCGGGGCGTCCGCCGCGAGATCCGCCGAGGCCGGGAAGAGGCCGCCGAAGCCGACGACGGCGAGAGTCTGGGTGCCGGAGGCTGGCGCTTCGGCCCCGGTACAGATGGAGCCGTGATACTCGGGGTCGTAGGACTCGAGGACCAGATGCCCGTTGGTACCACCGAATCCGAAGCTCGAGATGGCGGCGCGACGCGGGAGACCTTCCGCGTTCTCGGGCCAGGGCGTGTTCTCGGTCGCAACCACGAAGGGGCATCCCTCCGCCGCCAGCTCCGCGGCGGGGGAGTCGTAGTTGTACTGCCTGGCGATCGTCTTCTCCTCGAAGGCCTTGCACATCTTGATCACCGACGCGACGCCAGACACCCAGCCGGTGTGCCCGATGAGGGCCTTGGCGGAGCCGATCGCGATCTGCGGCCGCTCGGGGCTCCAGCCGGAGAAAACGTGCTTGAGGGACCGCAGCTCCACGGCGTCGCCCACCGGAGTCGCCGTCGCATGTGCCTCGACGTACTGGACCGTGCACGGATCGATATCGGCTCGCCGGTAGGCGCGCTCCATGGCCAGGATCTGCCCTCGCTCCTTGGGCACGTTGATCGAGGGGCTCTTGCCGTCGCTGGACATCCCGATGCCGCGGATGACCGCGAGCACCCGGTCGTCCGCGGCGCGGGCGTCGGGCAGGCGCTTGAGAGCGACCACCGCGGCACCGTCGCCGAAGATCACGCCGTCGGCGCCCGCGTCGAGCGGGCGGCACCGCTTGGCGCTGAGACCGCGGAACTGGGCGAAAAGTGTCTGATTGGCGGGGCCAGGCGCGAAGACGCCGCCGGCCAGCACCAGGTCGGCCTGGCGACGCTGCAGCGCCTTGATCCCGAGGTCGATGGAGTAGAGGCTCGAGGAGCAGGCGGTGTCGACGATGAACGGCTCGACCGCGGCTCCCAGCAAGCGACACACGACGTCGCGATAGATCCGGTGCTGGGTCAGCTCGGCGGCCCGGTCGCTGCGGACGCCCAGCGCCTCCTCGACCTGCCGGCGGGTGCTGTCGCGCAACGCCTCGGGGACGTCGAGTGCGTCGATCTCTCGGCACACGCCGGCCACGAAGAGCGCATCGTCGATCTCGTTCGAGCCGTCCGCCGTGGCGCCGAGGATGCACCGCACCCTCCCGCGCTCCCCGACCCCCGACAGGCATTGGGCGACGGCTAGCGCCAGCAGTTGCTGACCGCGGGTCAGCTCCTCGAACTCCTCCCGGCTGAAGGTCGCGGCGAGAAGAGCCGCGTCGTACGGGATGTCGAGGATGGTGCCGCTCAGCAGCGTATAGGTCTTGTCCGGCACGATCTCGACACCGTCGGCGACGGAGCCGCCCAGGTAGTCGTGCTCCGCCCCGGCGTCCAGCTCTCGCAGATCGACGATGCCGCTGATCCCACCCTTGAGGTTCTCCCAGAAGGTGTCGGGGTCCTTGGCGCCGGGCAGGAATGAGCCCATCGCGACCACCGCGATCGGCTCCTCGCGGGTCGGGGAGGATGCGGCTTCCGCCTGCCGAGCGGCTCCGTCGTCGCTGCGCCCGCGGGGTAGCTGGGGCGCTGCCGCAGTGGCGGGCGAGGCGACGCGGCGAACCGGCCGTCGGGGCGGTCGCGGAGCGGGCTCCCCGGCGGCGGTGCCCGCGCCGGTCGCTTCGACCGAGGGTTTCGAGCGGGGCGGCAAAGCCGAGCGGGTGTCGATCTCCTCCCCCTCGCGGAGATTCATGCGCACCAGCTTGTTGACGATGTCGCCGGGCCCGCAGTGGACGAAGGTGTCGTAGCCGCGTTCGAGGATGCGGCGGGCGTTGGCGCGAAAGTCCAGGGTCCGGATCAGCTGCAGCGCCAGGATCTCGGCCAGGTCGATCTCCGCCGGGTCGCAGTCGGGGGTGTAGAAGCGGCGCTCCGTTCCCAGGAACACGGCGAGCTGCGCCCGCTGGATCCGCAGCCCGCTCATCGCCGCCTCGAAAGGAGCGACCGCGCCAGCGAGGAGCGATGAGTGGAATGGGTAACGGCTGGGCAGTCGGGTGACGGAGACGCCGGTGCTGCCGAGGCGTCGGAGTTGGTGCTCGCTCCCCGACACCACCGTCTGGCTCGGGTGGTTGATCACCGCGATCTCGATCCCCTCGCCGAGCTGCGCCACCACGGCCCGGGCCTCCTCCGCCCCGCAGTGCAGGGCGGCCATGCCGCCGCGCTGGGCGCAGCGCTCGAGCGCCAGGACGCGGCCGCAGACGACCTCGACGCCGGCATCGAGATCCAGGACGCCGGCGACCGTCAGGGCCGCGATCTCGCCGAAGCTGTGGCCCAGGACGAGGTCGGGCGCGCCGTCCTCCGCAGCCGCCCGGCGGGCGAGCATCACCTGCGACAGGTAGATTCCGATCTGGTCGAGATCGGGATAGGCCTCCAGCAGGCGCTCGCGCCGCCGGTCGTCGTCCTCCTCCACCAACGGCAGGAAGGCGTGACCGAGGCGCTCGCGGCAGATCTCGTCGGCGCGCCGGAGATCCGAGGCGTTGCGCGGGTCGGTGGTGAACAGCTGCCGCAGCAGCCGTCCGTCGTAGGACCCCTGGCCGGGAAAGGTGAAGACCTTGCGACCCGTCGGCCGGGCGCCGGCTGCCGCGGGGTCGCCGGCGGGGGCTGTCGCGCCAGGGGCTGTCGCGCCAAGGGACGTCGTGCCGGTGGCGGCACGCCGGTGGCCGAGGATCGGGTACTCGACCCCTCGGATGTCGACGATCCGCGGTCTCGAGTCGGGTTGCGGGCCGGCGAGGATCGAGCGCGCCAGCGTGACGATCTCGGGGCTGAAGATCTCGCTCATGCCCTGCCCCTGGAGCACGCGGTCGCGGAACGGGGGATCGTGCGCCGGCTCCAGGATGCTGCTCGGGTTCTCCTTCTCCAGGTACTGAGTGATCAGCCGCGGGGCCGGGCACGGGCGCTGGGTGCGGGCATCCACGCCTACCATGGTCTGGAAGCCGCACGACACCGGCTCGCCGTCGGCGCGGATGACCCGGAAGCAGAGGCGGACCGTGCTGAGGGTCGGCTCCTCGTAGGTCTGGAAGATGACGACGCGCTCTCCCACTCCGACCGGAGCGAAGCTCTTGGCGTACGCCTCCCGCGTCAGCAGGACGATGTTCTCCAGCTGCTCCTGCCAGCCCCCGTCCTCGCCCGCTCGCGACTCGAAGAGGAGGGTCTCGCGGGCAATGTTCTGGAACTTGAGATTGGTCAGGTAGTGGTGGGAGCCGTACGCCATCGTGTCGTGGAACAACACGCGGTACGGGATGGCGAATAACGACATGATGGAAGACCGGAAAACGACGCTCTCGTGCCGCCCGCACTGCCCTCGCCGGGAAGAAAGGGGGAGAATCTGCTTGAAGACCCGGGCCGATCACTATAACGCAGGAAAGCCCCGATCACGGCCACGTGACGGCCCATCGCGTCGATCGGAGGGTCCCAGGCCCGCGCCGACGACTCAGCGAATCGCTGCGATCCTCCGGAGCTCTGCCTCCGCCATGCGCGCCAGGTACTGCGCCTGGTAGAGCGCCAGCTCGGCCTCGAAGAGCGCCGTGTGATCCTCCAAGAGGTCGTCGAAGGTCGCCAGGTTCTCCTCGAACGCAGTCGACGTCACGCGGTAGCGCTCTTCGTGGAACCGGAGGTTCTGCTCGCCGACGCCGATCGCCTGCTTCGCCTCGTCGGCTCGGGTGAGCGCGCGATCGACCATCAGCCGCAGGCCCGACTCGATGTCGCGTAGCGTGTTCTCCTCGAGGCTCTTCTTCGCCTCGGCCTGGGCGACCGCCGCTCCCCCGCGCCTGACATCCTTGCCGAACGGGATCGAGATGTTGAGGTTGGCGCCCCAGAAGGTGCCGTCGAAGAAGAGGTCGTTCTCGGTCGCCGAGAACAGGGTCTCGAGCTCGAGCTTCAGCTTGCGATAGGCGCCGGCGCCCTTGCGCATCGCGTCCGACAGCTCGATCCGATGGCGCGCCTTGACCACCTCGGGGTTCGCAGCGAGGGCCTGCTGCAGGGCTTCGTCGGAAGACGGGACCGGTGTGGCGTCGGCCAGCGAGCCGGTGAGGTCGAGCGGCGCCGTCCACTCGCTCCCGAGCAGCCGGTTGAGCGCCGAGCGCGCGAGCCGGTCGCTGTTCTGCGCCTCGAGCAGGCGATGACGATCGGCGGCGACCCTCGCTTCGGCGGCGAGCACCTCGACCTCCAGAGCCTCGTCCTCCTGACGCAGGCTGCGGACCGACTCGAGGTTGGTCTCCGATCGCCGCAGGCCTGTGGTCGCCACCTCCACGGCCTTGCCGGCCAGCAGCGCCTGGAAGTAGGCCTGGGTGGTCTCGAGGATGATCTCGTCCTCCTGCTGCATCGCGCTCTGCTCGGCGATCTGGTGCTCCACCCTGCTGGCGGAGGTCCGAGCACTGTAGGCGCCACCGGCGTAAAGGGTCTGGCTCAGAGTGAGGATCGCGGCCTTGTTCTGATCGAACTCACCGATGTCGGAGCCCGACGTCGGGGGCGCTCCCGGGATGAAGCGGCTGAAGAAGACGTCACCGGAGTACTGCGAGTAGCTGACCACGGTCGCCAGCTCCGGCAGGAACTCCGCGCGCGAGACGCCGATCTCCCGCCTCGCCATCTCCACGCCGCTGCGCGCCGCTTCCATCCGGTGACTGCCCTCGAGGGCGGTTTCCACCGCCTGCTCCAGCGACATCCCCTGGGCGTTCAGCTGAGTCACCGCGCCCATCACGAGAGCGCCCGAAGCCGCCATCAAGACCTTGATCCTCATTGCCGTCCCTCCTCGTTGCGATGCGCGGCTCCGGCCTTCGCCGCGCGAACCTGCGCGGTGCGGACCGGGGGCGTCGCGCTTGCCTAGTCTTCCTGGTAGGTCCTCACCGTGGCGCCGTCCGCAATCCCGTCCTGCCCATAGACGACGACCTCCTGTCCCTCGCGGATGCCCTCGAGCACCTCGACCTCCTCATCGGTGCGGCGCCCGATGCGGACCTTGACGCGCCGCGCTACCCCGTCCTCGACGACGAGGACGGTGGCGGAGTCACCGGTGGAGTCGATCAGCGCCTCCTGAGGGATCACCAGCCCGGCCACCTCGTCGAGCAGGATGCGCATCGAGGCGATCATGCCGCTGCGCAGGCTGCGGTCCGAGTTCTGGATCCGGGCGGAGATCTCGAAGGTCCGGGAGACCGGGTTGGCGGCCGCGCCCACCGCGTCGATCACGCCCGAGAAGACCTGGCCGGGGAAGGCCTCCGAGCGGACCTCGACGTTCATCCCCGGTCGGATGCGGACGACGTCGCGATCGGAGACATCCCCCTCGAGCAGCATCTCGCCCATGTCCTCGATGGAGACGACCGGCATGCCCGGCGCCACGAACTCGCCTTCGCTGACGTGGGTTGCGACCACGATTCCCGGAATCCGAGCCACGATGCGGGCCTTGCTCAGCTGCTGGTTGAGCTGGGCGATGCGGGCCTGCAACGACTTGTAGGTCGAGTCGAGGTTCAGGTAGTTGGTCTCCGCGGCGTCGAGGATCGACCGCGTGATGACGCCTCGCTCGAACAGGCGCTGCTTGCGCTCGAAGTCCTCCCTGGCCAAGGAGACCTGCTCCGCGGTGAGGGAGCGTCGGGCCTCGTCGATCTGGAGGCGGACGTCGGTGTCGGCGAGGCTGACGAGCGCCTGGCCCGGCGCGACCACATCGCCTTCGTCCACCGCCACCTGCATCACCCGGCCGGCGACCTCGGAGCTGACGGTCGCGGTGCGATGGGCCTGGAGCGTGCCGCTGGCAGAGATGTCGAGCTGTAGGGGCTTCGATCTGGCGACCGCGACCCGCGCGATGGCTCCCTGCCCCGGAGCGGAGGCGGCTTCGCCGGTGATCGCCGGACCGCCTTCAGACTCGCCGCCGCCACGGAACACCAGGAGGTAGACCGCCAGCGCGACGACGCCGAGGCCGACGATGACGGCGACGGCGAGTGCCAGGGGCAGGGGCACCGGTCCCTTGGCCCGCGGCACGCCGGCGGCGGCAGGGTCCGGCTCGGCGCCCGCCGCAGGTTCGGCGCCGGCGGCCGTCGGCAGGGACTTGAGGGCCGCTCCGACCGGAATGCCCATTCGGGTCCTGGCCAGCAGCATGTCGTCGTCGGCTCGGTCCTCCTTCTCGGCCCGGACCGTGATGACCGCGGCGCCGATGGTAATGGTGGCGCCGGCCTCGAGGGGCGCGGATTCGATCTTCTCGCCGTTGACAAAGGTGCCGTTGGAGCTTCCGAGATCGGTGATGCGAAACCCGTTCGCGTCGCTGTGGATGCGAGCGTGGCGCACCGAGCACTTGAGGTCGGAGACGACCAGGTCGTTCTCGGAAGAGCGGCCGATCACGTAGTCGACTCCCCCGACGATCTTGAGCGTCTTGCGGTGTTGCCCCTCCTCCAGAACGAGGTGCATCACCTTTCGCGGCGCCTCCGCAACCGGTGGGGGACTCGGCACCACGGCGTCGAGCTTGAGCACCACCGTGTGGTCCTCGCTACCGAGGAACATCGTCTTGTCGCTGACCTCCGAGCTGAGATCGAAGGTCAGGCTGAAGTTGCCGAGAATCGCCTCGAGGCCATCGACCAGTGGCGCCTCGGGGACCTTGGTGTCGCCGATGCGGATGCCGTTGGTGCTGCCGAGATCGACGATCTTGTAGGCACCGAGCTCGCGCACGATCTCGGCGTGGTGTCGCGAGACCGACTTGTCGGCGAGGACCACATCGTTGTCCTGGTCGCGACCCACCGTGATCTTGGCGTCGCTGAAGCTCAGCTTCTGACGCTCGGATCCGGGGCCAGTCACGAGGATGTCAATCATTTTCGACTCCCGCAGGCTCCACGCGATCTCGCTGAATGGGGGGGAGCCTACCATCGCCGCCGGGTTGGTCGCAGACCGGTTCCGCCGGTTTCCGTCATCCGCTCGGCGGGTGGAACGAGGAGCATCCGGCGCGGCGAGCCTCTCAGCGTTCCGCCGGAGTTGGGCTCGGGGGTCGATCGCTCCTTCCCCTCGCGCAGGATCTCCTCGATCAGCCGGTCGACCTCCGGGGAGTCGGGCTCGGAGGGGCGGCGGACCTCGTCGAGGAGCTGCTGGATGCGCTGGACGTGCTCGGCCAGCGCGTCCCGCGTGGCCTCGAGGGTGCGCAGCCGGCGAAGGCGTCGAGCTCGTTCGAAGGTCTCGCCCCCGGGCTCCCAGGGTAGTCGAGCGAACGGCCGAGCCTCTGCGACGACTGCGCTCGCGGTCGCCACCCTCTGCTCGCGAGCCGGACGCAGCGGGGTCCGATGGCGCCTCGAGAGTGTCACCACCAGCGCACGGAGTCTCGAGCTCGTACGACAGGCTGTAGACTGCTACGGGTAGATCGGGGTCGGTTCCGAATCGACGGTGGCTGGTGTCGACACACAACATCGCACTGTTGCTGCAGCAGTACCGATCGAGCGACGATGACGCCTTCCACCGGCTCGTCCCGCTGGTCTACGAGGACCTTCGCGCGCTCGCACGGCGCCAGCTTCGGCGGCACCGACCAGGTCGGATTCTCGACACCACCGTGCTGGTGCACGCGGGTCTCGAGCTCGCCAGCAACGCGATCGTGGACTTGCGGGACCGTGATCACCTTCTTGCCGTCGCCGCGAGGGCGATGCGCTACGTCGTCATCGACTACCTAGCGAGTCGCTACGATCCCAGCGTGCGGAGCGACCGCATGCCGATCATCGGCTACCCTCGGTGCACGGTGAAGGCAGTCCTATCCTCGAATCGTGGCCGCTCTCGAGCGCTCTGACCGCCGTTCCGTGGCGGGCGAGCGTATCTCCGCCTTTCACGCCTGGCGCTCCGACTCCTCGACGGCGGTTCGTCTGCTGCTCGGACTGCCCGGCCTGCTCCGCCGGGCCATCGACGGAGTGCACGCGCGCGAGGTGGTTCGGCGCCGCCTGGCGAGCCGCGACCAGAGCTTCCTCGACGTAGCACGTCGCGAGATCCTGGGCCGGCCGGCGGGGGTCTACGCGAGGCTGCTCATGGCCGGCGGTTGGAGCTGGCACGACCTCGAGCTCGCGGTGCGGCGGCGAGGCTTGGAGGAGACTCTGTGCGCGCTCCGCGAGGATGGCGTGTTCGTCCGCGCCGACGAGCTGCGAGGGCGTATCCCCCTCGAGCGCCGGGGCGAGCGCTTCGAGGTCGACCTGGCTGCGCTGCGGCCGGCGGGCGCTGCTCGCCCCGATCTGGCGGTGCGATCGAGCGGCAGCCGCGGTAGAGCGGCGGAGGGTGCGATCGCTCTCGCGGCCGTCCGCGATCAGGCGTTCGACCTGACGGCGGCGCTGGCCGCGGATGGCGGCACCTGGCGGGCAGGGGTATGGATGGTGCCGGGGAGCGTAGTGCTGGTCCGGGCCACCGATCTCCACCTGGCCACCGGCCAGCCTGTCCAGCTCTTCCTCCAGGTCGACCCGCTCGAGGCGGGGCTGCACCACCGCTACCGCTGGAGTCTTCGCCTGCTGAGATGGGCGGCTCTCGCCGCCGGTCGTCCTCTTCCTGCCTTCCGACACGCTTCGGTCGACGACCCCGCGCCGGTTCTCCGCTGGGTGCGAGAGGTTCTCGACGGGGGCGAGCGTCCGTTGCTGTGGACCCAGCCGAGCGCGGCGATCGAGCTGGCGCGGGCGGCGGTCGATGCGGGAGCCGATCTCAGCGGCCTGCGCCTGTCACTCGGAGGCGAGGCGAGCACCGCCGCGCGCATGAATACGATTCGCAGGAGCGGAGCGGAGGCCTTCCCGCATTACGCGAGCATGGAGACCGGCCTGATCGGGATCGGCTGCCGGCGGCCTCGTCACTCCGATCACCTGCACCTGCTCGACGACCTGCACGCGACGGTTCCCGATCCCGAGAGCGGAGAGCTGCTGTTCACGTCGCTCCGGCCCGACTGCCGCTTCTTCCTGCTCAACGCCTCCCTAGGCGACCTGGCCGAGCTCGATTCCGACCCGTGCGGCTGCATCCTCGAGGAGCTCGGCTGGCGTCGGAAGGTACATACGGTCCGCAGCCGGTCCCGCGTGACCGCCGGCGGGATGACCTTTCCCCACACCACCATCGCTCGCGCGCTCGAGACCATTCTGCCCTCACGGTTCGGCGGGGTTGCCACCGACTACCAGCTGGTGGAGAACAGCGGGCCCGACGGTGCTCCCCGCCTCCGTTTGCTCGTCGATCCGCGAGTAGGGCCGATCGAGCCCGAGGAGCTGGAGCGGGCGTTCCTCGAGGCGATCGGCGAGGGCGACGGTCTCGACCGGGTGATGTCGCTGCATTGGCGAAGCGGCGGCTGGGTCGGCGTGGAGCGGCGCCCACCGCTGCGGACGGGGACCGGAAAGCGACACCCGGTGCACCGCCTCGACCACGTTCCGCAACGAGAGGCGAGCGATGGTGGGGATGCTTCGGCCGCGACGGCGTCGCCGCCGTCGGTTCAACCGGTCAGCGGCTCCCAGCCGAGCTCGGCGAAGAGCTCGTCGAGCGACTGATAGCCACGGCTCGGGATCGTGTCGAGGGCCTGCAGCAGATGGTCGACCGGGTACCTTGCGGCGAGCAGGTCGATCCAATCCTGACTCACGTTGCGGCTGGCGGAGAGGCGGTAGAGGGAACGGCGGTCGGTGAGCCGCTCCAGGCCCAGCACCCGGCCCGCGTGGTCGAGCGACCGCCGCAACGGTGAGCTCGCCGATCGGGAGGCCGCCACCAGCTCCTGGAGCACCACGTTGCCGCCTCCCTGCCCGAATCCGTTGATGGAGCCGTCGAGCCAGGTGCAGCCCGCGGCGTGCGCTGCGAGCGCGTTGTCGAGACCGAGGTCGCGGTTGTCGTGGCCGTGGAAGCCGAGCGGTCCATCCCAGAACCGGCGCACCTGGGCCATCAGCGAGGCCACGGCGGTGGGGTTCGAGGCGCCGCGGGAGTCTGCCAGGTAGAGATGGGTGGGGAGACCCGAGCGGGCCGCCGCCTCCGCTGCGGCCAGGACCTCGGCTTCGGGATAGGCGGTGAGGTTGGTGAGGTTGAGGCTGCAGTCGCACCCCGCCTCGCGCACCTGCTCGGCCATCGTCAAAGCCGGCTCGAGCGCACGGATGGCGGTGGGAATGCGGACCAGATCGAGGAGACCGGACCGCGAGGCGAGGATCTTCCGCGGATCGGGAGCGGTCGGTCGGAGCATCACCGCGATCCCGGCTCCTCCCGCCGCCTTCCGGAGGCGTTCGAGCACCGACGGCGGACAGCTCGCCGCCGGGGGGAGGGAAGCGTCCTCGCCGAGATAGCCGACCTCGACCAGGTCGACGCTCGAATCCGCGCAGGCGGTGACGATGGTCTCCATCGCCTCCAACGTGAAGCTCCAGCGGTTGAGGTAGCCGCCGTCGCGGAGGGTCACGTCGAGCAGCTTCAGCGCCGGGAGCGCGATCGCAGAACTGCGGTGCGGGTTCGTGAGCAGCTCGGTGGACATTGGCTCGATCCTCCCCACCACCACGGCGAACTCGGCCGCTGGGGAAAGTTCTTCGTGCTCGATCTGTCGAAGAGCGTCCGAAGATTCTAGCGGCCGGACGCCCGGCGCCTTGGGCGGCTCTCCTCCGCCGGATGGAGTCTAGCGAGACCCGCTCCGGCTCGATGCCGGGGCCCGCGCTTCACCCGAGCTCGCCGGTGATCACGTAGCGCAGGATGCTTACCACCTGGTCTGGCCGCTCGACGACCGCGTTCGCCGCGGCTGCGATCTCCTTGAGGGCATGGGCGTGCTCCGGTGGGTGGAGGATCACCAGGGGCTTGCCCAGAGCTGCGGCCTGACCGGCCTCGAAGGCGGCGTTCCACTCCCGGTACTCTCCCGCGAACCTGACCACCACCACGTCCGCCTCCTCGAGGTGGGTGCGGGTACGGATGGCGTTGATGCCGGCGCCCTTGCGATCCCTCCAGATCGGCTTCTCCTCCTCGCCGAGGATGGCTACGCCGCACTCGTCGCTGTTGCGATGGTCGATCACCGGCGAGGTGAGGTCCACCGGCAGGTCAGCCTGGCGACACCCCTCCACGATCTCCTTCCTCCAGCCGCTGTGGATCTCCCCGGCGAGATACACCGTCCAAGTCCTGGTGCTCAATCGTCGTTCTCCTCTGCGGAGTCAGCGTATCCTCCGAGCGTCTCGATCCCACCACTGGTGTCAGACGAGACGGGCCCACTCATCGGAGAGCCTCGGCGGCAGATCAGGAGCGGCGAGGTGTCAGCGGCAGCGCGGACCAGGGCTCGCGCTTTGGTTGCTGATCATGGGATCAAGCGCCGGTCAGTCGCGATGCCGCCGGCATGAGCGACTCGTGACCCCTCACCGGATCGCCACGACGACCTTGCCTCGCGCGCGCCCGGCGCCCACGTGGGCGATCGCGCTTCCCGTCTCGGCCAGTGGATAGCGCCGATCAACGACCGGGCGGATCTCGCTCTTTCCGGTGAGCTCCCCCAGCAAGGCCAGACCCGCCCGCATCGCTTCTCGAGAAGAACGGCGCCAGCCGCTGGGGCACGAACGGCGAGAGCACGACCGCCTGCAGCATGCGCGTCGCGGGAGCGAGCCAGCGCCCCGCCGGCGCGCCGATGACGACCAGGACCCCGCTCCTCTCGAGCACCCGCCGGAGGTGGCCCAGCCTCCTCCCGCCGCCGATATCGGCGATCACGTCCCAGCGCTCCGGACGCCTCGTGAAGTCCCCACTGCGGTGGTCGATCACCTCGTCGGCCCCGAGCGAACGCACCGTCTCGACGCTCTCCGTGCGGGTGACCGCGGTGACGTGCGCGCCCAGCCACTTGGCGATCTGTACCGCGAAGGTGCCCACGCCGCCCCCAGCGCCGTGGATCAGCACCCGCTGCGGCGGCTGCAGCCGCGCCGCCTCCTGCAGCGCCTGCAGCGCGGTGAGGCCGGCTACGTTGAGCGTCGCCGCCTGCTCGTGCGTCACGCCTGCCGGCTTGCGCGCCAGCCGCTCGGGTGTGCTCACCGCGAGCTCGGCGAAGCTGCCGTCGCCGCCGCCGAAGACCTCGTCGCCGGGCGCGAACCCCGCGACGTCCTTGCCGACCGCCTCGACACTCCCGGAGAGGTCGACGCCGCGGATGGCCTGCCGCGGCGTACGTAGGCCGTCGAGCCCGCGAATGAGGTACGGCATGCCGCGCGTCGTGTGCCAGTCGAGCGCGTTGACCGACGCCGTGTGCACCCTCACCAGCACCTGGCGGTCGCCGGGGCGTGGCGCCTCGACGTCGCGCAGCGCGAGCACGTCGGGCGTACCGTAACCGACCTGGACGACCGCCCTCACGCCGTCAGCGGCTCCCGAGCTGCGACTCCCTTCGCGGTGAGCCAGAGGCCGAGGGACAGCTCCCCCACGAAGCACGGCAGCATGAGCCAACCGGCGAGGGAGGAGTGCTGGGGCGCCAGGATCCCGATCAAGGCGCTCGCGAAGTAGCCGGCGCCTGCCGCGATCATCAGCGGGCCGATCGGTCGCGGTACGAGCCGCGAGCGCAGGATGAGCACACCGATGAGCGCGCAGAAGCCCGAGAACAGCAGCAGCGCGAAGCTCCAGCCGGTGGAGAAGAGGCGCACGGCGAGGTAACCCAGCGCCTCGCGTTGCTCCCCGGCCAGCGCTGCGAAGGGTCCCCCCTCGCCGCCCAGGGCGAGCGGCACGCTGAGGCAAACCAGCAGCAACGCCTCGATCCCCACGTCGCACATCTGGAGGACGAGCGCGAGCAGCGCAAGCGTCGGCTGCACGGGCGCGAAGATCCGGTAGAGGATGACGCCGAACGCCGCGCCCGGAAGGAGGTAGACGAGGTGAATCGCGATCCCCCACCTCCACAGCGCCTCGTTGGCGGCGATGGCGCTCGCCGTGGCAGCCGCGTCGCCATTCACGATGAGCCGCTCGCGCACGAAGAGCGCGGCAAACACGCCCCCAGCGATGACCGCGAGATAACAGAACCCGGCGATACGGGCTTCACGCACCAAAGATGCCGGTGCGCCACTTCCGCCGGCGTCGCTACGCACGGGCCCCCGATGAACGAGGAGGAGCTCCACGACCGCTCAGGCAGGCTAGTCTCGGCATGGCCACTCCCTCTACGCTGCGCCTACCGCGACGTTAACAGGTCCACCCGACGAGGCCGCCCCAGGCTGGGCCGGCGGAGGAAGACCGCCAGATCTGGTCTGATCGATGGGTGTCCGTCACCACGATCTCGTACGCCAAGGCTCATCTCTCGGCTCTCCTCCGCCGGGTCGAGGAATGGGGAGGAAGTGACGATCGGTCGCGCCGGAAGGCCGATCGCGAAGCTCGTGCCGATCGAGCAGCCGTGCGGCCGCGGCGGCCCGGCGCATTGAGGGGCCGGATCCGAGTCGCTGACGACTTCAGGAATGGCCGGAGGATCTCGCCGAGTCTCTCGACCTCGTCGAGGGATGAACCTCGTGCTCGGCACCCACGCTCTGCTGTTGGCTGGGTGATGATCCGTCGCTCGCGGTATCTGCAAGGGACGCCATCACGGATCCGCAGAACACCATCTACCTCAGCGCAGTCGTGATCTGGGAGATCCGCATCAAGGAGGCGATCGGGAAGGTGGAGATCCCGTCCGACTTCGACGTGGTCCTCGACGCGGAATCGTTCCTCGAGCTCCCGGTGAGCATTCGTCACGCTCACGAAGTGGCACGGCTGCCGATGATCCACCGCGACCCCTTCGATCGGATGCTGGTGGCGCAGGCCTCTCTCGAGAAGCGAACCTTTCGTCACCCGAGATCCTTCGATTCCGGAGTACGATCTTGATCTCTCCTTATCCCTCTATCCCTATCCCTAGTCCCTATCCCTAGTCCCTATCCCTTGTCCATATCCCTAGTCCATATGCCTGTCCCTCGGCCGCCCGGCTGATGAGGCGCCGCGTCACCGGCGCGCGACGCTGCGCGGCTCGCTCGAAAGGGGACGTGATCACTCTCTTGATGCTCGCCGCCCGCGCGCTGCCCGGCGCGGAGATCCTTCTGAAGCGTGCGGCGGATCTGTCGGCGCCGCCGGACGGGTCATTCATAGCGAAGGAGTTGTTCTGATGCGCACCAGGTTCCATAGGCTCGCCGGCGTCGTCCGGCGCGGCCACACCCGCAAAGCTCGCATTGCCGCTCTCGCCGCCGTCAGTCTCTCGCTCGCCTGTCATGCACTGCCCGGCGCGGCCCAGGATCGCGAGTTCGTTCGCGCGTACGAGCGCGCGCAAGCCGAGAAGCCGGCGCGCGTCGGTTCGGTGTCTCGCATCGCACCGGAGAACGAGCCCGGGACGCCGCTGGTGATCAACGGCCGGGTGTATCAGACCGACGGCCGCACGCCGGCACCCGCGGGCATCACGGTCTTTGCCTACCAGACCGATCACACCGGCGTGTACGACGTGCCGTCGGCGGGTGCTCATTCGTGGCGCCTCAAGGGATGGGCGGTGACCGACGCGGAGGGCCGCTTCACCTTCCACACGATTCGTCCGGGGTCCTACCCCAACGCCACGGTGCCGCAGCACGTACACCTGCATCTGGAGGGCCCCGACCTGCCCCGCCGGTGGACGACGTCGCTGCAGTTCGAGGACGACCCGAAACTCGGCGCGCGCGAGCGCGAAGCATCACGGCGCGCCGGCATGTTCGGCGGCGTGCGGCCGGTCACGAAGCGCGACGGCATCGACCACGTGGAGATCAACCTGCGCATCGAGGATGGAGGCCTGTTCTAGCGCACTCGAACCCGACCTTCGCAGCGCGCCTCCGAAGCGCCGAATCAGCCCGACGCCCAACAAGGCCAGCACGATCCAGCAGGGGAGCGTGGCGGGCTTGCGATAGAGTCGACCCGAATTCGGGGTGGTCCGAATTCAGGTCTGCAGTCGCCGAGATGAAAACCCTCTCCCTTTCCGAGGCGAAGATGAAGCTCAGCGCCCTCGTGGATGAGGTCCTGGCCACCGATCGGGAGGTCGTAATCACTCGAAACGGCGTCCCGGTGGCCGTGCTCGTGAGCCCGGACGAGTTTGAAAGCTGGCGCGAGACGGTGGCGATTCGGCTCGACGACGGGCTGGGGTCCGAGATCCGGGAGGGGCTGGCCGCGCTCGAGCGGGGAGACGCGGATCTCTACACTCTCGACGAGCTGTTCGAGGACTGAGCCGAGGCACCGTCCCCGCCGCGAGGGGAGCTTGCGACGCCTGCGCATCCCGACCGCCGTCACGGAGCGGCTCCGCGGCCTCCACCCCGAGATCAAGGGCAAGGTGCGGGCCGCACTGATCGCCGTGCTCGCGGACCCTCACGCCGGCAAGGCGCTGAAGGACGAGCTCGAAGGCCTGAGGAGCTACCGAGTCGGCCGCTACCGGGTGATCTACCGCATCGTACGGCGGGGCGTGATCGAGGTCGTGGCGGTCGGGCCCCGCCGGCGGATCTACGAAGAGACCTATCGACTGCTGCGGCGGGGTCGTTGAGCCCCGGGCTCGCGGCGACTCCGACGCCCTCGGCTCGCAGCGGCTTCCGGCGATGTCAGAGGTTGGCTGCCGCACGGCGGCGAGCCTGGCGAAGGCCTGGATGGTTTGCCTGACCAGCCCCTGAGCTCGGCGGGGTGCCGGGGGCTGCCGCACGGCGGCGAGCCTGGCGAAGGCCCGGAGGGTCCGGCCGCTGCCCTGCGGGCTAGCATCGGCGCGTGCCTCTCCTCCTCGCTGCAAGGAAGGCCTGGTGTGGAGACCCCGCAGGGGCTGGCCGAGCGTGAGCGGAGTCAAGGCCATGCTCTCGGGCGAGATGAAGCTGCGCGGCACCGACTCGACCTGAGCGGCCAGTTCCGTGCGGCCCAACGCGACGAATCGACGGCGACGCGTAGGTTCGTCAAGAGGCACATGCTCGAGCTCAGCAAGCTACCCTGCCGGGAGGGCGTCAGTCTGCGCGTCGCCCACCAGAGACCGCCCGCCGCGGGCGGTGCAGCGCGATTGGCTCAAGAGCGGCGGATCCTCTGGCGCGCGCGCTGGCGTCGCCCCCCGAGACATCGTCGTTCCTCGGCTCCGCTTCGGGAGCCGAGAGGCGGCCTACCTCGCCGGCGCCTTCTGCCTGAGCTCGTCGTCGAAGCCGAGCACGACGTGGATGCGCGCGCCGGCTGGCGCCTCCTCGTCGGAGGCGACGCGAGCCATCAGGAAGCGCCCGTCGGGAGTCACCTCCCAGCCGTTGCCGAGCGAGAAGCGAGCGCTATTGAAGAGCTTCTCCCTCGCGCCGACCCGCAGCTCCGGCCCGCGCTCGATCCGGGCGGCGAAGGCGTCTGCGCCCTCGCTGTGGTAGTAGAGGCGTTCCCCGTCGGCGCTCCACTGGGGGTAGCTGGCGAGCCCCGGAGAAACCAGCAGGTGAGCGCCGGGCTCCGGGTAGGTGGTCACGTAGACCCGGCGTTCGCCTTCGCGATCCGACACATAGGCCAGGAGCCGACCGTCGGGTGAGACGCGGGGAAGCGTCTCGTTGAAGGCCGAACCGAGCAGGACACGCCGCTCGCCCCGCTCGAGGTCGACCGCCGCCACGTCGTAGTCGCGGCGCCCCCGGTTGAACTCGGTGTAGATCAGCTCCCGGCCATCCGGCGAGACCGCCTCCGGCAGGGCGGGAAAGTTCTCGGCGACGACGCCGGTCACCGGCGCGGCGGCGCGGATGGCGCCGTCGACGGTGATCCGGTGGGGGAGCGAGCGGCTCGGCCCCATCCCGCCGGCGAAGAAGAGGTCCCGGGAGTCGACGTGCCAGACCGGATTCCGGACCGACGCCTCCTGGTAGGTGACCCGAGCGCGGTTGCCGGCTTCGTCGAAGACCACGATCGAGGCCTCGCCCGAGCCTTCGGCCATCATCGTGGCGGCGACCCGCCGGCCGTCCGGCGAGATGTTCACGTCCTCGTAGAACCCCTCGGCGAGGATCGAGAGCTCGCGGCCCTGTTCGTCGAGCCAGACCAGCGCGTCCTGGCTGGTGTCCACGGCCTCTCCCGGCACGTAGGCCAGCGTGCCGTCCGCGGCGAGGCTGAAGAAGACCTGCCCGAGGGCGTTCATGCGCACACCCGGGACGACGATCCTCGACTCGCCCGTGATCTCGCGGCGGCTGGCGTCGAAGGGAACCGCCCGCAGGTCCCCCCGATGGCCGTAGACGAGGTGCCTGCTCGGTGAATAGCGGGCTCCGGTGCCGCTCTCGAGCAGCGTCCGCGTCTCCCCGGTCTCGATGTCGAGTAATGCGATCTCCGGGTCCTGGCCGCGGATCTTCAGCACGGTGTAGAGGACGGTGCGTCCGTCGGGGAGCCACTCGGGGTGCAGGTACGCCTGCGCATCCCCGCTGATCTCTCCCAGACGGCTCCTCTGGCGATCGTCGGCGTCCAGATCGTCGAAGAAACTGCCGATGGCGGCGGCAGGCTCGATGACGAACTCGAGCGCTTCGGCTTCGGGCCGGAAAATCTGCAACCCGTCGCGCTGGTTGCCCAGGATCAGCTCGCCGCGCGCGTTCCAGGCCGCGCGGTGGCCGCTGTGCGGCTGGCGGGTGACCGGGTTCACGCTGCCATCCACGAGGTTCACCCTCGACAGGGTGCGCTGACCGCCGGGCCCGAGGAAAACCCGACCCACTCGCCATCCGGCGAGAAGAAGGGGTATTGCCCGCCCTCGGTGCCTGCGAGCGGCACCGCCGCGGCGTCGAATTCCGCGAGCGAACGACGGTAGAGCAGGCCCTCCTCCCCGGTGCCGACGACGTAGACGAGCTGGGAGCCGTCTGGGGAGAGCGCGAAGTCGCTGAGCTCCGCGATGGGACCACCCGTCGCGTCGCCGACGGTGAAGCGAACGGGGTGCCGGTCCGTCGCGACCTCCGAGCCGAGTCGAGCGAGGGCGCCGGAGAGCAGGGCGCCCGCCGCGACGCCCACCGCGAGCGCGGCCGCGCTCCAGGCGACCACCGCTCGCCGCGAGCCGGTCGCCGGTGCGTCGGCGGCAGGCGCGGTCAGGCTGTCGGGGTCGGCCAGCAGTCGGCCGATCAGGATCCGCGCCTCGCCCATGTCGCGCAGGCGCTCCCTCGCGTCCTTCTCGAGGCAGCGCCGCAGGAGGTCCCGCAGCGCGGGCGGAGTGCGCGACGGCAGGTCTCCCCAGTCGGGCTCGCTCTGCAGCACCCTCGCGAGGGTGTCGGTGACCGTCCCGCCGGCGAAGACGCCGCGGCCCGTGAGGGCCTCGAAGAGGCGGACGCCGAAGGCCCAGACGTCGGCCCGGCGGTCGACCGGCTGGCCTCGGGCCTGCTCCGGGGCCATGTAGGACGCGGTGCCCAGGATCTCCCCGCGCCTGGTGGCGGCGAGGGTCAGGGTCGGCGACAGTGACAGGGCCGGCGCCCCCGACCCGCCCGCCTCGATCAGCGGATCGAGCGCCTTCGCCAACCCGAAGTCGAGGACCTTGACCCGCCCCTCGGGCGAGACCTTGACGTTGGCCGGTTTGAGGTCGCGGTGGACGACCCCCCTCTCGTGGGCGACCTCGAGCGCCTCGGCGATCTGCAGGAACAGCGGCAGCGCGCTCTCGACCGGGACGGGTCCGCGGTGGATGCGCTCGGCGAGGGTCTCGCCCTCGACCAGCTCCATGACCAGGAAGGGAACGTCGTTCTCGGTCTCGAAGCCGTGGAGGGTGGCGATGCCCGCGTGGTTGAGCGAGGCCAGGACCCGCGCCTCGCGCTCGAAGCGGGCCAGTCGCTCCGCGTGCCCGGCCACGGACTCGGGCAGCACCTTGATCGCCACCTCGCGTCCGAGCCTGGTGTCGGCGGCGCGGTAGACCTCCCCCATGCCTCCGGCGCCGAGGGAGGAGACGATCTGGTAGTGCCCGAGTCTCGAGCCAGGCTGTAGGGGCATTCGTGACCGCGATCTTACGGCAGGCGCGACACCGGCTGGGTCGCGGATCCGGACTCCCGCGGCGATGACCGCGCCGGCGCCTGGCGAGCGGTGACACTGGCAGCGCTCTGGCCGGCGCGAGGGCGCTCCGAGACCCGGAGTGACCCCCGGGGCGGGGACGCGCCGGGCTCACGGCACCTCGCGGATCCGTCCGTCCACCTCCGCTCTCACCGGGCTGTTCGCCCTGATCGAATCGACCACGACGTCGGCGACCACGCGCCCCTGGTCGTAGGGGTCGATCGCGCGGTCGCGCAGGACTTCGAAGCCGTCGCCGCCGCCGCGGCTGAAGTTGTTCGAGACCACGCCGTAGACGCGCTCGGGGTCGAGCGGCCGCCACTCTGGGCCCCCGTCCGCGGCCGGCTCGCGCTCCAACACCTCGACGCTGCGGATCCGCTCGCCGGGCGGCGAGTTCGTGGTGAACGTGTAGCGTAGGCCCGCGACCTGCAGGAAGCGGCCGGTGCCGTCGTTGTCGGGATCCTCGACCACCGAGACGCCGTGCTCGAGGGCGGCGAGCAGGTCGACGCCGGTGAGCCCGAAGGTGCTCACCGTGTTGCCGAAGGGCAGGACCTCGAGCACCTGGCCGATGGTCACCGGTCCGGGGGTGATGCTCGAGCGGATGCCGCCGCCGTTCTGGAGCGCCACGTCGGCGCCCCCGTGGGCGCGGCCCTCCTCCAGCAGGGCGTCGGCGATCAGGTTGCCGAGGTTGCACTCGCCGAAGCGGCAGCTCGACTCGCGGCCATCGAGCAGGACGGCGGTGGAGCCCACCGGCTCCGAGGCATAGACGCGCACCTCAGCGGCGTATGGCTCGATCAGGGCCGCCATCTCGGGATCGGGCAGGACCTGTACGTCGAGCAGGATCGGATCGCCCTCCCAGCTCGTCGCGATGCCGGCCTCGTCGAAGGTGACGTCGAGGCGGCCGAGGTACTTGCCGTAGGCGAAGTCGGTGACGATCAGCACCGGCTCGCCACGGGGTGATTCGATCACGATCGGGTAGGCGCCCTCGGCCTCCGGCGCGCTGTTCGACAGCAGCGTGTTGGTGTGGCCGCCGACGATGACGTCGATGCCGGGAACCGCGGCCGCGACCCGCCGGTCGCGCTCGAAGCCGGCGTGCGACAGCGCGACGATCACGTCGACGCCCGCTCCCTCGAGCGCCTCGACCTCGGCGGTGAGGGTCTCCTCGATCGGCAGGAAGGCGAGGTCGGGCCCCGGGCTCGAGAGCTGCGGCACCTCCTCGGTGACGAACCCGACCAGGCCGACGCGTCGTCCGTCGATCTCGAGCACGGCGCTCTTCTCGATCTCGCCGGCGAGCTCCGGAACCTCCGAGGCGTCGAGGTTGGTGGTGATCACGGGGAAGCGGAGCCTGGCGATGAAGCGCGCGAGCACCTCGGGTCCGTCGTCGAACTCGTGGTTGCCGAGCACCATCGCGTCGTAACCGAGCCGGTTCATGGTCTCGGCGGCGACCTCGCCCTTGAAGCGGGAGTAGAAGAGCGTTCCCTGGAACTGATCGCCGCCGTCGAGCAGCAGCACGTGCTCCTCCTCGCCTCGGATCCGCTCGATCATCGTCGCCCGCCGAGCGACCCCGCCGAAGCAGGACTCGGGGTCGGCGTCCTCACGGCAGGCGCCGCCGAACCGGTCGATCTCGAGGAAGCGGGCGTGGACGTCGTTGGTGTGCAGGATGGTCAGCGAGAGCGGCTCGCCGACGCCGGCTCTCCGCGGGCACGAGGAGGCGATCGCCGCGAGGGCGGCCAGCGCGAGGAGGATCGTTCTGCGAGCACGACGCATCGTCACGAGGGCTCCTTGCCATCGAGGCGCGGCAGACCCGGACGGCGCCCAGCCCGGCGCCTCTGCCGCGGTCAGCGGTTCAGTCCGCCTCGAGCGGGCGAGGCTAGTGTCCTGGAACAGTGGTTCGTTGCCTAAGTCGCGAGGTCACTCTGTTCGCTGACAAGGCGCTTCGACGAAGGCAGATCGGGCATCTTTCGAGGAGAAACAACGCCGCCAGCGGGCAGAAGGGGCCGCGAGTCGGGTGACGAATTCCTGTCCCAGGACACTAGCATTGGCAGACAGATCGGGTGCGTGCCCTGCGTCTCTCTTGATGGTGCGGATCCCCACGTCCTCCGCCCCCCGGACTCCATGAACACTGCCGTCCTCGCCGAGAAGCCGTCCGTCGCCCGCGACCTCGCCCGAGTCCTCGGGGCCGCGCGCAAGGGTGACGGCTACCTCGAGGGCAATGGGTGGATCGTCACCTGGGCGATCGGGCACCTGGTGCGCCTGCCCGAGCCCCATCAGATCGAAGGGCGCTGGAAGCGCTGGTCGCGCGACGACCTGCCGATGCTCCCCGAGCGCTGGCCGCTCCAGGTCGAGCCGCGCACCCGCGACCAGTTCGAGGTCGTCCGCCGCATCCTGCTCTCGCCGGAGGTCGACTCGGTGGTGTGCGCCACCGACGCCGGGCGCGAGGGGGAGCTGATCTTCCGCTACATCGTCGAGAAGGCAGGGTGCGAGAAGCCCTTTCGCCGCCTCTGGATCTCATCGCTCACCCCCGAGGCGATCCGCGCCGGCTTCGATCGTCTGCGCGAGGGGCGTGACTTCGACCCGCTCGCCGACGCCGCGCGCGGGCGCAGCCGCGCCGACTGGCTGATCGGCATGAACCTCTCTCGCGCCTGCACCCTGGCCTGGGACGAGAAGCTGTCGGTAGGCCGCGTGCAGACGCCGACTCTCGCCATGGTCGTCGAGCGGGACCTGGCGATCGAACGCTTCGTGCCCGACCAGTACCTCGAGGTCGTCGCCACCTTCGGCCTGCCCGCGGAGGGGGACGGCGGGCCGGGCTCCGGCGCCAGCTATCGGGGCGTCTACGTGGGCAGCGCCGGCGGCGGGCTCGGCCGGCAGACCCCGGGGCGGGCGCAAGGCCAGCCGGAGGTACCCGGGGAGCGCGCGCTCCGCTTCGTCCTCGGTCCTGCTCCTGCAGCCGGAGGAGACGATCCGGAGGCGCTCGCCCGCCGCGAGCAGACCAGGACCGGTGCCGCGACGGTGGTCGAGCGGGTGCGCTCCGGGCGAGCGCGCATCGAGTCGGTCGAGCGCAAGGAGAGCCGGTTCAAGCCGCCGCTTCTCTACGACCTGACCGAGCTCCAGCGCCACGCCAACCGCCTCTACGGGATGTCCGCCCGCGGCACGCTGCAGGCGGCACAGTCGCTTTACGAGCGGCACAAGTTGATCAGCTATCCGCGTACCGACAGCCGCCACCTGACCTCCGACCTGGTCGCCGGGCTGTCCGAGGTGGTCGCCGCCGTCAGCGGGCCGTACGCGGACGCGCTCGCCGCCGGCACCGGCGAGCGCAGCCCGGGCCCGCGCTACGTGAACGACGCCAAGGTCAGCGATCACCACGCGATCATCCCGACGCCGCGCGACGGTCACGCCGCCGACCTCTCCGCCGCGGAGCGCCGGATCTACGACCTCGTCTGCCGGCGCTTCCTGATGATTTGGCAGCCCGACCAGCGGGTCGCCGTGACCTCGGTGCGCACCGCGGTCCGCTCGCAGCAGGAAGCACCGGCCGGCGGAGGCGAGCCGGTGACCGACTGGTTCACGAGCCGCGGACGAACGACCCTCGAGCCCGGCTGGAAGCTGCTCGACCCCGTCGTGCAGGGGCGCGGGCGGACGCCGCGGAGCGAGGCGCCGACCGGCGACCAGGCAGGCGGCGAGGACGGTCTCGGCGACCAGGAGCTTCCACCCCGGCTCGCTCGCGGGCTCGAGCCCGTGGTCGAGGCGGTCGAGGCGGTCGAGAAGCAGACCCGGCCGCCCCAGCGCTTCACCGAGGCGACGCTGCTGACCGCGATGGAGACCGCGGGAAGGACCCTCGATGACCGGGAGCTCTCGGAGGCGATGAAGGAGCGCGGCCTGGGCACGCCCGCCACCCGTGCCCAGATCATCGAGACCCTGCTCGAGCGGGAGTACCTCGAGCGGGAGAAGAAACGGCTGATCTCGACCGGCAAGGGCCGGCGCCTGATCGAGCGGGTCGACGAACGGGTCAAGAGCCCGGCGATGACCGGGGAGTGGGAAGCACGCCTGCGCGCGGTCGAGCGCGGGCGCGAGCGCGTCGGGCGTTTCCTCGAAGAGATCGAGGCGTTCGTTCGCGAGGTCGTCCCCGTCACGCTCGCCGCGGGTCGCGGCAACGGCTCCGATGCCGGTCGACGCGCGCGACCGGCAGGCGGAGCCGCGGCGGCGAGTGCAACCCATCGGTCGAGCTCCCACGGCGGGGGAGGAGGCGGTCAGCGCCCGGGGAACGCTCCCGAGCGCACGGGAGACGCTCCCGAGGGGACGGCCGCTGAGCGGGCAGCGCGGGCGCCGGCCGGAGGCGCCTCCGCGTCCGCGGCGCGATCGGCGGAGCGATCCGCGACGAGCACGGCGGAGAGGCCGGTCCGTGGACGGGCGAGCGACCCGCACCCGCTCACGGCGGTGCCGGCTCAGGTCGATCTCTTGCCGGGTGCGAGCGCACCGCAGCGTCCGCGCACCCTCGAAGGCCTGCTCGCCGAAGTCTTCCGCTTCGATGGCTTCCGCCCCTTCCAGGAGGAGGTCTGCCGCCGCGTCGCGGACGGCGACGACGCGCTGCTGGTGATGCCCACCGGTGCCGGCAAGTCGCTCTGCTACCAGCTTCCGGGACTGGTGCGTCGGGGCGCGACGGGGGGCACCACGATCGTGATCTCGCCCTTGATCGCGCTGATGGAGGACCAGACCGCGAAGCTGCGCGAGCTCGACCTCGTCGCCGAGCGGATCCACTCGGGGCGCGCGCGCGCCGAGTCGCGACAGGTGTGCCGCGACTACCTCGACGGCCGGCTCGACTTCCTCTACATCGCGCCCGAGCGCCTCGCGGTGCCGGGCTTCCCCGAGATGCTGGCCAAGCGCCCGCCGGCGCTGGTCGCGATCGACGAGGCGCACTGCATCTCGCAGTGGGGGCACGACTTCCGCCCCGACTACCGGCTCCTCGGCGAGCGCCTGCCGATGCTGCGCCCCGCGCCCGTCATCGCTCTGACCGCGACCGCGACGCCGCGTGTGCAGGACGACGTCGTCGAGCAGCTCGGCCTGTTCTCGCCGGGTCGGTTCATCCACGGCTTCCGCCGCGAGAACCTGGCGATCGAGGTCGTCGAGCTGCGTCCGTCCCTGCGCGCCGCCGCGGTCGAACGGCTGCTCTCTGACCCGGCGCGGCGCCCCGCGATCGTCTACGCCCCCACCCGCAAGGAGTCCGAGGCGCTCGGCGAGTCCCTGACCGCGATCACCAGCGCGGCCGCCTACCACGCCGGCAAGAGCGCGCGGGTGCGCGACGACGTCCAGACCCGTTTCCTCGCCGGCGAGCTCGACGTCATCGTCGCCACCATTGCCTTCGGCATGGGCGTCGACAAGCCCGACGTGCGCACCGTGATCCACACCGGACTGCCCGGCAGCCTCGAGGGCTACTACCAGGAGATCGGGCGCGCCGGACGCGACGGGCTGCCGTCGCGCGCGATCCTGCTCTACTCGTGGGCCGACCGCCGCACCCACGAGTTCTTCCACCAGCGCGACTACCCGCCGGTCGAGGTGCTGGCGAGCCTGCACAAACGGCTGAGCGGCGAGTGGGAGACCTTCGATTCGCTGCGCCTGCGTGGGCGGCTCGACGAGGACCTGTTCGAAGCGGCGCTCGACAAGCTGTTCATCCACGGCGGCGCGCGGGTGCGAGCCTCTCGCGAGGGGGACGTGGCGGCGAAGGGCGAGTCTCAGACCTGGCGGCGCGACTACGTCGCCCAGCGCGAGCACAAGCTCGCCCAGCTCGAGGAGATGACGCGCTTCGCCGGCGGACACGGCTGCCGGATGGTCCAGGTCGTCCGCCACTTCGGCGATCAGGAAGATTCGGGAGAGCCGTGCGGCCTGTGTGACGCGTGCGCCCCGGGCGAGACCATCGCTCGCCGCCAGCGATCGCCCAGCGAAGACGAGGCCGCTGCGTTGGAGACGATCGTCGGCCTCCTGCGCCGGCGCGACGGGGTGGGGAGCGGGAGCCTGTTCAAGCAAGTCGCCGAGATCCACGGCGCCCTGCTGCGCGACGAGTTCGAAGAGTTGCTGGGAGGTCTGGAGCGGGCCGCTATGGTTGTGATCGAGCAGGACGCCTTCACCAAGGACGGTCGCGAGATCCACTTCCAACGGGTCCGGCTCACGCGGACGGGGCGGCACGGGCCGCTCGAGGCGGGCGTGGCGTCCTTGCGGCTCTTCGGCGCGGCGGTCGAGGCGCAGGGAAGGCGTGGAGGAGGCGGGCGCAAGGGGCGGGGTCATTCTTCGAGGGCGAAGACGCGAGCGCCGGTCTCTGTCGAGGACGCTCCGTCGGAGTTGGTCGAGGCGCTGCGCGCGTGGCGCCTGGAGGAGGCGCGGCGGAGCAGGTCGCCGGCGTACAAGGTGTTGACCAATGCGTCGCTGCTCGAGGTCGCCGCGCTGCGCCCGACGGACGAAGACTCCCTACTCGAGGTGCGAGGAATCGGCCCGTGGACGGCGAAGAAGTACGGCAGCGCGATCGTCGAGATCTGCCGGAGGCACGCAGGGCAATGAGGGTTCGGACCGTTTTGAGCTCGCTGTGAAGCCGACCGCGGTGCTGGTCAACACGGGGAGGACCCGGCGGGCGATGGCGATGCTCGCGGCGCGTCTCCGCGCAGCTCTTCGTTCTCGTTCGCGCGGCAATCCTTCTACGCCGTCGACGTCTCGGCGACAGGCCGGCGGCGGCTCGGGGAGCGTGCTGGGAGGGAGGCGCGACACCCCTTGTTGCGTGCTCGTCTCAGGCCGTCGAGGTTCGAGCCCGGACCTCTCCACCCGCCGACCCGATGAGGCTGGCCCGCGCCTCGGGATTCGTGGAAAGCCATTCGAGGAGCTCCTCGCGAGGCAGCGCCCGCTGGATCAGGAAGCCCTGGATCCAGGGGCAACGATGGCGCGTCAACCACGCCCGCTGTTCCTCGCGCTCGACCCCCTCGGCGACGATGCCCAGGCCGAGGCTCTTGGCGACCGTGAGGATCGCCGCAACGATCGCCTCGTCGTCGGGGCGGCCGCCGATCCCGTCGATCAGGGAGTGCTCGATCTTGAGCAGGTCGAGGGGGAGGCGGCGGAGGTAGCCGAGCGACGAGTAACCGCTTCCGAAATCGTCGGTGGCGATGCGAACGCCGAGCGCGCGCAGTCTGCGGAGCACCGGCCCCGCCTGATCGGGAGTCGCTAGCTCGGTCTCCGTGATCTCCAGGATCAGCCGCGACGGCACGAGGCGGTTCCTCGCGAGGCAGTCGAGCACGTCCTCTGCGAACTTGTCGTCCAGCAGGCGCCCGATCGAGACGTTGACCGAGAGGTCGAGCCCGGTGGGCGCGATCTCTCGAGCGGCGGTCTCGAAGACGATGCGGTCGATCTGGCGCAGGATGCGCCGGCCCTCGGCGATCGGCAGGAAGTGCGACGGCAGCAGCACGCCGCGATCGGGATGGCTCCATCGCGCGAGCGCCTCGACGGCCACCACTCCGCCGTCTGCGGTCGCCACGATCGGCTGATAGAAGGGTCTGACCTGGCCGTGCTCCAGCGCCTCCTCGATCTCCTCGGCGAAGCAGATGCGCCCTCGGTCCGCGCTCTGCTCGAGCGCCGCGTCGTAGAAGGCGAGACCCGAGCCCGTTCGCTTGGCCTCGTACATCGCGACGTCGGCGCAGCTCAGCAGCTCACGCACGGTCCGGCCGTGGCGCGGGAAGAGGGCGGCGCCGATGCTGGCGCCCACCTTCAGCTCGACCCCTCCGATCTCGTAGGCTGGCTCCAGTCGTTCTCGCAGGCTGCCGGCGGCCGCGCACGCCGCTCGCTCGTCGGCGCCCTGTAACAGCACCGCGAACTCGTCGCCGCCGAGCCGGGCGGCGAGGTTCTCCTTGCGCACGACCTCGCCGAGCCGCGTGCCGATGCGAGCCAGCAACTCGTTGCCGATCGCGTGTCCCCACTGGTCGTTCAAGCTCCCGAAGCCGTCGAGGTCGATGAACAGGAGGGCGACCGAATGCCGGTGTCGCTGCGCGAAGGCCAGCGCCTTCTCGGCGAAGTGCTGGAAGGCGCGCCGGTTCGGTAGCCCGGAGAGGGGATCGTTGTTTGCGACCTGTTCGAGAACGCGCTCGTACGCCCGCTGAACCCTCAGGTCGCGGGTGATGAAGGCCCGACCGGCCGGAGCGCCGTCGGCGGAGCGCAGCGGCAGGATGCGGGTCTCGACGTCGTGGGGACCATAGGCGCCCTCGAAGGTCACCTCTTCCCGTGCGGACTCGACGTGACGCCAACGCTCGACCACCTCCGGCCAGCGCGCGTAGACCACCGCGGCGTCGCGTCCCACGATCTCGTGAGCCGGCTGTCCGAGCCGGCGCTGCGCCGCCGCATTGAGCGCGAGCACGCGGTTGTCGCGATCCAGGACCACGACGTCGTCGTCGAGCGCCTGGATCACCGTCTCGTAGGCGAGTGGCGTGAGGTCGAGCGGGTCGTGCGACGTCGTCCGGCTCCATAGCACGAGCAGCGCGGCGAACCCGAGCGCCAGGGGCATCGGATCGTGAGGACCGAAGACGCCGAGACCCGTTGCTTCGAGAACGCCCGCGACCAGGGGGAGAGTCGGTGCGACCGCCAGGACCGCGGCCTGCGAACGGTGGAGGTCGCTCACCCGGGTCAAGCGGCCTGCCAGGAGGAGGGTCGCCGCCAGCGCGAGGCACCAGGACCAGCCGGCGTGACCGATCCAGAGCCAGGGTCCTCGCTCCACGTTGAGGCCGGCCGCCGCCCCAGTCGGCGAGGGCGCTCCTACCAGTGAGAGCCGGGCCCAGACGAGACCGTGCCGCGGCTCGGTCGCGACCAGGGCCAGGGTGATCGCGCCCGGCAGGAACAGCCACGCTCGGCGCCAGCCGCGGAGCCAGGGCAGGGTCGAGGTGTCGCCGGCGGCGAAGAGGAGCCAGGCCGGGGCCAGCAGCACCATCGGAACGAAGGCTAGCTTCTGCCAGAGGACCTTGTCGTCGAAACCCGGGGCCGCGCTCTCGGCGGCCGCGATCAGGCCGAGCGCGCCCGCCGCCGTGGCGACCACCACCAGCCAGCCGAGGCCGACCGCCCCGCGGCGCCGACGCCAAGTCGCGGCCGCGAGCCAGAGGCACGGCACCGAAGCGGCAAGGGTCCAGAGTCCAGTCGAAGAAACCGACATCGCGACACGACACCGAGGAAGCCGGGCTGCCCGGAGGCAAGCGGCGGACGATCGAAGGATCGGCAGAAGTTCGCCGAGTGTATCTCTTTGTCTGTGCGATGTTTAGTCGCCGAGGAGAGGCCCCCGTCTGCCTCGCAGACGCTCCTCCCCGAGATCCGGCTGCGAGGCTCCGCGCGCTCGGGCCTGCTCGCAGGCGCCGCGGCGTCGGAGGCGAGGGGCCGACGAGGACCGGCGCCGGTGCTGGATGGCGCCGGCTGCCGTCTGCCGGCTACTCCGTCGTTCGCCCCAGCGCGACGTAGATCTCCGCCCCCTCCTCCTGGAACTCCGCGCTCTTTTCGCGCATCCCGTGCTCGAGCGCCTCGGCGGTCTCGATGCCGTGCTCCTTGGCGTAGTCGCGGATCTGCTGGGTGATCTCCATCGAGCAGAACTTGGGGCCGCACATGGAGCAGAAGTGGGCGACCTTGGCGCCCTCCTGGGGCAGCGTCTGGTCGTGGAACTCCCGCGCGCGCTCCGGGTCGAGCGAGAGGTTGAACTGGTCCTCCCAGCGGAACTCGAAGCGCGCCTTCGACAGCGCGTTGTCGCGGAGCTGCGCCCCTGGATGGCCCTTGGCGAGGTCGGCGGCGTGGGCCGCGATCTTGTAGGTGATCACGCCCTCGCGCACGTCGTCGCGGTCGGGGAGGCCGAGGTGCTCCTTGGGGGTCACGTAGCAGAGCATGGCGGTGCCGAACCAGCCGATCATGGCGGCGCCGATCCCCGACGTGATGTGGTCGTAGCCGGGCGCGACGTCGGTGGTGAGCGGGCCGAGCGTGTAGAAGGGCGCCTCGTCGCACCACTCGAGCTGCTTGGTCATGTTCTCGCGGATCAGGTGCATGGGCACGTGGCCGGGGCCCTCGTTCATCACCTGGACGTCGTGCTCCCACGCGCGGCGGGTGAGCTCGCCCTGGGTCTTCAGCTCGGCGAACTGCGCCTCGTCGTTGGCGTCCTGGATCGAGCCCGGGCGCAGGCCGTCACCGATCGAGAACGACACGTCGTAGGCGGCCATGATCTCGCAGATCTCGTCCCAGCGCTCATAGAGGAAGCTCTCCTGGTGGTGTGCCAGGCACCACTTGGCCATGATCGAGCCGCCGCGCGAGACGATGCCGGTGCGCCGCCTGGCGGTGAGCGGGACATAGCGGAGCAGGACGCCGGCGTGGATGGTGAAGTAGTCGACGCCCTGCTCGGCTTGCTCGAGGAGGGTGTCGCGAAAGATCTCCCAGGTCAGCTCCTCGGGGCGGCCGTCGACCTTCTCGAGCGCCTGGTAGATGGGCACCGTGCCGATCGGAACCGGCGAGTTGCGCAGGATCCACTCGCGGGTCTCGTGGATGTTCTTGCCGGTCGAGAGATCCATCACCGTGTCGGCGCCCCAGCGGATCGCCCACACCATCTTCTCGACCTCCTCCTCGATCGACGAGGTCACCGCCGAGTTGCCGATGTTGGCGTTGATCTTCACCAGGAAGTTGCGGCCGATGATCATCGGCTCGAGCTCTGGGTGATTGACGTTGGCAGGGATGATCGCGCGCCCGCGCGCCACCTCGGAGCGGACGAAGTCGGGCGTGATCTGCTCGGGGATGGCGGCGCCCAGCGGCTCGCCGGGGTGCTGCGCGGCGAGCTCTTCGCCGCCCGCCTCGGGCATCGCCTCGCGTCGCTGATTCTCGCGGATCGCGATGAACTCCATCTCGGGCGTGATCTCGCCGCGGCGGGCGTAGTGCATCTGGGTCACCCGCGCGCCCGGCCGGGCGCGCCGGGGGAGTCCGAGGTGCGGGAACCGGAGACGGTCGAGGCGGCGGTCGGCGAGGCGCTCCAGGCCGTACGCCGAGGACAGGCGCTCGAGGCGCTCGGTGTCGGCCCGCTCCTCGATCCAGGCGTCGCGTAGCGGGGAAAGGCCGCGCTCGACGTCGATCGTCGCCTGCGGGTCGGTGTAGGGACCCGAGGTGTCGTAGACCGTGATCGGCGGGTTCGCTTCGCCACCGGTCGGCGACTGCGCGATCTCGCGCATCGGCACCCGAAGGGTGGGCAGGGAGCCCTCGACGTGGATCTTGCGCGAGCCGGGGAAGGGGTCTCGCGTGATGCGGCTCGACGAGCTCGGGATGCGATCGGCGACGGCGTGCGTTCGAGAAGCCACGTGCACCTCCCAAGTCGACCTCGCCGCGGGCCGAGCGGCCTCCGGTCTCGGGCTGTCGCTCGCTTCCCTACGCCGGTGTCAACCGGTATCTCGGAGCTCCGTTCTGGGCTCCGACAGGTTCGAGGGCTTCGGCGCGCGCCCGGCGGCTTGGCTCTCCATCGTCTGGATGAGCATCGTCGGGACCGGGAAACGCCGTCTCAGGCCGTTGCTCGCGGCCACACCCAGCGTGCGATCACCATAGCAGACGGCAGACAGACGGCGTTCGTGGACGGGTGGTGAAGCGCCAGACGCCAGTCGAGCTCCAGATCAGCTCCGCCCGTCATCGTGCTGGTCGATCCTGGCGACGTGGACCAGGGCGTCGCCGCGGTGCACCAGCGCCTTGCGGCTGACCCCGATGACGATCCCGCCGATGCGGGTGCGGATCTGGGCGACGTTGCGCTCGAGCACGCCCGAGATGGTGGCGACCACCTGCTGGGGCTGCACACGCGAGCCGAGCTCGACGTCGAGCCGGCAGAAGCCGCTGCGGCGAGCGCGCGCCCACGAGCTGCGCCGGGACTCGAGCGTGGCGTGGGTCGGCGTCGGCAGCGGGGTGTCCGTGATGCCGAGACGCTGGAGCACGCGCAGCGATCCCTCGACGCCGAGGCGGATCCCGCGGTCGTCGAAGCGCAGCGCCTCGCCCACCTCGTAGTTGAGGACCTTCTTGCCGAGGCGGGTCGCCGCGTTGCGCAGCGAGCCGCGCGGCGCCATGCCGTGCAGCGTCACCGGAGTTCCGAAGGCCCGCGCCAGCTCGCGCGTCTCCTCGTCGTCGAGATTGCAGCGGACCTGCGGGAGGTTCTCTCGGCCGTCGGAGCCGGTGTGGAGGTCGAGTCCCACCTCGCAGCGGGAGACCACCTGGTCCATCAGGATGCGGGCGAGCTGCGACGCCAGCGACCCTCGCAGCGAGCCTGGGAAGGCGCGGTTGAGGTCCCGGCGATCCGGCAGGTAGCGCGAAGACTGCACCAGGCCGATGACGTTGACGACCGGGACCGCGAACAAGGTACCGCTCATCGTCGCGGGGTCGAGCCGATCGAGGATCTGGCGGACGATCGGCAGACCGTTGAGCTCGTCCCCGTGCAACGCCGCGTTGATCCAGGCGCTGCGTCCGGCGCCGGCGCCATGCAGGACCGCCACCGTCAGTGCGATCTGCGTCCCGGTGGCGAGCCGCGCGACCGGCAGCTCGATCTCGGCTGCGGTTCCCGGCAGGATCCGGCGATTGCCGATCTCGAGAGGCTCTGGCGGTGTGCGTGGTGGCTCGGTGGACAGGTTCGTTCGCCCAGGCAGTTCGTGCGGATGCTAGCCCCGATGGCTGTTGGTCGCTCGACCTCGGACTTGGAGGGATGCATTGGCGAAACGCGCCCCGAGCTTCGGGAACCCGAAGGCACTGCAACGCAGCGACGCTCGGACCGAGGATACGCGTCCAGAGATGTTCCGAGCTGCGCTCGGCAGATGTTTCCTACGCAGATGTTTCCTATTAGTCGACTAGGCCAGCGGGAAGTTCTTGCCTGCCTGCGGCAGGCGGCGGTCATTGGCCACGCGCAAGCGCGAGGCCAAGGCTCACAAAGTGGTCAAAGTTCGATCGAGCCATGTTGTTCGCCAGGATTCCGCGGTTTCGGCCGAGTCGACCTGAGCCCGCGCCGCTTGCGGCGCTTGGGCGGGGAACGCCAGTAGCGGGCTCGTGGTATGACCGCGCCTCCCCCGCGGCGCTCGTTGGGGAGTG
>DATKBT010000186.1:0-64682 GCA_035546295.1 Thermoanaerobaculia bacterium | reverse complement strand
TCATCGAAGATGCTCTTCTGGCTCGGTGCCGTGCCCAGGCTCATCGAACAGCTCCTCTCTGCTGCTGACCTGGGTCAAGTGTCGCTCATACTCCGGAGAAAATCTCAAGCCCTATCGCGAGAAAAACACCAGCCACCTAGGTCGACTAGGCCGGCGGGAAGTTCACAAAACGGTCGAAGTTCGATCAAGCCGCTGCGCTCGCCCAAAGAAACGGCTGTGGCCTGGTCGACCCAGCCGCGCCCGCTCGGGGCCATCGACGAGTGGAGGAGATGTGCGGCTCAGCGCCTTCCGGGGCTCGCGTTGCCTGTGGGGCGCTCGTCGTCGACGACGTCCTGCTGGAGGATCGCGCCGTCCTCGAGGCGCAACGCGGTCAGGCACCGTCCCCAGGCGCAGCCGGTGTCGAGACCGTAGAGGCCCTTGCCGAGGTAGAGCCCGAGGGCCGCCCAGTGGCCGAAGATCACGGTCGAGCTCGCAGTCCGGCGGCCGGCGACCGCGAACCAGGGGTTGAGACCGGCGGGCGCGTCGTCGGGATGGCCCGAGTAGGCGGAGGCTCGGCCGACCGGATCGAGCATCCGCGCACGGGTCAGCACCGCCAGGTCGCGCCGCCACTCTTCGATCTCGTCGTGGGGCTCGTGCTCGAGGTCGGGCCGGCGACGGAGGAGCTCCTGTTGCGCCGGCCCGCCGAGCATCGTCTGCAGGCGGGAGGCGCGCCACAGCGTCTCCTCGACCGTCCACGGCGGCAGCACGCCGGCGTGCACGATCAGCCCGCCCTCGATGCGCAGAGCGAGCGGACGCCGCGCCAGCCAGGCGAGCAGCTCGTCGCGCTGGGGGTGCTCGAGGATCTCGTCGAGGGTGTCGGCGGCGCGACCCCGGGAGAGTCCCGCCGCCCGCGCCACCAGGTGGAGGTCGTGGTTTCCCAGCAAGGCCTCGAAGCGGCCGGCCATCGAGCGCGCGGTTTTCACCGCCCAGCCCAGCACCTCCAGCGAGCGGGGGCCGCGGTTGACCAGGTCGCCGATCAGGATCAGCCGGTCACGGTCGCGGTCGATCCCGGTGCGCTCGAGCAGCCGCAACAGGGTCTCGAAACAGCCGTGGACGTCGCCGACCACCCAGGTCGAGGTCCCGCTTCCCACCGACGGCACGTCGCTCGTCCTCTCCGGTCCTGGGTGGGCTCGCTCCGGCCACTCAGTCGGCCAGCGCCTGGTAGGTGAGAGTGGCGAAGTCCTCGCGGACGTTGAGGTGCGTGTAGGGCCGGATCTGAGTCATCAGAACGCCGATCAGCTCCTCCTCGGGGTCGACCCAGAAGGTGGTGCAGAAAGCGCCCCCCCACGAGTAGCTGCCGACCGAGGCCGGCATCGCCGAGGCCCCCTGGTCGACGACCACGCTGTAGCCGAGCCCGAACCCGTATCCCGGCCCGCGCAGCCAGATGCCGAGGTCCCCCGTGTGGTTGGTGGTCATCAGCTCGACCGTCTTGCGCCCGAGGATGCGCACGCCGTCGAGCTGGCCGCCGTTGAGCATCATCTGATGGAAGCGGAAATAATCGGCGGCGGTGGACACCAGGCCGCCGGCGCCGCTGAAGTAGGTCTGGGGCTGGCGCAGGTAACGACCGCCCGCGTCCGGAGCCTCGGCGAGCTCGATCCTGCCGTCCGCATCCGGACGGTAGAGTGCCGCGAAACGCGGCAGCTTCTCGGCCGGCAGGTAGAAGTGGGTGTCGGTCATGCCCAGCGGCCGGAAGATCCGCTCCTCGAGGAAGCGGTCGAGCCGCTGCCCCGAGATCACCTCGACCAGCAACCCGACGACGTCGGTGGCGGGGCCGTACTCCCACGCCCTTCCCGGCTCGAAGTCGAGCGGGATCTCGGCCAGCTTCGCGACCATGTCGGCGACGGCGGCGTCCGGGGGCAGCTCGCGCCGCATCTCCTGATAGGCGTCACGGGTCGATCCCCGGTAGTTGTTGGCGAGCCCGGCGGTGTGGGTGAGCAGGTGCTGGATGGTGATCGGGTTGCGCGCGGCGATGGTGCGCGTGGGCTGTCCGTGATACTCGAGCGGATCCGGCGGCACGGCGATCACCGGCTCGGCGAAGTCGGGGAGGAACCTCGACACCGGATCGCGGAGCTGGAAACGCCCCTCCTCCCACAGCATCATCAGCGCCACCGAGGCGATCGGCTTGGTCATCGACGCGATGCGGAAGATCGTGTCCTCGGCCATCGGCGCCTTGGCCTCGACGTGGCGAGCCCCGTAGCTCTCGAGGTGGACGACCTTGCCCTTGCGCGCCACCAGCGCGACGATGCCGGCGAGCTCGCCGCGATCGACGTAGCCCTGCAGCGCCCGATCGAGGCGGTCGAGTCGCTCCGGCGAGAAGCCGACCTCGGCGGGCGCGGCGCGCGGCAGGGCCGGCGACGGCGCGTCGGCGGCCGGAGCCGGAGCCGTCCCCGCGATCGCGATCGGCCCGATCACCGGCGTGGTTGCCGCGATCACGGGAGCGGCGGCGACGAGCCCGAGGACGGCGACCATGAGAACGGCGGTCGGGCCGGCGATGACTCGGCGACTGGTCGGCATCGTGATCTCCTCCCGTGCTGCGGTCCCTCGCGTTCAGGAAACCCGGCGCGAGCATCGCGATGGGCACTGGCGCTCCAGGTTCATCGGTCTCCCCGGTCACTGGCACTCGAAGGCCTGGGTGTCGAGTACCGGGGCGAAGGGCGTTCCGCGCTCGTTGGTGTATTGGCGGCTGGTCGAGGTCGCGGTGTCGAGCACCTGGAGGTCGGTCTCGAGGTCGGTGATGCCGGCGGCGAACACCCAGAAGTGTCCGTTGATGCCGCAGGCGTCGAGCACCTTGACCACCGCCTCGACGTTGTCCGGCTCGAAGAACCAGAAGGTGCCGCTCTCGTCGGTGAGCGGCACCGGCGTGGCGGCGCCGGCGGAGTCGGCCGACTCCCACAGCAGGGTGGCCTCGAAGCGTCCATCGCGCAGGCACAGCGCCTGCTCGCCCCCCGCGCACTCGGCGCCGGTCGCGGTGGCCTCGCGGAGCTCCGGTCGCCCGGTCGACAGCGCGCTCGTCCAACCCTCGATCGCGGTCGACGGGTTCCCCAACGGGTCGCCGAGCGCCGCCGGCAGCCCGGGCGGAGTCGGGAGCGAGGCGTCGCAGGTGTCGAAGGCGTTGATGTCGATGATCGGCTCGAAGCTCCGCCCCAGGCTGTTGAAGTAGGACCGGGTGATCCCCGCGGCCACGTCGTCGACGCGAAGGTTGACCTCGACGTTGGTCAGCCCGCCGGCGAACACCCACAGCCGATCGTTGATCGCGCAGCCGTCGAGCACCTTGATCAGGATCTCGACGTTGTCGGGCCCGAAGAACCAGAAGTAACCGGTGTCGTCGGTCAGCGGGAGCGCCTGCCCCTCGCCCGAGTTCCCCTCGAAGTCCTGCCACTCGACCAGGATGCGGAAGCGATCGGCGGCCCGCACGCACAGGGTCGTGGCGTCGCCGAAGCAGGGTCCCGAGACCAGCGTGGGATCGATGACGGTCGAGAAGATCCCCTCGGACTCGTTGCCCGGCCCGCGCCGCTCGAACACCACGGTCACCTCGTCCTCGTCCTCGATCGAGACGTCGGGGTCCTGGGGCGTGCTGGCGGCCTCGCTCTCGGCGACCTCGACGTCGCCGCTCTGCGCCTCCCCCTGTGGGGTGAAGAAGCGCGAGACGATGCTGGTGCCGCCGCCGCTCACCGCTCCCGGAGCCCCGGCCGGGCTGCTCTCCCAGACGACCGCGATGTCGCCGATCGAGTTCATGTCGACCCGCGGCGAGGTCTGGTCGCCGGTGACGTTGCTGTTGAGGCGGATCAGCGGTCCGCGCCGGCGGCCGCGGCGGTCGAAGAGGCGCCCGTAGACGTCGATCCCCTCGTCGCCGGGCTGACTGAACACCACGAAGAAGTTGCCCTGGTCGTCGATGGCCACCGCCGGGGAGTCGGCCTGCGGGTCGTCGGAGACCACCTCGATCTCGCCCCGCGGGGCTCCGCGGTCGTTGAAGCTGCGCACCAGGATCGTCCCCTGCCCCTCGCCGGAGCCGCCCTCCGCTTGCGTCCAGACCACGACGAAGTCGCCCGAGGCCGCGACCGCCACCTCGGGGTCCTGCGCTCCGGCCAGCTCGCTGATGTCGATCACGGGCGTCTGGGGCTCGAGGTCCGGGCTCAGGACCTGGCCGCGGACCTGGCCGGCGTCCTCCCAAGTGACCGTGATCTCGCCGTCGCGGTCGGCCCCGACCTCCGGGTTCTGGCTGCCGTCCCCGGTCTCGCTGCTGGAGACCACCGTCTCGCCGGTGCTGGTGCCCTGCGAAGGATCGAAGCCGCGGGAGACGACGCTGGTGCCGCCGCCCGCCGGGCTGGCGACCCGCCCTCCGGTGAAGCGCAGCCCGTCGACCGGGCTCTGGCGCCAGACGATGACGATCGTGCCGTCGTCGCGGAGGATGGCGGAGGGTTGGGTGGAGTCGCCGGCGGTGTCCTGGTTGACGCGGAACACGTCGCCGAGGGGCTCGCCGTCCTCGTCGAAGAGCTGGGCGAAGACGCCGAAGCCGTCTTCGTCGGACGCCACCCAGACGACGATCTTGCGACCGGCCCGGTCGTAGACGACGATCGGATCCTCGGGTCCGGTGGCGGGACCGGCGACGAGGATCTCCTCCGAGGTCTCGAAGTCGTTGTCGAGCAGCACCAGCGCGGCCTCGTCGGGCTCTCCGAGGGTCGCATCGCCGACCAGCTCGCACAGCTCGAGCGGGAGGGACTCGGTCCCCTCGATCTGGACGTCGTCGACGATCCCGAAGTCGAGCGTGCGAACGCCCGTCTCGCCGTCCGCCCACTCCAGCGTGGTCGACGCCGGCAGCAACAGGTCCTCGAGCGAGATCGAGCCGTCGCCGAAGCAGACGTCGACCGACGCGGCGCCGTCCGAGCTTCCCTGGCGCTCGACCCCGACCGCGATCCCCTCCTCGCCCTCGCTGCCCGAGAAGCTCGAGGCGGTGAAGCGGAGGACGCCGGGTTCGGGAGGCGTGACGTCGAGGATGGTGAGGGTGTGCTGTTGCGGCTCGACGATCGTCGGCGGGCTCGACGGCGGACCCTGCGGATCGGTGAGCCGGAACAGCACGTTCTCGTCCGGCTCCTCGTCTTCGTCGGCGACCAGCTCGACCTCGAACTCCTTGACCCCGTCCTCGCCGTCCGACCAGCTCAGCACCAGCGGGCTCGCGACCGAGAAGTCGGCCGGCTCGGCGGTGCCGCCGGCGACCTCGACCTCGACGCTCACCACGCCCTCGCTCCCCGCGGCGCGCCTGACCCCGATGGTCGCGACGCCGTCGGTCTCGAGCGCCTGACTGGCGGCCTCGACGAACGAGAAGGTCGCCGGCGTGATCTCGTCGTCGAGGATCTCGATCGTGGCGAAGTCGGACATGATGACACCCGGAGTGGGGGTGCGGACCGCGCTCGGGGTCCTGCCCAGGGCCTGTTCCTGGAAAGGCAACGGGCGAAGCTCGAGCTCGATGGTCTCGGTGGGCTCCACGAGGGAGTCGTCGATCACCTCGATTGCCTGGTCCTGGGGCTCGCCGTCGCCATCGATCCAGAGGAAGGCCGCACCATCGAACGTGAAGTCCTCCCCGTCCGTCGCGGTGCCGCCAATGACCTGAAGGTCACAGGACAGGTTTCCGCCGGTTCCGCCCACGCGCTCGACCTGGAGCTGCACGTAACCGAGCTCCTCCAGCGCCTGGTAAGTGTTGGACGAGAACTGGCAGGTGTTGACGTCGATGTCGGTCTCGCCCGTCTCGGGGCAGTTGTCGATCGAGACGAGGATGGACTTCGTCCCGCCGCTCGTCCACGTGATCTCCCACTCGATGAACTCGCCAAAGTACTCTTCGCTGATCACGCTCCCGTCCACGCCGGGGTCGATGCTCCAGTCGTCTGCACTCTTAGTCGGGCAGTCCCGCGGCGGGAAGGCGGCGAGTGAGAGGGTTTCGGTCACCGGCAGGTCGTCCGTGGAGGCCTCCAGACCGATCTGGGCCGTGAGCGGTGCGGCCAGCAGCAACCCGACGAGGCTGAGGATGAGGCGGGTATCGTTCTTGGACATGGGTGCCCTTTCAGCGCAAGTCGAAATTGGGCGAGGCTTCTCGGCAGGTGGACGAGGGACGTCTAGGATACCCGAACGAGCGCCGCCCCGACGGCGACCTCGGAGGACCGAACTTCACCGGCAGATCCGGGGCTCACACGACGCCTTCCGACGCGCGACCGCCGCGCGGCGATCGACCGAGGCCGCAGCTCGGCTATAGTTGTCGGCTGAAAAGAGGACGGTTTCACTGCGCGAGGAGAGCGGCCATCGCTTCTCGGCTCGGGAAGGCGCGCCGCGCCCCGGCCGGTGCAGATTCGATCGAAACTGTCGCTTCATCGCCAGACCGCCGCTTCACCGGTTCGATGCCTACGGGAGGAGTTCCATGTCGAAGTCATGCCGCGTCGCGCTGAGCGCCGCCTCTCTCGCCGCCCTTGCCATCACCTTCGTCGCCCTGCCCGCCGCCGCCCAGGTCGACGACGAGGTGATCTCCGGGCTGCAGTTCAACTTCACGCCTCCCGGAGCGCGCAGCCTCGGCGTCGGCGGCGCCTTCCTCGCGGTCGCCAACGACGCGACCGCGGCCTACACGAATCCTGCGGGCCTGACCAACCTCTCGGAGCAGGAGGTATCGATCGAGGGGAGGAACTTCAGCACCTCGACCCTGTTCTCGGACGCGGGGCGGTTCAACGGCACGCCGCTCGACCGCGGCGTCGACACCAGGAGCGGCTTCAGCCTGGGGGAGAGCGACGACGAGGTGACCAGCCTGTCCTTCATCTCCTATGTCCGTCCGGTCGGCGACTTCCGGTTCGCGCTCTTCCGCCATCAGCTCGTCGATTTCGAATCGAGCTTCGAGACCGGCGGCGTGTTCTTCGATCCGGAGGGTGTCTGCTGCCGGCGCCTCTTCCCGGTTCAGACTTCGCTCGGGCTCGAGATCGAGAACATCGGCGCTTCGTTCGCCTACGAGTTCGCCGACCGGTTCTCGATCGGGATCGGCGTGAACTTCTACAGCTTCGACATCGCCTCGACCACCTTCCGCTACGACGTCAGCCCGGCGGTTCCGGATCTCGACGCTCCCGGCGGTTTCTTCGGTCCTCCCGACTTTTCCCCCTCGAACGTCTTCGCCACCCAGGTGCAGAGAGGCGACGACGACCAGGTCGGGATCAACGTGGGGTTCCTGTTTGAGGTCAACCAGCACTTCAGCCTGGGCGGCGTCTACCGCGAGGGCAAGGACTTCGACTACGACTACACGATCAGTTGCGGCCCCGCCGATCCGGCGTTCTGCCGCACCGTGCCGGGCCTCGAGTCGGGCGCCAGGACGGTCGCTGCGACGTTCGGGACGCCCTCGGTCTTCGGCCTGGGAATCGCGATCAGGCCGACCGACACCTTCACCATCACGCTCGACTACGACAACGTCGAGTACTCGGCCCTGGTCGACAACCTCACCGTCGCGGCGGTGCCCCAGGCGGATCCGGACGACTTCGTCGTCGACGACGCCGACGAGATCCACCTCGGGTTCGAGTACGTGTTCGCGACCCTGGCCAACCCGATCTACCTGCGCGCCGGCGCCTGGGAGGATCCTGCTCACCAGATCCGCTACGAAGGTCCCGTTCCGGAGGAGGCGATCGCTCTGTGGGCCGGCTCCCAGGCCGCCGACGACGAGATGCACTACAGCTTCGGCGTGGGCTTCGCGATCGGAGAGAGCTTCTCGCTCGACCTCGCGGCGGATTTCTCAGAGCGCGCCGACATCGCGGCGCTGTCGGCGGTGTACAGGTTCTAAAGTGCCTCCAAGCCCTGACGGGCTTTCGGCACTTGGCGCTCATTGGAGTCGCGCGAGCGCGACTCCAAGGTTCTAGCGCGCCTCCGGCCTTCGGGCCTCAGCGTTCATCGCTCGTTGGCGCCGCGCAAGCGCGGCGCCAAAAGGTTCTAAAGTGCCTCCAGGCCCTTCGGGCCTTCGGCACTCGGCCTCGTTGGAGTCGCGCGGGCGCGACTCCTGGGTTCTAGAACGCCTCCGGCCCTTCGGGCCTCAGCGTTCATCGCTCGTTGGAGCCGCGTGGCGGGATCTCGGCTTGATCCCCTGTAGCGGCCGACCCCCTGGTCGGCCGAGGACCCGAGGCGAGATGTGCCCATGCGGGTGTGTTCCTTCGGAGGAATGACTCGTCGCCGAGATCGGCCGACCGGGGGGTCGGCCGCTACAGAAGAGGGTGGGCGGCGGCGGGACGCTGTGCAGGAGCGCCGGCGCTCGCCAGCCGTGGTGCAACCTCGCCGGTCGGCCCGCGATCACGGCGCCGCGGATCGGTCCATCGCACCCAGCGGAGCCCTCATCCCTCGGCCGCGCCCGGCGAGTCGAGTCGCCGCGGCCGCACCCGAAGGCCTACTCGCCGTCGCGCACCAGCTCGACGAAGGGGGGCGGGAAGAACCGCGGCTCCGCGCGCAGGTCGGGATCCGACGCCTTGCCGGTCGAGATGTCGCGGCCGATCGCGGCCCGGAGCTGCTCGTCCTCGCGTCCGCCGAGCTGCCACAGGGCGAAGCGGGCAGCGGCCCGGAACAGGGAGGCCTGTGCGGTGGCTCGCGGCTCCTCGAACGCTTCTTCCTGGAGCAGGTCGACCGTCTCCTGGTAGTCGCCGGCGAAGTAGGCGGCGACCGCGTTCCTGAGCGCGGGCGGCGGGACCAGGCGCGTCGCCGGCTCATCGCCGGGGGTGGCCTCGCCGGAGGGCGTCACGACGGGGCCGGGGTCGGGGCGATCGGCAGCGGCGAGGAGCGTCTCCGCCTCGCCGGCGAGCGCCCGGAAGCCTGCCGCGGCCTGATCGGCGAGGTCGGCGGCGCGGCCGAGCCGATCGGGATCGTCGCGGCGATCCCCCTCGGCGAGCGCCTCGCGCGCCTCGGCGAGGGTGGCGCTGAGCTCCGACTCGCGCGAGCCGAGACGGCCGCCCCGCGCCCACGCGCCCTCGAGCGGTGCGGCGCCCCGGAAGCGATCGAGCGCCTCGAGCGCGCGCTGTGCGCCCGCGATCGAGGAGCGGGCGCCGGCCGCGATCTGCTCCGCGCTCTCCCGGCGCCGGCGCTCCTGCGCCACTCTCTGGCGCGCCTGGTTCTGGGCGTCCTCGAACTTGGCGCGCGCCTGGTCCGCGTCCTTCGAGGCCTTCTCGATCTTGGTAACGTCGCTGCCCGCGGAATCGAGTCCTCGTGCGGCGCTGGCGAGCAGCTCGTCGGCCTCGGACTCGAGACGCCCGAGCGCGGCGTTGCGCGACCACACCGCGCCGACATCGGCGCTCGAACGGTAGCGCTCGAGCTCCTGCGCGGCGGTGCGAGCGGCCGCCAGCCCCTGCTGCGCCGCCTGCAGCGCTTCGCCGGCGCCGGCGCTGAGCTTCTCCTTCATCGCCTTCTCGAGGTCGGTCAGCTCGGCTTCGGCCTTCTTCGCGAACTCCGCCGCGTCGCGCACGATCTCGAACTTTCGCGCCTGGGTGCCGGCCTGCAGGCGTTGCTGAGCGCCCTCCATGTACTCCATTCCGCGGTCGAGCCGGGCCTTCATCTCGGGCGACTGGCCCATGATCGCGGCCGCCGCGGGATCCTTCTTCATCTGATCGACGTTGGCGGCCATCATCGAGGCCTTCTGCATGGCCGCGCCGGCGGAGGCGATCGTCTGCTCCATCAGCTTGTCGGTGCAACGGCGCCGCGCCTCGACCATTTCGCTGAAGTACTCCCGCTCGCGAGAGGAGGCGATGCCCTGGGTCTCGGCGCTCTCGAAGTAGGACATCGCCTCCTCACAGCGGTCGAGGTGGTAGAGGGCGATGCCGAGGAAGGTGTTGGGGATGTAGGTGATCCGCTTGGTGCTGAAGATCGCGACCGAGACCCGATCGGAATGCGGGCGATCCTGAAGCGCCTCGAGCATGTAACGCGCGACCTCGCTCCAGTTCTGCTGGTCGTATGCCTTGACGCCCTCGCGGAAGCTCGCCTTGAAGTCGGCGATCGCCGGAGCGGCGAGCGCGAGGGCGGCGACGGCGGCGGCGGCGGCAGCGAAAGGCCTCGTCTTCACCAGTCCACCTCCTCGAAGTAGCGGTCGGCGTCGATCGGCTCCAGCTCGACGCGCGCCGCCGCGATCTCTCCCTCCTCGACCCGGAGCTCGACCTCGCGGTCGAGCCCGGTGCCCGGTTGGCGGACCGTGGCGCGGTACTGCCCCGGCGCCAGCCGCAGGGAGAGCGGCGTGAAGTACGGCGGCGCTCCGAGTCCCAGCGCCTCGAGGTCGACCGCGGTCCCGTCGGCGCCGACGATCGCCGTGAGCTCTCCCCAGGGGCTGGCGTCGAGCGAGACGGTGCCGGTCGCATCGGCCGCCGAGCCGAAGCCTCCCATCATCCAGGCGGCGACGGCGATCACGGCGAGCAGACCGGCGGCGGCCCCGGCCAGGAGCCACGGGCTCAACCGCCTCGCTGTCGCCGGAGGCTCGGCGGTGGGCCCGAGGACGGTGGCCTCGGTCGGAACTGCGCGCGGAGCGAGCGACGGGGCCGCCGGTGGCCCTCCCGCAGCGACCATCTCCCCGGAAGGCAGCATCACGGTGGCCTCGGTACCGAGACGGTCGGCCATGACCGTCACCTGGCTCGCCATGCGCAGCGCAGAGTCGAGCTCGCGCGCCAGCGCTTTCGCGGTGGCGTCCTCGGGATCCTCGGCCAACGCCTCGGCGACGCGATCGCGCGCCGGGTGGAGACGACCGGCCGCTTGCAGGCGCCGGGCCTCCACCAGCAGGGCATCGATGCGCCCCGAGCGCGCGTGGCTCTTGCGCCGCGCGTCGACCTCCTTGATCAGCTCGGCCACGCCCGGCACCTGCGGGTCGAGCTCGTAAGCGCGCTGGACCGCCTCCCAGGCGGGCTCGAGCGATCCTTTCGCGAGCAGGTCGCGGCTCTCGGCGACCTTCCGGCGCGCTCGGATCTGCCGGCCGAGGACGAGCAGCGAGTGCCCCTCGCCGAACAGCTTGACCGCATGCCCGTGCTTGGCGGCCGCCTCGTCCAGGTTGCCGGACTCGAGCTCGTCGCGAATCACGCCGACCACCGCGCGCAGCTCCTCGCTCTCCTCCACCACCTCGACGTCGGCGGCGGTCTGGAGCTGGACCAGGCGATCGTGCAGGGTGCGGAAGGGCACCAGGTCGCCGAAGCTCTGGCGCGCCTCGAGCAGCGCCCGCGCCGCCGCCTTGAGCTCGCCGCTGGCGAGCAGGTCCTCGATCTGGTTGCGGGCGGCGGTCAGCGCCTGCCGCCGCCCGAGCTCCTTGCGGTCTTCGTCGCCGGCGCCGACCAGGCCGTAGGCGGCGGTCGGCAGCGGCACGTCCCCCTGCCTGCGAACCTCCTCCATGATCGACTGCAGGGTCGCGATGACCTGCCGGAAGCCGGGGATCCGATTCGCGGGGTCCTTCTCGACGCACTTGGCGACCAGCTCGTCGAGGTCCTTCGGGCAGTCCTCCCAGACCTCGCGCAGACGCGTGGCGGGCTGGTGCAGGATCTGGAAGAACAGCGACGAGACGTTGTCGGCCTGGAACAGACGGCGGTAGCAGAGCAGCTCGAAGGCGAGCACGCCGTACGAATAGATGTCGGAGCGCTGATCGACCTCGTCGCCGCGCAGCTGCTCGGGGGAGAGGTAGGCGGGGGTGCCGAGGGTGGTGCCGGTCTGGGTGAGCTGGGTCTCGACGCTCGCCAGCTTGGCGATGCCGAAGTCCATGATCTTGACCCGGTCGTCTTCGAGCACCCGGACGTTTCCGGGCTTCACGTCGCGGTGCAGGATGTCTTGCTCGTGGGCGAAGCCGAGTCCCTTGGCGGCCTGGAGCAGGTAGTCGAGCTTGGTGAGCAGCGGGATTCTCTCGCGCCGCTCGATCTTGTCGTCGAGGTCCTCGCCCGATAGGAACTCCTGGACCAGGTAGGGGGTTCCCTCCTCGTACCCGAAGTCGTAGACGATAGTGATGTTCGGGTGCTCGATGCGGCCGGAGATCTCGGCCTCGCGCAGGAAGCGCCTGCGCGTCTCCTCGTTGTCGGAGGTGCAGGTCTTGATCGCGACCGGCCGCTTGATGAACGGGTCGCGGCCCTCGTAGACGACGCCGAAGCCTCCCTCGCCGATCCGATGGAGGATCTCGTATTTACCGGCCTTCTGGATCTCGCTCACGGCGGCTGCTCGTCGGGTGAGCCCGCTTTGCGCGCTCCGACTCCGGCCCGGGGCGCGGCCCGGGATGCGCGTTCGCGGGTCTGGGTGGCGCGCGCGCCAGCGCTTTCAGGGGCGTGCGTACCGGCCTAAGTGTACCAGCGGCGGCGGTCGACGTTGGGGTGAGGACGCGGGGAGACTGGGGCAGCTCAGGTGCTGAGACGAAGGGAGGTTTCAGACTCTACGGATCCCCAGCCGTGCAGCCCGTGAGCACGGGCTGCACGGGGGACACGCGTCGAACCGTCTGCCGAGCTGTTCTCGGCAGACGGTTCCTGGGCTACTGGCGCGCCGCGGGCGTGATCGTCGTGGTCCTCTGCTCGCCGTCGCGCACGAACACCACCTCGACCGGCACCCCGACCTTCACCGCGTCCAGGGCGTAGGTGTAGTCGTAGATGTTGGCGATCGTCGCGCCGCCGAAGCGGACGATCACGTCCCCCTCGCGCAGCCCGGCCTGGTCGGCCGGGCCGCCCGCCATCACCCCGCCGAGGCGCAACCCCTCGACGTCGGTCGTGTAGTCGGGAATCGTGCCGGTGAAGGCCCGCACCGCATCGCGGTCGCCGCCCGCCGCCTGCTTGCGCTGGACGACCGCGTAGTCCGGCGCGTCGTCGAGCTCGGCGAGCCGCCGCGTGATCAGACCCGCGAAGCGAGCCACCCGCGCGAGATCCGCGAGGTTGATCTTCTCGGCGGTGTCGCTCGGCCGGTGGTAGTCGGCATGCGAGCCGGTGAAGAGCTGGAGGGCCGGGACCTTCGCCTGGTAGAAGCTCGCGCTGTCGGTGGGGAGGTAGGGGTCCTCCTGGGTCTGCAGGTCGAAGCCGATCGGCACGTTGGCCTGCTCGAGCAGGCGCGGCCAGACCGGGCTCGAGCCGACCGACTGGGCCGACAGCTTGTTGTCCTTCATGCGACCGACCATGTCCATGTTCACGTAGGCGGCGATCTGGTCGGCCGGGATGGCGCCGCTGTCGAGGAAGGCGGAGGAGCCGAGCAGGCCGAGCTCCTCCCCCGACCACAGCGCGAGGACGACCGTGCGGTCGAGCTCGAACGGGGCGAGGTCACGGGCGATCTGGAGCACGGCGGCGGTGCCCGAAGCGTTGTCGTCGGCGCCATGATGGATGCCGCCGAGCTCGTCCTTGCGGGCGAGCGAGTTGCCGCCGCCGCCTCGTCCGAGGTGGTCGTAGTGCGCGCCGACCACGACGTACGGCTCGGGCGCCGAGGGGTCGGATCCAGGGAGCAGGCCGACCACGTTGTAACCGGTGCGACGCTCGCGCCGGACCTTGACGTCGAGCTCGACCTCGACGTCCGGGAGCTCGAAGCCCGCGGTGTGCGGATTGCCGTCGTCGAACATCTTCTGGGCGGCGGCGAGGTCGAGGTCGGGTCTGCCGGAGAGCAGCGCGGCGGCGACCTCGGCGCTGATCGAGGCGGCCGCGATGCCGGAGCCCGCGATCGCGGTGTCGAAGGTCATCGGGATCGTCTCGCCGGCGTTGGGGGAGCGCGGCCCGGTGACCACCAGGAGGGCCTTGGCGCCGTTCTCGCGCGCGGTGCGCGCCTTGTAGCGCAGGCCCGAGTAGCGCGCGAGCGTGGTCCGCGCCTCGCCGTCGACGTCCTCGGGAAAGTAGCGCAGGACGACGACGACCTTGTCGGTGACGTCGAGGGTGGCATAGCTGTCGTAGCCGAAGTCCTGGCTGTCGGGCACGGTGAGGCCGTAGCCGGCGAAGACCACCTGTCCCCTCACCGTCTGGTTGTCGGAGAAGGAGAGCGCCCGGACATCAGCGGTGTCGTCCCAGCTCAGGGTCTGCGAGCCGGCGGTCACGCGGATCGACGAGCCGGCGTCATCGGTGCCCGAGGTGAACTCGAAGGGCATCAGGTAGCCCTCCTGGCCGGGAAGCGGTTCGGCGCCTGCGTCGGCCAGCGACTGCGCGAGATACTCGGCCGCGAGCTGCTCGCCGGTGGTGCCGGTGAGCCGGCCCTCGAGGTCGGCCGAGGCGAGCCAGCCGACGTCGGCGAGCAGCTTGGTCGTGGCGGCCGCCGGCGCTGTCGAGGGTTCGGCGGCCGGCGCCGAGCCCGTCTGGGCGAGGAGCGGTGCGCCTCCCAGCGCCAGGACTGTCGCCAGCAGGCACCCGAGCCCGTGCCGGACGAGCCCACGTCGTCGCGGCGGCTCGGCATCGTGCCGGCCGAGGCGCCTGGATTCGTGGCGGCAGAGTCGCCGGGGGAGCCCCGGCCGATCGGGTACCCTGCGTTTCACTGCGCACCTCCGTGGCTGGCGTCGATCCGGCGTGGGGGCGCCGCGGCGAGGGCGGCGAGCGCCGCCTCGTGATTCCAGTCGGCGATGTAGAGCTGCGCACCCTTCTCGCCGTGTCGATTCGACGTCCACACCAGTTGCTCGCCGTCCGGCGTGGGGACCGGCAGGCCGTCGAACCCGGCGGTGTAGGTGATCCGCACCGGCTCCTTGGTGCCCTCGACGTCGACCATGTAGATCTCGAAGTTCTCGAACCCCTGCTTGTTGGTGGCGAAGAGGATGTAACGCCCCGACGGATGGACGTAGGGCGCCCAGCTCATCGCGCCGAAGTCGGTGAGCTGGAGCTGATCGCTGCCGTCCGGCTTCATCGACCAGACGTCTGCGATCAGCCCGCTCTCGTCGAAACGACGCCAGATGATCCTCGAGCCGTCGGGGAAGAAGAAGGGACCGCCGTCGTACCCCGGCACGTCGGTGAGCTGCTCGAGCCCGGTGCCGTCCTTGCGCATCCGGTAGAGATCCGCGAAGTAGGCGGGATCGACCTCGAGCTGCTTCTCTTCGGGCTCCGAGAGCTCGCGCTGGTAGGCCTGGCGGGTCGACGAGAACACGATCCACTCGCCGTCGGGCGAGTAGCTGGCCTCGGCGTCGTAGCCGCGAGCCTCGGTCAACCGGACCTGCTCGCCGGTCTCGAGGTCGGCGACGTAGAGGTCCATCTCGGGGTCGTAGTCCCAGGCGTAGCGGCGCTCCTGGCCGGAGGCGCGGAAGTCCAGCTCCTGGCGTTGCAGCTCCTCGGAGCGCCGATCGTGATGGGTGGAGGCGTACAGCACCTTGCCGGTCCCCGGCTGGATGAACGGGCAGGTGGTCTTGCCGGTCCCCGGCGAGACGCGCGAGACCTCGCCGGTCTCCATGTCCATCGAATAGATCTGGTAGAAGGGATTGTCGGGCTCGCGCTCGGACTGGAACACCATCCTGGAGCCGTCGGGCGAGAAGTAGCCCTCGCCCGAACGCTTGCCCTCGAAGACCAGCCGGCGCACCCGATCGAGGAACTGCGACTCGTCCGTCGCCGTCGCCGAGGATGCGGCGAGCATCGCGGGCGCCAGCGCCGCTGCGCCGAGCAGCCGGGCCCGCGAGCGGATCGGGCGCCCGGTCGACGCCGGCCGGCGCTGCGGGGCAGCTCGGCTGCGCGAGGATTCGGTCTGAAGCGTAGGCATGAGCAGCACCTTCGATGGAACGGACGGCTCCGCGGGCGAGGAGCCGGCCGTTTCGATCAGGGGATGTGGTCGAGGTCGCCCTGGCTCGCCGGCTCGGGCGTCGGGAGGTGGCAGGTCGAGGTCCGCCGGACCGGATCGACGGAACCTGCTGTCCGGGCGCGATCGCGCCGGAGGAGCCGCCAATGGTAACGCGCGCCGTGTCACGGAGTCGTCACGGGGACGGCGGCGCCTTCCGGGAGCCGTCGCCGGCCGCGCCCAGGCCCTGCCCGATCGGATCGCGTCCCCGCCCGCGGCGTCGCCACCACGCTCTGCTGCGGGCGAGGCCGGAACCACCTCCCGAACCCGCTCTCCCTCTGGCGGCCAGAAGCGATCCGGTGTTCGCCGAGCTGCGAGCATGATTCGGCTCGAGCTGGAAACAGGTTCCCGGGTCCCGGGAGCGGTCCGAGCGCCAGGGGCCGAAGTTTCGCGGCTACCATTCCCGCTCACGTTCATTCCCGCTCACGTTCATTCCGGTCACGTTGCGCGAGGAGGCGGCGTCAGGCGAGCGAGGTGCAGGTTGTGCTCCGAGTCAGTGCTGAGCGTTTCGATCAGTTGGTGGCGGAGGCCATCGACACCCTTCCCGGCGAGTTCGCCGACCTCCTCGACAACGTCTTCGTCGTGGTCGAGGAATCCCCGTCTCCGGAGGACCTGGTGGCGCTCGAGATGCGCCCCGACGAGGCGGACGAGCTGCTCGGCCTCTACCAGGGCACTCCGCTCGGCGACCGAGGCACCGAGTACGTCGATCTGCCCGATCGGGTGGTGCTCTACCGCCGATCGATCCTCCGTGTGTGTCGGCGCGAGCGCGACGTGCGCGACGAGGTCAGGGACACCCTGATCCACGAGCTCGGGCATCATTTCGGGCTCGACGACGACGAGATGCCATACTGAGAGGCGAGTGTGGTCCGAGTGTTCGAGATGTGGTCCGCAGGCTGTCGCTGGCGACGCTTCGCGGGCGGTTCCCCGGCCCGGCTCGGTGCAACGCAGCTTCGCTTCCCTGTCCTGGGCTCGAATGCGCCGCGACGTGCCGTGACGTGCCTCGACTGGGTCGAGTCGGGCCTCCCCGGGGTGGCTTCGCGACGATGGCGGCGAAGGTCGATCGATGGGTTCGAGGGGATGCATGCCGGTCAGGAATCTCGCCGCCGCTCGATGCGTTCCCTCCGATTCGGATCGTGGAGGACCGGGCCGGCGCACCGGCGAGCGCCGGACGCCGGCGCGCCCTCGGCGGCGCCGGTCCGAACCGTACGTCCACCGAGCGATGGTATGATCTGCAGCCGCCAGGTTCTGCCCTCCCCCCCTGCCCGGCGCGGCAGCGCATGGGATGACTGGGCGAACGAGCGGCAGGTTCCAGACCACTGGTCCAGACGCCGGCGCGCCGCCGGCTCGAGCCCGGGTTCGGGCCGTGCGGCGCGTCCGGATCGACGGATTCCCAGGCGAGAGGAGCGACATGGACACGCGTAGCGAGAGCGGCACCCGGACAGCCGAAGCGGGGGCCATGAGCAGCCAGGAGCGGGCCGCGTCTGCACCGGATCCAGCCACGCCGGAGACCGAACGGGAGACCGGCGAGGTCCGTCTCGACGACGACGAGGTCGACGATGAGGTCGACGACGAGGTCGACGACGAGGTCACCGAGGAGGTGGAGACGACCTCGGCGGTCGACGCGGCGCGCCGGATCGCAGCCGATCAGCCGCTGATCGCGGTGCAGGGCCTGGTCAAACACTACGGCGAGATCCGCGCGGTGGACTCCATCGAGTTCGAGGTCCGGCGGGGGGACGTCCTCGCCTTCCTCGGGCCGAACGGCGCCGGCAAGACCACCGCGATGAAGATGATCACCGGTTTCCTGGAGCCGGACAGCGGCTCGGCGAGGGTTTGCGGCATGGACGTGTCGCGGCATCCGATCGAGATCCGCCGGCGGATCGGCTACCTCCCCGAGAACGCCCCTTCCTACGGCGACATGACGGTGGCGGCGTTCCTCGACTTCATCGCCGAGGCCCGCGGGCTCGACGATCGGCCGGCGGCGGTCGCGCGTGCGATGGCGAGGACCGGTCTGGAGTCGGTCGCCGGGCAGGTGATCGAGACCCTGTCGAAGGGCTACAAGCGACGGGTGGGGCTGGCCCAGGCGCTGATCCACGACCCCGAGGTGCTGATCCTCGACGAGCCGACCGACGGGCTCGACCCCAACCAGAAGGAGCTGGTCCACCAGCTCATCGCCAACCTCGCGACCACCAAGTCGATCCTGATCTCGACCCACATCCTCGACGAGGCCGAACGCATCTGCAACCGGGTGGTGATCCTGTCGCAGGGGAAGATCCTGGTCGACTCGACGCCGGCCGCGCTCGTCGAGCGCGCGCCGGGTCACAACGTGGTGGTCATCACCTTCGACGGCGACGTGCCGGAACGGGTGCTCGGGCGGCTTCGCCAGCACGAGTGGTGCGAGAGCGCAGGCATGCTCGAGGACGGGAGGCTCGAGATCCGGCCGCGCGCCGGCCAGAACCGTCTGGCCGAGATCCTGTCCGCGGTCGAGGATCAGGCGGTGCGCGACGTCAAGGTGCGCGAGGGGCGACTCGAGGACCTGTTTCGCGAGGTCACCAAGGGGGTGGCGGCATGAGCGCTATCGGCACGAGCGCAAGCACGAGCACAGACACCAGCACGAGCACAGGCACCAGCATCTCGCGCTTCGTCGGCCTGAAGCCGGTGTTCCGGCGCGAGTTCCGCGCCTACTTCGCCTCTCCGCTGGGCTACATCTTCATCGTGATCTTCCTCGTCGCCAGCGGCTTCTTGACCGTCTCTCGCGACTTCGGGCGGCTGCTCGATCTGCGCGAGGCGAGCCTCGATCCGATGTTCACCTACATCCCGTGGCTCTTCGTCGTGCTGGTGCCGGCGGTCTCGATGCGGCTGTGGGCCGAGGAGCGCAAGACCGGTACCGTCGAGCTGCTGCTGACGCTGCCGATCAGCCTCGAGGGCGCCTACCTCGGCAAGTTCCTGGCCGGGTGGTCGTTCCTCGGCCTCTCGGTGGCGCTGACCGCTCCCGCGATCTACCAGGTGGCCCGGCTCGGAGATCCCGACTGGGGCTCGATCGTCGCCGGTTACCTCGCGTGTCTGTTCGCGGCCGCGGCCTTCCTGTCGATCGGGCTGTTGTTCTCGGCGCTGAGCAAGAACCAGGTCGTGGCCTTCATCCTGGCGGCCGCCGCGTCGGTGATCTTCCTGCTGATCGGCCTGCCCGAAGCCCAGGACGCGGTCGGGAGTTGGCTGGGCGGCTATCCAGAGCAGCTGCTCGGCAGCCTCAGCCTGCTCGACCACTTCGAGCGCATGACGCGCGGTCTGATCGATGGGCGCGCGCTGCTCTTCTTCGTGCTGTTCACGCTGGGCTGGCTGGTCGGCGGCATGCAGGTGCTGCGCTTCACGAAGACCCGCTAGCCAGGAAATGGTGGTTACCATTTCCCGGCTAGCTGATCACCCCCGGCTCCATGCGCCTTCGGCGCGTCGCCGGGAAACAGCCGTAGAACCGGATCACGAGTCGATGGACAGGCTCCTGACCGGGAAATGGTGGTTACCATTTCCCGGCTAGCTGATCACTCCCGGCTCCATGCGCCTTCGGCGCGTCGCCGGGAAACAGCCGTAGAACCGGATCACGAATCCATGGAAAGGCTCCTGACCAGGATGAGGCATTCGAAATGAGCCGGAAGAACACGACGATCACGCTCCTGCTGCTCGCCCTGGTCACCGCCTTCGGCGTGCACCTGGCCGACCGCTGGCTGGCCCCGGTGCGAGTCGACCTCACCGAGGACGACCTCTACTCGCTGACCGACGGCACCGAGCAGATCCTCGAGCGCATGCGCGAGGAGGGGGTCAAGCCGGTCGACGTCAAGCTCTACTTCTCCGAGACGACCGGCAAGACGCTGCCGAAGTTCATCAAGGAGTTCATCACCTACGAGCGTTACCTGCGCAACCTCCTGCGCGAGTACGAACGCGCCGCGCGCGGCAAGCTGCGGGTCGACTTCGTCGATCCGCTTCCCGACTCCGACGAGGCGCAGCAGGCGACCGACTACGGTCTCGACGGCAAGCTGATCAACCAGGAGGGGGACCTCTTCTACTTCGGTCTCGCCTTCGAGACCCAGACCGGCGGCCGTGAGGCGATCGAGTTCCTGTGGCCCTCCGAGCAGGAGACCATCGAGTACGAGATCTCGAAGAGGCTCTACGGCCTGCTGTGGCCGACCAGCAAGCGGATCGGCGTGCTGTCGAGCCTCGAGGTGTTCGGCAGCGCCCAGGATCCCTACATGGCCCAGATGCTGGCTGCCCAGGGGCGCCAGCCGACCCCGCAGTGGATCTCGATCCAGCTCCTCGACGAGCTGTACGAGGTCTCGCAGATCGACCCCTCGACCGACTCGATCCCGCAGGACGAGTACGACCTGGTGGTGGTCATCCACCCCAAGGATCTGCCGGCGAAGACCCTCGCGGCGCTCGACGAGTGGGTGGTGCGCGGCGGCAATGCGCTGGTGCTGGTCGACCCCTATGCGATCGCCGACCAGCCGCCGGAGAACCCGCAGCAGCCCTGGGCCGCCCTGCAGTACGAGCCGTCATCCGACCTCGGGCCGTTGTTCGAGGCGTGGGGCATCGAGCGGCCGGAGGCGCAGTTCGCGGCCGACCTCGAGCTGGCGGTGCGCCGGCCGGTCAGCCGACAGGGGGGTGCGCAGGCGGTGGTGGTCGACTTGCAGATCGACCAGGGCGACCTGGCGCAGACCGTGGGCAAGGAGACGCCGATCACCTCGGGGCTCAATGACCTGCGGTTCCTGCTGGCCGGCGCCCTCCAGCGGCGCGGCGAGCGGGAGGGCGAAGGCGCAGGCGACGACGACGGTGGGGCAGCGGGCGAGGATGGCCAGAGCGCGGGCGCGGCGGCTTCCGGAATCAGCTTCGAGCCGCTGGTCAGCACCACCGACCAGGGCGCGTTGATCACGGTGCGCCCCGGCTTCGGCGGCCAGGAGGGCGAGCTCGGCTTCACCGACTTCAACGACCCCGTGAAGCTGCGCGACGCGATGCGCCCGGCGGGAGGCCAGCTCGCCCTCGCCTACCTGATGCAAGGGCGTTTCCCCACCGCTTTCCCCGAGGGCGTCGACTATCCGGACCGCGAGACCGAACGGCCCCCCGGGCTGCCGCCCGGGATCGACCTGCCGCCGCCCGAGGACGCCGAGATGATCCACAAGGATCCGGTGCCGGAGGAGGAGCGTGACGAGGCGGCCGTGATCGTCTTCGCGGACGTCGACTTCGTCACCGATCAGCTGGCGTTCGTCCAGAGCCCGTTCGGGCTGCTCCAGGCGGCCAACGACAACCACCGACTGCTGCTCAACGCCGTCGACTACCTGCTGGGCTCGAGCGAGCTGATGTCGATCCGGTCGACCAAGCGCATCCACCGCCCCTTCGAGCTGTTCGACGAGATCGAGACCGCCGCCGAGCGGGAGACGCTCGATCGCGAGCGGCAGATTCGCGAGGAGGTCGCGCAGGTCCAGGACGAGCTGCGCGCCAAGCAGAGCGAGATCACCAGCCGCAACGCTGCGCTCTTCCAGAAGCGGCTGCAGGACGAGGTGGACGAGCTCAACCGCCGCATCCAGGAGGGCAACGCCGAGCTGCGCCAGATCCGCCAGTCGCGCCGGGCGGCGCTCGAGCGTCAGGAGTCCTTGGTGCGCTTCACGGTGATGGGCCTGATGCCGATCGTCGTGCTGGTGATCGGCATCGGCCTCGCCTGGCGGCGCCGTCAGGCGACGGCTTGAGGCGGCCGAGCGGCTCGGCGCCCGGCCCGGCGTCCGGAGCGAGGGCCAGGATCGAACAGGCCATGGAGAGGAAATGATAAAGAGCAATCGAAACCTGTTGGTGGCAGCTGTCGTTCTCGGCGCCCTGTCGGTCTTCTCGTACGCCGACAGCGTCTCTCGCGCCGATCGCTTCGAGAGCGGCCAGAAGCTCCTGCCCAACCTCGATCCCGACGCAGTCGCCGGGATCTTGGTGCGCAGCCCGGACGGCTCCGTGACGCTCAACCGCCAGGGCGAACGCTTCGCGGTGGCCGAGGCTCAGGGCTATCGGGCGCGCAACGAGTCGGTGAATCGTCTCGTGCGAGGGCTGCTCGACCTCGAGCTCGACCGCCGGGTCGGGAGCGGCGACCAGCTCGCCGGCGAGCTCGGTCTGGAGCCGATGGCGGAGGAGGGCTTCGAGGTCGCCCTGACCAACGCCACTGGCGGCGAGATGGTGAAGGTCCGCTTCGGCGATCAGGTCGAAGACGGGCAGGGCCGGTTCGTCCAGCGCCTGGACGGCGAGGATCGTACGATCTACCGCACCACCGGATCCGTGCTCTTCGACCTCCAGCCGGCCGACTACCTCGACAAGGAGATCGCGGACGTCCAGGCTTCCGAGATCGAGCGGATCGAGGGTCCCGACTTCGTGCTGGCGCGCGCGGAGGACGAGGGCACCCTCGAGCTGGTCGAGCCGTCGCGTCCGACCAGCTCGACCGAGGTCAGCAAGCTCAGCTCGTTCCTCAACCGGCTCCGCTTCGAGGAGGTCTACGTCGCCGACGACCCCGAGGTGGCCGCGCTTCGCTTCGCGCCGGTCCTGCGCTTCGAGCTCGACGATCAGAGCGGCTTCGTCGTCTATCACGCGACCGACGGCGAGGATCGTGACTTCGTCCGCATCAACGGGTTCTTCGGCGTCGACCGGATCGAGATCGACCGCGACACCCCGGACGAGGAGCTCGAGGAGAAGTCCGAGCTGCTCAAGCGCGCCGACGAGATCGACGCCTACAACCAGTACCACGGCTCCTGGGTCTACCAGCTCCAGGACTTCGACGCCGAGAAGCTCGACCTCCGCGCCAGCGACCTGATCGCGGAGTCGTCGTAGCGACCGACCCGCCGGTCTTCTCCCCTGTAGCGGCCGACCCCCCGGTCGGCCGGCGAGCGCACGCTCCCCGGGTCGCGTCGCGCACCGCAAGGGTCATCCCTTCCCCGTACCGCCCGCTCGCCGGCGCCGGCGGGACCTCGATTCTCGGCCCGACCGTCTCTCCATGCTCCCCGTGCGGACCAAAGAAAAGGGCCGCCCCGGAGGGCGGCCCGTCGATCATCGGTCAGAGGCGATGCTTCGAATCAGAAGCTCCAGCGCACGCCGAGCTTGAGCCGGTACCTCGACTTGATGTTGCTGGTCTCCAGGGTTCCGCCGCTGCCAGTGATCTCCGACTCCAGGTCGTAGACGATCCTGCCCTGGTCGTCGAAGCCGCGGAACGACACCGGCGAGGTGGTGTTGAAGGTCACGTAGCGGAGCGCACCGGCGTCGGAGTCGAACAGGTTGACGAAGTTCTCGATGTCGAGCGTCACCTGCAGGCTCGTCCTCGGCAGCGGGATGTCCTGAGCGACCCGCACGTCGAGCGTGTGGCTCCACGGAGCATCGCCGCAGTTGCGAGGCGCGATCCCGCCGCGGTTGGCCTCGAGGCACGGGTTGTCCCGGATGAAGGCGTCGAGCTCGGCGAAGGTGCCGTTGCGAACGACGACCTCGCTCTCGTTGGCCGGTACGTAGATCAGGTCGTTGCCGAAGTAGCGGTCACCGTTGATGCTGGGGAAGTTCTGGCTGCCGTAGATGTAGGAGAACGGACGCCCCGACTGGTGGTTGTAGAACGCCGAGAAGGTGGTCGGCCACTCGCTGCCCCCCCAGTCCGCCTGGTAGGAGACCAGCGCGTTGAAGCGGTGCTCGATCTCGAAGTCGGAGCGCGTCTCCACCGAGTTGTTGGGGTCGACCTGCTCGTTGAACTGGAAGTTGGAGACCGCACGGCTCGAAGAGCCGTCGTTGACGGTCTTGGAGTCGCCGTTGGTGTAGGAGACGAACCAGGTCAGGCCGTTGCGGAAGGGGCGCTCGACCTTGACCGCGATGTTGGTCGACTCGCCCTTGCTGGTGTTGGTCAGCAGGTAGGCGCCGCTGACGCCGGACTCGACGCGGTCGAACAAGGGCCGGCCGTCGATCGCGAGCGTCCCGGTCTGCCGGAGGTTGACGTCGCGATAGTCGATCTCGTCGATCGACTCGCCACGGACCAGCTCGACGGAGCCGATCAGCCCGCCCCAGGGGAGCTCTCGGTCGTAGGCGACGTTGTAACGCATCAGGGTGGGGTACTCGAAGTCCGGGTCGACCAGGTTGAACTCGCCGGTGCCCGCCTCCCCGGAGGGAATCGGCGGGTTGTTGGGATCGGGCTCGAAAGCGGGGACGTCGTCGCCGAAGACCCGGAAGATCGCCTGCTCGATGCCGGTGCGGGCGTAGTTGTTGGAGATCCAGACGTAGGGCGGGCGGCCGCCGAAGACGCCGATGCCGCCGCGCAGCTGCTGGGTGCCGTCGCCTTCGATGTCCCAGTTGAAACCGACCCGCGGCGAGATGATCTCGTTGCCGTCCGGGATGGAGTCGGTGCGCAGGCCGTAGACCCGCTCGGTGAACTCGTTGCGACTCGGCTCGTCGGGCAGCTGCGGGATGTCGACGCGCAGGCCGAGCGTCAGGTTGAACTGCGGCGTGACCGCCCACTGGTCGCCGACGTAAAAGCCGAGCTGGTTGACGTCGAACTTCTGCGTCTCCGGCTGACCCGCCCTGACCGCGGCGACCTCGTACTCGCGGGCGCGGCGGCCGGCGATGAAGTCCTCGAGCGTGGCGTACTCGTAGGAGCCGAAGGCATTCTGGATGAACAGGTTCTCGAAGCTGAACAGCTCGTTGTGCGTGCCCAAGGTCAGCGTGTGTCGACCGCGGACCCACGTGAAGTCGTTGGTGATCTCGAGCACGTCCTGGTCGAGGGCGTTGCGGGTCGAGAAGGGCTCGGTGCCGACCTCGAACTCGCCGAGGTCGCGCCCGGTCTGCTGGTCGATCACGTTCTCGATCTCGATCCAGGGGAAGCGCACGCCGTCGCGTCCGGCGCGCCGATCCTTGATCGTCTGCAAGGTCACCCGCGCCTCGTTGAAAGAGCTCGCGCTGATCACGGTGTTGAGCTGGGCCACCGTCGAGTTGGTTTCGCTGGTGAACGCGTAGGCCTCGCTCGGGAACTCGAAGCTGAAGGAGCCGGGGAAGTTGACGTCGTTCTCGGCGTCGACGTAGTTGTGGCGCAGGGTGAGGGCATTGCTCTCCCCGATGTTGAAGTCGAGGCGGCCGAAGAACAGGTCGGAGGGCGTGTCGCGCGTGTCCTGGCCGAGGCTGCCGGGATCGAAGCCGTAGCGGTCGATCAAGGTTTGCCGGAAGAGCTCGGCCTCGTCGAGCGCCTCGCCGTCGGCGAAGGTCTGGCCGCCCGAGCCGTCGATCGACCAGCCGGTCGGCGTGGTCTTCTCCACGAACTCGCCGTTGACGAAGAAGAACGCCTTGTCCCGCCGGATCGGGCCGCCGACGCGGAAGCCCATCTGGTCCTCCTCGAACTCGCCGAACTCGCCGAGCTCGTCGGGACCGTCGCCGACGAAGCTGTCGTCGCGGGTGAAGAAGAAGACCGAGCCGTTGTACGAGTTGGAGCCGCTGCGGGTCACGGCGTTGATGCCGCCGCCGGTGAAGCCGCCCTGGCGCACGTCGAAGGGCGCGATCAGGAGCTGGAACTCCTGGATCGCGTCGAGGCTGATCGCGTTGGTGTCGGCCTGGCCCCCCGGTGTGCCGGTGTCGGCGAGCCCGAACAGGTCGTTGTTCACGGCGCCGTCGATCTGGATGTTGTTGTAGCGCCCGCTGCGGCCGGCGACGCTGATCGCGTCCGGGGACTCGTTCTCCCCGGCGGCGGCCATGAACGGGCTGGTGCGCGCGAAGTCGACCAGGTTGCGGCTGATCGTGGGCAGGGTGTCGACCAGCTCGGTCGAGACGTTGCTCGCCGCGCCGGTGCGCGACGGATTGATCAGCGCGCTCGACGAGGTCACGGTGATCGTCTCGGAGACCGTCTCGAGCTGTAACTGGAACTCGAGGTCGACGGTCTCGCCGAGCTGCGCGAGCTTGCCGTCGAGCGTCTGCGGAGTGAATCCGTCGAGCGTCGCGGTGACGGTGTACGGGCCGCCGACCCGGACGTTGAGCATCGCGAAGTTGCCGTCCGAGGTCGTGATGCTGGTGTAGCGCGTGCCGGTGGGCTCGTGGGTGGCGCTCACCGTCGCGCCCGGCAGCGGATCGCCATTGGCGCTGAGCACCTGGCCGCGAATCGAGGCGCTGGTGACGCCCTGCGCGAGGAGGGTGGGCGTCGCCAGGAGGCTCATCGCGAGCGCGAGGAAAAGGCTCGGTCTGAGGAACTTCGACATGAGTCCTGTCTCCATGGAGTGTTCGGGCAATGGTGAGCCCGAAGTTCTGCGAGGTCGATCGGGTCGACACCTGTGGGACCGTTTGCTTGGTCGTGTTGTCCGGGTTTTCCGCACGGGCCACGCGGTTTTGGCTGCACCGCCGGTCGGGGCAGATCAGAATCGCCGCGAACGGCCGGTCGAGGTGTCCTCGGTCGTCCACGGAGCCCGGCCGGTGTCCGCGATGGGTTCGAGCGCAGTCGTTCTATCGGACGAATGTGAACGGTCGTTGAAGCTTCGGGCGCGGTCGGGACCAAGAGCCTCCTGGCGATCCAGGAGCGCTTCCTCGGAGCTCCCCGGCGCCCCCTGCCCCGGCGTCGGCGGCTGCTTTCCAAAGACTCTAGGTGACCGGCGCGGCGGGCACAACCTCGGGGTGTCCACGGGTTCTCCCGAGGACATCGCCCTTGCGTCCAAGTCGCGCAGAATCAACCAGATGGGTGGCGCCCGACCAGGGGTCCGCCGGGGCCCCCCGAGGACCGGCGACGGATCCGCCGGCGGCAGCGCCGTTGCCGGCGACGCGCAGGCACGCATCCAGCTCCGCCACCGTCGGGACTCGTTTCACGAGGGGTCGCGCCCGAGGGCGTGCCATGTAGGATCGAACACGCCGATCGCAGCCTCCCGAGCCGCCCGCTGCGGGTGTGCGCGATCTCGGTCGTACTGCTCATGTCCCTGCTCGAGCTCCTCGTCCTGGTCTTGACCGCGGGCGTCTGCGGCGCCATCGGACAGGCGGTCCCGGGCGCCTCGCAGGGTCGGTGCTTCGCTTCCGTCGGTCTCGGTCTGTTCGGTGGTCTGCTCGGTGCTCTGTTCGGCACCACGATCGCGCGGCGCCTCGGTCTGGCCGAGCTGCTCTCGGTCAGCGTCGGCGGCTCGGTCTTTCCCATCGTGTTGTCGATCCTGGGCGCCAGCCTGCTCGTCGCCGCCTTCTCGCTGATGACACGGAGGCGCCGCGCGGTGCCTCCGGCAGTCGGCACCTCTGCCGACCGGCAGGTGCGAGCGGTGTCGCCTTCGGGTGGCGTCGTGCTCGCCGGTCTCGCGGCGTGGGCGGTGTTCGGCGCCGGAGTCTTCGTCGTGCCGCCGCCGGCAGCGGCCTCGGCCGTGGCGCGACAGGAGCCGGCGCCGGCCTCGGACGCTGCGGACGTCGCCGCTGCGGATGCCGAGCGTGCCCGTTCGGCCTTGGAGAGGGGAGACGCCGCGAACGCCGAGCGGATCTTCCGGCGCCTCCTGATCGGCGACCCGGACGACGTCGACCTGCTCATGGGATGGTCGAGAGCGCTCGTCGCGCAGGCGCGATCGGCCGAGGCGGCAACCGGGCTGCTGCGCGCCGGAGAGCGGGCGCTCCGGCGCGGCGACGGCGCCTCCGCGGCGCTCGTGCTCCGCGAAGCGTTGCAGCACGCGCCCCAGCGGGCGGAGCTGCGAGCGCAGTTGTGGGCTCGCTTTGGCCGTGCGCTGCTCCTCGAGCAGCGGCATCTCGAGGCCGAGACCGCGTTGCGTGAGGCGCTCGAGCTCGACGGAACGAACCCGAGCGTCCGGCTCGAGCTCGCGGCGGCGAGCTGGGAGAACGGCCGTCTCCAGGAGGCAGAGGAGCAGTATCGCGCGGTGGTCGATCGAGCTGCGAGCTGGCCGCTCGGGTGGTTTCACCTCGGGCGTTTCCTGGTCTGGCAGGGGCGGTTCGCCGAGGCCATCGAGCCGCTCGAGCGGGCGCAGGCGCTGGGCCTCGACGGCGTCGACGTCCTGCTCGAGCATGCCCGTGCGCTCGACGGCGTGCGCGCGGCCACCGGCGATGCTGCGGTCGCGGCTCGGGCGGTCGCGGCCTGGCGGAGGGTGGTGGAGCGCGCGCCGGACGAGGCGTTCAGCCACTACGGGCTGGCAGGGGCGCTGCGTGCAGCCGGGGATCTCGAGGGCGCGCGCGGTCACCTGGAGCGCTATCACGTCCTCTACCAGCGGGATCAGGAGCGGACGCGACGGGCCGGCGTGGAGCGCGCGCGGGTGGCCAGCGCTCGCGCCGAGATCGCGGCCGGCCGTGCGGAGTCCGCTCTGGCGCACCTCGCCGAGCTGACCGAGACCGTCGAGGTGCTCGAGGTGCGCGCCCGCGCCGAGCTGCTCCTCGGTCGCGGCGAGCGTGCGCGGCGCCTGCTCGAACGTGCGCTCGCCCTCGAGCCCGGACGCTCCGACCTGCGTCGCCGTCTCGACGAGCTGCGGGCTAGCGAGCCGCCGGCTTGACGGGTCTGTTTGGGCCGCCTGCCGTCCTCCCGCGGCTCGCTCCGCTCGGGCCAGAGGCTGCCGGCCCCTGCCTCTTTCTGCCGGCCCACCGGACCGGTGGTCGCCGCCGTGGCTCGATCGCGCGACGGTTCGGGAAGCGGCTCGATGGCTCAACCGGCCAGCGAGCGAAGCTCCGGATCGTTGGGCCAGCGCGCGAGCGCGGAGCGCAGGAGGGCGGCGGCCGAGCTCTCGTCCCCGAGCGCGCGCAGGGTCCGGACCGCCTCGGCGTACGCTGTCGCCGTCGGATTGGCGGTGACCATCTCCCGAAGCACCGGGCCCACCTCGGCAACGCGTCCGGAGAGGGCCAGCACCAGGGCGAGGCGCGGATAGGGGGCGAGCTCGTTCGGTGAGAGCGCGATCTCGGCGCGAAACGCCTGCTCGGCCTCCTCGAGCCGGTCGAGCGATGCGAGCGCCACGCCCCGCTGATACTCGAGCCCTCTCAGCACCTCTCGGTCGGTGCGCTCGCCGAACTCGCGCAGGGCCAGCTCGGCCTCCTGCAATGCCTGCTCGAAGCGCTGCTGGCGCACCCGCAGCTCGACCAACGTGACCAGCGGCTCGACCCTCCCCTCGCGCTCGGAGAGCGCCCGCTCTAACGACTGCTCCGCAGTCTCGAGATCCCCTCGCCGGAGGGCGACCTGGGCCAGCAGGTCCCAGGCAGTCGGCAAGCTGGGCGCCGCGATCCGCGCATGGGCCTCGGCGCTGTCGAGGGCACCCCGGGCCAGCTCGAGCTCGGCCAGCGAGAGCGCGACGCTGGGGCTGTGGCCGGAGAGCTCGAAGGCGCGCGTGAAGGCCGCGTGCGCTTCGTCCAGCCGCTCCGCGCGGCGTAGGCTCTTGCCGAGCTGCTCCCAGCCGTAGGCCATCTGGGGCTCGTCCTCGAGCACGCTCCGATAGCTCGCCGCGGCTTCGAGGTACCGGCCGCCCGCGAACAGCCGCGACGCGCGGCCGAGATCCCCGAGCACGCCGATCCTGGCCTTCGGATCCGGACGCGGGCGATCTTCGCTGACCTCGGCGCTCGTGGTGGACGTCACGTAGCCGAGGGCGAGGAGCTGCCGCTGGGCGGCAGGGTCGTCCGCCGCGGGTGGAACGATCGTCCGGTCGAAGCGGTCGAGCTCCGCGGCGAGCGCACGGACGCGGTCGGGGTGGCGAGCAGCGAGGTTCTCGCGCTCGAGCGGGTCGTCCACCAGGTCGTAGAGCTCCGGGTCCGCTCCGCCGAGGTAGTCACCCTCGATGTAGTGGTGGCGGCCGTCGATGATCGAGGCGAGGTCGGACCAACCGAAGTGGAGTCGCGGATAGATGCTCTCGGAGAACACGGGCCTCGGTGGCGGCCCGCCAGGGGCGAGGAGGTCCTGCCCTCTCCAGGTCGCCGGTCGCTCGATGCCGAGCGCCGCCAGGATCGTCGGAGCCACGTCGACGAGCTGGACGGGCTCTTCGATGCGGCTGCCGCCGCGCTCCCCTCCGGGCAGCTTGATCAGCAGCGGCACCTGCAGCATCTCCCGGTAGATGAGGACCTCGTGCTCCATCTCGCCGTGATCGCCGAGCCCCTCGCCGTGGTCGGAGAGCAGGATCACCAGAGCCCGGTCCCAGAGGCCGAGCCGCTCGAGCCCCGCGATCAGGCCGCCGATCACGGCGTCCGCCTCCTCCACCTCGCCGTCGTAGGGGTCGGCGGTGCGCGAGGCGTAGGGCTCGGGAGGATCGTAGGGGCTGTGCGGCTCGTAGATGTGGAAGAGGTAGAAGAAGCGGTCGTCGCGATGGTCCTCCATCCAGCCGAGGGCCCGCTGCAGGGTTTCGGAACCGGGACGCTGCAGCCCGCCGAGCTCGACCCCGGAGACCACCGGGATGTCGTCGTCGTACTCGTCGAAGCCCCGCGCGATCCCGGTGGAGGACCTCAGCACGAAGCTCGAGATCGCGGCGCCGGTGGCGTATCCCCGAGCGCCCAGGATGCGCTGGAGGAGCGGCGCGTCCGGCGGCACCGGATAGCCGACGTTGTCGCGAACGCCGTGCTCGGTCGGGAGCAGCCCGGTGAGGATCGTGGTGTGTGACGGGAGGGTCAACGAGAGATGGGAGTAGGCACGCTCGTAGAGCACAGCCTCGCGCGCGAAGCGGTCGATGGCGGGGGTGCGTGTGCCGTCGTAGCCGTAGGCCGCAAGGCGGTCGGACCGCAGGGTGTCGATCGAGACCAGGAGAACGGGCGTGTCGGGGGGGAGGGAGACGGCGGTCGCGCCCGAGGAGCGGGAGGAGGTCTCTTGCCCGGCGCCCGGCGCCGGCCCGGTGGCGCCTGGGGTCGGCTCGCCGCAACCGGCGAGCAGGGCCGCGACGACCAGCAGCATCGCCGGTATCGCCAGCAGCGGCGCCGGCGCCGATCGCTCCACGCGGCTCGGTGAGCAGGCGGCGGACGCGGTGCGGATCGAGGCGCTCATCGCCCGGCTCCGAGACGACGCAGGAGGTCGCGAGCCCGGGCGATGTCGGGTGCGTAGCGGTCGGCCGGAGCGCTCGCGACGAAGCGCTCGAGCGCCGGCAGGGCCCGGCCACGATCGCCGAGCTCGGCTGCGACGACGCCGAAGTTGTAGAGGACGTCGAAGTCCTGGGGCTCGATCTCGACCGATCGCTGCCAGGCGTCGAGCGCCTCGCGCCGGCGGCCCTGGTTGTAGAGCGCGATCGCGAGGTAGTTCCAGGCCAGCGGCAGCTCTCGGTTGAGCTCGAGCGCTCTGCGCGCCTGGCTCTCGCCTTCGCTCCAACGCTCCTCGTACACGGCCGCCAGGGCGAGGTGCTGGTGCGCCGTCGGGTTGCGCGGATCGCGCTCGAACACCTGCTCGAGTGCGGCGCGCGCCTCGGCCGGCCTTCCCGCCTCCGCCAGCACGAGCCCGAGCACGTTGAGCGAGTCGGGATCGCCGGAGGCGGCGAGCGGTCGCGCCACCTCGATCGCGGCATCGGGTCGTCCGGTGCCGGTCAGCGTGAGGGCGAGCTGGCGCAGCAGCGAGGGATCGGCGATCCCTCGTTTCCGCGCCTCCTCCATCACCGCCAACGCGTCGCCGGTGCTGCCCCGCTCGAGCAGCGCCTGGGCCAGGTGGTAGTAGCCGAGACCCATGTCCGGTCGGCGCTCGACGATCCTCCGAGCGAGATCGATCGCGTCGTCGATGCGGCCGCGGCCGTAAAGATCGATGAACCGGTGCACCATCTGGTTGAGCTCGATCAGGCGCTTCGGATCGTCCTCCTCGGTGTAAGAGCGCTCGCGGGCGGAGGCCCGCTGGGTCACGTAGCCGAGCGCGGCGAGCTGGCGGGCCTCCTCGTCCGAGACGCCGCCGGTCGCCGGTGGCGGCGGCCAGGGCTCTTCATCGGGCAGGGCGGTCCTGAGCCGCGAGGCGATCTCGCGAGCGGCCTCGATGCCTCCGCCGCGGTCGTCGGCCAAGAGGTTGTCGAGCTCCTGCGGATCGCTGCGCAGGTCGTACAGCTCGGCGATCGGAAGCTCGACGAGCTTGCGACCGTCGCGCAGCACCCCTCGCAGCGGCGCCCAGTCGCGGGTCAGGTAGGCGTTGAGCGCCTCGAAGTAGTGGGTGCGCCCGGGCGTTCTCTCGCCGGCCTCGAGCAGGCCGAGGAGGGAGGTCCCCGGGAGGTCCTTGGGCATCTCCACGCCCAGCGCGTCGAGCAGGGTCGGCAGGAGGTCGACGTGGCCGACCGGGATCCCGCTGTGCGCGGCCGGGATTCCGGGTCCCCAGAGCACCAGAGGGACCTTCAGCGTCGCGTCGTACGCGAACAGCCCGTGGGTCTGCTCCCCGTGCTCGCCGAGCGACTCGCCGTGATCGGCGGTGACCACGACCAGGGTGTCGGCGGCCGCGCCGTCTGCGGCCGCCGCGATCAGAGGATCGAGCAGGGGCGCGAGCGCGGCGTCGGTGGCCGCCACCTCCCCCAGGTACGGCGCGTCGCGGTAGCGGGAGCCCCAGGGTTCCTCGGCCTCGTACGGCGCGTGAGGATCGAACAGGTGAAGCCAGAGGAAGCGGCGTTCTCCCTCGTGCTCGCGCCACCACGCGAGCCCGCGCTCGACCACCTCGTGGCCGCGGCGCTCGGCCTCTCGGAGCTCGCGGTAGCCACCCTCCGGATAGGCGTCGTCGTAGAGATCGAAGCCGCGATCGAGACCGTAACGGGCGTCGAGGGGAAAGGCCCCGACCACGGCCCCGGTCGCGAAGCTGCGCGCTCGCAGCAGGGTCGCTGCGGTCTCCAGCGTCTCGGGCAGCACGAACCCGGCATTGTCGCGCACCCCGTGCTGGTAGGGCAGGAGCCCGGTGAGGATGTTGGCGTGCGAGGGGAGCGTGAACACGTTGTGGCCGCGCGCCTGCTCGAACACGACTCCGCCCGCCGCCAGCCGATCGAGGACCGGCGTCTCCACCCGCTCGTTGCCGGCGAACCCGAGGGCATCCGCGCGCAGCGTGTCGATGGTGATCAGGATCGCGTTGCGCGCGCCGCCGTGGGCGGCGGCGAGCTCCATCTGGCTGCTGTCGGCGTTCGGTTGGGCGCCGGCCGCGGCAGCCGCCTCCACCGAAGGATCTCGCGTCCTCGTGCCGACCCCCGGCTCGGGCTGGGTGGGGTCGCCGGCACCGGCGCCGCACGAGAGCAGCGTCGCGAGCAGCGTCGCGAGCAGGGTCGCGCCCAGCAGGATCACGGGGGCGCGCCGTTGCAGGCGCGCGCCGCCCCGAGGCGCGGCGCGCGCGACCGGGCGACGGCACACGATCCGGGTCATGAGCTCGACAAAAGCAGGGACGTCGTGCAACGAGGCGTTGCGCAACGGGACTCGGCGCGACGAGCGTCGCCGTCGGACGAGCGCCGCTCGCCGCGCAGCCCTACTGGGATTCGAGGTACTCCAGGAACTGCTTGGCTTCACCGGCATTGGCGTGGCCGGGCTCGAGCTCGAGCATCTTCTTGAAGTCCGCGATCGCCTGCTCGTTCTGCGCCTTCCCCAGGTGCACGAGCCCGCGGTAGTAGTAGGCGTCGGCCAGGTTCGGGTAGTCCACCACGATCTGGTCGAACTTCGACAGGGCTTCCTCGAGCTCGCCCGAGTTGTAGAGCGAGATCCCCTGGTTGAGGAAGGCGTTGGGGTCGATCTTCTGCCCGGCCGGCAGCCGAGCCCGGTACTGCGCGGCCTCCTCTTCGCGCCCCTCGTTGACCAGGATGCTGCTGATCAGCCTGAGGGACTCGACGTGGTTGGGGTCGATTGCCAGCCCCTGCTGGATCGTCGCGACGGTCTGGTCGACGTTTCCCTCGGTGAAGTACGTCTTGGCCTTCTCCAGGAGGACCGCAGGGTGTTTCGACGGGTCGAGCTGGGTGATCGCCTCGTCGAGCAGCTTGCGCCCCTCGTCGAACCGCCCCGCTTCGATCAGGGCCCCCGCCTCGGCGAGAGTCTTGGTCGCGGCCTCCGTCGCGGCCTGCTTCGCGGCAGCCTCTTTGTCGCCGGTCCTCGCCGCGACCTGGGCCGGACGTTCGAGCTGGACCAGCAGCGTCTCGTTGTTGCCGAACTCGCTGACCGGGATGCTCACCTCCGAGATCGCGTACCCCGGGTACTCGATCTCGACGGTCCAGGACCCGCCGCCCAACCCGAGGTAGGACCAGCGCCCCCTGGCATTGGTCTCGAGCGGCTCCGGGCCAGGGCCTTCGAGACCGCCCTTGAACAGCCGGACGATGGCGCCCTTGACCGGCTCGCCTTCCTCGTCGCTGACGATGCCCTGGACGCGCCCGCGCCCCGCCCAGTCCTGGGCGGCGAGCGTGGCGAGGGAGCCGGCGGTGACGAACAGCAGGAGCGCAGCGAGTCCTGCTCGGATGACGGTGCGAGACATGGTGGGCTCCTTCCTGGATCTGAGGTGCGTCGCCGGCTCGGCTGGGGGCGAGGGCGAGGCGTCGAGTCGAAGCGCGCCGGCCCCCGGTCGAAGCGAGCTGGGCTCGGCGGAGCGGCTCACGAGGTCGGGACGATTCCACCGGGAACGGGCCCTGCCGAATCGGCAACTTCCCACTCTGGAATGCTATACCACCGTTCTCGACCACCGTTCTCGACACCACCGCCGCTCGACGGTCCGGGCCGCCGCGAGCCTGCGAGTGTTCTCCGACAGCTCCGGCAGGCGGCTCGGCATCGACGAGCAACCCCGTGCCCTGCGAAGAGAATTCCGTCTCCGTCGACTTCGAGCCGAGCCGCTCACCGACTCGACTCGGCAGCTCTGGCAGAGCCAAAAAGAACATCGCCGCTGAGCCGAGTGGCTGCAGCGGCGATGTGCAGATCCTCGCGCGCCCCCCGAGCAGGCTCAGGGAGCGCTGAGGGTCGCCCGATGAGCTGGTGCCGGCCGTTGGCCGGCACCAGTTCCCTGGGCTACTTCCAGCCCAACCGGACGCCCATGCGGTAGATGCGCGGGCTCACGTTGTCTTCGAGGCGGAAGGCTGCGGAGGAGCCGAGGTCGCGAATGCGCGAGAGCTCGGTTCCCTCGTTGGTGACGTTGAAGACGTCGATGCCGAAGGTGAAGTTGACCGCGCTGGTGAGCGCGAACTCCTTCTCCACACGGATGTCGGCCGTCATCAGGTCGTCGAGGCGGTAGTCGTCGTAGTCGTCGACGACGCCGACGTCTTCGAACTCGCCATCCGACAGCTCGAGCGCGTCGAAGTAGGGGATGGGGTAGCCCTCTCGCGCCTGGAGCGACGCGGAGAGGTTGAAGCCCCACGGGCGGTCCGGAGCGACCTGATACATGCCGTTGAGGTTGGCCGACCAGGTGGACTGGAGGAACCGCTCGCCCTTGCCCGAGCCGGTCGACCGGGTCAGGTAGAGGTCGCCGTCGACGTCTCCACCACCGGTGCTGCGGTTCGGGTTGCTGTTGTTGATGTACTCCTGCGGGACGTCCCACTCGGCCTCGCCGACGTTGACGTAGCCACGCATCATCCAGCGGTTGGCCAGACGCTTGGTGAAGGTCAACGCAGTTCCGAAGTAGTCGCGCTCGCGAGCACCGTTGAGCAGCAGGGTGCCGCCGGTGTTCACCAGACCGTCACGCCGCACGAAGAGGTCGCGCGAGTAGGGCTGGGAGGGACCACCGGAGAGGTTGCTGGCCGGGAAGGTGCCCGTGATCGTCCGATCGAACACGTAGTCGGCGCGGGTGACCGTGCGGACGTTGCCGGTCTCGTCGGTGACCAGGGTGCGCGTCTCGAGGATGTCCTCGACGTTGCGGGCGGTCACGGTGAGGCCGATCACGAACTCCGGCAGCAGCGCGTGCTCGACGTTGAACACCAGCTCGGTGGTGAGCGGAGCGTCGAGTCCGGGGTCGGTCACGTCGGGATCGACGAGCGACGCCGGATCCGCCGGATCGAAGCCGTTGGCGAAAGCGACCTCGGCCGGATCGTTGAACTCCGCACCGGTGCCGGTGTAGGGACCGTCGACGTATGGCTGGACGAAGTAGGCGTAGGCCTCGCCGGCCGGGTTGGTCCGGTTGACGGTGCCGACGCCGAGCTGATCCGCGAACTGCGCGAGGCTGGCGCGCAGCAGGGTGTCACGGTTGGCGCCCAGCGCGTAGGTGAAGCCGACGCGCGGAGCGATCGTCTCCCAGGTGAAGTCCTCGCCGGCGCCCGGGTAGTCGAGCGCGGGCAGAGCGTTGGGCACCAGCGGGTTCGCCGGCACGTTGAACGCCTCGTTGACGCCCGACTGGTCGTCGAAGCGCAGACCGAGGTTGATCGTGAACTTGCCGAAGGTGACCGTGTCCTGGGCCCACAGGGAGAAGTACTCCATCACCACCGGCGTGGCGATGCCGCGCTTGGCCACGACGAAGCTCGTGGAGGTGGTGTTGAAGGTGAAGAGGTTGCGTCCGGGCCAGGTGAAGTCGGAGGAGGTCTCGTAGTTGCGCAGACGACCGCCGACCTTGAGCTCGTGCGAAGCCGAGCCGGTGTTGAAGAAGTAGGACGCGTCGGCCTTGAACTCGTCGTTCGGGCCGGTGGCAGCGCCCGACAGGAAGTTGTCCTGCCAGACACCGTCGCTGCTACGCCACGACTCGGGAGAGTCCGGCCCCACGCCGCCCTTGGCGGCGAGCTGGAAGCCGAAGTCGCCCAGCGAGTAGGTGCCGGTCAGGAACAGGTTCGACGAGAACACGTGGGTGTCCTCGAAGCGCATGATCGCCGACGGGCCGCGCTGGTTCCAGGTCGTGATGTCGGGACGCGAGAACGCGGCGCCGCGGCCGAACTTCAGCTTGTCGCCGTTGTTCCAGGAGCCGACCGCGGAGTTCGACTGGGAGAACTGGGCGTTGGCCTTGAGCGACTGGTTCTCGAGGATGGTGTCGTCGGCAGTGCCGGAGGCGGCGTTCTGCTGGACGTCGTTCTGGCCCCAGGAGCCCCACAGCCAGAACTTGTCGCGGATCACGGCGCCGCCGGCCTCGAAGCCGAGGTCCTCGATCTCGCGAATCTGGGCGCCTTGGTAGATCTGCGCGCAGTCGTCGGTGACGTTGTCGGGCAGGCACTGGCCGGGCCCGAGGTCGGCCGCGTCGACGTTGGGCTGCGACTGCTTGAGGCCGCCGCCGAAGTAGCCCGAGGCCTTGGTGCCGTAGAAGCGGGCGGAGCCGCGGAACTCGTTCGAGCCGCGCTTGGTGACCAGGTTCACGCCGACGCCGGCGGTGTTCTTGGTGACGTCGGTGCCGCCGGTGGTGAACTGCATCTCGGCGAACTGGTCGAAGTCGTAGTAGGTGGGCGAGGCGCCGAGCGCGCGCATGTCGGTGACCGAGATGCCGTCGACCAGGAAGTCGTTCTGGTCGCTGTCGACGCCCTGGGCGCGGAACACGGACTGCTGGCCGGACTCGTTGCCGCCGACGTTGACGCGATCGACGAGGACGCCCGGGGTCTGGTTGAGGATGGCCCAGGGATCACGGGCGGTCGGGATCTTTTCGAGCTCGACCTGGGAGACGGTGGTGCCCTGCTGGAGCTTGCGCTCGTCGAGCAGCGGGGACTCGGAGGTGACCGTGATGGTCTCCTCGACCGCGGGGGTCAGCTTGAGCTCGAGCTCGGTGTTGCGGCCGACGCGGACGTCGACCTGGGGATACTCGACCGAGCCGAAGCCTTCGAGCTCGGCGCGCACGTCGTAGCGGCCGGGGTCGAGGCCGAGGAATCGGACCTGTCCCTGGGCGTTGGTGATCTGGAGCTTGTCAGCACCGATGCCGGACACGCTGACGGAGACGCCGGGGAGGCGTCCGCCGTCGCTGTCGGTGACGGTGATGAAGATGTTCCCGGTCGGCGCCTGAGCGAACGAGCCGCCCACGCTGACCAGGAGGAGGGCGAGGCCTAGAACGAGGGCCTTGCCTCCGAGTCGGAGGTCTTTCATGCCGATGGTCTCCTCTGAGATGAGTGGTGGCGGATTCCGCACCTCGACGAGAGGATCACGCGATGTCCGCCGCTTTCAATAACCAGCGGAGTCGCAAGCCGAGTGCCAGGTTGGCGGATCGCGACCGCCGTTGAGACTGCCCTTTGCCCTCCAAGGGTTTGCCACTGTCCGTCCTCGGATGAGGACGCCAAAACGACGCTCTCGGAGGGTTTGGATTCAAGAATCCGTTTGGAATCCAATCCGACAGGTTGGATTTGGGATCGATCTGAAGACCTGCTCCATCGTTTTGGAGGGATCTTCTCGACTGCTCTTCATCGGCGGGCCGATTCTGGGGAGAGCGGCTCGTGGAGGTTGGCGCGGTGAGGGTCGGCGGAGATAAAGGGTCGGCGGATCGCCCTTGAGCCGGCTGGCTGCAGCGGCGACGTGGAGATCCTCCCGCGCTCCTTTCATGGACGTCTGCAGGGCCTGCGGCCGGGTCCCGCCGCTCATCGAGCTCGCGAGAGCGCGAGCCGAGGCGCGCAGGCTCAGGGGCCCCTGAGGATCGTCCGAGGAACTGGTGCCGGCCGGTGGCCGGCCTGCGTGCCGAAAAGAAAATCGCCGCTGTGCCAGGTGGCGACAGCGGCGACGTGCGGATCCTCGCGCGCCCCCGAGCAGGCTCAGGGAGCGCTGAGGATCGTCCGTTGAACTGGTGCCGGCCGTTGGCCGGCACCAGTTCCCTGGGCTACTTCCAGCCCAACCGGACGCCCAGGCGGTAGATGCGCGGGCTCACGTTGTCGTTGAGGCGGAAGGCCGCGGAGGAGCTGAGGTCGCGGTTGCGCGACATCTCGGTGCCCTCGTTGGTGATGTTGAAGACGTCGATGCCGAAGGTGAAGTTGACCGCGCTGGTGAGCGCGAACTCCTTCTCCACACGGATGTCGGCCGTCATCAGGTCGTCGAGACGGTAGTCGTCGAAGTCGTCGACGACGCCGACGGAGACGAAGTCACCGTTCGACAGCTCGAGGTCGTTGATGTAGGGGATGGGGTAGCCCTCTCGCGCCTGGATCGAGGCGGAGAGGTTGAAGCCCCACGGGCGGTCCGGAGCGACCTGGTACATGCCGTTGAGGTTGGCCGACCATGTCGACTGGAGCCACCGCGTGCCCTTGCCCGAGCCGCCCTCCGCCGTGAGGTAGAGGTCGCCGTCGACGTCGCCGCCGCCGGTCGAACGGTTCGGGTTGGAGTTGTCGATGTACTCCTGCGGGATGTCCCACTCGGCCTCGCCGACGTTGACGTAGCCACGAAGCATCCAGCGGTTGGCCAGACGCTTGGTGAACGTCAACGCGGTCCCGAAGTAGTCGCGCTCGCGCGACCCGTTGAGCAAGAGGGACCCTCCGGTGTTGGTCAGACCATCGCGCCGCACGAACAGGTCGCGGGTGTACGGCTGCGATGGACCACCGGAGAGGTTGCTCGCCGGGAAGACGCCGGTGACGGTGCCGTCGAAGTTGTAGTCCGCTCGGGTGACCGTGCGCACCACGCCGTTCTCGTCGGTGACCAGGGTGCGCGTCTCGAGGATGTCCTCGACGTTGCGGGCGGTCACGGTGAGACCGATGACGAACTCTGGCAGCAGCGCATGCTCGACGTTGAGAACCAGCTCGGTGGTGAGCGGAGCGTCGAGTCCGGGGTCGGTCACGTCGGGATCGACGAGCGACGCCGGATCCGCCGGATCGAAGCCGTTGGCGAAGTTGACCCGATCGGGGTCGTTGAGCTCCGAGCCGTCGCCGGTGTAGGGAGCGTCCTCGTAGGGGAGCGCGAAGTAGGCGTAGGACGAGCCCGCCGGATTGGTCCGCCCGACGGTGCCGACGCCGAGCTGATCCGCGAACTGCGCGAGGCTGGCGCGCAGCAGAGTGTCACGGTTGGCGCCCAGCGCGTAGGTGAAGCCGATGCGCGGTGCGATCGTCTCCCAGGTGAAGTCCTCGGAAGCGCCCGGGTAGTTGAGGGCCGGGAGCACGTTCGGCACCAGCGGGTTGGCCACCACGTTGAACGCCTCGTTGACGCCCGACTGGTCGTCGAAGCGCAGGCCGAGGTTGATCGTGAACTTGCCGAAGGTGATGGTGTCCTGGGCCCACAGCGAGAAGTACTCCATCACCACCGGCGTGGAGATGCCGCGCTTGGCCACCACGAAGTGGGTCGAGGTGGTGTTGTAGGTGAAGATGTTGCGGCCCGGCCAGGTGAAGTCGGAGGAAGTCTCGTAGTTGCGCAGACGGCCGCCGAGCTTGAGCTCGTGGGAGGCCGAGCCGGTGTTGAAGAAGTAGGACGCGTCGGCCTTGAACTCGTCGTTCGGGCCGGTGGCGCCGCCGGACAGGAAGTTGTCCTGCCAGATGCCGTCGCTGCGACGCCACGACTCGGGAGAGTCCGGCCCCACGCCGCCCTTGGCGGCGAGCTGGAAGCCGAAGTCGCCCAGCGAGTAGGTGCCGGTCAGGAACAGGTTCGACGAGAACACGTGGGTGTCCTCGAAGCGCATGATGGCCGACGGGCCGCGCTGGTTCCAGGTCGTGATGTCGGGTCGCGAGAACGAGGCGTTGCGGCCGAACTTCAGCTTGTCGCCGTTGTTCCAGGAGCCGACCGCCGAATTCGACTGGGAGAACTGGGCGTTGGCCTTGAGCGACTGGTTCTCGAGGATGGTGTCGTCGGCACTGCCGGAGGCGGCGTTCTGCTGGACGTCGTTCTGGCCCCAGGAGCCCCACAGCCAGAACTTGTCGCGGATCACGGCGCCGCCGGCCTCGAAGCCGAGGTCCTCGATCTCTCGGATCTGGGCCCCCTGGTAGATCTGGGAACAGCCTGCGGTGACGTTGTTCGGCAGGCACTGGCCGGGCCCGAGGTCGGCCTCGTCGACGTTGGGCTGCGACTGCTTGAGGCCGCCGCCGAAGTAACCCGAGGCCTTGGTGCCGTAGAAGCGGGCGGAGCCGCGGAACTCGTTCGAGCCGCGCTTGGTGACCAGGTTGACGCCGACGCCGGCGGTGTTCTTGGTCACGTCGGTGCCGCCGGTCGAGAACTGCATCTCGGCGAACTGATCGAAGTCGTAGTAGGTGGGCGAGGCGCCGAGCGCGCGCATGTCGGTGATCGAGACGCCGTCGACCAGGAAGTCGTTCTGGTCGCCGTCGACGCCCTGGGCGCGGAACGCGGCCTGCTGGCCGGACTCGCTGCCGCCGACGTTGACGCGATCGACCAGAACGCCCGGAGTCTGGTTGAGGATGGCCCAGGGGTCACGGGCGGTCGGGATCTTCTCGAGCTCGACCTGGGAGACGGTGGTGCCCTGCTGGAGCTTGCGCTCGTCGAGCAGCGGGGACTCGGAGGTGACCGTGATGGTCTCCTCGACCGCGGGGGTCAGCTTGAGCTCGAGCTCGGTGTTGCGGGCGACGCGGACGTCGACCTGGGGATACTCGACCGAGCCGAAGCCTTCGAGCTCGGCGCGCACGTCGTAGCGGCCGGGGTCGAGGCCGAGGAATCGGACCTGCCCCTGGGCGTTGGTGATCTGGAGCTTGTCAGCACCGATGCCGGACAAGTTGACGGACACGCCGGGGAGGCGTCCGCCGTCGCTGTCGGTGACGGTGATGAAGATGTTCCCGGTCGGCGCCTGGGCGAACGAGCCGCCCACGCTGACCAGGAGGAGGGCGAGGCCCAGAACGAGGGCCTTGCCTCCGAGTCGGAAGTCTTTCATGCCGATGGTCTCCTCACTGAGGTTTGAACGTGGCTCGCTCCTCGAGACGGAGGGTACGAAGCGGGGAAGCCTGCCTGTCCTCCGACATGAGGTGGAGCCGCGGATTGATTGCCCGATATTGAAGCAAGGAACATGCCGTTTCGGCGCATCGCGCCAATAAGACACGCTCATTTGGCACAGTCAACCAAGTGGACGCGGCTCAGGGGCTTAAGGCGCATCCAGAAAGCCGGAAATGGCGTGAATCTGTCGAATAACTCGCAAACCGAACCGCAGGAGCGAGCGTCGCGGTTCGATATTTTGGATATGATCGAGCGATTGAATCCAAAATATCGGATTGCTGTGGCTCATGGGGCGAAGGCACCCTTCGCCGCGCCGAACCCGCATGAGGAGCTCGGAACGAATTCGCGGGCATCCTGGTTCTCTCTCGAAAAGGCGGAGGCTCAGCGGGTCGCCGCCGCGACTCGGCATGGCCCCACCCGCCGTCACCCTCTGATCGATCTCGCGCCGGCGGGCGTGGATTTTGCGCGCGCGCTCCGTGATGCAGGGCACTGCACAGCCTGAGTCTCGATCTGAGTCTCGGTCGCGAGCCGGGCGACTTGCCGTGCGAGGGCGCCCCTGACACTCTTTCCCGATCCCTCAGCTCTAGACTCACCCCTGCACGGAGATCTCCCCGTGAAGCCGACTCCTCGATCCCGTTCTCTCCCCATGGTGAGCTGCTCAGCATGCGCTCTGGTGTCCCGCCGAGATCGCACCGAGTCCAGGCGGTACCGCGGCGCCGTCATCTCGGCCGCTCTGCTGGTGATCGCCGCGGCGGCTTGCACCAGCTACGTGCCCTTCGATTCGAGCGGCGATCTCGACCGGCGCTTGGAGCAACGCGTGCCCGAGCCGCTGCGCGAGTCGGTGGAGTATCCCTTCGAGCTGAGCCAAGAGCTGCGGGAGGCGGCCGCCCGGCGAATCAACCCCTCGTTCAGCGAGCCGCGGCGCACCGAGGCGATCCTCGACTTCGTGTTTGGTGCGCTCGATCTCCAGTACGCCCTGTCGCCCACCCGCAACGCATCGGAGACCTTCGCTTCGCGGCGCGGCAACTGCCTCTCCTTCGTCAACCTGTTTGTGGGCCTCGGACGCGAGAACCGGCTGAACCCCTTCTACGTCGAGGTGGAGGACTACCAGCGCTGGAACTATCAGGCCGGCGTCGTGGTGAGCCGGGGGCACATCGTCGCCGGGATGTACATCGACGGTCAGCTCTCGACCTTCGATTTCCTCCCCTACCAGGCGAAGTCCTACCGTGACTTCAAGCCGATCGACGACCTGACGGCGATGGCGCACTTCTACAACAACCTGGGCGCCGAGGCGCTGATGGACGACCGGATCGACGAGGCCGCGCGCGTGCTCGAGCTGGCGGTGGCGCTCGCGCCTGAGTTCGACAAGGCGGTCAACAACCTCGGCGTCGTCTACCTGCGACGGGGCGAGAGCCAGCGCGCGATCGAGCTGCTCCGCCGCGGGCTCGAGAGCGATCCCGACAACGTCCCCCTGATGAGCAATCTGGCCCGCGCCTATCAGCAGACCGGGCAGATCGAGCAGGCGAACGAGCTCTTCGATCGTCTGGAGAAGGTGAACAAGACGAACCCATTCTTCTACGTGTATCGCGGCGACATGGCGCTGGCGGGTGGAGACATGACGAGCGCTTTGTCGTACATGCGCAAGGCCTACCAGACCGACTCGAACCTCCCCGAGGTGCACCTCGGTCTGGTGCGCGTGTACCTGGCGCTGGGGAAGATGACCGAGGCGCAGCATCACGTGGAGCGGGCGCTCAAGCTCGACGCCACGAACGAGGAGGCGAGGAAGTTCGCGGCCATGCTGGCGCGGGGCCCGGTGCCGACCAACGGATGAGCGGGCTCCCGGTGGAGCGGAGTCGGAAGAGGCGCCACGGACGGCGCGTGGTATCGTGATCGTTCGGAGGACGAGGGTCCAACGTTGGGGTCTTCGGTGGTGGGGCGCTGCAGGATCTCAGTGGGCGTTCGAGGGATGCTCGACCTCGAAGCGGAGCTCGAAAGCCCCGGCGGAGCCTCTTCCCTGCCATCGGAAGTCAACAGGCCATCGGAAGTCAACAGGCCATCGGAAGTCAACAGCCCAGCCGCCTCCGAGGCGCCGGCCCGTCCTGCGGTCGACGCGTTCGGCGGCACGGACCAGGAGGGATGAGATGCCGCGATTCCATTCTCGAGCGTTGATCCGAAGGGCAGGACTCCGAGACTGGGCGAGCAGCTCCCTCACTCGCTGGCTGGCGCCGGCGCTGGGCCTGATCCTCCTTGCCGTGCCGGCGAACGCCCAGCGCGACTCTTCCCAACGCGATCCAGCCCAGCTCGAGACCTTCGAGGACCGCGCCAACGTCCTGGAGGTGCAGGTTCCCGTGAACGTGGTGGGCAAGGACGGTCACCCGGTCCGCGGGCTCACCGTCGACGATTTCGAGATCGTCGACGAGGGGAAACGTCGCGAGGTCACCTCCTTCGAGGTCATCGACCTCGAGGAGCTGTCGGTCGATCCCGCGCGCCCGAGCCTCGCCGAAGAGGCGATCCCGGGAGCGGCGCGCCGGCACTTCCTGTTCCTCTTCGATCTCTCCTTCTCACGCGGCACTCACGTCCTGCGCGCGCGCCAGGCCGCGCAGCGCTTCGTCGTCGAGTCGATGCACCCGACCGATCTCGCGGCCGTGGCGACCCACTCGGTCGAGACCGGCCCCCGGCTGATCGTCACCTTCACCCCCGACCGCGCCCAGCTCGCTCGGGCGATCGACACGCTCGGTGCGCCGACGCTGCTCAAGGATGTCCGCGATCCGCTGCGCTTCGTCATCGACACTCCCGACGCCGACTCCGGCCTCGCTCGCTCCGACGCCTCGTCGGAGAGCCCGATCGGAGAGTTCGAGACGGTCAGCACCTACCTGAGCGTGATCGGCAACCAGATGCAGAGGATGGAGAAGGCTTACGTGCGAGGGCAGGTCACCGCCTGGACGCAGTCGCTCGGCGAGATGGCCAAGATCCTCGCCAGCGTCGAGGGGCGCAAGCACGTCGTCTACTTCACCGAAGGCTTCGACGGCCGGTTGGTGTTCGGCCGCCAGCCCGACAAGGACGACCCGGAGGGCGAGGCCGACTACTTCAACATCCAGCGCGGCCAGTACCACCTGGTCGATCTCGACGACACCTTCGGCAACACCCAGCTCCAGAACAACATCATGCTGATGCTCGGGGAGTTCCGCCGCGCCGACTCGGTGCTCCAGGTGGTCGACATCTCGGGAATCCGCGCCGACCTCCCGGCCGAGCACCGCGCTCGGCGCGTCAACGACGAGGTGCTGTTCATGCTCGCCAACGAGACCGGCGGCGAGCTGTTCGAGGGCAGCAACGACTTCGGCCGCCAGCTCGAGGGCGTTCTCGATCGCTCGACGGTCACGTACCTTCTGAGCTTCAACGCCAACGACCTCGAGGCCGACGGCAGCCACCGCAAGCTCAAGGTCAGGGTCAACGCCCCCCGGGGCTCCCGCGTCTCTCACCGTGAGGGCTACTACTCGCCGCGCCCGTTCGAGCAGCTGCACCCGTTGGAGAAGAGCCTGCTGGCGAGCGACCTGATCGCGAGCGCCGCCCCCAAGGACGATCTCCGCATGAACGTGCTCGCGGCCTCGTTCCGCGCCACCGAGGAGCGCGCGTACGTGCCCGTGATCGTCGAGGTGGACGGGGCCGATCTCCTCGCGGGCCACGAGAAGGAGCTCCTGCCCATCGAGTTCTACGGCTACGTGACCGACGCCGAGGGCGAGATGAAGGACTTTTTCACGCAGCTCGTGACCCTCGACCTGCGCAACCGCGAGGAGGTGTTCGCGGCCAGCGGAGTCAAGTACTACGGCCATCTCGATCTCGCCCCGGGCAAGTACCTGATCCGCGTGCTCGCCCGCAACGCGATCACGGGCCGCACCGGCGTCGAGACCCTCGACGTCGACGTGCCGCCCTACGACGACCAGGCTCCGCAGCTGCTTCCGCCGTTCTTCCTCGAGGAGCCGGGGACCTGGTTCCTGGTCCGCGAGCAGACCAGCGAGTACGCGAAGTCCACGATCTATCCGTTCACGGTCAACGGCGAGCCCTACGTCCCCGCCGCCAAGCCAGCGCTGGTCGACGATCGAGGCGCGCAGCTCTGCCTCGTCGCCTACAATCTCTCGGAGAGCGACCTCGAGCTCGCAGGCACGGTGATCGACAAGGACGGCAGCGAGGTGTCGGGCGGTCGCCTGCGGCTCGATGAGCGGACGGTCACCGGCATCCAGGGGCTCGACAAGCTCACGGCCACCTTCCGCCCCAACGGCCTGGCCGCCGGCGACTACCGGCTGCAGGTCACGCTCACCGACCTCGGCACGCAGAGCAGCCAGGTCACCTCGATCCCATTCAGCGTTCGCGAGTCGGGAGCGATCTGAGCGATCTAGGAGAGCTCTCGACCTCTCGGGCCGGCTTCGCCGTTCGAAGCGCTCGCAGGGCGAGCCGGCTGAAGGACCGTTCGAGAACGCCGTTCACGCAAGACTCGAGAAGCCGCGACGCCCTCCCATCTTCGGACCCGTCATCCGGATCCCGACGTCGAGGGATCGCCACGCCACTCCCCCAACGAGCCAAACCGGCGAAGCCAGCAAGATCAGGACTGGAGGGATCATGAGACCACGCACAACCATCGGCGTCCTGGCGTCGATTTTCGCTCTGCTCGTGGCCGCGAGTCCGGCCGACGCCCGCCAACGACGTGCTGATTTCGAAGACGTCACCACGGTGACCCTGGTCGAGGTCCCCGTGCAGGTCACCCTCAAGGGCGAGCCGGTGCGCGGGCTCACCAAGGACTCCTTCGAAATCGTCGACGGCAAGAAGAAGCAGGACATCTCCTTCTTCGAGGTCGTCGACCTCGGCCAGGTCTCGGGTCCCGGCTCGGCGGCCGACGTTCCGGTCGCCGGCCGCCGTCACTTCCTCGTCTTCTTCGACCTCACGCTCTCCGACATCAACTCGGTCGGGCGCGCGCGCGAGGCGGCGATGGACGTCGTGATGAAGAGCCTGCACCCGACCGACCTGGTCGGCGTCGCCACCTACGCGCCCACCAAGGGACCTCAGCTCATCCTCAGCTTCACCACCGATCGCGATCAGGTGCGGTACGCGATCGAGACGCTCGGGTTCGTCGAGCAGCGGGCCGAGCAGCGCGATCCGCTCGGCCTGGTCAGCGGCGGCATCGAGGACATCGGCGCCGATCGCGGCAGCGACAGCCAGGCGGGCTCGAGCGGAGGCGCCGGCATCGACGTCCAAAACGAGATCCAGACGCAGGTTCAAGCCCTCGCCAACCTGCGCGGCCGCGCTCAGCGCGAGGAGCAGATCTCGTACATCGCGCGCTTGATGGACGCGGTCTCGCAGATGGGACAGGTGATGGCCGCGATCGAAGGTCGCAAGCACATCCTGTTCCTCTCCGAGGGCTTCAACGGAGAGCTGCTGTTCGGCACGGAGGATCTCGACACCATCGCCGACATCAACCGAGCGGTCGAGGAGGGGCGCACCCAGGACGTCGACAACGACATCCGGTTCGGTGACTCGGGCGCCCGCCGCGTCGTCGACCGCACCCTCGAGGTCTTGCGCGCCGCCGACTGCATGGTGCAGGCCGTGGACATCGGGGGGCTGCTGGCCGGCGCCAAGAACAGCAATCTCGAGGCTCTCCAGTACATGGCGCGCGAGACCGGCGGCGAGATGTTCGCCAACTACAACCAGCTCGGCGACGCGATGGACGCGGTCCTCGACCGCACCAGCGTCACCTATCTGCTCGCGTTCAGCCCCACGGACCTGGAGAGCGACGGCTCGTACCGCGAGCTCAAGGTGCGTCTCAAGGACGGCCCGCGCGGCGCCGACGTGATCCACCGGCCCGGCTACTTCGCGCCCAAGCCGCTCGAGCAGCAGAACCCTTTCGAGCAGCGCCTGGCGCTCGCCCAGGAGGTGATCGGCGGCCAGGCGGGCGGTGCGGTCGGGACGGGCGCGCTGGCGACGGCGTTCCTCGTTCCCGGTGAGAAGGCCTACGTGCCGGTGCTGGTCGAGGTCGACGGCGAGGACCTGACCCGGGGTCTCTCCGACAGCGTCGTCCCGATGGAGATCTTCGCCTACGCCATCGACAACGACGGCACGGTCCGCGACTTCTTCGCGTCCCGTCTCGGCGTCGACAAGGAGGCCGCGGGACCGGCGCTGACGTCCACCGGCGTCAAGTACTGGGGGCACTTCGACCTCGATCCCGGCGAGTACACGGTCCGTGTGCTGGTGCGCAACGGCGCGACCGGCAGCACCGGGCTCGACGTCTCCTCGGTGACCGTGCCCGAGGACGGCGACCAGCTCGCGCTGCTGCCGCCGCTCGTCCCCGAGCAGCCCGGCAAGTGGGTGATCCTGCGCGAGCAGGAGAGCGAGCAGCGCCCCGGCGTCGGCTATCCGTTCATGGCCGCCGGCAATCCGTTCATCCCGGCCGCTCGCCCCGAGCTGTCCGGCAACGGCAAGAGCCAGGTCAACCTGCTCGCTTACAACCTCGGCGGTGGCTCGGTGTCGGTCACGGCGGAGCTCATCGACGACAGCGGTCAGACGATCGAAGGAGGCTCGATCGAGCTCGCGGGCGAGCCGAGCTCCGAGGCCGGTCTGTTCTCGGTTCCGGCCGTCTTCGAGGGCAGCAGCGTCGCGCCCGGCGACTACACCCTGGTGGTCACCCTCAAGGACCTGAGCAGCAACACTGACCAGACCTCGTCGATCCCGGTTCGGGTCGTCGGGTAGCTAGCGAAGCTAGCGGGCTCGTGGTGGTCACCACTCCCCAACGAGCAGCGAAGCGAGGCGAGCTCATACCACGAGCCCGCTAGCCGATCACTCGTGCGCCGCAAGCCCGAAGCGGGCGCGGCTGGGTCGACCAGGCCGCAGCCGTTTCTCTGGGCGATCGCAGCGGCTTGATCGAACTTTGACCATACTGTGAACTTCCCGCTGGCCTAGTCGACCTAGGGAAACGGCCGCCGAGCGCAAGCTCGACGGACGGCTCGACGCTCGTATCCGCGTGTCCCCCCCGTGCAGCCTGAGACTGCTCGGGCTGCACGGCAGGGGAATCCGCGCGGCGAAGTGCTCGCCGGCCTCGCAGCGCCGTGATCGAACGCAGCTCCACAGGCGGTTCGACGCGCTTTCCCAGTGCAACGGATGCTTGAGCGCTTTCGCGCGTGCGCGTGCTCGAGGCCCACGGCCTGGAGACCGGAGGATACGCCGGCTCGCTCTCGCCGGCTATCGCCCCGTCGAGCCGGCCTGACCGACCGGGATGCCGCGTCGCAGGAAGGCGCTGCGACCGCCGATCTGGTCGTAGATGCCGATCGCGACGTCGTGGTAGCCGGGCTCCATCTGGAGGTCGAAGCGTTTGACGAAGTCGCTGCCCTTGCGCGCCTCGAGATCGGCGTCCGAGATCTCGATGTCGACCGGGATCTTCTGGACGTCCGACATCTCGTCGTCCTGGTCCTTGGCGACGAACCAGACGTTGAGCCTGCCGATGTTGCGCCCGTCGCGCGGCAGGAGGAGGAGGTTCTCCCAGGGCACGGCGATGCCGATCGGAACGTCGAACAGCCCGCTCTCGCGCGGGGTCGGAGGCGCGACCACGATGCGAGCTCCCAGCGGGTTGTCCTGCAGATCGAGATGCAGCGCCGAGAGCGTGCCGTCGTGCATCTTGGACTCGAGCGACTTGGAGCGGAAGCCGTGCGGGTGGCGGACGTTCCAGCCGCGCTGAGGGTTCTTCAGCTTGACCTCGAACTCGCGGTAGCGGCCGTCGACCTGCTCGGGCAGGAGATAACCGAGCGAGTAGTAGTTGCGGAAGTCCTGGGAGATTCGCTGGAGGTCGGGCTCGATCCGGTTGGTGTTGATGATCGCCCGGCCGCCTGTGCGCTCGGCGAGCATCTGGATCGTGCTCTGGGTGTTGGTGCGCAGGATGGTGTCGAAGAAGGTGCGCTCGCCGGCCTCGCCCGCGATGTCGTAATCGACGGTGCCCTGGGAGAGCACGGTCAGCCCACGCGCGTCGATCGTGTAGAACGACACCCGGTTGGTGTTCGCCTGGTTCGCCAGCTCCTGGAAGCGGCGTGACATGTCGAACTCGCCTAGCTCGTTGAGCGACATCTGCTCCTTGAACTTCTGCTGGACGGCGTAGAACACGTCCTCGGCGGCGATCATCGGCAGCCCCTCCGAGACGTAGAGCACCGCCTTGCGCCCCGGTGAGCCCGCCAGGCCGTCGACGATCCAGCGCAGGGCATCGATGGTGAAGGAGACGTCGTTGCGCACCGAGCCGGCGAAGGTGCGCGCGATGGTCATCGCCTCGGTGACGTTCTCGGCGTCCTCGATGCGGCGCATGATGTCGACGCGCTCACGGTCGACGTGCACGCGCTGAGCCGAGATGTCCTCGAGCTCGAGCATCGCGCGGGTCACGTTCTCCGGGCGCGCGCTGAACGGCTCACGCATGTGGAGCGAGCGATCGTAGGAGACCAGCATCACCTGGTCGTGCGGGCTGAGCTGATCGCGGAGGAACACCCTCAGCTCGCTCATCACCTTGTTGCGCTTGAACGGCGTCAGGTTGTAGTTGTCGACGTAGACGACGACGTACAGGCGCTGGTCGGGCGGCGGCGCTTCGGACGCCTGCTCAACCGGCTGCGCCGGCGGTTCCGCGACGTTCGGCTCGGCTTCGGGAGCAGGGGCGGGGGGATCGGATCCCCGCTCGGCCGACTCGATCTTGCGCACACCCGAGCCGACCGCGTAGAAGTTGCTGATCGGCACCGGCTTGCCGCCGACGACCAGCTCGAAGTCGTCCTTGGTCAGGCCGACGACGGGATCGCCGTTCTGGTCCGTGACGTAGACGTCGATGTTGACCACCTCGACGTTGACGGTCTCGACGAACGGCTCCGTCGAAGGCGAGTCGTCCCCGGGCGGCTGGGCCAGGACCGGCCCGCCGAGGACCGCCGCCAGCAGGAGACCGGCGAGGAGTCGAGGCTGGATGATCGTCGGGGTCATCGTCGGGATCCTCGGCATGGTTCAGAGTTCGACGGAAGTGTCTTGCGGCGGAGCGGCCTGCGGCAGACTGGAGAGGACGAGCGATGCGCTGCCGTCGTCGTCGGGAGGTCCGGTGGCGTGTCGCTGCGGACCCGATGGTGGAACTGGAGCGTCGACCTTCGTCGCCGCCTGCCACCGCTGGCGGCGGCGAGGTGCGACCTGCGGTTCTCCAAACGCGCCGAGATCCACGCCGATCGAGGCCCGGCGGCCGGCAGTCCGGACGGCCCTCGAGGTCGTGCCGTGGCGAGAATAGATCACGCCACACGGCCGTTTCACTCTAACAAAGCGGCGGCGTGGGAGCTTCCCGCGGTCGCCCCTCGAGTGCTGTGCTCTCGCTTGGCTCCCGGGTCTCGTCTCAGTGTGGCTCTCGAGTGAGGCTCTCGAGCTCTGCGGAGTGCGACGGATCGCCCTCGCCGTCACCGGCGAGGGCTGGCGAGGCGGCGCGCTCTCGATCCGGCCTCTCCACTGCATCGCAGGTAGGATCCTCGAACCGTGATCGCCTTCGTCACTCTGCTCCTCGGACTCGTCACCGGCACCCACACCCTCGAGCTGCTGGTCGGACCGGGGGTGGCGGCGGTCGAATTGCGCTTCGACGGCGAGACCGTGGCCCGGCTCGAGGGCGAACCGTGGATCGTCGAGCACGACTTCGGAGCCGAGCTCGCGCCGCATCGGCTGGAGGCGGTGGCGTTCGACGCCGACGGCAACGAGCTCGAGCGCGCCGTGCAGTGGGTCAACCTGCCGCGGCCCTCCGCCGAGGTGTCGCTGGTGCTCGATGCCAGCGCCGATGGCCGGGGCAGCCGCGCACGGCTGAGCTGGGAGAGCCTGGCGGCGGTCGAGCCCGACCGCTTCGCGATCGCTCTCGATGGGCAGCCGCTCGAGGTCTCCGATCCCACCGAGTTCGAGCTCCCTCCCTACGATCCGCAGCAGCTCCACTTCCTGCGCGCCGAGGTCGACTTCGGCGGCACCGTCTCGGGCGTGGCCGAGCTCACCTTCGGCGGGTTCTACGCCGAGGAGGTCAACAGCGAGCTGATGGCGCTGCCGATCACGGTCGAGGGTCGGGATCCCTCGCTCGAGGAGCTGCACGGCGCCTTCGAGTCCGAGGGCGAGACCCTGCAAGCGGTGGCGCTCGATCACGGAGCCGCCGAGGTCGTCGTCGTCCGCGATCTGCGGGCGCGCGAGCAGCTCGCCGACATGGCCCGCTCGTCGGCCTTCGTGCCCATCCACTTCGGTCGCAACACTCGGACCCGGTTCCTGTGGGCCACCGCCACCCTGCGCGGCGACGAGACACGCTATCGACTCTTTCCCGCGTCCTCCGAGCTCGACCTCTCGCGGGGGCGTCTGCTCGCGCACCTGGTCCACCTGAGCTGGCCCGGGAGCGGTCCGGAGAGCCAGCGCCTCGCCGACTCGGTGGCGGTCGCCGGGCTCACGGCCGTCCGCCAGAACCGGAGACGCTCGGTGGTCCTGGTGCTCGGCGAGCGCGCCGAGGACAGGAGCCAGCTCACGCCCGAGCGGGTGCGCCGTTATCTCGGCGCTCTCGGCGTGCCGCTCCACGTCTGGTCGGCGGTGGCGGACCAGTGGCAGGGCGCCGGCTGGGGACCGGTCGAGGACGTCTCGACGATCTGGAAGCTGGAGGCGGCCGCCCGCTCGGTGCGCAAGGGGCTCGAGCGTCAGCGCCTGATCTGGTTCGACGGCACCCATCTGCCGCAGCGGATCTCGCTGCGGCGGCCGATCGAAGGCGTCGAGCTGGTGCGGTGAGCGGGCGCCCGGGCGATCGCAGTCGGGGTGCGCGGCCGTCGACGATTCGTTCGCCACTTCCCGAGATGTCGAGCGTGGCGCGGGTCCTGGCGCTGGCCTGGGTTCTCGTCGCGCTCTGCGGACCGCTCGCCGCGCAGCCCGACGAGCCGGCCGCAGCGCAACCGCTGGGCGCGCCCGCCGGCTGGGCGCGGATCGATCGTCCTACGCGCGTCCTCCCGCCCGACACCGAGGTCCGCGCCGAGCCGTCGCCGCTGGCCCGCTCGCTCGTGCGCCTCGACGCCGAGGTCGAGGTCGAGGTGCTCGAGGAGCAGGAGGGCTGGATCCGGGTGCGCGTCGGGGAGGTCAAGGGGTGGGTGCCGACCGGCTCTTCGGCGGCATTCGTGTCGAGCCCCGGAGCCGGCCTGGGCGATCAGCGGCTCGAGCTCCAGGCGGCGCGGCTCGACCGTGCTCGTGACCTGCTCACCGACGGCGAGATGCGACGGACCGGATCGCTCGAGTGGTGGACGGACCTGCATGCGGAGTCGAGTCTGATCGATCGTCTCGATTCGTTGTTCGCGTGCTTCTCGGAGGCCTACGAGCGCCGCTACGGGCTCGATCGTCCGGTCTACGCGGATCCCGACGTCGCCGTCGTGTTCACTCAGGAGGAGGCGTATCGTCGCTTCGTCGCGGGCGAGGCGGAGGTCGCCGATCTCGCCAGCGGCGGCTTCTCGGCGATCGGCTTCGCCGCCTTCTACGCCGGAGGGCGCCTCGCCGACGACGTGGCGGCGATCGCCGCCCACGAGCTCGCCCACCTCGAGAACCGGCGGCGCCTCGCGCACGAGCTGCCTCCCTGGCTGGAGGAGGGACTGGCCGAGGACATGGCGCTCCTGGCCGCGGCGGGAGTCGGATGCCCCGAGTCCGGTTGGCCCCGGATCTCGCGTCGCGAATGGCGCACCGGATCGGGGCGCAAGCGGGCGCTCAACGTGATCGAGACCATGAGCGGGAAGCTCAGGAGCCTGGCCTGCACCGTCGAAGGGTGGGGCCGCGCGCCGCTCGACCTCGGCGAGCTGACCGGGCTGGGCTGGGAGCGATTCTCGGCCCCCGAAGGGCGGTCGTTTCGCTACGCCGCCTCGGCGCTCCTAGTGCGCTTCCTGCTCGATGGCGGGAACGCGAGCCAACGTGCCGAGGCGTTCCGCTCGTACCTGCGCGCCGGCCGCGACACCGGTTCGTTCGGTTGGGAGGCACTGTTGGATCGGCTCGGCTTCGGCGAGCGCGAGCTGAGCGCAGCCCTGCGCGAGTGGGCGGCGAGCGAGCTCGGCGACGCGCTGGCGCGCCTGCCCTGCTCCTGAGCGCGTTCGAGGCTCGTGCTGTCGCGCGCGGACGGCCCTCGGGCGTCGCCTCGATTCGCGACCTCGGCCGCCGCGAACTTCCGGCCACGAACGCTGGCGCCAACGGCGGCCGCCGGCGCGGCTCGCGGCGTCTTCGTTCATCGTCGATCGTCATCTCGGCGAGCCGGATCGGCTGCTAGACTCGACGGGTTTTCCGTTCGATGCGGTCTCGCGAAGTGTGTGTGGGTCGCGGGACGTTTGATCTTGGGAGTCGCGGATGGCAGCTCGCGGAAAGGCCGCCAAGGGAAGGAAGCCGACGCGGCGCAAGGCGAGCGCGACTGCGCGGGATCAGGAGGCGGAGATGGCGGTCGCCCGCTTGGCTCGAGAGGTCGAGGAGTGGGCCGACGTGATGTCCGAGATCCCCAAGCTGGCCCGCGTGCGCAGGTTCGCCGAGAGCCGGCTGTCGCAGCGGCTCTCGCTCAAGCGCGTCGCCCGCATCGCGCGCTTCGAGTACACGTACTTCTCCACCTGGTTCCACACCAGCGTCGGCACCAACTTCTCGACCTGGTTGTCGAGCCTGCGCGTGCTCGAAGCGACGCGCCACCTGCGCCGCCGCCGTAAGCCTCTCGAGGCCATCGCCAAGGAGGTCGGCTTCGGTCATCTGCGCACCATGGAGCGCGCGTTCAAGAAGCGGCTCGGGATGACGCCGAAGCAGTTCCGTTCGATGGTCAGTGGCGAAGGGAAGTAGCCGGGCGTCGCGCGTGCGGCCTTCGGAGCCGCTGCCGCATGCCGCGGTCGCCGCCGGCCGGGGCGCTCTGTTCCGGCAGGATGCGCGTCTGGTATTCGTCGAGGTCGTCGCTGATCCCGGGACGCGCGGCGAGCGGCGAGCGCTCGGCATGCTCTGGGTAGCTGCTCATCCCGTGAAACGGCAGGGGCTCCACCGTCTGCGACGAGCGAGTGTGGAAGTCGGCGTCCTTGACCCAGCCGTCGGTGTACAGCACCCAGTCGCGCCGCCAGCCGGCAGGCAGAGGAGGCAGCGAGCCGGCAGGGTAGCGCACCGTCAGCTCGTCCCCCGGGCTCATCACGATCGTGCGGTCGTCCTCGCTCGCCAGCAGCTCCAGCACGTCGCCGTAGCGGGTGTGAGCTCCCGCCATCGGCGGAAACGGCGGGCGAGCGTCGACCAGCGAGTAGTCGAACCGGTGAGGCGAGCTCGGAGAATCGCGGATCAGCCGTGAGCTCCCCCGGAAGTGCAGGTCGGCGGCCGAAGGCTCGAGTCGCGTGATGCGCAGCGCGCCGGGCGGCGGCTCGGTTCCCGGCGCCAGCGCCGCCGCGTCCCAGTAGACCTCCATCGAGCTCGCGATCCTCAGCTCGAGCCGTCCGGTCGCCCGCTCGCCGGGCTCGAGCAGGTCCGCGAGAGCGACCACCATGCTCTTGTCCTTGCCCAGCGGCAGTCCGATCGACGGCAGCAGGGTGCGCCAGGATCCGTCGGCGCGCCGGACCTCGAGGGCGGGGGTTGCGGCGTCGCGCGTGGGATCCTGCGCCAGGGCGGTGTTGATCGTGGTATCGGCGGGGAACACCCAGCCCCACAGCAACAGGTCGAGCGGGCCGCGCGCAGGCACCCCCTCGAACTCGATCGCGAGCCAGTGACCGGAGGTCACCCCCTGGTGACGCGTCGTCGGCAGCGGGGCGACGTAACGGCGATCGCGCGCCGCGATCTCGTCGAGGCGATTCGCGCCGGCGTGATCGATCGCCGAGACGGGCTCCAATCGTCGGCCGACGACGTGCAGCGGCGCCTCGGCCGGGAACGGCGGCGGGCCGAACGTCTCGTCGACGACCAGCTCGAGCTCGGCGGGGTGGTCGACCGCGAGCAGCGACTGCCGATCGACGTAGATGGTCTCCCAGAGCTCGTCGGTGACCTGGAGCCAGAGCTCGTCGCCGGCGGCGACCAGGCGCTCGCCCGGGATCAGGATCCAGTCGCGGGCCGAGTGATGGGGGGCGGGGGAGCCGTCCGCGAAGACCATCCCCAGGGTCGAGCGCCACATCAGGTCGGTGACGAACGAGAAGCCGTCGCCGTCCCAGGTGTAGAGGAAGGGGCAGGAGCCCTTGAGCACCTGCTCCTCGACCAGGGTCTGCCTCGCCCCGAGCTGTTGCCAGGTCTGCGCCAGCCCGTTGGTCCAGACCACCCGCAGCACGTCGGCCTGACGGCGCGCGCCGAGGCCGATGCGGTTGATGCCACCGTTGCCCATCAGGGTCTGGAGCTCGGTTCCGACCCGCACCTCGATGCGGGCGTGGAGTCCCTGTGTGTTGTTCTTGGCGTTGCTGTCGTTGAGGCCGCGCAGACGCAGAGCGAGCCATTGGTTGCGCTCCGCGCCATCGTTGCGCAGGAGCTGGGCTCCTCCCGCCGCGAGGCGGATCGCCAGATCGAGGTCGCCGTCGCCGTCGGCGTCGAACGGGACGAGCCGCTCGCCCTCCCCCGCGAGCGCGTGAGCGCTCTCGATGGCGAGACCCGCCTCGCGCCGGTTGCGCAGCCACCGCAGCTCGGAGCCTGCGAGCGCCACGACGTCGAGGTCGCCGTCGAGATCGAGGTCGATCAGCGCGACATCGCGCACCTGTGCTGGGTTCGAGGCGGCGGTCGAGGGTCCGGCCGGCGAAGGCGGCGAGCCGATCGTGGCCTCGCTCCACCCGGCCGGGCGATTGAGCATGACCCGAATCCCTCCCGGCGCCGCGGGCGCTCCCAGGACCAGGTCGAAGCGTCCGTCGCCGTCGAGATCCCCGGCCGCGATCGCGCTCACGACCTCGCCGGCCGCGATCGGCGGCAGCGCCATCAGCGGCCCCGAGCGCCGGTTGTCGAGCAGCCGGACGCCGTCGGCGGTGGCCAGCGCGAGGTCGAGGTCGCCGTCGCCGTCGAGATCCGCGGCGACCGCGTCGGCGGCCACGATCGAGGCCACGCCGAGCTCGGCGCTGGCGTCGACGAACCCGCCTCCGCCGCGGTTCTGGAGGTAGAGCGTGCGATCGTGTCGCCCCACCAGGAGGTCGATGTCTCCGTCGTGATCGAGGTCGACCGGGAGCACGAAGGTGACCTCGCCGGCCGGCGCCAATCGCTCCCAGTCGGCGGCCGCCGACGCTGCGGCGGAAGCCGCGGTCCGCTCGCTCCCCCGCGCCAGGAACACGCCCTCGGGGATCGCCGCGATCAGGTCGGGACGCTCGTCCTGATCGACGTCGTAGGAGAGCAAGAGCTCGGCCGAGTCGCTGCGCGGCGAGGCCGGCAGGTCGGGCCAGGCCGTCGCCCGCGCGGAGTCCTCTCCCGGAGCGGCGACGCGCGCGCGCGCCACGACTCGCCGTACCGTGCCTCCCTCGAGCAGCGCGAGGAGTGTGTCCGCGACGCCTGCGGCCGCGCCGTCGCCGGGCGGCCCGGCCTCGCGCGCGACCTCGAGCGCGGTCACCGAGCCCGCTTCGGCGAACGACCAGTCAGCGGTCGCATCGACCAGCGCGATCTCGAGGTCCTGGCCTCCCTGGACGCTCTTGGGGAGAGGAGGCTCGAACTCGAGCTGCGGGAAGAGCACGCGACCCCCCTCCCGTCCCTCGAGCTCGGCCCGGCCCACCTGGTAGAGAGCGGTCGGCCGGAGCAGGTTCTGGAGGGTCAGCGCGGCCGGTCGCAGTCCCGCGGCGTCGCCGTCGAGGATCGCGTCGCGCGCGCGATCCGCGAAGCGCTGCGCCCGGTCGTCGAAGCCGTTCAGCCGGTCCTCGACCGCGTCGAGCGCGTCGGAGGCCCGGTCGACCTCGCCGGCCCTGGCGCTCGCGGCGAGCGTCTCGACCAGCAGCACGAGGTTCTCGCGCGACCGCTCGATCGCGGCTTGCAGCGGAGCCAGAGCCTCGCCGAAGCGGCCGGCCTCGAGCAGGGCGGAGGCGCGCAGCCAGTGCGGGCGGGGGTCGCGCGGCGCGACTCGTTCCAGCTCGTCGAGCGCGCGCTCGAAGCGCGGGCGCAGCGCGGGATCCTCGGCGCTGGCCCGCATCAGGATCCGGGCCAGCGTGTAGAGCGCCTCGGTGCTCTCCGGCGCGATCGCGCGGGCGCGCTCGATCGCGGCGAGCGCGTCGTCCCGGCGGCCGAGCTGGAAGTAGACGATCGCCAGGTTGACGCGAGGCAGCAGGTTGTCGGGCAGCAGGCGCGCCAGCTCGAGGAGAGCCTGTTCGGATCGCCCGTAGTTGCCGGCCTCGAGATCTGCGAGCGAACCTCCGGCGAGCCGGACCGCCTCGCGCAGCTGCTCCTCGTCGAGCCGATCGGCGGCGGAGAGCGTGGCCCGAGATCCGGCCGGTTGCTGGCCCGGCGCGTGCGCCCGCGATGCGAGGAGCTCTCCCGCGGTCGCTGCCGCGAGCGCTGTCGCCAGCAGCGGCGCCAGGCGTGCTCGGCGGTTGGTGCTCACGGCGGGTCCGGGGACGTCGCCGGCTCGGCGCGGCCCGCGCCCTGGCGGACCACCACGCGGCGATCGGCCGCGACCCCGGCGAGCGTCTCGGTGGCGCCGCCGGGCCAGGTGATCTCGAGGTCGGCCGAGCGGTGAGCGCCCAGGCCGATCGAGATCTCCGGGCTGCTCATGCCCAGGTAGCCCTCGCCACCCGACACCTGGCGCCACACGCTCTCGCCGTCCGGCGTGCGCGCGACGATGACGGCGCCGATGGCGTCGCGGCTGACCCCGCGCGCGGGGTCGCCGACCAGCCGCACGCCGAGCCAGTGCCCGGCGCCCGACCGATTGCCGGCATCGTTGCGAAACAGCCTCGCCCGCTCGTGGAAGGTGGTGATCGCGGCGTCGAGGTCGCCGTCGCCGTCGTAGTCGAGCAGGGCGATCGCCCGCGAGTTGACGCCCGGGATCTCGATGCCGCTGTTCTCGATGAGCCGGTCGGGGAGCCGGCCGCCGTCGTTGACGAACAGCATGTTCGGATCACGCCCGTTGTTGATCGGATAGAGCTCGCCCGGTCGCTCGGGGTGCTCGCGGTACTGGACGAAGGTCAGGTACTCGGTGAAGCCGTTGACCACCAGCAGGTCGTCGTCCCCGTCGTTCTCGACGTCCAGGAACAGCGCGGCCCAGGACCAGCCCGAGTCCTCGCCGACCAGCGGCCCCTCCTCGAGCCGCCGGTAGCGCAGGCCTTCCGCCGCACCGTCCGCCGCCGCCTCCGAGAGCAGCAGCGAGTTGGTCTCGGTGACGGCCCTCGTGGTCGCCGCCCAGAACCAGATGTTGGTGACGAAGAGGTCGGGGTAGGCGTCGCCGTTGAGGTCGGCGAAGGAGACGTTCATCCCGTGATGGGGATCGTCGGAGCCGGTCGCCTCGCCCGCGGGCTCGAAGGTGCCGTCGCCGCGGTTGCGGTAGAGCTGGTTGCGGCCGAAGTCGTTGGCGACGTAGAGGTCCTGGTCGCCGTCGCGATCGACGTCCGAGTGTCCGACCGCCTGCGCCCATCCGACGTCGGCCACCCCCGCCCGCTCGCCGATCTCCTCGAACCGCGGGGCGCCGTCGTCGCCGAGCCCGAGGTTGCGGTAGAGCCGGTTGGCCTGGGCGTTCTTGGCGTCCTGGGAGATCCACGCCGACGCGCCGGAGAGATAGTCGCCGAAGTTGCCCACGTAGAGATCGAGCAGGCCGTCGTTGTCGACGTCGACGGCGACCGCGGGGCCGCTGATGTCGCCTTCGCGCTCGAGGCCGGAGCCGGCGGTGGCGTCGCGGAAGCGCCCCTCGCCGTCGTTGAGCAGGAGGCGATTGGTGTCGCGCGCGTAGGTCACGAAGAGGTCGGCGTCGCCGTCGTTGTCGAGGTCGACGAGCAGCGGCATCCGCGCCTCGCCGTCGATCCGGATCCCGGATTCGGCGGTGCGATCGGAGAAGCGGCCGTCCCCCTCGTTGCGGAAGAGCACGCAGCCGTGCCCGCCGCACAGCACCAGGTCCGGGCGCTGGTCGCCGTCAACGTCGCGAGCAGCGACGCCGCCGCCGCTGAAGGTGGGAGCGATCGGTCCGTAGCGGCGAAAGCGCCCCAGCCAGTCGCTGCTGTCGTGGCGGAAGTCGATCCCGGCCGCCTCGGTGACGTCGGTGAAATGGCTGCCGGCCGGAGCGGGCGGCGGCCCCGGTGCGATCGGCGCGGGCGCTCCGCGGGCGCGCTCCGAGATCGTCTTGCCGGCGGACCGCAGGTGGTCGGAGCGCAGGTGGGTGGCCAGCTCGGCGCGCGCGTGCTCCCCGCCGAGACGAAAGAGCAGGAGGGCGTATGCGTTGATCGCCTCGGCCAGGGTCGTCGCCGCGTCCTCTTCGAGCGGCAGGAGGGTGGGCGCCGGGGCGATCTCGGTGTCGGCGAGGCCTCCGAGCGCGCCCCAGGCGAGGCCGGTGTCCATCATGGCGGCGAGGTCCCAGGTCTCGAGCGGCGTAGGGGTCGATGCCGGGAAGTACTCGTAGGTCGCCCAGCGCTCGGGGGAGCGCGGCAGCAGCCGATCGATGACCGCGCGCACGTGAGGAACGCGGATCGCGGGTGCTCCCTCCTGCTCGGCGACCGAGCGCGCTCCGCGATAGAGGATCCCAGCGGCCTGCTGGATCATGCGCTCGGCGGTGCCGAGCACGCGCTGCATCTCGGAGATGTCCTCCGGGATCGGGTACAGGATGAAGTAGCGGGTGAGGTTCCGGGTCAGGATCTCAGCGCTCGAGCGCGACGTCCCCTCACGCGCCGCGATCTCGTCGAGCGCCCGTTTCGCGACCCGATGCGCGGTCGTCTCCTGGGGGGCGATCGAGTGCTCGCGCGGAGTCTCGGGCGGCGCCTCCTGGGACCCTGCGGGAAACGCGCCGACGGAGAGCACGCCGGCGGCGACCGAGAGGCCGAGGACGAGGCCGCACGGCCACCCCGTTCCGTTTCGGGAGGGGTGGGAGGAGGTCCGTCGGGTGTCGGGTCGCTTGCGCATCGGAGGGAGACCGGGCGACAGAGCACTGCGTCCGGCGACCGGTCGAGAATCGTAGCAACCGAAGGCGGCGGGTGGGTGTCGAGATCGGCTCTTCCTGGCGCCGAACGAAGGGCCGCAGGCGACTCGGGGGCCGGGCGGCGACGAGTGTCTCGTTTGGCGGTCGTTGCGAAAGGCTCGGGCCATCCTGGCCGCTGGCGAGGCGCTTTGACGCCCCTCCGTACACGGGCCCGTCGCGCACCTCGCTTCGATCGGGCTCGCTTCGGGAGAAGCATCGCCGCCCGCTGGCTCGAACGGCGAGAACTCCGAAGGGGTCACTTCAGCGCGCCGCCGGTGCGCGGCGCGACCTCGAGCTCGGTGGCGGCGCCCCGGCGCGTGACGGCGAACACCCGCAGACCCTCCTCTCCCTGCTGGATCGCCTCCGGCGATCCGGCGACCTGCGGCAGCTCGAGGCGGAAGCCGCTCAGCCGGAGCGTCGAAAGCCCGTAGCGCTGCGCGACCGCCGCGCGGGGGACGTTGGGAGCGAGCTCGAACAGCGTGCGGCCGGCGTCATCGACGACCACGAAGCGCTCGGCCGGCTCGAGCAGGGCGGGATCGATGGCCCACCCGGAGATCGACGGCGAGGTCGCGTCCGGGTTCGACACGCGCCCTTCGAGCGCGTCGTCGCGCAGCGGCAACTGCCGACCGTCCGAGATCCGAAGGGCGGGGCGCCCTCGCGGGTCCGTTCCCGAGAGCAGCTCGCTCGTCACCGTCAGCGCGGCGGAGCCTCCCTTCGCATCGACCGCCTCGACCGTGATGCCGTCGAGCGAGAGGACCGGCGCCGCCGAGCGGCGGGCGCGCAGCTCGAAGCCGTAGAGCTGCGCCGCGGCCAGCCGCTCTGCGCGGGCGACGTCGGGGCGGAGGGCGCGGATCAGGCGCGCGGGGACGCGCCGGCCCCGCGAGAGCAGGTGGAGCTGTTCGGCCGGCTCGCCGGTGGCACGATCCACCGCCCATCCGCTCACCACCAGCCGTTCGGGGTCCGCCAGCGTGCCATCGACGATCCCCTCGACCGAGCTCCGAGACCCGGCGCGGGACGCCGCTGGCGGAACCTCGGTGGCGCGCACCACGTGCAGGCCCTGGGTTCGAGCGCGCTCGAGGAGACGGCGCTGAGGTTGGTGGGGCAGCATCACGCCTGGACAGTCGGCAGGGCCGACGCCCCGCCAGTAGGCGGCCGCGCACTCGCGCCCCTCGATCCGGATCGCGGCGACGTGGCGGTAGATCGAGAAGTCCCAGTCGTCGGCGAGGCCCAGCGCCGCGATCGACCACAGCGCGATCGCGAAGGTCCGCCCGACCGCGGGCCGGGCCGGCGCGGCGCGCAGCCAGAGCGCTGCGGCGAGCGGGATCAGCAGCGTCGCGATCTCGGCGTAGCGCGAGGCCTTGCTCGCCGCGGGATCGAGCTCGGCGCGCCCCCAGGCGATCAGCGCGAGACAGGCGAGCAGAGCTGCGGCGAGAGCCAGCAGACCGCAGTCGCTCCGGCTCGGTCGCCAACGGCGCGACGCGGCCAGCCATGCAGCCGGCGCGATGACGGCCACGAGCAGGACGGCCCCGAGCAGCACGGCGCCGAGCAGCGGCCGCCGGGTCTCGACGCCGAAGCCCAAGGCGATCAGATCGAAGAGGAATCGCCAGAAGGGAGCCTCCGTGGGGCTGGCGCGCGGGTAGTCGACGAGGCGGTCGCGCTGGTGCGCGACCAGCACCCAGACGGCCGTCGCCACGATCGGGCCGGCCAGGGCGAGCAAGCGAATCCGGGCGAGCCGGCGAAGGTCCGGGCTGCGCGGGTGGCCGCGCGCGAGCGTCGCCCAGGCGAAGCCGGCGGCCAGGGTCAGAGCGACGACCATGCCCGCCGCCTGGGTGAGCTGGACGACGAGTGCGCTGAGCATGCCGGCGATCTGCCAGACCAGTCGTCCGGAGGGGTGAAACAACCCATACGTGGCCAGCATCGAGAACAGCAGGAAGAAGTGGACGGCCGACTGCACCGCCCAGACGTGGTTGGCGTACGGCAGCGCGCTGAGCTGGAGGATCGCGAAGCCCGCGACGGCCAGCCAGGCGGTCGGCCGCGGGAGCGCGCGACCGTCGGGATCGCCGGCGACCAGAGAGCGCAGGAGGAGGGCGCCGAGAGCGATCTGGGCGAGCGTGAACAGCCCCCAGTTGAGCCGCTGGTGGAGCGCCAGGTCCCAGTCGCTGATCGCCTCGAGCAGCCAGATCAGCACCTTGGTCGGCACCACCCGGTGGTCGACGACCAGCCCGAAGAGCCACTCGAGCCGGCCCGCGCCGGCGCGCAGGAACGCCCAGTCGTCGTAGAACGGCACGTCGATCGCGTGACGCAGGACCTGGAAGCCGTGGAGAGCCCAGGCGCCGATCGCCAGGAGCAGCGCCAGGGCAGGCGCCAGGCGTGGCATCGGCCGCAAAGCCGGGAGACGGTCGATCAAGGAGGAGGGCCTCTCGACGGAGCTGGCGGGTCGTGACGCGGGACGGTCGGGTAATCTGGGGCGGATCAGATTGACGCTTCAGCGATGACTCAGCGTAGCGGGTCGGCCGGCAGAATGGAGACGGCGAGAGGCCGGAGGTGATCGATGAGAGGTCGGATCGTGGTGTCGTGTCGGTCGCGCTCGCTTGCGCGAATGCTCGGTCTGCTGCTGGGAAGCGCGGTGACGTTTCCCATGGCCGCCGAGAACCTGGCGCTGGTCGGCGGCCGGATGATCGACGGCTACGGCGGCGCGCCGCTCGAGAACAGCGTCATCCTGATCGAGGGAGAGCGGATCGCGGCGATCGGCAGGGTCGGCGAGCTGTCGGTCCCGAGCGGCTTCGAGGTGGTCTCGACCGAGGGGATGAGCGTGTTGCCGGGATTGTGGGACATGCACGTGCACCTGATGATCGTCGGCCACTCCGACTACGAACACTGGGACCGCGCGTACCCCTCGCGGTGGGAGCGCGAGGTCATGCCGGCGGCGGCCGAGCAGCTCCTGCGCGCCGGGGTGACCAGCGCCCGCGACCTGGGCGCGCCGCTCGAGGCGATCCTGGCGGTGCGCGAGCGGATCGCGAGCGGCGAGATCCTGGGACCGACGCTCTACGTGTCGGGGCCCTTCCTCCAGCACGAGCCGTACCCGGGGACCGAGGCATTCCGCTGGGGGATCTCGGGCGCCGACGACGCGCGGGCCAAGGTCGACCGGCTGGCCGACGCCGGCGTCGACTTCATCAAGCTGATCGACCAGGATCAGATGACGATGGAGGAGGTGCGGGCGGTCGTCGACCGGGCGCACGAGCGCGGTCTGCCGGTGCTCGCCCACTCTCACCGTCCCGAGGAGATCCGGCGCGGAATCGCGGCCGGCGTCGACGGCTTCGAGCACACCGGCCTGGGCACGGCGCCCGAGTACCCCGACGACGTTTTCGAGCTGATCAAGAGCCGCGCGAACACGCTCTACTGGACGCCGACGATCTCGCCGCTCCTGCTCTACGAGTACACCCGGGACAACCCCGAGCGGATCGACGATCCGCGCTGGCGGGTGGGTCTTCCCGACGACGTCGTCGAGGACGTGCGGTCCTCGCTCGAGCACCTCGAGCGGCTCGACTACTACCAGCTCATGCCCAAGCGCCGGCCGACGCTCGATCGCAAGTTCGCGCAGCTCCAGGAGGCCGGCGTGGTGATGCTGGTCGGCACCGACAGCGGCGTGCCGCTCAACTTCCACTCCGACGCCACCTGGCGCGAGCTCGACGTCTGGGTCCACGAGTTCGGCGTGCCGCCGATGGATGCGATCCGCGCCGCCACCTACTGGCCGTCGGTGGCCCAGGGCGTCGCCGACGACGTCGGCACCCTCGTCGAGGGCAGGGTCGCCGACGTCATCGCCGTGCGCGGCGACGTCCTGCGCCACGTCTCTCTGCTGCAGGACGTCGACCTGGTGATCGCGCGCGGGCGCCGGGTGCGCTGAGGCGGGCTCGACCGCGAGCGTTTCCCTCTGCGCGAACGACACCAGCCTCCTAGGTCGACTAGGCCAGCGGGGGGTTCTTGCCTGCCTTGCGGCAGGCGGCGGTCGTTGGTCTCGCGCAAGCGCAAGACCAAGGCTCACTGTATGGTCAAAGCCCGATCAGGCCGCTGCGATCGCCCAGAGAGAACGGCTGTAGCCTGGTCGACCCAGCCGCGCCCGCTTGCGGGCTTGCGGCGCACGAGTGATCGGCTAGCGGGCTCCTAGGGGCAGGTGGCAAAGGCCTGGGTATCGGTGATGGCGTCCGCCGACTGCCCGAGCGGGTTGAAGTACGTCTTGACGGCCTGTGTCTGGGTGTCGGTCACGGTGACCGTGAACTGGACGTTGGTCGTC
>DATKBT010000185.1:0-5870 GCA_035546295.1 Thermoanaerobaculia bacterium | reverse complement strand
AAGATCCCGCACGAGGCGGTCACCGGCGCGCTCGAGCGCGCCAAGCACTACCGCGTGCTCAACGAGCCGAACCAGGCGGAGAGCATCTGCCTCGACATCCTGGCGGTCGAGCCCGGTCACCAGGAGGCCCTGCGCACGCTGGTCCTGGCGCTCTCCGACCAGCTCGAGCGTCGCCTCGCCGAGCGCTTCCGGCGCGCCAAGGAGCTCCTCCCCCAGCTCGACAGCGACTACGCGCGCCTCTACTACGAAGGCATCCTCTGCGAGCGCCGCGGCCGCGCCCAGTGGGAGCGCGGCGGCCCCGCGGTCGGCCCTGCTGCCCACGAGTGGCTGCGTCGAGCGATGGAGTGCTACGAGCAAGCCGCCCAGCTCGCCGAGCCAGGCAACGCCGAGGCGGTCCTGCGCTGGAACACCTGCGCCCGCCTGATCGAGGGCCACGCCGAGCTGCGCGCCGAGGAGACGACGCAGGAGCTGATGCTGGAGTAGGCAACAAGTCCTGGCGATCGGCCGGCAGAGGCGCCGGCCGCTACGAGGACCTCGTCTCCGTCCGGCGATCGAGGCTGCGCCGTCTGGTCGCACGGCGATCGGGTCTCGCCTATCTCCAGAGGTCCGTGTTCATCACGTCGAAGTGGTGATCGAAGCTCCAGACGATTGGGCCGCTACTCCGACCCCAACACCTCGCGCAGGTACCCTCCGACGTCGGCAAGAAAGCGCTGCACCGACGCCTCCGCGACGCGGTGGCCGACCATCGCGTCGACCGCGTCGCCGACGACGCCGAGCGGGGGATCGTACTCGCCGCTGAAGTCGAGCTGGGTCTCGGTGGCCGTCAGCGCGTAGATCTCGAGCTGGCCCTTCATCGAGGGGAAGAGCCCCGGTCGGTCGGCGGCCCGCCATTCGATCGGGAGGATCGTCTTGGCGGGCGAGCGTCCGTGCGCGGCCTCCTCGCGCCGTTCGCCGACCTCGATGTCCACGTCGGCGCCGACGTCGATACCGGCGATTCGCACTTTGAGCGCGGCGGCCAGATCGTCGGCGCGGCTGACCGCCGCGCGGGTTGCTGCGCGGAAGACCTTCCGCGGGTTCTCGCTCAAAGCGTCTCGCACCGCCTCGTAGGGACGGTTGACGTACTCGTAGCTCCGCACCTCTCCGCGCTTGCTCATGTCGTGAGGCCTCTCGCTCTCTCCTGATGGAAGCCCTATCGTAGAACGTCACGGGCAGCGCGTGACCAGGGTGCCGATTCAGCGTTCGGGCTCGGCGCGCTCGGCGATGACCTCGACGGTCTCGCCTTCGACGATCCAGGCGGTGACGGTGAAGCGCTCCTGCGAGCCGATGGCTTTGATCGCGAGCTCGACCGCTCCGGCGGGGAGCCGGGCGATGTGGCCAGCGCCGTCGACAATGATCGAGCTCCCTGCTCGGAGGCGCGAGAGTGTGCCCTTCCTTCCGGCCCAGGGGGTGACGGCGGAGGCGGAAACGAAGCCGAGCTCGCCGGTGGCGGCGAGGTCGGGGACGTCGACGCGGACGCTGCCGCCGCGGGAAAGGCGTACGAGCAACGGCTCGCTGGAGGAAGCCACCGCCACGATCTCGGAGGCATGCCCCTCGGCGTGCAGCCACAGCCATGCTGGGCGTTCCGCGAGCTTTCCGAGGCGTGCGATGCCGGTGTCGTCGGTCGTGACGGAGCCGAGCGACCGCCCCTCGGCGGAGTAGGCGGTGAAGCCGGCCAGCCCTGGTGGGATCGGCTCTCCGTCGGCGCCCAGCGGCAGCACGGCGAGCTCTTCGCCGCGGTCGAGCTCGAGGCGGATCTGGGGATTGTGGCCCGCGTGGAGATCGAGGTCGTCGACGCGGCCATCGGCATAGTCCGGATGGCGCGCATGGAGCTGAACGACGGCGGGCGAGGCCGCGAGAAAAGCGCGTCCGTCGGGACCGGTTCTGCCGGAGGCGAGGGCCATTGACGTGTACGGAGACGGACGATGGAACAGGCCGACTTCGACGCCCTCGACCGGTTCTCCGGTCGTCCGGTCGGTGAGCAGGACTTCGACCTCGGCGCTCTCGACCTCCAAGACGATGTCGGCATCGCCCGTGAGCGAGAGCGTCTCGGTCGGATGACCGCCGTCGAAGGTGGCGATGACCGTGATGTCTCCATCGGGAAGGCGATCGAGCAAGAAGCGCCCGAGCGCATCGGTGGTGGCATCGCTGCCCGCCCATCCCCCCTGATTCTCAGCGCCGGGGCGGTGCCACGACACCGAGGCGCCGGCAACCGGCTCGCCGTCGCGGAGCACGATGCCGCGCACCGTGTTCTGCCCCCGGTCGAGCTGCAGGACCAGCTCGGCCGGCTCGATCCCGGGCTCGATCAGCACATCCTCCTCGACGCGGCCTGCCGGGCTGATCACGTACACGTTCCAGGTTCCCGGTGCGAGCCCGTCGAATCGGAAGCGGAAGTCGGTGCTCGAAATCCACGCAGTCTTGCTCGACGAGCCGGGCCGGCCCTGGCTCGCTCGCACCACCGAGCTGCCGGTCTCCCACGGGGTGAGGCCGACCACGACGCCCTCGAGCGCGACTCCGTCGGGAACGACGATCTCGATGCCGTCGACGGGGTCCGGCCCCACCCGAAAAGGTGCGGTGCTCGCGCTCGGCCCGTCCTCGCGGCCGGCGGTCAAGGAGTAGATGCCGGGCTCCATGCCCTCGATCGTGAACGAGCCGTCGGAGCGGGTCGTCGCACCGCCGACCCCCCCTCCGCTCATTGAGCCGCTGCCGCGGTAGTGGGTTCCATGGATCCGGGCGCCCGCGACCGGCTCGCCCCGCGAGTCGCGCACCCAGCCGCGGACCTCCACGCCCCGAGCCAGCTTGATCTCGAGGAATCGGCCTTCCGGCTCGAGCTCGACGTCCAGGGTCTTGGCGAGGTAGGCCCGATGTCGCACCATGATCTGGATCCGTCCCGCTCCGATCCCCTCGACGCGAAAAAGACCCTCTGCGTCGGCGACCGCCGAAGCGAGCCGGTCCCAGCCGGAGCGTCCCTCGCGTCGACGTTGGACGTGGAGGGCGGCCCCGACCACCGGCTCCCCGCGATCGCCCACGACCGCCCCTTCGAGCACCGCCCCCGGCTCGAGGACCAGTTCGACTTCGTCGGAGAGGTCCGCCTCGGCGCCGAGCTCGACCGTGATCGAGGCGACCCCGGATCCCGCGACGCTGGCACGCAGGATGATCTCGCCCTCCGACACCCCGCGGAAGGAGAAGCCACCATCGGGATCGGCGATCAGCTCGTCGGTCTCGTCCGGTCGCATGCGTGGATTGCTGTCATGCGAGGCGGTGCTCCAACGGACGCGCGCATGCGCGGCGGTGGCACCCGAGCTCCAGACGACGTAGCCGCGCACCGTGTGGGTGCGCAACATCGTGATCCTCAGCGGGGCCTCGTGCGGCGGCTCCACCGGGATCGACTCGGGGTGCCAGTAGCCCGCCTTCTCGGCGCGCACGAAGAGGGAAGTGAGGAGGTCGGAGGATCCTTCGAGCTCGAACGAACCGTCGCTCGCCGACACCACCTCGAGACGATCCTCGAAGGCGAGCCAGCTCGTTCGCGGGGGCGGCGCGGGAACACCCAGGGTGAGGGTGACGCCTGCGAGCGGTTCCCCCTCGGAGTCCACCACGACGCCTCGGCGGAGGGCGCCGCGCTCGAGCTGCAGCGTGCCGAGGTCGAAGACGGGCGGCTCGGGCTCCGCGATGGCGAGCCCGATCTGATCCGTGCCGCGCGAGCTGGAGAGCGGGTCGAGCGCGGTGAGGTCGATCACGGGAAGGCTGAGCTCACCGGTGCCCAGAGTGCGTGCACGAACCGAGATCTCGGACGCGGGAGCTCGCGCGAGGAACACTCCTTCGGTGTCGGTGGTCGCCCGCTCGGGAACGTAGTGGTTTCTGACCTGCGACGCCCACGGTGCGTAGTGCCACCAGGACGCCCCATGGGCGACCAGGACCTCGCAGCCCGCGACCGGAACCCCGTCGGCGTCGACGAGCCGTCCCGTGATCCACGCCGCACGCTCGAGCACGAGCTCGATCGTCTCCGGTGTTCCCCTTCGAGGCGGTGCGACGACCTCGCCGTAGCGGGTCTCGAAGCCGGGGGACGTCGCGCGGATGATGAGGCGGTGGCCGAAGGGCAGGCCCCAGAGCTGAAAGCGCCCGTCTTCGTCGCTCCGGGCCGCGCCTCCCTCGGGAGTGCGCCGCCAGCCCGGCTCGCGCCAAGCGACCGCCACCCCTTCGATTGGGTGCCCCTCGACGTCGCGCACGATGCCCTCGAGGGTCCAAGCCGGCTCCAGCGCGGCGCTCGGCATCTCGATGCGCGTGTGCGGCTCGCCGGAGCCGGTGGCGCGGCTTGGTACGAACCCGCGCGCCTGGACGTGGAGCTCCACGCCGGTGACCCGATCGAAGGAGGCCGAGCGCAGCGCGTAGCTGCCGGCGGCGTCGGTCACGGCAGCGCGCTGGGGCTGCTCGCCCTCCCACACCAGCGCTCCGGCGACCGGCTGCTGGGTCTCGGCGTCGAGCACGCGGCCGGTGAGGAGCGTCCAGGGCTCGAGCGTGATCTCGAGCGGTGCCTTCTCGTCGGGCGGCACGTCGACCTCGGCATCGAAGCGCCCGGCATCGTCTTCGACCACCAGTCGCACCGGTCGTCGATCGGGAAAGCGCAGCACGATCTCGCCGCGCTCGTCGGTGGCGCCGATCGGAGTCCGTAGGCTTCCGAGCCGGATCGACGCGCCGGAGATGGCAGCGTCTCCAGTCGGAGACCGGACGCGGAGGAGACGCGGCACCCCGGGCGAGAGCTCGACGACCAGCTCGTCGTTCGGCTCGGACGACTCCGAGCTGACGATCTGCGGAGCGAGGCCGGGCGCGACGACCGCGAGCTCGCGCTCGTCGGGCCGCAGCGAGAGCTCGACCGCGCCGTCCGCGGCGGTGGGCGTGGCGTCGCGAGCGTCGGGCGCGTCTCCCACGAAGATCGGCGCTCCGACGACGGGCCTGCCCCCGGAGCGCACGGTTACGCGCACGGACCGCCTCGGGCCGAGCTGGATGGGGGACAGGAGGGCATCCTCGACGAGGGGACCGAGCCGGAGGGTGGTGAGGACGCGCGCCCGCTCCTGCGCGGGTGGCGGGGGCGCCCGAGCTGGGCCGGCCTCGCGAGGGGTAGCGGGCGAGGGGGCGGTCGCCGGCTCGAGGACACGCAAAATGAACAGCCCCGGAGCACGAGCCTCGAGCTCGAACGCGCCGGTGGCGTCGGTGTGGGTGCTCGGGCGCGGGGAGTCGGCGCTCGGAAGCGTGCGATCGATCAGCTCGATGTGGAGCCCGCGCGCCGGCTCGCCATCGGCGCCGATCACGCTCCCGCGTACGCTTGGACCCTCGGCGAAGCCGGCTGTCGAGACCAGGGTGGCGGCGAGCAGGACCGGCAGCAGCGCCCTCCCGCTCGAGACGGCAGAGAGGAGAGCGGTCGCGAGTCTCCGCGCCGCCCACCTCGTACCGCCCGATCGCGAGGAAGGCCGAACGGCCGCCGAGATCGACACGGTCACGCCCGGTCTCTCCCGCTCGTTGGAGGGCGGTCGCTCTCGGAGATGTCGCGGATCACGCGGCAGGGGTTGCCGGCCGCAAACACGCGTTCGGGGAGGTCCTTCGTCACGACGCTGCCGGCTCCGACCACGGAGCGCGAGCCGATTCGCACCCCCGGACAGATGATGGCTCCGCCGCCTACCCACACGTCCGAACCGATCTCGATCGGCTTCGCGAGCTCCTGCCGGCGGCGGAGCTCTGCATCGAGCGGGTGGGTCGCGGTGTAGATCTGCACGGCCGGACCGAAGAGCGCGAAGTCCCCGATGACGACACGGGCGACGTCGAGCACGACGCAGTTGAAG
>DATKBT010000184.1:0-31787 GCA_035546295.1 Thermoanaerobaculia bacterium | reverse complement strand
CGCGCTCGGCGCCGAGCGCGCGAGGCTGGTGCGCCAGGTGCTGGTGGAGAGCCTGGCGGTGTTCGTGCTCGCCGGCGCGCTCGGAGTCGGCTGGGCGGGGCTGGCGTTGCGGGCGCTCGCGTCGTGGGTGCCCACTTCGGTCCCGCGGCTGGGCAACGTCGAGCTCGACCTGCCGGTGGTGGCGGTCGCGCTCGCGGTCGCGGCGCTGGCCGGCCTGGCGAGCGGTCTGGTGCCGGCTCTGCAGTCGGCGGGATCGAGCGGCCTGGGGACCCGTCGGGCGCTGGGCCGGTCGTTGCCGCGGCTGCGCGCCGGGCTGGTCGGGGCCCAGGTCGCCCTCGCGCTGGTGCTGCTGGTCGCGGGCGGCGCGATGCTGCAGGCGGTGCGCGGCCAGCTCGCGATCGATCCGGGGTTCCGCTCAGAGGGCCTGATCACCTTCTCGCTCGCCCTGCCGCGTGCGCAGTACCAGGAGCAGGCGACCCTCGTCGACTTCTGGGATGGGCTGTTCGAGGGTCTCGAGGCCCTCCCGGGCGTGCGCTCGGCGGGCGCCGTCTCGTTCGCGCCGCTCTCCGGTCTCGGCGCGGCGACCAGCTACCACCCGGCGGACCGCCCGGCGCCGCCGCCCGGGGAGAGCATCTACACCGACGTGCGGGTGGTCGCCGGCGACTTCCACCGGACGCTCGGCATTCCGCTGCTGGCGGGCCGTCTGTTCGACGAGCAGGATCGGACGCCGAGCGACCGCCGCCCGGTCGTCGTCAGCCGCGCGCTCGCCGAGGAGGCGTGGCCGGGGGAGGCGGCGCTCGGGCGCGAGCTGGTGGTGAGCTGGGGCGGACCCGAGACGAGCGTCGTGATCGGCGTGGTCGGCGACGTGCGCTACACCGATCTGTCGACCGAGCCGAGAGCCGCCCTCTACTGGCCGATCGAGCTCGAGCCCTCGCTCGCCATGACGGCCTCGGTGGCGACGGAAGGCGACCCGCAGGCGCTCGCTCCGGCGATCCGCTCGACGGTCGCGGCCGCGGACCCCGGGATTCCGATCGAGTCGCTGCGCACCATGCGCAGCGTCGTGCGCGACTCGGTCGCGCGCGAACGCTTCGCGCTGCAGGTGGTCTCGGCGTTCGGGCTGGTGGCGCTGGCGCTGGCGGCGGTCGGTCTCTACGGCGCGATGACGCTGCTGGTGCGCGCGCGCCGCTCCGAGATCGGTCTGCGCCTCGCGCTCGGCGCGTCGCCGGGGGGAGTCGCCCGCGCGGTGGTCGGCCGGGCCTTGCGCCTGGTGACGGCGGCGCTCCTGGTCGGCGTCGCGCTGGCGGCGGCAGGTGGACGGATCGCCGGGGCCGCGATCGGCAGCCTGTTCGGCGAGGTCTCGATCGTCGAGCCCGCGGTGCTCGGCGGGGCGGTCGCGGCGCTGCTGCTCGCCGCGCTGCTCGCCAGCGCGCCCGCTGCCGTCCGCGCCGCACGGCTCGATCCCGCGACGACCCTGCGCGAGGAGTAGGAGCCCAGGTCGAGGGGCTCTCCATGCGGTCTCGGAAAGGCCTGCGCCGCGGGCGGCGGGTCAGGCCATGATCGGGTGCGATCCGTCGGCGGCGCCGGGCTCGTTCACGGGCTCGCCCGGATGGCTCCGAGGATCATGGCTCCGGGATCCTCTTCCAGGACGAGGTAGAAGGCGAGCGAGCCGAGCACGCCGTGAGCGAGCCCGACCGCCCAGAGGTTCGGGAAGCGCCGGTAGATCAGGGTGAAGGGCACGCCCGCGGCGAAGGTCAGAGCCACCAACTCCCATCTCGGCAGGTGGGACGCCGCGAACAGGATCGAGGCGAGCAGCGCGATTCGCAAGCTCCCCTGCAGCGCCGCAAGGTTCCTGGCGATCAGGTTCTGGAGCGCGAACTGCTGCGCGAGTCCCCACAGGGGATAGAGCGCCAGAGTCACGACGAACGTCGCCGGCAGCGCGAGCGTTCCGCGAATCGAACCGATCGCGATCAGCGCCAGCGAGCCGGCCGACGCGAAGCCCAGGTGGGCGAGGAGCGCCGGGCCGAGGTTGTCGCGACGAAATCCCCAATGGTGAAGCGTGGCCCGATCCCGGGACACACGCCAGATCAGGTAGCCGGCGAAGGCGGAGACGAGGATCCCGTTGACGACGCGGGCGGCGAAGGCCGAGATGGCGAGCTCGCAGACCACGTGGAGCGCTCCCGCCGCAATCACGGCGAGCAGCTCTGCGTAGGAGGGTCGGCGACCGTAGGGCTCGGTGGTCATCGCGGAGTCGGGCATGCGCGGAACGCTTCCGGATGCCGGCGACGATCGGCGCTCGAGCGAAAGCATCGGGCGCTCGAGGCGTAGCGGGAGCGTCGCGCCAGGCTTCGGGACTCCAGAGACGCTTCGGAGGCGGATGGTGACAGATCCGACCTCGGCGGCGCCGAGATACGATCGGCGAGACCCTGTCGCATTTTCTTGTGTGTCGTTTCGCGCCCCCGAACGTCGGATGGAGAGTGAGCGCCGCAGGCCGCCGGAGCGATTCGCCGACACCGGGGCAGACCTCCCCCCCGCGAGGCACGATCAGGCGGCAAGCTCGTCGGGCTCGAATCGAGTCGGGCGCTTCGCAGATCAGGGCTTCGCAGATCAGGGCTTCGCAGATCAGGAGAGCAAAGGAGTCCATCATGCCGCAGTCACCCACCCCCGTTTCTCGTCCTCGCGCGCGTCGCAGGAGCCGGCGACGGATCCGCCTGGTCGCCCTCGTCGCCGGCCTCGCGCTCTTGCCGCTGGCGGCCTTCGCGGTGCGCCCGAGCGCCCGGTCCGAGGAGCCGGCGGTCGCCGCACAGCCACGCCCGATCCCGGCGCCGCCGCACGCGCACGCTCCGCGCTCACCCTCCAACGAGACCCCCGCGACCTCCGCGCCGTCCTCTGCCGGCGGCGCCGGTTGGATGGCCGTGACCGGCGGAGGCGCGGCGGAGATGGAGGCGGCGGATCTCCTCCGCGAGTGGGCGGCCAGCGCCGCTCCGCGGGTGCCTCCGGTGGAGGAGAAGCTGCCCAATGGCACGGTCAAGCTCCATCATCGAGGTCACTTCTTGAGCACTCTCTACGCGACGCTCGACGCGCAGGGGAGGCTCGTCTACAGCCACGACCCGCCGATCGAGCCGGAGGCCGCCGGCGCCGCTGTGGCGGATCCTGACCCCGACGGTGCCGCCGCTGATGCGGTCGACTCCAGCGTCTCGAAGGGGGGTGCGCGGTGACCGGCGGTGGCCTGGGCCCGTCCACGTTTCGCATCCACTTCGCCTTTCGCACGAGGTCATCGGCTGCGGCGGTGCTGGGACTGCTCGTCGCGGCGGGATCGCTTCCCGCCATCGACTTCCAGATCACGGTCCAGGATCCCGCGGGCTTCGGTTTCAACGACACCACGCCGGTGTCGCCGGTCCCCGGCAACTCGGGGACGACGCTGGGCGCTCAGCGGCTGATCGCGCTGCAGGCGGCGGCCGACTCGATCGGCGACGTCGTCCAGGGCGGGACCGTGCGGGTGCGCGCCTTCTTCGACGCCACGCTCCCCTGCACCCAGAACACCGGGCTCCTCGGTCGCGGCGGCGCCGAGGCGAGCTTTCGCAACTTCACCAACGCACCGCTGCGCAACACGTGGTACTCGTCGGCCACCGCCGACGCACTCTCCGGGTCGGACCAGGATCCGGGCGAGTTCGACATCGTGATCTTCTTCAATCCGCGGGTCGACTCGGACGCCGGCTGCCTGGGTGGCGACGGCTTCTCGTATCGCACCACCGGCCTCGCTCCGGCCGGGCAGACGCGCTTCTACGACGTCGGACGTCACGAGCTGTCGCACGGTCTCGGCTTCACCTCGCTGGTCGACCGGGCCACCGGCAGGCGCTCGCAGGGCCGCAACGACGTGTTCATGGTGAGGCTCGAGGACCACTCGCTAGGCCGGACTTGGCCGCAGCTCACCGACGCCGAGCGGGCCGCGTCGGCGATCGACGACGGTGACCTCCACTGGTTCGGTCCCGCCGTCACCGCCGACTCCTTCGACCTGCTCGACGACGGCGTCGATGCCGGATCGGGGCACGTCGAGATGCGTGCAGCCGCGCCCTTCAACGAATCCAACGTCGTCCACTGGGCGACCGAGCTCGATCCCGACGAGCTGATGGAGTCTGCGGCGACTCGCGATCCGAGCAACGCGATCACGTTGCGCGCCTTCGCCGACCTCGGCTACACGGTCGACGTCGGAGACACCGAGGACTGCAAGGAGAGCGACGAGGCTCTCTGCCTCAACACCGGGGACCGCTTCGAGATCGAGGTGCTGTGGCGGGACTTCGCGGGGACACGGCGCTCCGCCGGCACCGTGCCGTTGGCGCGCGACTCGGGTCTCTTCTACTTCCTCGATCCCAACAACGTCGAGCTGCTGATCAAGGTGCTCAACGCCTGCGGCGTCAATCAGCATTACTGGGTGTTCTACGCAGCGACCACCAACCTCGAGTTCGACATCCGGATCACCGACACCCAGACCGGCGCGGTGAAGACCTACTCGAACCTGTTGGGGGACTCGGCGCGGACGATCACCGACTCGAACGCGTTTGCCACCTGTCCCGGGAGCTCGGCGATCACCACGGCCAGCGCCGTCGACGTCGCACCGGGCTTCGATCCGGGCGTCCGCGGGCCGGCGTTCGGCCTCGGCCGCCTCGAGGCCGCCCATGCTGCGCCGGACGATCGGACGGCCCCTCCGGTGCCCCTCCGTCTGCCCTCCGCCTCGCTCTCGCGCTCGCTGGGGATCGAAGGCAACCGCTACGGCGTCGCGCCCCAGATCGGCGGCGACCTCAACGGCAACGGGCGGCTCGACTTCGACGAGATCATCAGCCTCCAGCAGGACGCTTCCGACAACGACGTCACCTTCGACGGTGTCGTCGAGGATCTGAGCCCCTTCGGCCAGGGAATCTCCCGCACCCCCCGCGCCACCGAGGAGGTCCGGTTCCTGAACAACGGCAACGCGCGGCTCACCTTCACCATGACCAGCAGCGACGGCGGAGACCTGTTTCCGGCGTTCACGCTCGACGGCGTGGCGCTCACCGATCTCGTCTACCGGCTGGGGAGCGTGGTCGGCGAGGCCTTCGACTTCCTCAACCTGCGGGTGGTGTCGGCCCAGTTCGAGGGTTTCAACGGCAATCAGCGACTGCTCAACTCCAACATTCCGGTCGCGAGCTTCTTCACCACGCCCTGGGACGGCGACTTCGGCGTCATCTTCCCGGACCAGACCGGCCGCGGAGTCGATCGAGTGGTGTTGACCCTCGAGGTCGAGGTTCCGATCACCGAGAGCCAGGTCTCTCCGTCGAGCTGCGTCCCCGGCGCCAACACCCTGTGTCTCAACGACGGCCGCTTCCAGGTCGAGATCGACTGGCGCGACTTCACCGGCGCCACCGGCGCCGCGGACTCTAGGTCGATCCCGGGCAGCGACGTCTCGGGACTCTTCTACTTCTTCGACGAGGACAACATCGAGGTGCTGGTCAAGGCGCTCGACGCCTGCGCGATCAGCAACAACTACTGGCTGTTCTTCGCCGCGACCACCAACGTCGAGTTCACGCTGACGGTGACCGACACCCAGACCGGCCTGCGCAGGATCTACTTCAACCCCCTGGGACAGACCGCCAACGCGATCACCGACACCAGCGCGTTTCCGACCTGTTGAGGTGACTCGTGCCGCGTCGTCGGCTCGCCCCGTGCGAGCCGGCGGCGCCGCGGCGACGATCCTGTGACTCGGCACCTTCACTCCTGGCGGAGGATCGAGGCCGGGTCGACCTGCGCCGCTCTTCGCGCCGGCTGCAGGCAGGAGAGGACGGCGGCGCCGACCAGCAGGACAACGCACGCGGCGAACGTCAACGGGTCACGCGCAGTGACGCCGTAGAGGCTCGAGGCGATTGCTCCAGAAAGGCCGAGCGCGGCCGCGACACCGATCGCCGAGCCGAGCAACACCGGCGCGAGACCGCGCGCCAGAACCATCCGGAAGGTCGTCGCCGGATCGCCCCCCAGCGCGATGCGCACGCCGATCTCGCGGCGCTGCTGCTGCACGAAGAACACCATGACGCCGTAGGTTCCCAGCAGCGAGAGCATCGTCGCAGCGATCGCGAAGCCGCCGAGCAACCACAGGAAGCCGCGTGGCGCCGCCAGCGCGGCATCGATCAGCTCGGAGCCGCTGGCGACGTCTGCGAGCGGAATCTCAGAGTCGAGCTCGCGGAGCGTGGCGCGCACGAGGGGGAGCGTGGCGAACGGATCGCCTTCGGTGCGCACGAAGAGGTACCGGAATTGGGAAGGCCATTGCGCGTGCGGCGTGTAGATGGTCCCCTCGAGCGTTCCGGTCTGCGTTTGCAGGCCGTTGTAGTGGACGTCCCCGACGATGCCGACCACCGTGAACACTTCGCAGTCCGGGCGATCGCAGCCTCCGGCCTGGAAGCGCCGGCCGATGGCGTTCTCTCCGGGGTAGTAGCGCTCGGCCCAGCGGCGGTCGACGAGCACCACCGGGGGAGCGTCGGGGACGTCGCCCTCGTCGAAGGGGCGACCGCGGAGCAAGGGAATTCCGAGCGTCGTGAAGTAGTCCGGCGTGGCGGCGAGCCAGGTCGCGATCGGCTGGGTCTGACCAGGCGGCACCGGGCGATCGAGCAGATTGAAATTGTTGGACTGCTGCGACTCGGCAGGGGGGCGCGACTCCGCCAGGCCAACTCCCTGCACGCCTGGAATCGCAGCAGTGCGCCCAGCGAGCTGGTGCCAGAAGGCGGCGTTCTCGTGATCGGCGAACGCGTCGGGAAGCGAGATCGACGCCGAGAGGAGTCGCTCGGATTCGAAGCCAGGATCGACCCGCTGGAGGCGAAGGAAGCTGTTGAGCAGCAGCCCTGCTCCGATCAGGAGTGGCAAGGCGACCGCGAACTGAACGAGGACGAGCGCGCGCCGGGTGCGTTGTGCGCCCGCGGAGGCCGTCGAGCGGCCCGAGAGCCCGCTGCCTCCGGCGGCGGAACCGGTCGCCGTGGCGCCTCGTCGACGATGTCGCAGGCCACCGACGGCCTGGAGCATCGGCAGGCCGCCGGTCAGCAGGAGCGCGGCCAGCATCAGGCCCACGGCGACGGCCACCACCGGTCCGCCGAAGCCGAGCTCGCTCGCACGCGGGAGCAGGTCGGGGCCCGCGCTGCGGATGCCGCGGATTGCGCCGACCGCGATCCCTGCACCGAGCGCGGCCCCCGCGATCGCCAACAGTCCGCTATCGGCCAGCACGAGCCGGGCGAGCCGTCCGCGCGAGGCGCCCAGTGCAGCCCTGAGGTCGAGCTCTGCGCTGCGCCGATGGACGCGCGCGATGAGCAGGTTCGCGGTGTTCGAAGCCGCGATCAGGAGAACGAAGAGGACCGCGCCCAGGAGGAGCTCGAGCGGGCGCTTCACGGAGCCCACCACCGTCTCGGTCAGCGGCTCGACGCCGTACGTCGAGTCGGCGTCCTGATAGGTCGACTGCCAGACCGGGAACAGCCGGCGGTTGATCTCGACCAGCTCCGTACGCGCCGTCTCGATCTCGGCGTCTTCGCGCAGCAGTCCCACGAGGGTCAGGAAGAAGGGCCCTTTGCGGGTGGGCGGCTCGAGGCGGAGTGCCGTGAAGAGGTCGTAGCGTTCCTCGATGGGGCCCGCCGTGGAGAGCACGCCGATCACGGTGTGGGTCTCACCGTTCAGCCGGAGCGCCCGTCCGATCACGTTCTCGTCGCCACCGAAAGCGCGCTGCCAGTAACCGTAGGAGAGCACGACCAACGCGGCGGACTCGGGCCGACCCTCTTCGAGAGAGAACAGCCGTCCGCGCGCCGCCTCGACGCCGAGGAGAGGAAAGTAGGAGGGCGTCACCTGCCGGATGCGCACACGCTCGACCAGTTCGCCGGCGACCAGGGTCGCCGGGCGGGTCGCGGTGGCGGCGACGCCGGCGAACGACGTGTTCCCCGCGGTGATCTCCTCCTCGATCGCCATGTAGTCTGCGACCGACAGCGGCCATCGGAACTCGCGAATGGCGTGATAGATGCGCGTCAAGCGTTCCGGTTGCCGGTACGGGAGCGGCTCGACCAGGACCGCGTGGACGAGCGCGAAGGTCGCGAGGCTGGCGCCGAGAGCGAGCCCGAGCGTGGCGACGATCGCGACGCTCGTCCCCGGCGTCCGCAGCAGTCCGCGACAGGAGGTCCGGAGGTCGAGGAGACCGCCGTTTGCGAACATGCGGCTCGGACGAAGCTCGCGCCCCGCGGCGAGCAGGACGGCGATGGCTCTGCGCAGCCGCTCGATCGCGGCCCGCACCGCGAGCTCGGTCACTTGCCGTCGGTGCCAGCGATCCGCGGCCTCGACTCCATCCCGCGCGCGACGCGGCTCCCAGCCCTCCGCGAGCTCGGCGCGCGCTTCTCTCCGGCGCTGCGGATCGAGGGTGAGCCGCCAGGCGAGCTTCAGCACGAAGGAGGGCTCGGGCGGAGCGGGACGTTGACGCTGGGCGCTCATGGCTCGCTCAGCACGTCTTCCAGCCCGTCCCAGAGCTCTAGCAGCGCCCGCCGCGATGCCCGCAGTCGCTCGAGCGCGAGCGGCGTCGACGAGAAATACCGCCGGACGCGGCCGCTCTCGGTGCCAGCACCGTCGTCGAGTCGCGACACCAGGAGACCCTTCTCCTCGAGCCTGCGGAGCACGATGAAGACTGCGGCTTGGGCGACCTCTCGGCCGGTGCGCTGTTCGAGCTCCTCCACGATCCGGACGCTGTAGGACTCGCCACCCAGTTGCAGGATGGCCAGCAGGATCTGCTGCTCCAGCTCTCCGAGTGTCTCGCGTGGCATGTCACCGGGCTCCTTCGGCGAAAAGTGGCGGTGTCGGCTGTTCAGCCTCGAGTCGTACGCGCTGGACACTAAAAAGTTTATTGAACTACAAAGTTAGTGCAAGCCCGAGTGCAAGCCTGCGCCGACTCAGAGCCTGCGCGCGCCGGCGCGAACCGAGCTCGCGGCCGCCTGTGAGTCTCCCCGAGTTCGCCTGATCGGAAGCGAGCACGCGATCGAGCCGAGATCGAGGGGCAACGACCCCCGAGACGGTTCCGCGTTAACCTCACCTCCGCTTCCCAAGCCCCTCCGGCGAGGATGCGACGATTGCGAGGCCCCCCATGAGCGACCGTGTGACTCTCCAGATCGAAGGCGCCGTTGCCGACGTCCGGCTCGCCCGGCCCGACAAGCTGAACTCCCTCGACCCGGCGATGTTCGAGGGGCTGGTGGCCGCTGGCCGCAGGGTCGCGCGCGATCCGTCGGTGCGCGCCGTCGTGCTCTCGGGCGAGGGGCGGGCCTTCTGCGCGGGTCTCGACTTCGCCAGCTTCCAGGCCATGAAGGACCGCGGGGAGGACGCCCAGGCCGAGGGAGATCGTCAGCTCGCCGGAGATGTGCAGATGAGCTCAGCGGAGGCCAGCCCGGCGAACCGTGCACAGCTCGCCGCCTGGATCTGGCGCGAGGTGCCGGTCCCCGTGATCGCCGCAGTCCACGGTTACGCCTACGGCGGCGGCCTGCAGATCGCGCTCGGCGCCGACGTCCGGCTGGTCGCCCCCGACGCCCAGCTGTCGGTGCGCGAGATCCACTGGGGCCTGATCCCGGACATGGCGGGGCCGACGATCCTGCGCCAGCTGGTGAGAGTCGACGTGCTCAAGGAGCTCACCTTCACCGGACGGATCGTCGACGGCATCGAGGCCGTGGCTCTCGGCCTCGGGACGCGGGTGTCGCGCAATCCGTTCGAGGACGCAATGGAGATGGCCCGCGAGATCGCCGGCCGATCTCCGCACGCGATCCGGGCGGCGAAGAAGCTCCTCGACGCGGCGGGGGGTCTCAGCGACGCCGAGAGCCTGAAGCTGGAGGAGACCCTCCAACTCTCGCTGATGGGTACGCCGAATCAGGCCGAGGCGGTGAAGGCCAACTTCGAGAAGCGCACACCGCTCTTCGCCGACCCGGCGACCGCGTCGCCGTAGCGGCCCGGGCTGCTTGGTCGGCCGCGCGAAGAGCTCGCCCGCCCGAGGTCGTCCCCCGCCGTGTTCGCAGGGCCTCGAGTCCCGGTGCTCGACCCTCGGCGCTCGCGGCGCGGCGCGTGCCCAGAAGCGAGGACGCTCGGGCCGCCTCTTCCGTCCTATCCTTCCGCCGCGGAGCGCACGAGCGAGCGGAAGGCGCGCGCCAGCTGCACCGTGCGCTGGAGGTCCACCGCGTCGGGCCAGCGGTCGGCCGGATGGTGGAAGAGCCCGTTGCGCCCCAGCAGCGAGACGAAGCGCCCGCCGCCGTCGAAGACGTTGCGCGCCTCGCCGTAGGGGCGGGTCCCGGGCGGAGTCTCGACGTCGGAGGGCGAGCCCGCGGCGCGCATCGCGGCCCGCGCCCTGGCCGCGAGCTCCTCGTCCGACGCCTGGAGCCGGAGCTGAGCGCCCCGGGCGGCGGCGAAGTTGGCGCCGAGATGCACCCACAGCGCTGCCCCGGCGATCAGCTCGCGGCGTCGCTCGAGGTAGTGGTCGAGGCCGTAGTGCCCGAGCTCGTGCCCGGTCGATGCGACGAAGTGGACGGTGCGTGACGGTGGATCGAGCGCGAGGTCCGTGAGCAGCTCGAGCCAGAGCGCGATGCCGCCGCCACGCTCCGACGCGCACTGCCACCATCCGGAGCGCGGCGTCATCACCACCAACGGCGCCAGCCCGAGCGAGCGGCCCGGCACCGAGACGGTGACATTGTGGACGACATTGTGGACGACATTGTGGACCTCGGTCGCGACGCGCGAGGTATCGATCACCACCCGGGCCTGGCGACCGGCGGCGGCCGAGATCCGCTCCGCCGTGTCCGAGGGGAGCTGGAGCGTCGGCGGTCCCAGCGGATCGCGCCAGTGCTCGGCGTTGATCAGGCTGTACCCCGGCGCCAGGCCGAAGCGCTCGCCGCCCGTGATCGCGAGGTGGGCTCGCTGGTGGGAGGTGGGGCGGCTCGCGAAGTAGTCGGCGTTGGAGGATGCGTGGGGCCCGACCGCACCGAAGCCGATCGGCGCGGCGGACTCGAAGCCGCCGAGCTCGCCCTCCACGCCCCGAGGGCCCGTGGAGGGCGCGTCGTAGAGCGGGATCCCGTCGATCCGCTCGACGCCTTCCTCCCCCTGCAGCTCGACGAACGCCCTCCGAACCTCGAGCCGCTCGAACGGCATCGCCTCGAGCTGCGGCGCCAGGCCGAGGTCGCGCGCGACGGCCGCCATCCACTCAGCGCTCGCCCGGTCTCCGTCGGTGCCGGTGCGGTGGATCCCCTGCGCGTCGTAGGCGCGGATCCACTCCGCGACGCGCCGGGTCGGCTCCGAGGTCTCCTGGCCCACCGGCTGCGCCGTTGGTGCGCGGGCTTCCGTGCGTCCGGCCGTGCCGGCCAGGCCGGCGGACCCGATCGCGGCCAGCCGGAACAGGCGGCGACGGTCGAGCGCGAGATCGAGATCCCTTTCGAGAACGCCGTCGAGGGCACGACGCGCGAGAGGGCCGAGGAGGGTCTCGCGAAAAGGCTCGCGGACAGGATCGCAGGAACGGCCGCGAGCACACTCGAGCCCCTCGCCCACCGGCGTCTCGTCGGCAGACTCTCTCGCCGAGGGCGCGTCGGCAGGCTCCAGGAGGGACCGCATCGGATCCCGAAACTATACTGACGCAGGAAGAGGATCCGCTGCGTTGGCGGCTCCTCCGGAGGTGGCGGAGAACACGAGAACGATCACGGAGAGGCGAATGAGCTTCATCGATCGCATGCTGCAGGACATGCTCCATCGGAACATGAGCGGCAAGGGCGCCGGCCGCATGGCCAGGAAGGCGGTCCGCCGGATCGGAGCCCGCCGGCTGATGATGATGGGTGGCGCGGCGATCGCGGGTGGCCTGCTGACCGAGGCCGCCCGCCGCCAGCGGCAGGGCACCACGGACAGCCCCGGTGCGCCGGGTGCTCCAGGTGCAACAGGATCACCCGGCGTGTCGACCGCGCCGGCGGCGCCTTCCCTGCCGCCGGTTCCCGGCGCCGCCCCGCTGCCCAGCTCGCCGCCCGATCTGCCGCCCGTCCCCGGCTCGCGCCCCTCGCCGCCTGCGATGCCGGAAGCGGACGCCGGGCTGGAGCTCCCGGACGAGACGATGTTCGCGGCGCTGCGGACGATGGTCGCCGCCGCGCTCTCCGATGGCTCGCTGTCGGCGCAGGAGCGCGCCCTGATCGAGAAGCGTCTGGGCGAGTCGGGGATGGCGGAGGAGCGGCTCGCGCGGGTGCGGCGGGACCTGGTGCTCCCGGCCTCGCCGTCCGAGCTCGCTGCGCTTCTGCCCGAAGGCGAGCCTCCCGAGCTCCTGCTCGAGCTGGCGATCCTGGTCGTCCGCGCCGACAGTGATGTCTCGGCTCACGAGAGCGCCTGGCTGCGCCAGCTCGCCGAGGCGCTGGGCGTCGATGCCGCGCGTCTCGACGAGCTGCAGAAGGAGCTGGTCGCCGAATGAAGCCCCGCCCGCGCCCGGCCTCGAGCCGGCGCGCGCGCATGCGTGATGCCCCGGCGGCACGGCAGGGGGGCGCCTTCCCTCTCTGTGGGCCGATCCGCCGGCAGCGGCGCCGGCCGCTACCGATTTTCGGCTCGCGCCTGCGCACAGGGCTCCTGCCTCTGCGCAAGCGTGATCGCGTCGCGGGCTTGGCGCGATCGCACCGTGGCGGCTCGCGCGCCGCCGCTTACGGGTACGTGTACTCGGCCTGCAGACCGAGCGGGATTCCCAGCAGCCAGTACACGATCAGGAAGAACGTCCACGAGACCAGCAGGGTCGCCGAGTACGGGATCATCAGCGAGGTCAGCGTGCCGATCCCGGTCTTCTTGACGTAGCGCTGGCAGAACACCACGACCAGCGGGAAATACGGCATCAAGGGCGTGATGATGTTGGTCGTCGAGTCGCCGACGCGGTACGCCGCCTGGGTCAGCTCGGGCGAGATGCCGAGGTCCATCAGCATCGGCACGAAGATGGTCGAGAGCAGCGCCCACTTGGCCGACGCCGATCCCACGAACAGATTCACGAAGGCGGTGAGCAGGATGATGCCGACGATGGTGATCTGCGGCGCCAGCGCCAGGTCGCGCAGGAACGATGCGCCCTTGAGCGCGATGAGCAGGCCGACGTTGGACTGGGTGAAGGCGGCGATGAACTGAGCGACGAAGAAGGTCATCGCGATGTAGTAGGCCATCGTCCCCATGGCTTTCGACATTCCGTCGACCACGTCCTTGCCGGACTTGACGGTGCCGGCGACCAGGCCGTGGACGATGCCGGGGACGATGAAGAAGATGAAGATCAGCGGCACGATCATCCGCATCAGGGGCGCCGTGAAGGCGGTCAGCGAGCCGTCGGGAGCGCGCAACGGCGATCCTTCGGGCAGGCACGCCAGGAACAGGAGCACCAGGAGCAGGACGGCGCTGGCGACGCCCGCGATCAGGCCGCGCTTGTCCTTCGGCCCCAGCTCCTGCATCTGGGGCATGTCCTCCGGATCGCCGTCGACCTCGGTCGAGGCCAGTCGGGGCTCGATGACGCGATCGGTCAGGTACCAACCGACGAGGATCACCAGCACGCTGGACGCCGCCGTGAACGCCAGGTTGCAGAGCGGGTTGACCAGCTTGTCGGGATCGAAGATCTGGGCCGCCGACTGGGTGAAGCCCTGGAGCAGCGGGTCGATGCCCGAGGGGATGAAGTTGGCCGAGAAGCCGCCCGACACGCCGGCGAAGGCGGCCGCGATCCCCGCCAGCGGGTGGCGCCCGGCGGCGTAGAAGATGACGCCCCCGAGCGGGATCACCAGGACGTAGCCGGCGTCGGCGGCGGTGTGGCTGACGATCGCCGCCAGGATCAGCATCGGGGTCAGCAGCTTCTGCGGCGTCACCGACAGGATCTGCTTGAGCCCGGCGTTGATGAACCCGGTGTGCTCGGCGACTCCAACGCCGAGCAGCGCGACGAGGACCACGCCGAGCGGCGCGAACCCGGTGAAGGTGGGCACCATCTGCACCAGGAACTGGGTCAGCGCCGTCGGGGTGAGCTGGTTCGTCACGCGAACCGGCTCGCCGGTCTGCGGGTGCACATCCTCGAACTGGATCGGCGCGAGGATCGCCGAAGCGATCCAGGTCAGCACCAGCAGGATCAGGAACAGGAGAACCGGATCGGGAAGCTTGTTGCCGACCCGCTCCACCCCGTCCAGGAACCGCTGGACGATGCCCCGTCGCGGGGGCTCCTTCTTGGTCATCGGGCGGACACTAGCAGGCCCTCCGGCTCCCGCCGAGGATCGCGGCGACGGCGAGCGCACCGGACGCCGGCGGCAGCGATCCGACGCCCTCTCGGCCGCGACGCGCTCCAGCGCGACGGATTCGCCGATCGCGATCCGCGTCCGAGCCCGGCTGGCGAGCCGCGAGCCGTCCCGGGGTCAGGAGGACGGCGACCTCGTCGCCCGCGCGCGGGGCGGCCGGCTCGTCCGGCGGTTCAGCAAGCGAGCGATCATCCCCCGCGCCTCGCCCGCCATCGACGCCCCTTGACCGATCAGCAGGATCGGCAGCGCTCTCGTCCAGGTGCCGATGCCGGGCCCTCGCAGGCAGTCGAGCATCGAGACGTAGAAGGTGTGGAGCAGGCGCAGGGGGAGCAGGGTCACCACCAACCTGGCTGCCATCCGGGCGGCTCGGCCCTCGGCCTCGTCGCCTGCGCGAAGGCCGCGCCGGTACCGCTCCCGCAGGAAGCCGCGGAAGGTCATCGCGTGATCGTGGTGGGCGATCGCGGCCGGCTCGAGCAGCACCTCGCCGTGGGCGGCGGCGGCGCGGCTGAGCTGCGCATCGCCGAAGTAGGGATCGTCGAAGCCGCCGAGCTCGTCGTAGAGGTCTCTGGCGATCAACAGGCAGGCGGTCGGGACGTTGTCCACCGCGCGCACCCGACCGCCCGGGAGCCAGCGCGCGAACTTGCAGATGTGGATCCCGCGATTGAGCCAGTCGCGGTCCCAGCAGGCGATCGCGCCGCCGACGACCGCGGGCCGCCGCCTTCGGTGCAGGGCGATTAGGCGCTCGAGCCACTCGGGCTCGGCGTAGACGTCGGGGTCGGTGAACAGGAGGAGCTCGCCGCGGCTGGCTTCCACTCCGCGGGCACGCGCCTCCTGCGGCAGCAGCCGCTCCTCGGATCGGATCAGCCGGAAGACGGGAGACTCCTCGATCTCGTCGCCGCGTGCCTTGGCTTCGCTGGCGTGCGCCTCGATCTCGCGCACCGTGCGCTCGTCGGGGCTGCTGTCGCAGACCACGATCTCGAAGGGCGGCAGGCTCTGGGCCTGCAGGCACTGGAGCGAACGCCGGATCGTGCGATGCGAGAGGAAGGCGGCCACGATCACCGAGATCCTGGCGGACTCCCGGCCGTCGACCCTCGGTGCCGGGCTGGGAGAGCGCGGAGCGCTCGGCCCACGAGCTCGAGGCCGGTCTGCCGACGGCTCGGGACTGGCCTCGGCGCCCGGCGCCGGGGGCTCGGAGCTCGTCACGCGACCCGGCCCGCGGCCAGATCGGCCGGCTCGCGCGGCAGGTTGAGCTCGAGCCTGGTGAAACCGGCGCTGGAGCTGCCGGTCCAGCCCAGCGACCCGAGCTCGGTCTCGGGGCGAAGGGGAATCCGCCTCACGACCGGATGATCCGAGCCGGCGAGCGGTCTCGCCTCCGGAGCCACGTCGAGAACGAGGACCTCGTGCGGCGGCTCGGGTTGTTCGAGCACCGCCGCCGGACATCGCTCGGCGCGATGCCGCAGCGCGCCGACCAGGATCAGGACGGAGATCGTGGGATTCGGCTCGCTCGGCGACATCGGACCGGGGATCGGAGGTTGCCCGGCGAGTCTAGCCGCGCCGAGGTCGAGAGGCTCGCGGCCGAGACGCCAGGACCATCCTCTCCGGGTCTTGCCCGGCCCTCCGTTCGAAGCAACGTGCCGGTGCGCATCATGGTGCCGGTCCGCGTCGACCGCATTCTCCTGGGAAGCCGTCCGGGATCCGGGATCCGGTTCTACGGCTGCTGCCCGGCGACGAGCCGAAGGCGCTTGGAGCCGGGACAACGTCTAGCCGCAGAATGTGCTACTCAGCACGTTCGGAGGCTAGGAGCCTGTCTGGGTATTCGAGATCCCGGCTCTATGGCTGTCCGCGGCGACGCGCCGAAGGCGCTTGGAGCCGCGAGGAATTGCTAGCCGGAGATGTGCCATAAAGCGCGCGGGAGCGCGCGGGCACATCGGAGGCTAGCGAAGCCCGAGATCCGCGACCACGGCCAGGTGATCGCTCACCTTGTCCGGCAGCGTGAAGTGCGCGGCTCCGAACTCGAGCTCCTTCGAGATCAGGATCCAATCGATGCGATGGAAGGGGGCGATCGCCGGGTAGGTCGGGAAGTGATGCTCGGCCTCGTGGGTCTGCAGATCCAGCTCGGCCGTGAGCTGCTCCATCGTCCGCGGGTCGACCTCCCAGTTGCAGTTGAAGTCGCCGAGCAGGACCAGGGGGCGGTGCCGGGCCTTGAGGGTGTCGGTGAGCTGCTCCACCTGCCGGCGCCGCACCCGCGGCGCCAGGAAGTCGAGGTGCACGGAGACGAAGTCGATTCCCTCGTTCCCCCACTCGGGAACGGTCACCGTCGCCAGCACGAAGCCCTTGGTGTCGCGCCAGTTCTCGCCGAAGCGGTGCGAGCTCGGCTGGGCGAGCGGATGGCGCGACATCAGCGCGGTGCCGGTGCGCAGGTGGAACCGTCCGACCCCCAGGTGGTTGTGGTCGCCGCGGAAGTGGTGCGGCATCTCGAGCATCTGAGCCAGCGTCGCGACGTGGTCGAAGTTGCCGCTCCAGGCCGACGGTCCGTCGGCCTCCTGCAGGGCGACCACGTCGGGGTTGGCCTCGGCGAGCGCGATCGCCACCTGGCGCACGTTGCGTCGGAGCCGCGGCTCGGCCTGGAGCACCTGGTGCGGTCCGCGGCGGCGGCCGTGCGCCAGGTTGAGGGTGAGCAGCCGGATCTGGTCCTGCGGCTTGCCGGGCACCTGGCCGGGGATGGGATCGAGCGGCGCGGGACGGCCGTTGACGCGGGCCAGCCCTGCCAGCCGACGGAGGCTGTCGCGGGTCCGCCGGCTGAAGGTGTTCGGAAGCTCGGTACGAGGCGGCATCGAGGGAGGAGCGGGCGACGAGAAGGGCGAAGAGGGGAAGAGGGAAGAGGAAGAGTCTCGAGACGCCACGCGAGAGGACACGGCGGGCGCGAAGAGGCGCCCGATTATAGCTGCTCGATCCATCGCCGGGGTGTTCTCGATCGGGAGCGCCGGCCCGCCGACCCGGCTCCGTCCGCGCGCTCGGCGCACACCGCTCTGGGAGAACGCGGAGGACCCCTCAGGCGCGCCTCTCGGCTCCGCTCGCCTCCGGCGCGTCGCTCCGCTCGAACCGGCGGACGAGGTCCGCGAAGTAGTCGCCCTCGGTGGAGAACAGCGAGCCGAGCCTCGAGATCAGGGTGCCGAGCGCCTGCTCGGACTCGATCTCGGAGACCAGGATCTCGGCCTGCCGGTCGTTGTCGTCTCGCCGTGGCTCGGTGCGCGCGAGGACGCGAGCGGCGCGACGCAGGACGCCGCGGCTGCTCCGGAACGCCTTGCGGATCATCTTCTGCATCGGGCGGGTGTCGACCTCCCGGGTCAACCGATCGATGCGGGCGCGCAGCGCCCGGACCTTTGCGTCGAGAGGATCGTCGGGATCCCGGAGCCCGGGCCGGGTGGCGAGGCTGTCCAGGCTGTGGTGGAGCAGGAAGCCCTCATGGAAGGTCTTCGAGGCGGCGTCGCTCGCGTCCTTGAGCGTGAGCCAGAACAGGAGAGTCCGGAACAGCCTGCGCAGGAGCTTGACCGTGACCTTGAACAGCGCGCCGATCAGCACCCCGACGACGCATCCCCAGGTGCTCTTCCGCTCGGTGCCGGAGAGGTGGTGGAGCTCCTCAGCCGTCAGCTCGAGCCCTCGCCGCTGTGCCAGCTCGGCGAGCATCCGCCGGCGCGAGAGACGCACGAGGTGATCGTCGAGAAACGGGACCGGCACCGCAGCCGCGAGCCCGCTGGCGACCGACCAGTAGGAGACGCGTCGCAGCTCGGCCTGTAGAGTCGCGCTCCCCCTGCCTTCGAGCTCACCACTCATGCCGGCGCGGTGCTCAGGCCGTGGTCTGCCGGCCGCTCGCAAGCCGGGGGCCGAGAGCGTCGAGGACCTGGTCCGCAGTCGGCCAGCCGCCGCCGAGGATCGCCATGAAGCCGCGGCTGCGGGTGGCGACCACCTCCCCGTCGGCCACGACGTCGTACTGGCCCAGCGATCCGGGGCGCTGCGCCACGTCGGCGTCGATGCCGAGATCGCCGAGCCGGCGCTCGAGGTCGGCGGCAAGCCTTGCCGCCCGGGGCCCGTAGCCTCAGGAGGTGCAGTGGAGGATTTCGATCTTCAATCTCGTCGTCCTGCCGGCGGCCGTCCGTCACGGGCGAGATCTTATCTCGCCTCGAATCGGCCCGGGATCGCGAGCCCCGCACCGATGGATCGGCGAGACGCGTGGCGCCGGGTCCACGACCACGGCGCCGCCTCGAGTCCGATCCTCAGGATCCCGAGTGCCTCTGCCCCGCGAAGGTCATCTTCTGGTCGCCGATCGCCACGGTTCCGCTGGTCTGGTCGCCGTCGACCGCGCCCTCGACCTGGAGAACGCCGACTGTCGCGGTCAGCGTCGCCGTGAACGAGTCGCCGTCGAAGACGATGTCGTGGAGCCGACCCTCGAGCACCTGGCCGTTCATGGGGATCAGCCAGATGCCCTCGCCTTCGAGCGGCAGGTGGAGCGCGGTCGGCAGAGTCGTCGGTGACTCCCGCCCGGCGACGACCCCGACGCTCCAGATGGCGCCCGGATGCTCGCCCTGCAGGCGGTCGAGCGCCATCGCGATCTCCTCCTCGGCCGTCTTCGGACGCTGGCCCTCGTTGACCGTGTAGTCGACGAACCCGATCATCATCTCGTCGAAGGACTCGTTGCCGAAGGTCACGTTCTTCGTCGGATCGGGGTTGGCCGGGTTGTTGGTCGAGTTGTCGTAGTGGGCCTCGCAGTCGACGCGCGTGCCGGCGGGGACGACCAGCGGATCGGCGAGCTGGTAGAGCGTCTGCCAGTTGAAGTCGTACTCCGGGACGTGGAGCAGGACCTCCTTGCGCCCATCGGGGAAGGTGGCGGTGTAGGTGAACTCCTTGCCCCGGTAGTGCATGTGGGGGAGCAGCCCGTGGATGGTCGCGTCCTGGCGGAAGGTGTGGGTCGAGCGCACAACGTGGTCCTCGGCGCCCGCCGGGATCTCGAAGGCGCTGTTCTGCACCCACAGGTTGATCAGCTCCTTCTCGGGCTCCCCATCGTAGAAGTAGAGGCCGACGCGGGTCTGATCGACCGCGGGCTCGCTGTCCGGGTGGTAGTGCATGTCGGCGACGATCTTGTTGCCGGCGCCCACCACCTTGGCGGTGCCGGGCGGCATCTCCATCGGCGCCATGCCGGCGGCCCAGGCGCCCAGCCAGCCGCTGGTCGGAGGACCGTTGCCGTCGGTGGCGAACAGGATCACGTGATGGACCACCCGGCGATTCCCCGGACGGATCTCGATCGCCCGGATCCAGCGATCCTCCTCGAGGCCGCTCTCGGCCACCAGGTCGTGAAACTGATCGGGACCGCCGGCGGGCAGCGAGATCTCGTCGAACGTGAGCACCAGGTCGGGCTCGCCGAGGCGCCAGCCCTGCTCGGGCACCGGCGGCTCGGGGGCGCTCTCCAGGTCGCCGGCCTTGGCGCCCTGCTTCACCCAGCGCTCGAGCAGCGCCACGTCGCGATCGCTGAGTCGACGATCGTTGGCGAACTCGCCGTGCGCCGGATCGGCGTGCCAGGGGGGCATCTCGCCATCCCTGACCGCGCGCAGCATGCTCTTCGCCCACGGCCGCACCTCGTCGTAGGAGAGCAGCGACATCGGTCCGATGTCGCCGGGTCGGTGGCAGCTCGAGCAGCGCTCGTGCACGAGCGAGGCGACCTCTCCGGACCAGGTCACCTTCTCCGGAATGGCGTCGGTGGAGGAGGTCTCGGCAGCCGAAGCGGCAACGGGGACGGCGCCGGCGACGGCGCAGACGGCGACGAGCAACAGGACGAGCGGACGAGCGGGTCGGAGCGTCATGACGTGAGTCTCCAGCGGTTCCTGAGACGGACGAGGGCCATGAGGAGACTACGCCGCTGGCGGCGCTCCTGTTTCACCACCCCCCGCGGAGTGTAGCGGCCGATCTCCCGGTCGGCCGACGAGCGAACGAGAAACGCGTCGCACGAGAGCCACTCCAGGTCGGGTCGCCCGAGTCGACCCGGCTTCACGCGATCCATCACCAGCGCACCGCCCCCGCCTCCCGCTCCACCGACGCCCACCGGCGAGTTGCGCTACATCCACGCGTCGAGCTCGACGGTCTGGTCCATCTCCGGGACCTCGACGTCGAGACCGAGCTTCGATTCGAGCCGGCGGGCGAACGCGAACGCCGCCTCGGGCTCGCCGTGCGTCAGGAAGACCTTCTTCGGGAGATCGGGGGCGGATTCGATCCAGCGCAGCAGCTCGCCACGGTCGGCGTGCGCCGACAGTCCGTGGATCGAGTCGATCTCGGCGCGCACCGGCACCTCCTGGCCGTGGATCCGCACCGTCGGCTGACCCTCGAGCAGGGCGCGCCCGCGGGTCCCGGGCGCCTGGAACCCCGCGATCAGGATCAGGTTCTCGCGCTCGCCGACCCGCCGCTTGAGGTGGTGGAGCACGCGGCCTCCCGACAGCATGCCCGAGGCGGAGATGATGATCCTCGGCCCGTCGAGCCCGTTGAGGCGCTTCGAGTCGCCGGTGGAGCGGCAGAGCTCGACGTTCTCGGGGAAGAGCACGTTGCGCCCGTCCTCGAAGACGTCGGCGTCGAGGTGGTGCTCGTCGAGGTGCTGGCTGTAGACGCGGGTCGCGTCGACCGCCATCGGGCTGTCGATGTGGAGGGGTACGTGGGGCAGGTCGCCGCCCGCAATCAGCCGCCGCAGGATCAGCGTGATCTGCTGGGAGCGGCCGACCGCGAAGGCCGGGATCAGCACCGTGCCGCCGCGGCCGAGGCATGCCGCGATCGGCCGCCGGAGCTGCTCCTCGATCGGGACCTCGACGTCGTGGTCGCGGTCGCCGTAGGTGGACTCGCAGACCAGCACCGCGCAGCTCGGGCGCGGCTGCGGATCGAGGTGGAGCGGCATCCCATAGCGGCCGATGTCGCCGCTGAACACCAGGGAGGCGCCCCCGTCGAGCTGGACCTCGATGTGGGTCGAGCCGAGGATGTGACCGGCGCCGTGGAAGCCAGCGCGCGCTCCGCCGTCGAGCTCGACCCACTCGTCGCGGCCGACGACCTCGAACAGCTTCAGCGCGGCCTCGGCGTCCTCCGTGGTGTAGAGCGGCAGCGCCGGCTCGTGCTTGCTGAAGCCCTTCTTGTTGGCGTAGCGCGCGTCCTCCTCGTGGAGCTTGGCCGAATCGAGCAGGAGGATGCGGGCGAGCTCGCGGGTGGCGCGGGTGCAGTGGACCGGACCGGCGAAGCCGTGGCGGACCAGGCGCGGCAGCGCGCCGATGTGGTCGATGTGGGCGTGGGTGAGGAGCACGCGGTCGACCGAGTGCGGCGAAAAGGGGGGCTCCCGCCAGTTGAGCTCGCGCAGCTTCTTGAAGCCCTGGAAGAGGCCGACGTCGATCAGGGTGCGCCCGCCACCTCCCTCCAGCAGATAGCGCGAGCCGGTGACCGTGCGCGCGGCGCCATGGAAGCCGAGGCGCCAGCGCGCGGCGACCGGGCTCAAGACCGGTCGCCTTCGGGAGCAGCCCATCCCTTCGATCGCTCGACTGCGCTCTGCCAGCCGGCGACCAGCTTGCGCCGTACCGCCGGCTTGATCTGCGGGTCGAACTCCCGGTCGATCGCCCAGTTCTCTGTCACGTCGGCCTGGCTCTTCCAGACACCGGTGGCGAGCCCGGCGAGGTACGCCGCGCCCAATGCCGTGGTCTCGTTCACCTTGGGGCGGCGCACGCGGGTGCCGAGCAGGTCGGCCTGGAACTGCATCAGCGCGTCGTTGACCGAGGCGCCGCCGTCGACCCGCAGCTCGCGCAGCCGCACGCCCGAGTCGTTCTCCATCGCGCGAACCACGTCGTGGGACTGGTAGGCCATGGAGTCGACGGTGGCGCGAGCGACGTGCCCCTTGTTCGTGCCCCGCTCGATGCCGATGATCAGGCCGCGCGCGTACGGGTCCCAGTGCGGGGTGCCGAGACCGACGAAGGCGGGCACGAAGTAGACGCCGCCGCTGTCGGCGACGGTCGCCGCCAGCTTCTCGACCTCCTCGGAACGCTTGAACAGCTCGAGCCCGTCGCGCAGCCACTGAACCGCCGCGCCGGCGATGAAGATCGAGCCTTCGAGGCAGTAGGTCACCTTGCCGCCGATGCCCCAGCCGATGGTTGTGAGCAGACCGCTCTTCGACGTCACGGCGTCCTCGCCGGTGTTCATCAGGATGAAGCAGCCGGTGCCGTAGGTGTTCTTGGCCATCCCCTTCTTGAAGCAGCCCTGGCCGAAGGTCGCCGCCTGCGGGTCGCCGGCGATGCCCGCGATCGGCAGCGAGGCGCCGAGCAGCTTCTTCGAGCTCTCTCCGAACAGGCCGCTCGAGTCCCTGACCTCGGGCAGCATCTCGCGCGGCACCCCGAGCAGGTCGAGCAGCTCCTGGTCCCAGTCGAGGGTGTGGATGTCGTAGAGCAGAGTCCGGCTGGCGTTCGAGTAGTCGGTGGCGTGCACCGCCCCGTCGGTGAGCCGCCAGAGCAGGAAGGTGTCGATCGTGCCCGCCAGGATCTCGCCCCTGCGCGCGCGACGCCGCAGCTTGTGCTCGTCGAGCAGGTGCTTGATCTTGGTGCCCGAGAAGTAGGCGTCGACCACCAGCCCGGTCTTGGCGCGGATCATCTCCTCGTGACCGTCCTTCTTCAGCTTCTCGCAGATCGGAGCCGTGATCCGGCTCTGCCAGACGATCGCGTTGTCGACCGGCTTGCCGGTGTCGCGCTCCCACAGGACCACCGTCTCGCGTTGGTTCGTGATGCCGATCGCGGCGAGGTCGTTGGCCGCGAGCCCTGCCTTCTTGATCGCCGCGCGCGCGGTCTGGACCTGGGTCTTCCAGATCGCCTCCGGGTCGTGCTCGACGTGACCGGGGGAGGGGTAGATCTGCGGGAACTCCCGCTGCGCCGAGCCGCGGATCTTCGTGCGCTGGTCGAAGACGATCGAACGGCTCGAGGTGGTGCCCTGATCGAGCGAGAGAACGAAGGACATGGGCTTCTCCAATGGTCGTCGGTGTGGTCGCGACGATATCGCGACCAAATGCGAGGAGCCTTCGCAGCCCTGTGGCGGTCATTCCGCGGCCGGCCTGGTCTCGGCCGGAGGAGCGAGGCGCCCTTGATCGACGGGACGTCCCTCGTCGCCCTCGGTGACGCGATCCCGCATCGGCGCCGATGGCCGCGATCGGCCGACTCTTCGAGACCCGGTTCTACGGCTGTCCGCGGCGACGCGCCGGAGGCGCTGGGCTCGGTCCGCTTCGCAGGCTCAGCGCACCTCACCGCTTCTCGCTTCGGCTGTCACCTCAGCTCGGAGTGGAGCCGCGAGCGATTGCTAGCGGGCTCGTGGTGTTCACCACTCCCCAACGAGCAGCAGGGTCGCGGTGCGGTCAGGCTAGGCCATCAGCGCCTGGAACACCAGCGCCCCGAGGACGCCCCCCGCGATCGGCCCGACGATCGGGATCCACGCGTAGCCCCAGTCCGAGCTCCCCTTGCCCGCGATCGGCAGCAGGGCGTGAGCGATCCGCGGTCCGAGATCCCGGGCGGGGTTGATCGCGTATCCGGTCGGGCCGCCCAGGCTCAGGCCGATGCCCCACACCAGAAAGCCGACGAGCAGCGGGTTGATCGCGGTGCTGAACACCGACGACAGGTCGAAGTCGCCGTCGATCATCTCGCCCGCGTTCTGGCCGATCGCCAGCACGCCGAACACCAGCACGAAGGTGCCGATCGCCTCGCAGAGCAGGTTGGCGGGAGCCGAGCGGATCTCGGGGCCGGTAGCGAAGACGCCGAGCTTGGCGGCGGCGTCGGGCGTCTCCTTCCAGTGCGGCAGGTAGGCCAGCCAGACCAGGACGGCGCCGATCAGCGCGCCCGTCATCTGGGCGATCAGGTAGGTGCCGACGAGCGAGCCCTCGAGCTGGCCGATCGACCACAGCCCGAGCGTCACCGCCGGATTGATGTGCGCTCCCGAGATCCGGCCGACGCTGTAGACGGCGATCGCCACCGCCAGGCCCCAGCCGGTGGTGATCATCACCCAGCCGGTGCCGTGACCCTTGGTCTTGCCGAGGAGCTGGTTGGCGACGACTCCGTCGCCGAGCAGTACGAGCAGGGCGGTGCCGACGGCTTCCGCGAGGAAGATTTCCATACGAGTCCTCCGGGTCTCAGGCCGCGCGGCACGCCGGACGATCGGGTGCGGTGGGGCCAGTCTCGTCAGGGGTTCCGGATGCGTACTGTCCCATCAAACCGGCCCCGGTTCAAGACGAACACCGGTCGGCCCACCGCCACCCCAGCACGACCGCCGCTCGGCGTTCGAGTCGAACGACGGCGGCCGGCGACTCAGGGCATCTGGTGAGCGGGGATTCTCGACCGCACCGCCTCGGCTTCCTCGCTGCCCGCGCCGGCCCCCTGAGGGCAGGCGGTGGCCTCGGCCGCGAACAGCAGGAGCACCACCCAGTAGATCGTGGCGCCGGCGAGGTGGACGACCTGCATCCAGCCCGGCGCCGACAGCACGATGTTGACGACCCCGAGGACGACCTGGAGGAAGGCGAGGCCGATCACCCACAGCGCAGCGTTCGACTTGACGAGGCGGATCGATCTTGCCGGAGTTGCCCGAGTCGTCGGAGTCGGAGCCGTAGGCGTCGTCGGAATCGGCGCCAGGGTCCTCGGGGACGGCGGCCCCGTCGGATCTGCCGGGGCCGCCGTGCGATCGCGCACCGCCAGCGCCATGTAGAGCAGGTAGAGGGTGACCGCGCACGCGAGCAGCGGGTGCAGCAGGCGCACCCGCTGGAGGAAGTGCGCGGTCGGGCTCTGATCGGCGATCAGCGCTTCGATCCTGGTGCCGTCCGGCGCCAGGGGGTAGAGCGTGTCGCCGAGCGCGGTGATTGCTCCGCTCATCATCACGACGAGCATCGCGACCAGCCCGCCCAGCAGCAGCAGGCGCGCTCGCCGTCCGGCGGGCTCTCCCGAGCGCCAGCGGATCCGACGTCCCTGCGCCGACCAGGCGGTGAGAGCCAGCGCGCCGGTGAGGAGCGAGGTGTTGACCAGGTGCAGCGACATGATCAGCGCGCGCAGCGCCGAGTCGTCGTCGACCACCAGCTCGAAGCGCACCAGCATGGCGCCGATCAGGCCCTCGAGGATCACGAACGCCAGCGACGCGGCCGCGAACCTGCGCGCCGGGTGCCGCCGCTCGAAGGCGCGCAGGCTCCAGACGACGAGGACGACGATCAACAGCCCGTCGGCCGCCGACGTCACCCGATGAGTGAGCTCGATGAGGGTCTCGACCGACTCGGGGCGATGCAGCAGCTCGCCGTGGCAGCTCGGCCAATGCTGGCCGCAGCCCGCGCCCGAGCCCGTGATGCGCACCCAGGCCCCGAACAGGATCACGGCCACGGTGTAGGCGAGCGTGAGCCAGGCGAAGCGAGCGAAGGGCGGCCGGGCGCTCGGGTCGTTCACGACCGAAATCGTACGTGACACCACGCTCGTTCGGGCCGTTCTAGGGCATGGTTGCGCGATCCGCCGAAAAGGGGCCGGCCGGCGAAGCCGCCCGGAACCACGGCGGAGAACGTCGGCGCTCGGTCGGCCCGGGCCGCTCCCGCCTCGAGAAGCCTGTCCCGAGTGTTCGAGATCCGGTTCTACGGCTGTCCGCGGCGACGCGCCGGAGGCGCTTAGAGCCGCGAGCAATTGCTAGCCGGAGATCTGCTATAGCGCGCGCAGCGCGCCCAAGCAGATCGGAGGCTAAGAGGCTGTCCGAAAATTCGAGACCCGGTTCTACGGCTGTCGGCGGCGACGCGCCGGAGGCGCTTAGAGCCGCGAGCAATTGCTAGCCGGAGATCTGCTATAGCGCGCGCAGCGCGCCCAAGCAGATCGGAGGCTAAGAGGCTGTCCGAAAATTCGAGATCCGGTTCTACGGCTGTCCGCGGCGACGCGCCGGAGGCGCTTAGAGCCGCGAGCAATTGCTAGCCGGAGATCTGCTATAGCGCGCGCAGCGCGCCCAAGCAGATCGGAGGCTAGCCGAGCAGGAACATCCATTGGAGACGGCGTGTTTTGACGCTAGAGTTCGCGTCCCGCCTCCGGCTCGAGCTCCGAGCCGCACCCCCGACACCCGTTCCGGCCCGCAATCACGCCTCGCAGCGGGCAGCGATCCCGAGATGAGCACCACCGAGAACCAGGCTGGCCTGGCCCGCCGCGACGACGTGCGCAACGTCGCCATCATCGCCCACGTCGACCACGGCAAGACGACGCTGGTCGACGCCATGCTGTGGCAGAGCGGCATCTTCCGCGCCAACGAGTCGGTGCGCGAGCGGGTCATGGACTCGAACGACCTCGAGCGCGAGAAGGGCATCACCATCCTCGCCAAGAACACCGGCATCGCGTACTTGGGGATCACGATCAACATCGTCGACACCCCCGGGCACGCCGATTTCGGCGGTGAGGTCGAGCGCACGCTCAAGATGGTCGACGGCGTGCTGCTGCTGGTCGACGCCGCCGAGGGGCCGCTGCCGCAGACCCGCTTCGTGCTCAAGAAGGCGCTCGCCGAGGGACTGCAGCCGATCCTGGTGATCAACAAGATCGACCGCGCCGACGCTCGCCCGCAGGAGGTGCTGAACGAGGTCTACGACCTGTTCATCGACCTAGACGCCAGCGAGGAGCAGCTCGACTTTCCGGTGCTGTTCACCAACGCCAGGGCGGGAAGGTGCCGTCGCGAGATCGGGGGCGAGGAGACCGACCTCCAGCCGCTGTTCGAGCAGATCGTATCTACCATTCCGGCCCCCCTCTACGACCCGTCGGTCCCCACCCAGTTCCAGATCACCAGCCTCGACTGGGACGACTACGTCGGCCGCCTCGCCGTCGGCCGTGTGTGGAACGGCACCTTGCGCAAGGGGCAGGTCGTGGCGGTCTGCGGCGCCGTCGAGGATCCGGTGGGCGGTCTCGCGCAGGCCAAGATCACGGGCCTGTGGTCGTATCAGGGGCTCGAGCGCCGGCACGTCGACGAGGCGCGGCCGGGGGACATCGTGGCGGTGGTGGGCATGGAGGAGATCGGGATCGGCGACACGCTCACCGACCCCGAGGATCCGCGCCCGCGCCGGCGCATCGAGGTCGATGAGCCGACCCTCTCGATGCTGTTCTACGTCAACGATTCCCCGTGGGCGGGGCGCGACGGCCAGTTCGTCACCTCCCGCAAGATCCGCGAGCGCCTCTACAAGGAGGCGTACCACAACGTCGCGATCCGGGTCGCCGACACCGGCGCCGCCGACGCCTTCGAGGTCTCGGGTCGAGGCGAGCTCCAGCTCGCAGTGCTGATCGAGACGATGCGCCGCGAGGGCTACGAGCTCGGGCTCGGGCAGCCCGAGGTCATCACGCGGACCGTCGACGGTGTCCAGTGCGAGCCGATGGAGCTGCTCCAGATCGACCTCCCCGAGGACTTCATCGGCGTCGTCACCCAGAAGCTCGGCCCGCGCAAGGGCCGGATGCTGGGGATGACGGCGCTCGGCAGCGGCCGCGTCCGCCTCGAGTTCCGGATCCCGTCGCGCGGTCTGATCGGCCTGCGCAGCGAGATGATGGCCGACACCCGCGGCACCGCGGTGGTCAACCACCTCTTCGACGGCTGGGAGCCGTGGCAGGGCGAGATCGCCAAGCGTCGCGGCGGCGCCCTGATCGCCGATCGCGCCGGCCGGGCCACCGCCTACGCGGTCGAGAACCTCGAGCCACGCGGGGTGCTCTTCGTCGGTCCGGGCGAGGAGGTCTACGAGGGGATGGTGGTCGGCGAGCACAACCGCAACACGCCGCTCGACGTCAACATCACGCGCGAGAAGAAGGTCACCAACATGCGGGCCTCGAACTCGGAGCAGACCGTCAAGCTGTCTCCTCCGAAGAAGCTCACCCTCGAGCAGGCGCTCGAATTCGTCCACGACGACGAGCTGGTGGAGGCCACGCCGAGCGCGTTTCGGATGAGGAAGCGCGTGCTCTCGGCTTCGTTCCGCAAGGTGCGGTAGAAGACTGCCCGGTCGTCACGGCGGGAGCTCGAGAAGAGCGAGACCACGGGGGATCAGCGGGCTGCTAGCCGCGAAGATGCTCTCGAGCACATTCAGAGGCTCACGGGACCTCGCGATAGCGCTCCGGTGCGAAACGCCCGGCGATCAGGCCGGTCGCCAGCTCGAGGTCGAGCTCCTCGACCAGGATGCCTTCCTCCCCGTACGGCAGGTACGCCTGGCATTCCCCCGAAGGCGCGATCAGGCTGGTCGCCGCCTCCGGAAAGCGGAGGGCGTAATTGACGCTGGCGAAGTAGATGGTGTTCTCGATGCTGCGCATCATCATCGCCTTCTCGTAGTAGGCGCGTTCGGGATCGCCCCATCGAGTCGGCCGGACGCCCTCCGTATCGCTCCCCGTATCGCTCCCCGTATGTTGCGGATGGAAGACGATCTTGGCGCCGCGCACCGCCGCCCACCGCACGGTTTCGGGGTAGCGCCAACCCTCGTGGCAGATCACGATGCCGAAGGGAAGACCGTCGATCTCGAAGAGCTGTCGCGTGTCGCCGGGCACGTAGAATCGATCCTCGCTGGGGTCGAGCTGGTTCTTGGTCTGGCAGCCCTGAACCTCTCCCCGCGCGTCGACCACGAAGGCCGTGATCTGGCGGCCGGCGGCGACCCTGCGCTCCATTCCGAGGATGGTCGCGATCGAGTGTCGCTTCGACGCCTGGCGGACCGCGTCGAGAACGCGCTCCTCGTCCGCTCGCTCGAACGGCACGACGTCGAAGTCCTGTCCGCGCAGCCCCGGCAGATAGGCTTCCGGAAAGCAGGCGATCCGAGCCCCCTGGGCGGACGCCTCGGCGAGGAGTCGCTCGATCCGATCGAGACCGTCCTCGAGGGACGAGGCGGCGCGAGGCGAAGCGAGCGCGACGATCAACGGAGCCTCCGACTCGAGCGGCGTTCCGGAGCCTCAGAGGCGACGGCGCGAGCAGGCGGGGTGCCGAACCGGGTGACCGCCCCGCCACCGTGCGACGCACCGGCGGCCCCCAACCGAGCAGCCTCGCTCTCGAGCCCGCTCGCCCGGGCGATCGGGGAGCCCGTCATCGGACCGTCCAGGAGACGAGGGCGGCGAGCGCGACCGGGATCAGGACGACGATCAGGACGCCGAGCAGGACGACGATCGTCCTCCCGGCGGCGCGGACCCAGGGCCGCTGGCGCGGAACGTCGGCGACGTCGGAGGGCGCGAACTGGAACGCCTCCCCCTGGAACCACAGGCCGCAGGCCTGACATCGCGTGTGACGCATGAAGGTGAGCTCGCCGCAGCGCGGGCACTCGACGTAGAGATCCTCGGCTTTGCGGCGGAGCCTCTCGGGACCGATGTCGACGACGTCTCGCCGGCTCGGCTGGCGCCCGCCGTCATGCTCTTCGCCCGCGGTCTCTCCATCGCGCAAGGATCGCACCCCCGGGGTGGTGTCGGCGGGCGGAGTGTACGGCGAAGGCTCGCGACTCGAAACCGGAGCTCGGCTCGGGAGGCCTATTCAGGCGCCAGCCCGGAAAGCTCCAGCTCGCGCAGGCACTCGTCGAGACGCCACAGCGTGGATTCGAGCACTCGTCGTGGTCGTGGAGCCTCTCGAGGAGCCGCCACAACAGGGGTTGCACCACACGGCGCTCGCCTCCAGCAGATGGATCCGATGGCTCAGTGACCAGCGCGCTGTCAGATCTTGGCCGAGCAGCCCAACGTCTCGGCCGCTCACCTGCGGGCGCCACAGGCGACCGTCAGGTGCAGCGGCGCGTCAGGTCGTGCGCGGCGATTCGGTTCGGTCGATGTAGCGTTCAATGCGCCAGTCTCCTGGGTCGAGCCTCCGCCAGAGAACCGTGTATGCGCCGTCGTGGATCATGCCCTCGCCCTCTTCGGACTCTCGTCGCAGCACACTCCTAAAACGGGCGTCTTCTACCGCCCACCTGTCTCCGACAAGGCGGACCCGCTCGTCTCTCGTGTCGAACTCGTAGCGAAACTGTTGAAACAGACCATCCAGCCATTCGCGCAAGGCCACGGTCCCCTGAATCGCATGACCCCGCGGCGGCAGCCATACCGCATCGTCCGTCACACAACCGACGAACGCACGAGCGGATCCCGTGTTGATGGCTTCGGCCCATCTTCTACGTACGCCCGCGATTTCTGCGATCGCTGACATCAGGCAACACCCTCACATTGGCAAAGCGACTCTGCGAATCAGCTTAGGTTGCCCCGCCAGGATGGTGCGCAAGGTGCTCATGGAGGGCTCGATTCACGGCCTCGGAGTCGGGATAGTGCTCTCGCAGATCGGGGTCGATCGGAACGAGGTTGGTCCTTTCGCGGTAGCGTGCCGCGTACTTCCCGCGTTCGTCGGAGCGAATCAGCTCGGGAGCGTACTCGGGGCGGAGATCTTCGCGTTCGCTACTACTCATATGCCTTGCGCTCGCGGCGCGTCTAAGCGCGTCAGGGCGCCGTCCGGCTCAAGGCTGCTACCAGTTCTTTGCCGGTGATCGCTGGCAGACGGGTCATACCGTGACGGTGAGTCGCTGCACGCCGACGAACGCAAGCGGCTCGGTCTCGTCACCTTCGACTTCCAGGCAAAGCTCGATCGCCTCTCGAGCTCGTTCCATGAGCTCGTCAAGGGAACGCGCCTGGGTGTGGCATTCACGCAGCGCCGGAACGGACGCCACATAGTAGCCCTCAGAGTCACGCTCTACGATGACGTCGAAGTCTCTCGTCATAGCCTCATTCTAGCGCCGTCTTCGCTGGGCGCTCTAAGGACCCGCCGCTCAGCGGCGGAACCCGGCGCGAAGCGACGGGTTCGTCGGCTGGATTGATGAGATGGACTCCTCTCCGCGACTTCGAGCGGCATCCGAGTGCCAGAGTCGCGTGCATGTACCACATGGGAAAGGAGTCCGCCGTGAAGCCTACTACGACCATCGCCGTCGACATCGCCAAGAACGTTTTCCAGGTCGCCGTCTCGAAGCGGCCCGGTCGGGTCGCCGAGGAGCACCGGCTCAGCCGCACCCGCTTCCTCCGCTTCTTCGCCCAGCGGCAGCCCGCGACTGTCCTGCTCGAAGCCTGCGGGACCGCACACCACTGGGCGCGAAAGCTTCGCGAGCTCGGACACTCGCCGATCCTCCTCCCGGTCCGCCACGTCGCTCCCTATCGCACCACCAACAAGACCGATCGCAACGACGCCCGAGCCCTGCTCGAGGCTTCGCGCAACGAGAAGATCGTCCCCGTTCCGGTCAAGAGCATCGACCAGCAGTCGCTCACCGCCCTGCACCGTCTCCGTTCGCAGTGGCTCGCCGATCGAACAGCCAGGATCAACACCCTGCGAGGTCTGTTGCGCGAGCTCGGCCACTTCATCCCGCAAGGCGCACGGCACGTGATCCCCGCGGTCTGGGAGCTCATCGAGGACGCAGATTCCGATCTGCCGTCGACGCTGCGACCGCCCCTCGCCGAGGCCTGCCTCGAGATCCAGGAGCTCGGCGAGCGCATCCGCGCGGTCGAA
>DATKBT010000183.1:0-16088 GCA_035546295.1 Thermoanaerobaculia bacterium | reverse complement strand
GCGCACGGTCACCGGCATCGACGGGCTCGACAAGCTGGTGGCCACCTTCGAGCCGGCGGGGCTCGAGGCGGGGCGTTACACGCTCGAGGTCGCGGTCACCGACCCCACGACCCGCACCCGCCGGCTGAGCTCGATCCCGCTTCGGGTCTTGGACTGAGCCTGCGCCCGGGCGGTGCCGGCCGGCGCTGCTCCGGGGGGACGGGCTGCCTGCCCGTGAGCAGCGGCACGACGTCGAATCTGCCTGACGAGGCGGTGCCTCGGAAGGCCTACCTCACCGGCTCTCTCCCTCCAGTCGCCGCAGCGCCTCGTCCGCCTCGACGACTCCGCGCTCCCGGGCCAGCGCGTAGTGCCGGCGCGCCAAGGCCTGCTCGCCGCGCTGGTCCAGGACCGTGGCCAGGGCGAAGTGGAAGCGTCCCTGGACCGGGTCGAGCTCGACCGCCCGGCGCAGCGCGGAGAGGCTGCGCTCCGGCACACCGGCGGCGTCGAGGACGATCGCTAGGTTGTAGTGCGCCTCGGCGTACGCCGGCGCGATCTCGACTGCCCGCTCGAGCACGGCGCGGGCCGCTTCGAGCTCGCCCGCCCGGCCGTGGAGGATCCCCAGGTTCACCAGGGCCTTCACGTGCTTCGCGTCGCACTCGAGCGCCCGCCGATACGCCGCCGCCGCCTCCTCGATCCGGGCCTGGCGGGTGAGCACCGACCCGAGCTGGAAGTGGGCGTCGGCGTGGTCGGGATCGGCGGCCAGGATCTCGCGCAGCGACCGCTCCGCCTCCTGCTCGCGCCCGATCCCGGCCAGAGTGGCGGCCAGCTCGGTCCTGGCCGCGGGGTCCTCGGGCGCGAGCTCGATGCTGCGCGCGTGGGCGGCGAGGGCCTCGTCGACACGGCCCGAGAGGCGATAGACCGCGGCGAGCTGGCGGTGAACGGCGGCCCCGTGGGGCTTCGCCGCCGCCGCCCGCTCGAGTGTGCGGATCGCCTCCTCCAGAGCGCCGGCGCGGCGCAGCAGCACGCCGAGGTTGTAGAGCGCCTCCGCGTAGTCCGCGCGCAGCTCGAGCGCGCGGCGCAGCGCGGCGATCCCTTCCTCGAGCCTCCCGGTCTCGCCGTAGACGACGCCGAGATTGAAGTGGACCTCGGGCATGTCAGGGGCGAGCGCGGCAGCCCGCAACAGCGCCGGCTCGGCCTCCGCGCGCCGGCCGGTCCGCGAGCGCAGGATCCCCAGGTTGAGGTGGACTTCAGCGTCGTCGACCAGGACGATCGCGGCGCGCTCGAGCGGGGGCTCCGCTTCCTCGAGCTTGCCGGCCCAGCCCAAGACCTTGGCGAGGTTGAGATCGCGCCGGGCGTAGTAAACCGCGTCGAGGGCGCCGACCACCTCGCGATAGAGCCTGTGGCGCACCTCCTCGATCCAGCCCTCCCCGGGCTGCGCCACTCCTCCCCGGACCAGCCATTCGAGCAGCACCTCGCCGATCCGACTGTGGATCGCGATGTCGGGGTGCACGTGGTCCAGGAGGTACTCGTTGCCCAGGATGCGGTGCCCGAGCCGCCGCTCGCAGTCGTCCTCGAGCAGCGAGGGCAGATCGACCAGCTCGACCTCCTGCTCGTCGCTGACTCTCTCTAGGGCGACGAGAAAGGACTCCAGCGCCCGCAGCGGGGCGACGTCGAGGTCCTTGGCCCGGACCAAGGCCTCGCGCGCCGCCACCGGCGAGCCGGCGGCGAGCAGGGCGCGCCCGAGCTCGTAGTGCGCGCCGGCGTGCTCGCCGTCGAGATCGAGCGCGCGCCGGAGGTGCGCCGCCGCACCGCTCGGATCGCCGGCGGCGAGGGCGGCCCGCCCGTCGTCGACGAGCGCCGCGAAGCGAGCGATCGAGCCCCGATCCAAGCCCTTGCGGTGCTCGGTCTTGAAGGGCGAGAAGTCCTTGAGGTTCGAGATCGGCTTGATGAAGACCAGCTCGGCGCCCGCGCTTCTGGCCACCGCCACCATGCGTCGCAGATTGTCCTCGAAGTGCTCGGCTGTGGCTCGTTTGAACTCCGCGGTGCGCCGGTACCCAGCGATGCCGGTCCAGCCGTCGAGCGAGGCCTCCACCTCGGCGGCCAGGGTGCTCTCGGGCCGGCTCCGGTCACCGGTCAGACCGCTCCAGGCGGTGCGGGCCAGCGTGTAGGAGCGCAGCCCCCCGAGCCAGACCTGTGCGCGCTTGACCGCCCGCGGCCGCTCCAGGATTGCGGAGTAGGTGCGCTCTTCGAGGAATTCGTTGTGGCCGGTGTAGACGATGAAGAGGTCGGGCCGATGGCGCGCGAGCTCCTTCATGAGCACGACGATCCGGTAGCTGGCGTAGGAGATTCCGCCGGCGTTGATCACCTCCCACCTGCGGCCGGGATCCGTCGACTCGAGGTAGATCTCGAGCCAGCGGGGGAAGGCGACGGCAGCATCGTACGGGCTCCCGAACGTGGTCGAGCCCCCGAGCGCGAAGATCCGGTAGGTTCCCCTTTCCTTGACCGCGGGGAACTGCTGCTGGTTGAAGAACGCGAGCTTCTCCGGGCTCGTCACGTAGCGGTCGGCGCCCTCTTCGCCCACCTGCCGCACGAAGAGCGGGCGTCCGGGTTCGAAGCCGACGAAGGGATCGGGGAAGCGATCGGGATCGCCGGCCCCGACCCAGGCGAGCACCGCCTCGTTCAGCGCCAGCGCGGAGGCGAAGAGTGCGAGGCCGAACGCGACCAGGACCAGCCGCTGCAGCCATCTCGATGAAGGTATCCAGCGGGCCATCACACCCCCGGCTCGAACCCAGCGTGGGGCCGCGAAGCCGGAGGGTCATCGTACCGAATGGTGACCGGCAGGGCCGGCGGGCGCCCGGCCGGGCCTCGCCGCGCATCGCGTCTCCGCGAGCCCCTCGCGGGCCGCGCGCGATCCAAGGCGGCGGGGGCTCGCGCACGCCAGGGTCGGCTCCCCGGGCCTGCCCTTACAACCCTTACAATCGGTACCCGACGATGCCGGCTCTTCTAATGCGCGCTCTCCTCGTCGCCGGTCTTGCGCTCCACGCCGCAGCGGCGCCGCGGGCCCTTTCGAGCCAGGGGGGGCACGAGGCGGCGCCGGGAGCGGAGCCCTTCTTCATCGAGGCTGCGGCCGAGGTGGGTCTCGACTTCGTCCACTTCAACGGCATGTCGGGCGAGTACTACATGGCGGAGATCAATGGCGCCGGTTGCGCCTTCCTCGACTACGACAACGACGGCGATCTCGACGTCTACCTGGTGCAGGGCGGCATGCTGGGCGAGGGCAAGACGCCCGCCGACGCCGTGTTCCCGCCCCGCCAGCCCCTGCCGCTCTCGGACCGCCTCTACCGCAACGACCTCGTGGTCTCGCCGAGCGGGGAGCGGCGGCTGCGCTTCACCGACGTCACCGAGGAGGCCGGGCTGCGCGCTTACGGTTACGGCTTCGGCGTCGCCACCGGGGACTACGACAACGACGGTTGGGTCGATCTCTACGTCACCAATCTGGGGCCGAACCAGATGTGGAGGAACCAGGGCGACGGCACGTTTCGCGACGTCACGGCGGAGACCGGCACCGACGATTCGCGGTGGAGCGTCCCGGCGGTCTTTTTCGACTACGACCGAGACGGTTGGCTGGACCTCTACGTCGGCAGCTACGTGGACTTCACGTTCGCCAATCACAAGGTCTGCCGCACCGCCACCGGCGCGCAGGATTACTGCGGGCCCAACGCCTATGCCGGCGTGACCGGACGCCTGTTCCGCAATCGCGGCGACGGCACCTTCGAGGATGTCTCGAGCCGCACCGGCGTCGCTCGCCAGGTCGGCAAGGCGCTGGGCGTGGTGGCCGCCGATCTCGACGGCGACCGCTGGCTCGACCTCTACGTCGCCAACGACGGCATCGAGAACCACATGTGGATGAATCAGCATGACGGGACCTTCCGCGACCAGGCGCTCCTCGCCGGGTCGGCCGTCAACCGCGACGGTCTGCCGGAGGCGAGCATGGGCGTCGACGCCGGCGACTTCGACGGCGACGGCGACGAGGACCTGTTCATGACCCACCTGGTGGGGGAGACCAATACGCTTTACTCGAACGACGGCTCCGGTTCCTTCGAGGACGTCACCATCGCCACCGGCCTCGCGGTTCCGAGCTGGAGCCACACCAGCTGGGGAACGCTGTTCTTCGACTACGACAACGACGGCTGGCTCGACCTGCTGGTCGCCAACGGCGCCGTCCGGGTCGTCGAGGAGCTCGCCCGCCGCGGCGATCCCTTCCCGTTTCACGAGCCGAACCAGCTCTTCCACAACCGCGGCGACGGCACGTTCATCGAAGTGAGTGGGCGCGCCGGACCCTCGTTCGCGCTGTCCGAGGTGACCCGCGGCGCCGCCTTCGGCGACGTCGACAACGACGGCGACACCGACGTGCTGCTGCTCAACAACAGCGGCCCACCGCGTCTGCTGCTCAATCAGATCGGCCACCGCCGCCACTGGCTGGGGCTGCGCCTGCTCGACGCCGCCGGCCGCGACGCGCTGGGCACACGGGTCGCCGTTCTGCGCGGGCAAGAGCCGGCGCTGGTGCGCCGCGTGCGCAGCGAAGGCAGCTTCGCCTCGGCCCATGACCCCAGGGTGCTGATCGGCCTGGGGGACGCTGCGCGAGTGGAGCGGGTGCGGGCCTACTGGACGAGCGGCCGCATCGAGGAGTGGAGGGACCTCGCCGTCGACCGCTACCACCTGCTGCGCGAAGGCACTGGCGGTGCCTGGTCGCCGACCGCCTCACCGCCGTAAACGCGCCGCCGGTCGAGAGGCCGGGCGCCGCTCGACCGGCTCTCGCGCTGCTTTGCCGTCGTGCGGCTGCCAGCGGAGAAGCCGACAGGACCGCGGCGGCTACTCCTCGACGATCTCGAGCAGGGTGTTGACCGACAGCGATTCGGTCACCACCTGCTCTCGTCCGGAGGGCCAGCGCACGTCGATGCGATCGACCCGCGTCTGCGCTCCCAGCCCGAAGTAGAGCGGCAGCGCGCTCTGCGACAGGTAGCCCGACTTGCCGTCGTGCTCCTTGGTGAGGACTCGCCCGCCCGCGCTCACCCGCACCCGCGCGCCGAGGCCGTCACGGTTCGACGCCGTGCCGACGAGCCGTAGCTTGAGGTAGTGGATCTCGGCTTGCTGCGCGAGGTCGCTGACCAGAACCTGGGGACGGCCGTTGAACTCCGCCGTCACGATGTCGAGGTCGCCGTCGCCGTCGAGGTCGAAGATCACCGAGCCGCGCGAGCCGACGGTGCCACGCACCGTCACCCGACCCTCTTCGCCCTCACAGTACTCGTGGCCGGCGTCCTCGCCGCCGCAGTCGAGCTCGAACCAGTCCTGCACCACGGCACGATCCCGGCGCGGCTCGACCCCGAGGATGAACTCGGCGTCGACGAACCGCTTGCCGCCCTCGTTGAGCAGCAGCGAGTTGATGCCGTAGCGGAACGGGTAGTTCATGCTCGAGGCGATGAACATGTCGTCGAAGCCATCGGCGTTGAGGTCGTCGACGCTGAGGCCCCACGGCCAGTAGTTCTCGGTGCCGATCTGATCGGAGACCTCAACGAACTCGCCGCCCCCTCGGTTGTGGTAGAAGGCGTTGCCGAAGATGTTGTCGTCGCCCCCCTGTAGTACGTCCTCGCTCCACTGCATCCGGGACTTGAGCTTCTCTCGCTCGACGCCCACGTTCTCGCTCATGTCCGAGTGCATGTCGGTCAAGGCCAGGTCGAGCAGCCCGTCGCCGTCGTAGTCGAAGAACTTCACCCCCATCGTTCCCCAGGGGGTCTTGGGAAAGAGCTCGCTCGTCTTGTCGACGAAGGCGCGGCCCTCGACGTTCACCCAGAAGTGATCGTCGCCCTGCATGTTGAGCACGTAGAGGTCGCGGTAGCCGTCGCCGTCGAGATCTACGGCGCTGGCGTCGCCGCTCCAGCCGGTGTCGCGCAGACCGGTTTGCTGCGAGACCTCCTCGAAGCGGTTGCCGCCGAGGTTGCGGTAGAGCAGGCTGGCCTCGGTGCGTTCGGGATAGAGATGGCCCGAGAAGGCCCCTTCGACGCCGACGTAGTAGCCGCCGCGTCCCTTGCGCTCGGTGGTGTAGACGCCGACGTTGGCGACGAAGAGGTCGAGCCTGCCGTCGTTGTCGTAGTCGAAGAAGACCGCACCGGAGGAATGCCCGACGTAGTCCACGCCGGCGGCCTGCGAGATGTCGCGGAACCGCCCCTTGCCGTCGTTCTCGAAGAGCACGTTGCCCATCTTGACCGTGGTCACGAAGAGATCGGGATCGCCGTCGTTGTCGATGTCTCCGAAGGAGGCGGCGACGCTGACGCGGTCGGCGAGACCGACCCCGGCGGTCGCGGTCGCGTCCTCGAACTTGCCGTTGCCGAGGTTGCGCCACAGCTCGTTGGCCCCGAGCTGGGTGAGGAAGTAGATGTCGTGGTGCCCGTCGCCGTCGACGTCCGCCACGGCGACGCCGTTGCCGTGGTCGTAGTGGACCATCTTGTGGTGCTTGCCGGCGTCATCGACGATGCGGTGATGGAAGCGGATGCCGCTCTCGGCGACTCGGTCCTCGAAGCGGAAGAAAGCGAACGCCTGGATCCGCTCGAGGCCGGCGAGCTGCGCCTCGCGGCGCTGCGCGAGCGCCTGCTCGCCGACGTCGCCGGGAACCACCAGGATCTTGCGCGGCGGGCCCTGCGCGGGGGCGGCGCCGGCCCACCACAGGAGGGCCAGGGTGGCGGCTCGGGCGGCCCTCCGGAGCCTCGCGCCCCGCCACGGGGAGGAGGTCTTGCTCATGCTTCCGTTCACCGCCGGCTGCTCGTGACGGCTGATCTTCGCGCCGTCCGGACGGCGGAGGCGCTGTCGCGGTTCGAGGCGGCGGTCGCCCGAGGCGACGGGTAAGTCTACACCCATTGGCCTCACTGGAGCTGGAGCGCGTGCTAGCATCGCAGGTTCGAAGAAAACGGCTCCTAGACGGTTCGAAGAACGGCTCCTAGACCCCGTCGGTGCCGCCGGTCTCTGCCGGGTCGGAGCGCCGAGGCTCCGAGAGCCGGAGGGGGATGCCGCCCGGAGCACGCCGCATGAGAAACGTCGCCGCCTGTCGATCCTCCGCTCTCGCCTGGCTGGCCCTGGGGCTGGTCCTCTCCCGGTCCGGGACGGCTCAGGAGATCGAGCCGTTCTCCGAGACCATCGAGGTCCAGGTGGTCAACGTCGAGGTGATCGTGACGGATCGCCAGGGCGAGCCTGTCACCGGCCTGACCCGTGAGGACTTCGAGGTCTACGAGGACGGCCGGCAGGTCGAGCTCACGAACTTCTTCGCCGTCGAGGGACGCAGCACGGTACTCGCTCCGGGAGAGACCGAGGAGGACTCGCTGCCGGCTCCGGCGACGCGCAACCTCAGCCTGGTCGTGTTCATCGACAACCTGAACACGCGACCGGAGAATCGCAACCTGATCTTCGGGAATCTCGAGGAGTACCTGAGGGCCAACCTGGACCCCCGGGATCGGGTGATGCTGGTCGCCATGGGCGGTGTCGTGGAGGTGATCGAGGCCTTCACGAACGACGTCGACCAGCTCAAAGAGTCGCTGGATCGGGTGTCGAAGGAGGTCGGCCAGCACGTCCGCGACGAGGTCGATCACCGGACGCTGCTGCGGCGGATGCAGCAGGCGCGCATGCCGCCCAGCCCCGCTCAGGGCGGACCGATCCTCGACTTGGGCGGTCTCAGGGACTTCGAAGACGCGCAGGTCGAGGCGATCCGCCTGGCCAACGACATCCGCTTCCTGGCCGAACGGCGCTACCGCAAGGTCCAGGTCGCCACCGAGGCCCTGGCGCACTTCACCGACACCCTGGCCGGTCTGCGCGGCCGCAAGGCGGTGCTCTACGTGAGCGACGGGCTCGCCCTGCGCGCCGCGGACTCGATGGCCCAGGGATGGCTCAACAAGTTCGAGGCCTGGGCGGCGGCGCAGGACGCCGCCGCTGCCTTGGGTGCCCTGCGCGACATGGAGACGCTCGCGCTGTCGAGCGAGCTCGACGCCGGCGATCTCTTCGACCGACTGGTGACCCACGCCAGCAACAACGGCGTGGCCTTCTACACCATCTCCAACAGCTCGCGCGCGTCGCCCAGGGGCGTGTCGGCGGAGTTCGGGGCGCCGGGAACCGCGCACGGTCAGGGTCCGATGTCGCCCGACGTGGTCGCGCTCGAGACCCAGAGCCTCGAGAGCTCGCTCCTGCGCATGGCGGGCGGCACGGGCGGCCTGACCTTCACCGGCACCGCGAACGTCGCCGGCCTGCTCGATCGCATGATCGGGGACTTCGAGACCTTCTACTCGCTCGGCTACAGCCCGCCGGCCGGCCGCGACGGGCAGCCGCACCGGGTCGAGGTCAAGGTGAAGCGCGGCGGTCTCGACGCGCGTCATCTCGGCTCCTACCGCCTGAAGGACCCCCTGGCGGAGCTCCAGGACCGCACGCTGTCGGCGCTGCACTACGGAATCGTCGACAACGGCTTCGCCATGCGGCTCGATCCGGGACGGCAGGTGCGCAGCGGCCGCAAGAGCTACCAGGTGCCGATCTGGCTCAAGATTCCGTTTCACAAGCTGGTCCTCTTGCCGCAGGAGGGGTTCCACGTGGCCCAGCTCTCGGTCTTCGTGGTGGCCCGGGATCTGAAGGGCGGCGTGTCGCCGTTCCAGCAGATCCAACTTCCCATTCGCGTTCCCGACGCCGATCTCGAGCAGGCGATGATGAGCGCCGCCACCTACCCCATCCAGCTCGAGATGCAGCAGGGCTGGCAGAGAGTCTCGGTCGGGGTCCGCGACCATCTGGGACGTCTCGACGCGACCGCGAACGTCGATCTCGAAGTGGGCGCGCGCTGAGCGGGGCCTCCGCAGCAATCCAAAGTCCCGTATCGCTTCCGACCAAAAAAATGATTCACGTCCCTTTGGCGTCCCCCGCGGCGTCGCTTGATCCGGCGAAAGTGACTTCGTTTCAGCAGTTAAACAGAAGATCCGGCGCCGCTACGGGCGCACGCTGGTCGGGTATGCTTCTTGCTTCGGGTTTAGAAAAAAAAGGGTTCTGTGAACATCGCCCGTGAGGCGCGATCGCGGAAGTTGGTGCGTTGAAGAAGTGCGATTGAAGAAGGAACAAGACGGGGAGATCATGATGCAAGGTATTCATCCTCGGAGGGTGATCGGGCTCTGCCTGGCCGTCGGCCTGTCGGCGTCGCTCGCACTGGCGCAGAACCCCACCGGGACCTTGAAAGGCACCGTAGCGGGCGCCGAGGGCAACCGGCTGCCCGGTGTGCTGGTGACGGCGGAGTCGGACAGCTTGCAGGGCCAGCGCACGGCCGTGACCGGTCAGAACGGGGACTACAAGATCCCGCTCCTTCCGCCGGGCGATTACGAGGTCACCTTTAGCCTGGAGGGCTTCGCCACCGCGGTCCAGCGGGTCAAGATGTCGATCGCCCAGACTCAGACCTCGAACGTCGAGCTGGCGCTGGCCACGGTCACCGAGGAGATCACCGTCACCAGCCGCATCGAGCAGATCTCGGACCGGAGCACGGTGTCCACCACCGTCGGCGGCGAGGAGCTCACCAAGCTGCCCATCGGGCGCGCGCCGCTCCAGGCGGTCAACCTGGCGCCGGGAGTCGCCAACACCGGGCCGAGCACCGAGCCGTTGATCCACGGCAGCTTCAGCTACGAGAACCTCTACCTGGTCAACGGCGTCACCGTCAACGAGAACCTCCGCGGTCAGTTCCTCCCGCTGTTCATCGAGGACGCCATCCAGGAGACGACGACGACGACCGCCGGCGTCTCGGCGGAGTACGGCCGCTTCTCCGGGGGCGTCGTCAACGTCATCACCAAGTCCGGAGGGAATCGGCTCCAGGGTTCGCTGCGGGCGAGCCTCAACAACGACGACTGGATCAGCGACGACACCAACCGGCAATTCGATCCCACCTTCGAGCAGACCGATGACGTCACGAAAACCTACGAAGGCACGCTCGGCGGAGCCTTCTGGAAGGACAAGATCTGGTTCTTCCTCGCCGGCCGTGACTTCGAGGAGTCGTCGCAGGCCACCACGGCGATCACCAACATCACGTTCCCCAGTGGCGACGACGAGGAGCGGTTCGAGGGCAAGCTGACGGTCGCCATGACCCCGAGCCACAGCCTGATCGGCTCGTACCTGGAGATCGACCGCGCCAGCGCCGGCACCACCTTCGGCACGGTGCTGGATCTGCGCAGCGTTTCGGTGCGGACCGATCCGCAGGAGATCAAGAGCGCCAACTACACCGGCATCCTGACCTCGAGCTTCTTCGTCGAGGCGCAGTACTCGGAGCGCGACTTCGAGATCGCGACCGGCTTCGGCGGCGTGCCCGACCTGATCGAAGGGACGCTGATGAGGCACCGCCCGAGCGGCCGTCGCTGGTGGTCGCCGACCTTCTGCGGCAGTTGCGAGCCCGAGATCCGCAACAACGAGAACACGCTCGCCAAGGGCTCCTACTTCCTCACCACCGCGGACGCGGGCACGCACGACTTCACCTTCGGCTACGACACCTTCTCGGACATCCGCTTCTCCGTCAACCACCAGTCGGGAAGTGATTTCCAGGTGTGGGCCGAGGACATCGTCATCGACAGCAGCAACAACATCTTCCCGGTCTTCCGCGGTGCCACCACCTGGGTCGTGTGGTGGCCGCCGGTCGGTCTCGACATCGCGCAGCCCACCGACTTCGCGACCGACTCGTTCTTCGTCAACGACAGTTGGCAGCTCAACGACAAGTGGAGCTTCAACATCGGCGTGCGCTACGACGAGAACGACGGGGTCGACTCGAGCGGCGCGACGGTGACCGACGACAGCAAGGTCAGCCCGCGGCTCGGGACCACCTTCGACGTCAAGGGGGATGGTGACCTGTTGCTGCACGCCAGCTACGGCACCTACGTGGCGGCGATCGCGAACAGCGGCAACATCGCCGACGGCGCCTCGACCGGCGGCGCCCTGGCCGGCTTCTTCTCCACCTACGGCGGGCCGCTGATCAACGGCGATCCCTCGTGCGGTGCGGCCGGCACCTGCGTGCCCACCGACGCCGCGCTGCGAGAGCTGTTCGACTGGTACCTGGGGGCCGGCGGCACCCAGAACGTGGACGACGTGCTCGGCGGACTCACCACGCCGCCCCGGCTGTTCTACAGCGTGATCCCCGGCGCTACCGTCGTCGTGCGCGAGGGCTTCAAGTCCCCGGCCACCGACGAGATCGCGGTCGGCGTCACCAAGCGACTGGGCACCAAGGGCCTGGTCCGCGCCGACGTGGTCCGGCGCGAGTGGGAGGACTTCTACTCGGAGCGCAACCAGCCGGGCGACATCGCCTTCGGCTCCGATATCACCGAGATCGGCAACTTCGGCGATGAGATCCTCGAGCGCGAGTACACGGGCCTCATCCTCTCCAGCCGCTACCGCTTCACCGACCGCTTCACGCTGGCCGGCAACTACACGCTGTCGGAGCTCGAAGGGAACATCAACGGAGAGACCGCCGGGGCGGGTCCGGTGTCGGCGTCGCCCAACTCGTACGCCATCTACAAGGACCCGAGCTGGAACCTGCCGGTGGGCAACCTCGAGGGCGATCAGCGGCACAAGATAAGAGCCTGGGGGATCTACGATCTCCTCAAGGGAGAACACAACCACCTCAGCGTCGCCCTGCTTCAGAACTTCTTCTCGGGCTCCCCGTACGGTGCGGTCGGCGGGGTCGATTCGACCCCCTTCGTCACCAACCCAGGGTTCGCGCAGCCCCCGCCGGCGGTCACGTACTTCTTCACCTCTCGCGACGCGTTCAAGACGGACGACATCACGCGCACCGATCTGTCCTTCACCTATTCGTTCCGCTGGAGGGCATTCGGCTCATCGATGGAGGTGTTCGTCTCGCCGCAGGTGCTCAACGTGTTCGACGAGGACAACGTCTTCGCGCGCCGCGCGGTGCAAGACGTGTTCGACGCTACCAACACCCAGCCGACCTCCTGCAACGGGTCGCCGTGCCAGCCCTTCAACCCGTTCACCGACACCCCGGTCGAGGGCGTGCACTGGGCGAAGGCCGACGACTTCGGCGAGCCGGACGAAGCCGTCGACTTCCAGACACCGCGGACGTTCCGCCTCTCGGTCGGCTTCCGCTTCTAGCTCGCCAGCCCTAGCGTCTCGACGATCCAGAGGCCCCGGTCAACCGACCGGGGCCTCGGTCTATGCGCCGGGGGGCGGCTGCGCGGCCAGCGCCCTCACTGCCGCTCCAGCCGATCGAGGATCGTTCGCGCCTCGGCGCGGTCGGGATCCAAAGCGAGGGCGGCCTCCAGCCGCCGCACCGCTGCCGGGAGGTGGTGGCGCGCCGCGTGGATCTGGCCGATCCGCAGGTGGGCGAGGGCTCGGGTCGCCGCCGGTGCCTCGCTGTCCGCGACCGCCCGCAGGTGGCGGAGCGCCCGATCGAGGTCACCGAGGGCGAGCAGCGCGGTCGCCAAGGCGACTCGCTCCGCCGGGTCCGCCGGGGGATGGAGATCGACCAGATCTCCCAGCTCGGCGACGGCCTCGCTGCCGCGGCCGGTCCCGTAGAGCGCCAGGGCGAGCTGGACGCGGGCCTGGATGCTCAGGGGATCGAGGGTGAGGACCTGCCGCAGGTGCGCCTCGGCTTCGGCGCTTCGGCCCTGGCGCTGGAGGAGGTCGGCGAGGCGAAGACGGGCTTCCGGGAACGTCGGGTCGAGCTCGATCGCGTCGGCAAAGGAGCGGGCCGCCTGCTCGACGTCACCGCGGCGCAGGAGGACCTGGCCCAAGTCGTAGCGTACGCTCGCGTCGGAGGGGAGCAGGCGGGCGGCCTCGCGTAGCTCGCGTTGCGCGCCGTCGAGGTCTCCATTGCGGAAGAGGGCCGACCCGAGGCTCTGGCGGGCGACGGCATCCGTTGGGGCAACCGTCACCGCGCGCCGGTAGTGCTCGAGCTCGAGCTCGGCGTCGCCGGCCACCGCCGCCTGTAGCGCCCGGCGCAGGTGGGCGGCCGACCCCAGCGTCAGCCCGGCGAGCGCGGCGTCGAGGGGGTCCGGGCAGGTCGCCTCGCCGCCGACGCTGACCTCGCGGCCGCGGGCGGCCTCGAGATGGGCTCCGGCCTCCGCCGCGCGCCCCAGGGCGAGCAGGACCTGAGCCAGGGGGTAGTGGACCCGCGCGGCCGAAGGCTGCTCTTCGAGAGTGCGCTGGAAGTGTCGGCGAGCGACCTCGAGCTCGCCCGAAGCCCGGGCCGCCTCCCCCAGCCCGTAGCGCGCCGCGAAGCAGGTCGCATCCTGTTCCAGGGCTCGCTCGAAATAGGAGCGGGCAGCTTCCGGCTGTCCTCTGGCCAGCTCGACATCGCCCAGGCGAAGCAGGGTCGCGGCGTCGGGACCGCCTCGGGCCAGGGCTTCCTCGAGCCAGTGGGCGGCGTCGGCGAGCCGACCCCGCCGCTGGGCAACCAGGCCGAGGTAGTACTGCCAGGACCGCTCCCGAGGGGCCAGCGCGAGGGCGTTGCGGTAGCAGACCTCGGCCGGCTCGAGGAGATCGTAGGCGTGGTAGAGCCGGCCCATGGCGCCGAAGGCTTCGGCCCGCGCAGCGCCGTCGGTCCCGCCGATCAGCGTCTCGTCGAGACGCCGGCGCGCATCCTCGAGCTGTGCCCGCACTTCGGGGGCGGAGCGCGCGAGGTCCGGATAGGGAACTGGAGCGAGGGGCGGCGCCCGGCGCGGGTCATCGCAGGAGGGCAGGACGAGAAGGATCAGGGCGAGGGCGGTGGTGCGCGACGCGGTGCGCGGGCTCATGGCACCGAGCTCCGGCGTGGGCTCCCGGCGCCCTCCTCGAGGGTGGTGTAGCGGCCCGCCGCGACCTCGAACACCTCACGACGCCCGCTCGGCCAGCGTACCTCGACCGCGTCGACGCCCGGCGAGGCGCCCAGCCCGATGAGCAGCCTGGGATCACTCGCCGAGAGGTAGCTGCCATCGGTTCGCACTCGCCGCCACAGGACCGGCGCCTCGCCGCGGTGCACGCCCACCCAGGCGCCCAGGGCGTCGCGTCGCCCCTGCCCGGTCACCAGCCGCAGCCCCACCCAGTGACGCTCCCGCCCCACTTCGTTGATGAGCAGGCGGGCGGGGCCGCCGTTGTTCGTCACCACCACGTCCACATCGCCATCGTTGTCGATGTCGCCGGTCGCCAGGCCGCGACTCACCTCCAGGGCGCTGAAGGCAGAGCCCCCCCGAGCGGAGGAGTCTTCGAAGCGGCCGCTCCCGAGGTTGCGAAAGAGCTGGTTGGGCATACCGAGGGGGTGGGGGTCGCCCCGATCAGCCAGCTCGGGCGCGATCTTCACTCCGCCGTTGACCGCCAGCACATCGAGCCAACCGTCGTTGTCGACGTCGGCCAAGGCCGTACCGAAGCCGGTGTAAGGCCAGCTCGGCGGCCCCAGAGCACTGTCGATCGAGGCGTCCTCGAAGAGAGCACGGCCCTGGTTGCGGTACAGGGTGTTGGTCTCGAGCGCCAGATGCGTGACGAGAACGTCCTCGTCGCCGTCGCCGTCGACGTCGCCCACAGCCACCCCCATGCCCGCCTCGGCACGGCCCTCTCGGTTGAGGGCGCAACCTGCGGCGAACGCCTGATTCTCGAAGGTGCCGTCGCCCCGGTTCATCCACAGGAAGTTCGGCATGCCGTCGTTGGCGACGTAGAGGTCGGGCCAGCCGTCGTCGTCGAAGTCTCCCGCGGCCACGCCCAGGCCTGCTCCCAGCTCGCCGAGGACGTTCGCCAGCGAGCTGCGGTCCTCGAACGTGCCGTCGCCGCGGTTGCGGAACAAGCGGTCGCGAAGCGGCCGGTAGGTGAGGGGACCGCAGTAATCCGGTGCGCCGGTCAGGGAGCGGCAGAGGCGATGCCCCTCGACCGTGAAGTCGACGTAGTTGACGACGTAGAGGTCGAGCCATCCGTCGCGGTCGACGTCGACGAATGTGGCCGAGGCGCTCCAGCGTGGCTCCTCGGTGCCGGTCTCGGCGGTGACATCGGTGAAGGTTCCGTCGCCGTTATTGCGCCACATCTGGTTGGGACCGGCATTGGTGACGTAGAGATCGCTCCAGCCGTCGTTGTCGATGTCACCGACCGCCACCCCCATGCCGTAGCCGCGAGCGTCGATCCCGCTGCTGGCAGTCACGTCGGTGAAGCGCAGGCGACGGCTGCCACCCGCGACGGAGGCCGCGAGCTCGTTGCGATACAGGCGATCTCGCAGCGGCAGCATCGACGCCGACGGCGGAAGCAGAGCGTCCTGCGGCGACTTCCCGGCACCGAGCATTGCACCCTGCACCAGGTAGACGTCCAGGTCGCCGTCCCCGTCGTAGTCGAGCAACGCGACGCCGGAGCCCATCATCTCCGAGTAGTAGAGCTCGCCCGACATGCCGTTGAAGTGCACGAAATCGAGACCGCTCGCGGCGGCCTGTTCGGTGAACATCGGCGGGGGCTTGACGGCCGCCGCCGGAGATGGCTCGGAGGAGGGAGGGGCGCACGCAGCGCTGATCACCGACGCGAGCAGCCAGGCTCTTGGCATCAGGAACGGAGAGAGCCGCCCGGTCTTCGCCATCGCAGGAATCTCGTCGCCAGGGTCGCGTCCCGCCGGATCGAGCGGCTGACCCTTCAGGTCAGAGAGAGCGCCGCCATTGCTCGAGGGTGCGGGCCGCGAGCTGGGCCTGTTGCGGGCTCAGGTCCGCGCGGTACCGTTCGAGGACGAGCTCGAGGTGCTCGATCCCCTCGCCCAGCTTGCCGTTTCGGTTGAGGATGAAGGCCATGCTCAGGTGGTGCACGCCGCCGGGCGCGAGCGCGAGCCCCCGACGGAAGAGTCCCTCCGCCCTGGCCGGGTCGCCGTAGCGGGTGTTGAGCATGGCGGCCTTGTACAAGCGCTCAGCGTCCGCGTCCAGGGCTCCGTCCTCGATCAGGAGCTCGTAGATCGCCAGAGCCCGCTGCCCTTCGTCCTGGCGGGCGAGGGTATCGGCGAGGCGCGCCCGCAGGGGGATGCTCCCGGGCTCCAGCTCGAGACCTCGTTCGTAGAAGCCGATTGCCGCGGGGAGGTCCTCCCGGCGCTCGGCGATCGCGCCCAGCAGGTTGAGAGC
>DATKBT010000182.1:0-15747 GCA_035546295.1 Thermoanaerobaculia bacterium | reverse complement strand
GCGAGATGACGGGACCTACGAGACGATCCGCGCCTATCGCGCGCAGCACAGCCATCACCGTCTGCCGGTCAAGGGCGGCATTCGGTACAGCGAGACGGGCGGCGCGGACGAGGTCAAGGCGCTGGCGGCGCTGATGACGTTCAAGTGTGCGCTGGTCGACGTGCCGTTCGGCGGCGCCAAGGGCGGCGTGCAGATCGATCCGCGCGAGTGGAGCGAGGCCGAGCTCGAGCGCATCACGCGGCGGTACACCGCCGAGCTGATGCGCAAGGACTTCATCGGACCCGGCATCGACGTCCCGGCGCCCGACTACGGCACGGGTCCGCGAGAGATGATGTGGATCGCCGACACCTACGTCGCGCTCGCCTCCTCCGAGCTCAACGGGATGGCCTGCGTCACCGGCAAGCCGGTCGGGCAGGGCGGCATCCGGGGCCGGAACGAGGCCACCGGCATGGGAGTGATGTTCGGCCTTCGCGAGGCCTGCTCGTATGCCGAGGACATGAAGGAGCTGGGACTTTCCCCCGGGCTCGAGGGAAAACGCTTCGTGGTCCAGGGCCTGGGCAACGTCGGCTCCCACGCCGCCAGGTACCTCGAGGAGGAGGGAGCGGTGCTGGTCGGCGTCGCGGAGTTCGAGGGGTCGATCCACTCCCCCGGCGGGATGCGGCTCGAGGCGCTGCTCGCTCATCGCGAAGAGACCGGTTCGGTGCTCGGCTTCCCGGACGCCGAGAACCTGCCGGACCGCACGTCGGCGCTCGAGCTGGACTGCGACATCCTGCTGCCGGCCGCTCTCGAGAAGCAGATCGACGACGGCAACGCCTCGAGGGTCCGGGCCAGGATCGTGGCCGAGGGAGCCAACGGTCCCACCACGGACGCCGGCGATCGGATCCTGCGCGCGGCGGGGGTGCGGGTGATCCCGGACGTGTACCTCAACGCCGGCGGCGTCACCGTCTCCTACTTCGAGTGGCTCAAGAACCTCCAGCACGTGCGCTTCGGACGCATGGAGCGCCTGTTCGACCAGCGCGCCCGCGGCGGGCTGCTGCAGCTGCTCCAGGAGAGCACCGGTCGCGACCTCTCCGACGGCGAGCGCTCGCGGCTGGCGCGCGGCGCGGACGAGGCGGACCTGGTGCGCTCGGGGCTCGAAGAGACGATGACCATTGCCTACCGCGAGATCCGTGAGAAGCGCCTCCAGCTGGGAGCGGCCGCCGACCTGAGGACGGCGGCGATGGTGGTGGCGATCGACAAGGTCGCCTCCGACTACGAGCAGCGCGGCCTGTTCCCGTGATGGACGCCGGCGCGCCGGCGCGACCATCGGGCCAAGGCGCGAGCCCGCGTTGATCCTCTCCTCGCCCGGGTCCTTCGGTGTTCGGCCGCGCTGACCCGACCCCGTGCCGAAGTCGGGTCGGGGCGCGTCAGGCTTCGATCAGCGCTTCGGCGGCCCGCAGCGCCCATTTCTTGACCCAGCGGACTCGCTGGTACTGGCTCGAGGGCACCCAGGAGTGCCGGCGGAGAAGCCACGACTGCCGGCGCACGGCCGCCATCAGACGCGGATTGTCGATCCGTTGCTCCTGGAGGTAACAACGGAGCCAGTCGAGGTACTCGACGTGCAGAAGGGCCACCTCTCCGCGCTGCTCCGCGATCTTGCACACCGAGCCTGGGTGCTGCCGGTATCGGCCCCAACAACGATCGGAGACGAACACGTCCGTTCGAAGCAGGACCTTGGCGTAGAGCATCTGATCCTCGTACACGCCGGGGTTGCCGGCCTCGAAAGCGTCCGACTGCTCGAGCAGACCGCGCCTGAAGGCGATGCTGCAGGGGCAGGGGATCGCGATCCGCTGGCGGATGAACAGCTCCAGGAGCCGAAGACCCGGGTGGACGACGCCGGTGCGCACTCCGATCTCCGGTTCGTAATCCTCCTGCCCGAGAGCTTCCCCTGCCCAGCTCGACCAGTAGAGAACATTCCCGTACGAGACGCCGGCTTTCGGATGGCGGTCGAGGATCGCCACTTGCTCGGCGAGTGTCGCGGGAGGCCAGATGTCGTCCGAGTCGAGGAGCGCGACGATCTCGCCCCGGCAGGCTTCCAGCGCCAGCCGTCGCGAGGCGCTGGTACCGCGATTCTCGAACGCCGGGTGCTGGAGGTAACGGATGCGCGAGGGATCGCGGCCAGCGTGGCGCCTCGCCGCTTCGCTCACCTCTTCGATCGTCGAGCCGTCGTCGACCAGCACCAGCTCCCAATCCTCGAACGTCTGCCCCAGCACGCTGGCCACGGCTTGGTCGAGGAAGTCGACCGGCGTGTCGTAGAAGGGCATGATGATCGAGACCCGGCGCTCACCCTTCATCGGGGCGGTCTCCTCGTGATCGCGCCGTCCGACCGGGACCTCGCCGTGCCAGGCTGGCGCTGGTTGACCAGTGCTGCGAATCGGTCCATGCCAAGCGAATTGGCGTCGATCGGCGGGAGCGCGAGCATCGTTCGAGCATTCCACTTCCAACCAGGGCGCGCAACGCGACCGCCGCGCCTTCGAACGGTGCGGCGGGATCGGGACCGCAGCCGCCGGCCGCTTCGGTCGACCCGGCGGCCTCGGGCGGCGGCCAGCGTCGATCGCGGGGCGCCGGCACTGACGCGCGTCGATCCTCAATTCAGCACGCGATCGAAGAACTCCTCCTGCAGCTCGAGCGTCCGGGCGTCGTCCTTGATCGTCCGGAGCGCCCTCACGATCGAGTCGACGCGATGCTCGACGATCAGCTCGCCGACTTCGCGGGACGACACCGAGGCGTCGCCGGCGTAGTGGTTGGGGTACGAAGCGAACCACCAGATCCCGGTGTACAGCTCCGCCAGGTCGAGCCGCCGCAGGTCATCGCCGGACTCGTCGCCCGATCGCTCGATCTGGACCAGCTCGGGGCGCAGGTAGAGCAGCTCGGAGGTCTCGCGCTCCCCGCCGTGCAGGTCCTCCTCGGGATCCGACTTCCGCGCCGCGCTGAGCCGCTCGGCGAACGCGGGGTCGTGCGCCGGCTCGTGGAGGTACACGGCGTAGTCGCGGCGCTTCTCGAGCTGGGCCTGGACGAAGAAACGGAGGAAGTTGGGGTTGCCGCCGTGGCCGTTGACGATCAGGATCTTGTCGAAGCCGTTGCGCGCGATCTCGTCGCAGGTCGCCTGGAGCAGCTCCCAGATCAGCTCGCTCGGCAACGCGAAGGTCCCGGGCTGGTGCCGCGCCTCGTAGATCTGGCCGTAGAAGTAGTCGGGGAAGACGACCGCGTACTCCTCCTCGGCGGCGCGCGCCGCGTACTCGCGCGCCCGGATCAGGTCGGCTCCGATCGGCGCCTGCGGGCCGTGTTTCTCGAGCACTCCGATCGGCAGGATCGCGACGCCCTTCGAGCGCTCGAGGGCTGCCGGCCAGTCGCTCGCGGTCAGCTCGTCCCATCTCGCCGGGAGGTCCCTGGACGAGGGGTCCGTCGGCGCAGGCACCTGCGCCGTGACCGCCGGACCCTCCACCGTCGCCATCAGCCACATCGTCAGCATCACCGCAGCGCCGAGCCAGCCGAGACGTCGCATGCTTGCCTCCTCGCGAGTGGTCCTCCATCTTAGCGACCCGAGGGCTCGGCGACCGGTCGCAGAGCCGTGCGCCGGCCCGACCGGAGGTGCGCAGGGCCGACTGCGAAGGCCGCTTCTGTTCCGCCCGCTTCCGGGCTCGAGACTCCCCCCGACTGGCGTAGACTGCGGCAGATCGCCGGGTCCTCCAGTCGAAAGGACGGACCTGGGACTCACCCGGGCGCTTGCCCGCGCGGACAGGCGTTCGCGACAGCCTCGGGAGATCGCCGTTCACTCATGTTCGAGTCGTTCGAGTCGTTCGCGCCGACGACCCGCCGACCGCCTCGATCGTTCGCACCGATCCGCCGTCGGCCGGTCCGGAGGCTGTTGCCGCACCTCGCGGCGCTGCTGGTGGTCTCGGCCTCCAGCCTCTTCGCCGAGTCTCGCTCGGGTGAGGACCGCCGTCTCGAGGAGCTCAGCCTCGAGCGCCTGATGCGGGTCGAGGTCACCACGGTGGTCGGCTCCGAGCAGGAGCACCTCCACTCGCCGGCCGCGCTCTACGTGATCACGGACGAGGACATCCGGCGTTCTGGTCATCGGACTCTCGACGAGGCGCTGCGCCTGGTGCCCGGGATGTTCGTCGCCGAGGTCAACAACTGGACGACGATCGCCGGTGCGCGCGGCTTGGTGGGGAGCATCCTGACCGCGAATCGCATGCTGGTGCTGGTCGATGGCCGAGTGGTCTACGACCCGCTGCTCAACGTCACCCTCTGGGACGCCGTCGACGTCGTGATCGAGGACGTCGAGCGCATCGAGGTGATCCGCGGTCCCGGCCCGACACTGTGGGGGGTCAACGCCCTGAACGGCGTGGTCAACGTGATCACGCGCAGCGCCGGCGAGACGACCGGTCTCCTCGCCGTTGCCGGTGGCGGCGATCCGCTGGAGGCTTTCGCCACGGTCCGCTACGGCCAACAGTTGCGCAGGACCGCCTACCGGGTCTGGGCGAAGGTCTCCGACGAGGACAGCCTCGAGACCTCGAGCGGCGTGGACCTCCGCGACGAGCTGACGCGCCTTCGCGGCGGTTTCCGGCTCGATGGAGGCGAGGTCGGAGGACGCACCTGGACCCTGCAAGGGAACGCCTACACCCACCCCACCCACCGGATCCTCGCGCGCCAGCCGGTTCCTGGCCAGCACCTGCAGTTCGAAGAGGTCGTCGCCGACGACGAGGTCGACGGCGGCCATCTGCGCTTCCGCCTCGACCGGGGCAGGGGAGAGCGCGAGGGCTGGCAGCTCCAGACCTACCAGCTCCACGGTGCGCTCTACCACGTCGATCGGCTGCCGCAGCCCGATATCGACTCCTACCAGCGGCTCGATCTGGGCGTCACGTGGACACTGCGGGACGACCTGGAGCTCGCTCTGTGGGGCCGGAACCTGATCGATCCCCACGTCGAATCGGGGGCCGCCGAGATTCCGCGCGGCGGCTACGCGATGGTGAGGATCGACCTCTGAGCCCGGGCGCGGCCGAGATGGCTTCACCCGAGACGACAGCCGCTCGTCGCCGTTCGCGCGGCTTCGCTCACGTCGCTCTCGCCTTCGTCATCGGCTTCTCGCTGTCGGCCCGCCTCTCGCCGCCGGCCGCGGGCCAGGTGATGGCTGGCGCGGAGGAGGTCAAGGCGGCATTCCTGGTCAAGTTGCTCGGCTACACCGAATGGCCGCCGTCGAGCTTCGAACACGCCGAAAGCCCGCTGCGGGTCCTCGTCGTCGGCAACGAGGAGGTCGCGCAGGCCTTGGAGGAGGTGGCCCGGCGCACGAGCGGGATCAATGGCCACCCGATCGAGGTGGTCTTCGAGCGATTGCCCGGCCGCGAGCTGCGCGCGAGCGACGACGTGCTGGAGGAAGCCCGGAGATCCCACGCCGTCTACCTCGAGGAGGACGACCGGGGCCGAGCCATCCGGTTTCTCGAGATGCTCGACAAGAGCGACGTCCTCACCGTCGGGGGCCTTCCGGGGTTCGCGGCCTCGGGCGGGATGATCGGCCTGCGCGAGGAGGGTCGCCGCATCGTCTTCGACGCCAACCCCCAGGCGATCCGGAGCTCCAGCCTGCAGGTGAGCGCGCGGGTGCTCCAGCTCGCTCGCGTCGTCCATCCGGGGAGCTCGTGATGCCGCTCCGATCCGTGCGCACCTTCGGGCAGAAGCTCTCGCTGGCCGTGATGCTGTCGAGCGGTGCAGCGGTGGCGACCGTGGCGCTGCTCCTGGCGATCGCCAACCACCGGGACGTGCGGCGCGAGGCGGTGGATGCGGCCGAGACGCAGGCCCGGGTCGTGGCCCTCAACAGCGGCGCCGCCCTGGTGTTCGGCGATCGCGTCTTCGGCCGCGACACCCTGGCCGCCCTGCGCGCGGTGCCCGACGTCGCCGCCGCCGCGCTGTTCGACGCCGACGGCGAGACCTTCGCCGGCTACCAGCGGCAGCGCGAGCCGGGTCCGCTGCCCGCGGCGCCGAGGGAGGGCGGGTGGCAGCAGGGGCGCTGGCTGTTCATCTCCCAGCCGGTGCTCGACCAGGGGGAGCAGCAGGGACGTGTGGTGCTGGTCTACGACCTGGCGCGGGTGCGCAGCCGCCTGCGCACCGGGCTGCTCATCGCGGTGGTGGTGGCCGGCGCGGCGATGGCGATCGCCTACCTGGTGGGACGCCGCGTCCTGCGCGGGCTGGCGGCGCCGATCCGGGAGCTCGCGCGGGTCGCCGTCGAGGTGTCCGAGACCCACGACTACTCGCTGCGGGCGCGGCGCCACTCCGCCGACGAGCTGGGGCAGCTCACCGGCGCCTTCAACGAGATGCTCTCGCGAATCGAGGAGCAGGGGCGGGAGCTCCAGCGCTCGAACGAGGAGCGTGGCCGGCTGCTCGAGAGCGAGCGGGCGGCGCGCACCGAGGCGGAGCGCGCGAGTCGCATGAAGGACGAGTTCGTCGCCACGCTGTCGCACGAGCTGCGCACGCCGCTGACTCCGATCATGGGCTGGACCGCCGTGCTCCGGCGCATCGGCGGCGGCGACGCTCAGCTCCGCGAGGGTCTCGACGTCATCGAGCGCAACGCGCGCCTGCAGACGCAGATGATCGACGACCTGCTCGACATGAACCGGATCGCCTCCGGCAAGATCAGCCTCGACGTGCAGAGGGTCGACGTGGTGGAGGTGGTCGCCGCCGCGCTCGACACCGTGCGGCCGGCGGCGGACGCGCGCGGGATCCAGCTGCAGCCGGTGCTCGACCCCGCCGCCGGCGCGGTCTGGGGCGATCCCGACCGCCTGCAGCAGGTGGTGTGGAACCTGCTCTCGAACGCGATCAAGTTCACCGAGAAGAACGGACGCGTGCAGGTGGCGCTCCGGCGCGTCGACTCGCACCTCGAGATCGTGGTGAGCGACACCGGCATCGGCATCCCGGAGGAGTTCCTGCCGCACGTCTTCGATCGCTTCCGGCAACTCGACAGCTCGATGTCGCGCCGCCACGGCGGGCTGGGTCTGGGCCTGTCGATCGTCCGCCAGCTCGTCGAGCTCCACGGCGGCAGCGTGCGGGCCGAGAGCGCCGGAGAAGGCAAGGGCTCGACCTTCACCGTCAGCCTCCCCCTGATGGTCGCGCAGGCGCGGCCCCAGGAGGAGGCGCCGACGATTCGCGACGACTCGGGCAGCGGTCTCGCTTCGTCGAGCGAGCAGGACCTGCCTTCGCTCGATCGTCTGAGCGTCTTGGTCGTCGACGACGTGCGCGACGCGCGCGACCTGTTGTCGCTGATCCTGGAGCAGGCGGGCGCCGCGGTGACGCTCGCCGAGTCGGCCGACGAGGCGATCGAGAAGCTGCCCGAGGTCCGCCCGGACGTGCTGGTCAGCGACATCGGAATGCCCGGGGCCGACGGATACGAGCTGATTCGGCGGGTCCGCGGCCTCCCGGCCGACGCCGGCGCTCGCACCCCGGCGATCGCGCTCACCGCCTTCGCGCGAACCGAGGACCGCACCCGCGCGCTGCGCGCCGGCTACCAGCTCCACATCGCGAAGCCGGTCGAGCCTGCCGAGCTGGTGACGGCGGTGGCGAGCCTGGCGAACAGCGCGTCGAGCCGATGACGTCCTCCAGACGCCGCCGAGGCTGAATCCGGGGCTGCGGCCTCGAGCTGCCGAGCTGGCATCAGGTTCGCGCACCGAACGCGCCCCCGGCAGCGTCGACCGAAGGATTACGGGAACGTCGAACCCGTCGCCTCGATCGACGACCGAAGGAAGTCGACATCAGCGGAAGAGTGAAGGTCGCCGTCGACTGGATCGCCGTCGTGCTGCGCCTTCCTTCCTCCATCAGGAGGAGAGGAAGCCCGGCTCCACCTCGCCCCGCCGCCGGGGAGAGGGCACGGGTGGGGGGTTCCCCGCGGGTTCGCGCGGGGGACCACCCGGCGCTGGAGCATCTCCGCTCGCCCGCCGACCTGCGTCGACACGACGTGGTCTAATGGCGGTGATGCCTGTGCCGAACCGAGCTCCGCGCGAGGCGATCCTGGCGACCATCTGTGGTGTGACGGCGACGGCGGCGCTGGCCGCGCTGGTGATCGTCGGCTCGCGCAATCTCGCGAACTTCGACGCGGCGCTGGTTGCCTACACCTTCGCCACCCTCTTCGCGGTCTTCGGCATCACCTATCGCTACGCGATGTGGCTGCAGCGCCCGCCGACCGCCATGATGTGGCGGCGGGGCTGGCAGCTCTTCTTCCGGCCGCGCTGGCTGGGACGCAACGTCGTCGCCTGGTTCCGCAAGGTGGGGGGCAGGTTCGCGCTCAACGACTTCATCTGGCGTCGCGGCAAGGGACGCTGGGCCGCCCACTGGCTGATCATGTGGGGGTGCGTGATCGCCGGCCTGATCACCTTTCCGCTGGTGTTCGGCTGGATCCACTTCACCACGCCGGAGGGAGACTTCGGCCGCTACCAGGTGCACCTGTTCGGGTTCGAGGTCGCCTCCTTCCCGCTCGGCTCGGCGCTCGCGTTCACGATCTTCCACGGACTGGTGTGGTCGGCGTTGCTGGTCATCCCGGGCGTGATGCTGGCGATGCGGCGGCGGATGACCGATCGCGGCGCCGCGGCGGAGCAGCAGTTCGGGGAGGACTTCCTGCCCCTGATCCTGCTGTTCGCGATCTCGGTGACCGGCCTGATGCTGACCGCGAGCTACACCTGGATGCGGGGCTACGCCTACGACTTCCTCGCCATCCTCCACGCGGTGACCGTCATCCTCGCGCTGCTCTGGCTGCCCTTCGGCAAGTTCTTCCACGTCTTCCAGCGTCCGGCCCAGCTCGGCGCCTCGTTCTACCGCGAGATCGGGGCGCGCGAGGAACAGGCGCGCTGCGCCCGATGCGGCGGCGCCTACGCGCCGCGCCAGCAGATCGACGACCTCGAGGTGGTGACCGCGCGCCTGGGCTATCGCTACCAGATGCCCGACCGCCCCGAGGGTCACTACCAGCGCATCTGCCCGCGCTGCCGGCGGGTGAGCCTGGCGCTGGCGCAGGGGCGTCTGTGGACGGATGCGCGCGGTCCGCTCGAGCAGAGCGGCCCGACTTCCGCCGACGTGGCCGCCCTGCTCGGCGATCCGAGCGGTCCGAGCGGTCCGGGGAGGCCGGCGTGAGCACCGTCCCGACCGGGCTCGAGGAACTGATTCGCGAGTACGGGCCGCACCTCGCTCGGCGGACCGGCGACCGCGTCTCCACCGAGGCCGAGCCCGAGCGCGAGGTCGACACCCACTGCTGCTTCTGCGGCCAGCAGTGCGCGATGACGCTGCGCGTGCGCGGCAACCGCGTGATCGGGCTCGAGCCCCGCTACGACTTCCCCTTCAACCGCGGCATGCTCTGCCCCAAGGGCGTCAACCGCTACCTCCAGGGTGGCCACCCCGATCGCCTGGTCACCGCCCTGGCCCGCGATCCCTCGCGCCCGGGCGGCTTCGCCACGATCGGTTACGACCAGGCGATCCGGCGCACCGCGAACTCGATCCGGCGGATTCAGGACGAGCACGGCCCCGACGCCTTCGCCGTGCTCTCGGGCGCCAGCCTGACCACCGAGAAGACCTACCTGATGGGCAAGTTCGCGCGGGTCTGCCTGCGCACCGCCAACATCGACTACAACGGCAGGCTGTGCATGGTGAGCGCCGCCGGCGGCAACAAGAAGGCGTTCGGCATCGACCGCGCCGCCAACCCCTGGCGCGACATCCCCGAGGCCGAGCTGATCTGGATCTCGGGGGCCAACGTCGCCGACTGCGCACCGATCACCACGGACTACGTCTGGCAGGCGCGCGAGAACGGGGCGCGGATCATCGTCGTCGACCCGCGGATCACGCCGCTCGCGCGCACCTGTGACCTGTTCCTGCCGATCAAACCGGGGCGCGACGTCGTGCTGTTCAACGGCGTCCTCCACCTGATGATCGAGCACGGCTGGCTCGACCGCGAGTTCATCGCGGAGCACACCGTCGGCTTTGAGGAGCTCGCGGCGAGCGTGCGCGAGTGGACGCCGGAGCGCACCGCCGAGGTGACCGGCATCCCCGAGCCGCTGATCCGCACCGCCGCAGAGTGGTGGGGCACCGCCAGGACCAGCTTCCTGATGCACGCGCGCGGCATCGAGCACCACAGCCACGGCGTCCAGAACGTGCTCGGCGCGATCAACATCGTCCTCGCCTCGGGGCGGATCGGCCGCCCGGGCTGCGGCTACGCGACGATCACCGGCCAGGGCAACGGCCAGGGAGGGCGCGAGCACGGCCAGAAGTGCGACCAGCTCCCGGGTGCACGCGACATCGACAATCCGCGGCACCGCGCAGAGGTCGCCGCGGTCTGGGGGGTCGCCCCCGACGACCTGCCGGGCAAGGGGGTCGACGCCTACGAGATCGTGCGCAAGATCGATCGCGGCGAGATCCGGGGTCTGCTCTCGATCTGCTTCAACCCGAAGGTGTCGCTCCCCGACGCCAACTTCGTGTCCCGCGCCCTCGACAAGCTCGACTTCTACGTCGCGATCGACTTCTTCCTCAACGAGACCGCGCACCACGCCGACGTGGTCCTCCCCGGCTCGCTCCACGAGGAAGACGAGGGGACGGTGACGCAGGTCGAGGGACGGGTGATCAAGATCAACCGGGCCGTCGACCCGCCCGGCGAGGCCCGGCAGGACTGGCGGATCGTCCAGGACCTGGCGGCGGCGCTGGGCCGGAGCGAGGGCTTCACCTTTCCCTCGCCGCGCGAGATCTTCGACGAGCTGCGGCGCGCCTCCAAGGGCGGCATCGCCGACTACTCGGGAATCACGTGGGAACGGATCGAGCGCGAGCAGGGGGTCTTCTGGCCCTGCTACGACGAGCGACACCCGGGCACCGAGCGGCTGTTCGAGCCCGGCTCCTGGAACCCGGTGGCCGACGGGGCGGGGCCGTTCTGGTTTCCGGACGGCAGGGCGCGCTTCAACGTCGCGACCTACACGCCGCCGGCCGAGGAGGTCGACGCCGAGTACCCGATCATCCTGACCACCGGCCGCGTCGTGAGCCACTTCCTGTCGGGCACCCAGACGCGTCGGATCGGGCCGCTGGTCGACCAGTACCCGGAGCCGCGACTCGAGCTCCACCCCCGCCTCGCCGAACGGCTCGCAATCGCCGACGGCGACTGGGTGACCGCCGAGAGCCGGCGCGGGAGCTGCAGCCTGCGCGCGCTGGTGGTCACCACCATCCGCCCCGACACCGTCTTCATCCCCTACCACTGGCCGGGCCGGCGCAGCGCCAACCAGCTCACCATCTCGGCCCAGGATCCGATCTCCAAGATCCCCGAGTACAAGGTCTGCGCGGTGCGTTTGAGCAGGGCCGAGGGGCCGGCGCCCGAGATCGCCGATCTCGAGCCGCAGCAGGGGTAGCGCGGGAGGCGACGCATGGTGCCGGAAACCGCCGAGTTCTTCGTCGACCCCGCCCGCTGCATCGGCTGCGAGGCGTGCGTGCACGCCTGTGCGGAGTGCGACACCCATCGCGGCCACTCGATGATCCACCTCGAGCGGGTCGACCGTTCCCGCTCGCCCCAGACCACGCCGATGGTCTGCATGCACTGCGACTCGCCGACCTGCGCCGAGGTCTGCCCCGCCGATGCCATCAAGCGCACCGGCGACGGCGTGGTCCAGACCGCCAGCAAGCCGCGCTGCATCGCCTGCAGCAACTGCGTGCTGGCGTGCCCGTTCGGTGTCCCCAAGATGAAGAGCGAGCTCGACCTGATGATGAAGTGCGACCTGTGCTACGACCGCACCTCGGTGGGCAAGAAGCCGATGTGCGCCAGCGTCTGCCCGAGCCAGGCGCTGTTTTACGGGACGCGCGAGGAGCTGGAGCGCCTGCGCCCGCGCTCGCGCCCCACCAACCGCTTCCGCTTCGGCGAGCAGACGATCACGACGCGCGTCCACATGATGGTGCCAGCCGACCACGGGGCCGAGCACGTCGACGTCACCGCGGCGCTCGGGGCGGGACCGACCGGCCGTCGCGAGGCGCTGCCGATCCTCGGACAGGAGCCTTGACCGTGCTGCGAGGAAGGAGCCGATGAGCGAGCGGACCCGCGTCGACACCCCCGATCAGCTCCCCCCGGAGTCGCAGCCGCGCTGGCGGCGGGACTTCCCGATCGACCGGCCGGAGGACGACCTGGTCGCGCGCCGGGACTTCGGCGCCTTCCTGGTGCTCACCAGTCTCGCGTTCGTCGTCGGGCAGGCCTGGATCGGCGTCAAGAGCCTGCTGCGTCGCCGCTTGCCGGCGCCGGGGAGCGAGCGCGTGGCCCGGGCCGACGAGCTCGCCGCCGGCGACGCGCTGGCGTTCTCCTACCAGGGGGAGGACGCGCTCCTGCTGCGCCTCGGCGACGGCGAGCTGGTGGCCTACTCGAGCAAGTGCACGCATCTGGCGTGCGCTGTGGTGCCCGAGCTCGATCAGGGGCGCCTGCTCTGCCCCTGTCATCACGGCTATTTCGACGCCGCGAGCGGCCGGCCGATCGCGGGCCCGCCCAACCGGCCGCTGCCCCGGATCCTGCTCGAGGAGCGCGATGGTTGGGTGTGGGCGGTCGGCCGGAGAGTCTCGACGTGACCTCCCGGCACGGCGAGCGTGAGCAGGCGCTGCCCATCGTCTCCGGCATCCTGTCGATCGTGCTGGTCCTCGTCGTGCTCCAGCTCTGGCTGCTGACCGCGACGATGAACGCCTTTCTCGGCGGCGACGACGCGGTGGTCTGGCCGGCGGGTGGGGCGAGCGTCGCCTGCTTCCTGCTCAACCTCGGCCTGTGGCGGTACCTTCGCCGTCTCGGACGGAGGGGAACGGGCTCCCGATGACGGGCCTCCGGGAGGCTGTCGCCGACCTGAATCCCGGATACTTCGCGCTGGTCATGGCGACCGGCATCGTCGGCATCGCCAGCCATCGCCTGGGCTACGAGCCGGTCGCCGTCGCGTTGCTCCTGGTCAACGTCGTCGCCTACGTGATGCTCTGGGCGCTGACCTTGGGCAGGCTGCTCCGGCATCCGCGCCGGATGGCCGCAGACCTCGCCGACCACGCCGCCGGCCCTGGCTTCTTCACCGTGGTCGCGGGCACCGCGGTGCTGGGCAGCCAGGTGCTGGTGGTGGCCGGCGAGCGGGGTTTCGCCGAGGCGCTGTGGTGGCTCACTTGCGCGCTGTGGGCGGGCCTGATCTACGCCTTTTTCACCGTGATGACCGTGCGCGTCGACAAGCCGCCGTTCGTCGAGGCTCTCAACGGCGCCTGGCTGCTCGCGGTGGTGGCGACCCAGAGCGTGCCGGTGCTCGGCGGCCTGCTGGCGCTGGGAGAGCCGGAGCCCGATCCGGTGCGCACCTTCTTCCTGCTCTGCATGTTCCTGTTCGGCGGGATGCTCTACCTGCTGATCATCTCGCTCATCTTCTTTCGCTTCACCTTCTACGACTTTCCTCCCGAGATGCTGACACCACCCTACTGGATCAACATGGGCGCGGTGGCGATCAGCACGCTGGCGGGGGCCAGCCTCACTGTGCTCGCGCCGAGCTCCGATCTGCTCGTGCCGCTGCGCCCGTTCGTGGCCGGGCTCACCCTCTTCTTCTGGTCGACCGCCACCTGGTGGATCCCGCTGCTCCTGATCCTGGGCGCGTGGCGGCACGGGGTGCGCCGGGTGCCGCTTCGCTACCACCCGTCGTACTGGGGGATGGTCTTCCCGCTCGGGATGTACACGGTCTGCACGCTCCAGCTCGCGGCCGCGCTCGACGCGCCGTTCCTGGTCGCGATCTCCGAGGGCTTCGTCGTCCTCGCCTGGATCGCCTGGGCGGTCACCTTCGCCGGGATGGTGGCGGCGATTGCGCGGGTGGTCATGCCGGCGCGCAGGCAAGCGGCGTAGCCCTCGCATCGGCGGACGGCGCCGCCGGACGGGTCGGCGTCAGCGGGCGTTGTCCGACGGTAGTGGAACCCGGACGTGCCGACCCGCAGCTCGCTCATCGCACCTCACACGATCGTGACGTCTGCGCGCCGGCCGGCGCGCTTTCGTGCACTCAGCGCGGCAGGCGCGAGCGGAATCGGCGTTGGCGACGCAGCTCGGTCCCCGTCTCCTGCGCGGCCTTCAGCTCCGGTCTCGTGGCGAGGTACGTCCGCTCCCAGGGCGCTCCGCGCGCGAAGCGGTCGACCTTCTCGAGATTCGCGGGTTGTTCGTAGAGCAGGTCGACGAGATCGCTGGAGCGATCCGGCGACATCGTGGCCCCTTCCCGGTGGAGGGTGGCGAGCAGGACCTGCGTCGGCGTCCCCGCCGCGATCGTGCGGCCGCCCGCGAGCACGCGCCGGAGCTCCTCCGACGGATCGGAGGCGAGCGAGCGCGGCGGTGTGCTCAGCTCGACGCGCAGCCCGTGGCCCTCGAAGGCGCGAGCGCCTCGCGGTGCGAGTCCGTGCGCCACGAGCAACCGGCGGATGCGCAGCCGGTCGCGTGGCCGTAGGCCATCGAGGTCGTGGCCTTCGTAGAGCTCGTCGTCGAAGATCGAGATCGCCGGCAGCCAGGGGCAGGGAGCGGCGCTCACGCCGTTACGGTTGAGCCAGCGGCAGACCTTGATCAGGTCCAATCCGGCGCCCTCCATGGCGCCTCGATTGTAGCGGCCTTCGGCGCGCCGGCATCGAGTCGACGGCGTGCGCGGCGGATGGCTGGAAGCGGCTCTGTCTTCTCGGCGGCGGGTTCGTCCTCGTCCGCAGAGCTGCCGCTCAGTGGCCCCGGCGCTGAACGAGCTCCCACAGCGCGGCGTACTTCACCGAGATGCTCGCGTGCTGCGCGAACACCTGGGCGAGGCGCTTGTCCGATTCGTCGAGGGCGGTTTCGTGGGAACCCCTCACCTGGCCCAGGTTGAGCACGCCGAGAACCTCGCCGTGGGCCCGCAACGGCACCGAGAGGGAGGATTGGACGGGCAGGTTCTCGCCGGGGGAGAAGCGGCCGTCGGCGGAGGCGCGGCCCTGCAGGAGGACCGCCTGGTCGTGCTCGGCGACCCAGCCCGCGACGCCCTCTCCGAGCGTCACCCGCGCCTCGTGGGCGATGTGCTCGGGCAGGCCCTGCTGGCTGCGGATCACCAGCGCGCCGAGCGATTCGTCGAGCAGCATCAGCGAGCCCCGGTCGCCGTCGACCAACTCGAGACCCGCGCTGATCACGGCGTCGTAGGTCGCGGAGGGATCGGGCACCGAGCTGACCCTGTTGATCGCACGGTACAGCTTGGTGATCTCGTCGAGCCGGTGCCCGAGCGCGCTGGCCGCTTCGCGAGCGCTTCCGAGCTCGTCCCGTTCGTCCGGCTCGGCCTGTTCATCGAGGATGGCTGGTCACTCCTGGATCCGTGCCGCGTTTTGCGGTCGTGCGTCCGGACTCCTCGCCACTCGGGCCTGCGCGGGGCTCGGGCGGCGGCTCGAGCGCGAGTCGGGCGCAATCGAGCAGTCGTCTTCCGCAATTGCCTACGATGTTAAGGGGCCGGCGCGAGATCGAGGGGACGTCACTTGACGACTTGGCGACTCGGCGACCTGGCGACTCGACGACCTGACGAGTCGACGCACGACGCTCGACCTCCGCCGCGACCTCCCGCCTGGCGTGGCTCGAAGAGGGCCTCGAACGTCGCGCCCGCCTTCAGCAGGCGGTTCCGGTCGCTCCGCCGTCACGCCGCGGCTCGCAGGCGATCACGCGCCTTCTCGAGTCGAGGGCGATCCGGCAGCAATCCTCGAGGGCGGCGCGCACCATCCGGCGTCCCCGCTGGACCC
>DATKBT010000181.1:0-3714 GCA_035546295.1 Thermoanaerobaculia bacterium | reverse complement strand
GTACCTGTTCGACTGCAATTGGTCCTACGGATCGACCGACCAGGAGATCTTCGGCTTGATCAGCCAGGGAGTGCCCGAGACCCGCATGCAGGGCTTCGGCGGCAAGCTGCCCGACGAAGAGCTGTGGAAGATCGTCTCGTTCATTCGCCAGCGCTCGGAGTGCTCGCCGTAACCTCTCGATCGAGACGGCAGGAGCGCATCCCTCGTTGCCGGCACCTCCATTCCGTCGCTTCTCAGAGCCCGCAGGGCCCGCGAGAGTCTCCGCGATTCGATTCTCCGGCACCGTCCCGACCAAGGGGCCGACCGCGGACACAGGCCGCGCCGGATCGGCGCCCCCTAGGATCGGGGAGCACTGAGGACACGCGCGTCGCGTCGCGCGAGGCCAACACCGCCACCTGCCGCAAGGCAGGCAAAAACCTCCCGCTGGCCTAGTCGATCAGGGCTTCGTACGCCAGGCGCTTGCTGCTGCTGCGGGCCGTGAACGGGGCGCGGCCGCCGCGGAGCTGGATCATTCCGAGGACGATCAGCTCCTCCTCCGGGTGGACTCCGAACCAGGTGCCGCCGACGCCGAACCACCAGGCCTCGCCCTTCGACCGCGGATGGTCCATGGCGGGGTTCGGATCGGTGACCACGGCGAAATCGAGACCGAAACGATTGCCGGGGGCGATCCGCTCGACCCCGGTGACCCCGTCGGGAAGGTGATTTCGGGTCATCAGCGCCACCGTCTCCGGCTTCAGGATGCGCTTGCCGTCGAGCTCTCCGCCGTTGACCAGCATCTGGGCGAAGCGCAGGTAGTCGTGCGCGGTCGACACCAGACCGCCGCCGCCGGAGTGGAACTTCGGCGGAATCAACACGTCGTCGTTCGACTGCGGCTGGAGCACGCCCTCGTTGTTCGGGACGTAGAGCGTGGCGAGCCGGTCGGCCTTCTCCGGCGGAACGTGAAAGGCCGTGTCCTTCAAGCCGAGCGGCTCGAAGATGCGCTCGCGCAGGAACTGATCGAAGGGCTTGCCACTCAGCACCTCGACGAGGCGCCCCTGGACGTCGACCGAGACGCTGTAGTTCCAGCGGGTCCCCGGCTGAAAGAGCAGCGGCAGCTTCGCGAGCTTGGCGACGAGCTGCTCGAGATCCTGCTCGCGATCGAGGACGCTGGCCTTCTGGTAGAGCAGGTCGACCTGCGAGCGTCCGAAGATGCCGTAGGTCAGGCCGCCGGTGTGGGTCATCAGGTCGCGAATCGTCATGTCGCGTTCGGCGTCGGCGAGCTCGGGCATCCCGTCGGGACCGTCGGCGACCGCCACCCTCAGACCGCCGAGCTCCGGGATGTACTTCGAGACCGGGTCGTCGAGCTGGAACTTGCCCTCGTCGTAGAGCGTCATCAGGGCGACACCCGCGATCGGCTTGGTCATCGAGTAGATGCGGAAGATCGTGTCGTCCTCGACCGGCGCACCACTCGCCAGGTCGCGCTTGCCGTAGCTCTCGAAGTGGACGAGCTTGCCGCGCCGGGCGATCGCGAACTGGACGCCGGCGAGCTGTCCCTGATCGACCAGCTCGTGCATCGCCGCCGACAGCTTCTCGAGCCCGACGGGATCGATGCCGACTTCGGCGGGCTCGGCCCAGGGGAGGGGGGCGTCACCGCCGTCCTCGGCAGCAGCCGCGGCGGGCCCTCCGAAACCGGAAACGAGGAGGAGGGCGACGACAACGACGGCCCACCTGGGGAAGCGCGTGGAGGACTCGACGTTCTGGCGGTACATCTGAGGACCTCGTGAGGAATGCGACCTGCGGTCTCGGCTCGATCCGACCGGTGCGGACGAGAGTACGAAGGCTCGACAGCCGCCAGATCATAGCGTCGAGCGTCTCGCTCGTGCCTCCACCGGCCGACTCACCGAGAGCGTCTCCGCTCTCCGGCTAGGATCTCCGCGATGGACCCCCACCGTCGAGCCGAGATCCGCAGCCTCGCCCTGCACGCCGAGGTCGTCCGCCGGCTGCGAGAACGCCCTGCGCTGATCGACGAGGCGCGGCGGCGCCTCGAGCGCTGGGCGGCGAGCGGGGCGGTGGCGGCACCCTACGTCGAAGCCTGGACGGAGGCTCTCGAGCAAGCTCCCGAGGAGCTCTACGCGCAGCTGGTCGCCGACGACGAGGAGGCCCGCGCCCTCCGGCAGTGCTCCCCGTTCGCGGGCGTCCTGACCCCGACCGAGCGGTGGGCGATCTGGCGCCGGGCGGGGGAGGAAACGGCGTGACCCGGGAGCAGCTCGAGCACCTGATTCGTGCCGCGGCCGACATCGCCGACGACGACGAGCTCATCATCCTCGGCAGCCAGGCCATCCTCGGCCAGTTTCCGAACGCCCCGCCCGAGCTGTGCGTCTCCGCCGACCTCGATCTCTATCCCAAGAACCGTCCCGACCGCGCCGATCTGATCGAAGGCAGCATCGGTGAGCTGTCCCCCTTCCACGAGACCTTCGGCTATTACGCTCATGCGGCAGGCCCGACGACTGCCGTGCTGCCCGCCGGCTGGCAGGAACGGCTGATCGCGGTGCGTGGGCCAAACACCCGCGGAGCGACGGGATGGTGCCTCGAGATCCACGACCTCGCGATCTCGAAGGGCATCGCAGGCCGCGACAAGGATCTCGAGTACCTGTCGGTGCTGGCCCGCGAAGGCTTGGCGCGTCTCGACACGTTGCGCGAACGACTCGTGGAGACGGACGTCCCGCCTGCGGTCCGCGAGCTCGCGAGGGCGCACCTCGAGCGGCTGTTCGCCGCGGGATGACCCGAGACCCGAGCGTCGGTGGCTACCGGCTCGGCGGCAGCCAGGTCCGGGCCGGCTCGAAGTAGACGGTGAGTCTCGGCATGCGCTGGCGCTGCGCGCTGGCGTTCTCGAAGCGCGCCCACACCAACTTCACGGCGCCGGCCTCGAGGATCTCGGGGTTGCCCTGCCAGGCCGCCTCGCCGATCAGGCAGCCCTGGCCCGGCGGGCACTCGGCCATGCCCGAGCGCTCGCCCGCGGCGTAGCGAAAACCGACGTAGCGGGCGTTTTCGGGGAGCACCACCGCGACCAGCGGGCACGAGGTCCCTTCCCCCGCCACCGGCTCGAGGAGGGCGCGCAGCTCCTGCTCGAGCGCGTCGGGGAGCAGACGCAGCGCATCGTTTCCGTCGTTCGACCAGAGCGCTCCTGCGTAGGCGGCCAGCGGGCCCTCGAGGTGCTCGCCGAGCGCCGAGGCGAGCCGGCCGACCACGGGCTCGATCGCACTCGAACGACAGCTGCCGGCCATCGCCGCCACGCTCTCGGTGGCGACCGACCACTCGTCCGGACCACACTCCGGGCAGGCGCCGGCCGGCAGGAGGTCGGGGTTGGGGAGCAGTCTCGCGAGCGACGGGGGGTCGGGCGGGCGTGCCGCCGGAGCCACCTGCGACTCGGCGGCGGGTCGCGGCGGAGGATCGGAAAGCGCAGGCGAGAACGGCCGCTCCCTCTCCGCTCCCGGCTCCAACACGAGGTCTTCCGGCTTCGCCGCCGCTTCGTCGTCGTCGTCGTTCTCCAGCTCTGTGGCTTCCGGCTCCGCGCTCGCCACCAGGCGCGCCGCCCGCCCCTGCTCCACCCGCCGCTCCTCCCGCCGAAGCGCCTCCTCCTCGCGCTTCGCCTGGCGGCGGGCCTCCTTCTCGGCCTCTCTCGCCGACTTCCGGCCGGTCCGCACGGCCGGGGTCACGGCGTCCTCGGCGCTCAGG
>DATKBT010000180.1:0-8904 GCA_035546295.1 Thermoanaerobaculia bacterium | reverse complement strand
TGCGGGAGAACCGCACGTCCGGTTCGACGAGCGGCGGCGGGAAACGGAGCACGGTCAGGAGACTGAGGCACTCGCAACCGAAAGGGCGAGCAACCGCTGGGCCTGACCTACGGCCACCGCGCCCGCCGTCGACTCAACCCTGACGCCTGGGGGCTGGCGCAGCGGCATTGGCGGGGCCCGGACGGCGGAGCCTCGGTGGCGAGGTCGACGGGCTGGCGATCCGGTGCCGGCGGGTCCTGCGTGCCGGCCGGTCCGCTCGAGATCGGTCGGGCGACGGTTCGGGCCGCTCGAGCGCAAACGGGGAGTGGCGTCGATACGATCTCGGCCGTTGGCGTGTAGAGGCCGCCGCCCTGGTTGCGACCCGCCCGTTCTCCACGAGGAGCCCCGACGATGCCCGAGCTGCCAGACGTCACGGTCTACGTCGAGCAGATCGCTCGCCGCACGGTGGGCGAGACGCTCGAGAAGGTCCGCCTCGGCAGCCCCTTCGTGCTGCGCTCGGTGAGCCCCCGCCTGTCCGAGGTCGAGGGGCGCCGCGTTTCGGGAGTGGAGCGCCTCGGCAAGCGGATCGTGATCCGGCTGGAGGACGGACTGGCGCTGGTGATCCACCTCATGATCGCCGGCCGGCTCCAGTGGCACGACGTCTCGGACCGCCCGAAGCTGACTCCCGGGCGCGGGGCCAAGAACCGCCTCGCCGCCTTCGACTTCACCTCCGGCACGCTGCTGCTCACCGAGGCGGGCTCGAAGAAGCGGGCGTCTTTGCACGTCGCTCGCGGCGCGCTCGACGAGCACGACCGCGGCGGTCTCGAACCGGTCGGCTCTAAGCTCGAGGCGTTCACCGAGCGGCTGCGCGGCGAAAACCACACCCTGAAGCGCTCGCTGACCGATCCGCGGCTGTTCAGCGGCATCGGCAACGCCTACTCCGACGAGATCCTTTACCGAGCCCGGCTCTCGCCTCTGCAGTGGACGAAGCATCTCGACGCCGAGCAGGTCGAGGCGCTCTGGTGTGCGACCCGGGAGGTGCTCGAGGAGTGGATCGAGCGGCTGCGCGCGGAGGCCGGCGACGGCTTTCCGAAGAAGGTCACGGCGTTTCGCGCTGAGATGGCCGTCCACGGGCGTTTCGCGAAGCCGTGCCCACGCTGCGGCTCCCTGGTGCAGCGGATCGTCTACGCCGAGAACGAGTGCAACTACTGCGCGACCTGCCAGACCGGCGGCAAGCTGCTCAAGGACCGCGCGCTCTCGCAGCTCTTGCGCGGCGACTGGCCGCGCTCGCTCCAGGAGCTCGAGGAGCAGCGCGCCGAGCGCGGCGCGGGGCTGCCGGGGACGGTGCCGGAGCCGGCGACCCTGCGCAAGGTCAAGCATCGTCGCGGCCCGCGAGGCTCGAGATGAAGGAGGTTCCAGTCGAAGGGGGTGCCGGGATGTCGGCGCGTCCTCGCCTGACCGACGCGCACGCCCATCTCGGCGATCCCGTCTTCGACGCGGACCGCGAGCAGGTGCTGGCGCGGGCACGCGAGGCGGGAGTCGCGGCGGTCGTGGTGGTGGGCGAGACCCTGGAGGACGCGCGGCGCAACCTCGAGCTGGCCGAGCGCCACCCCGAGCTGCGCCCTTGCGCCGGCCTCTATCCGACCCACCTCGATCCGGCGCAGGCGGAGGCCGTGATCGCCCTGATCCGTGCCGAGCGCGAACGGCTGGTGGCGATCGGCGAGGTCGGGCTCGACCGTTGGGTGGTGAAGGACGAGGAGGAGCGCGCGCTCCAGCGCGAGATCTTCGGGAGCTTCGTCGAGCTCTCGAAGGAGACCGGGCTGCCCCTCAACGTCCACTCGCGCTCCGCCGGACACCACGCGATCTCGTTCCTGCTCGAGCGCGGCGCCGAGCGGGTGCTGCTCCATGCTTTCGACGGCAAGGCGTCGAAGGCGCTGCCGGGGGTCGAGGCCGGCTACTTCTTCTCGGTGCCGCCGTCGATCGTGCGCTCGCAGCAGAAGCGCAAGCTGGTGGAGCGCCTGCCCCTCGAATGCCTGCTGCTCGAGACCGACAGCCCGGTGCTCGGTCCGACCCGCGAGGAGCGCAACGAGCCCAGGAACTTGCGCGTGTCGCTCGAGGCGATCGCCGAGATCAAGGGCCTCGCCGAGGAGGCGGTGGCCGAGGCCACCATCGAAAACGCCCGGCGGCTGTTCGGCATCGAGTGAGCCGGCCTGTGCGCCGCCGCGGGGCGCGTGTCCAGGGGCGTTTGCACGATGCGGGCCGATCTCGGGCCTGGGTCGGCCTCGGCTACGATGGGATCGGCCCACCACGAGGAGGCGGCACCATGAGCGAGCGACTCGGCCGGATGATCCTGCCCTTCGTCCTGGGAGTCGCGGTCGGTGCGGCCTGCGGCGGGTTCGTCGACCCGGAGGGAACCAAGGTCGAGCTGTGGGAGCTGCCGGAGACCGCGGGGAGCGAAGGTCGGACGCTCAGCCCGTGAACACCGTGTCCGTGCGCACGAAGCAGAGGCCGTTGCCGAACGGATCGCTGACGTAGAACGAGACCTCGCCCCAGGGGCGCTGGGCGATCTCGCCCAGTGCGCCGACGCCCGCCGGCGCCTCGGTGGAGAAGCTGGCTCCGGCTCGGCGACAGGCATCGTGAGCAGCCTCGAGGTCCTCGACCGCGAGGTAGAGGGGCTCGGGGTTGGGCCGGGCTTCGTAGCCGTCGCCGTCGGCCTGGGGATCGAAGCAGGCGAGGATCGTCCCCTGGCAGTCGAAGTAGCAGCGCCCGGGCGAGATCTCCCGGCCCGAGACCCCCAGGACCTGCTCGTAGAAGCTGCGGGCGGCGCCGATGTCGGAGACCGGAACGATGACGCGGAAGATGCGCATGGCCTCGGCCTCCTTGACGGAGCCTTCGGTGGGATTCGTTTCGATCATTGTCGCGCGCTCGAACGCGATGCTGGCCGGCGCTCGATCCGCTCGTCGCTCGGTCGGCTTCGCTGCGCCGCCGTCCCGCCGGCTCACTCCAGGTTCGGGTAGCGCTCGACCGGCCCGAGCAGCAGCGCGGGGTCGATCCGCGCGCCTCGCCAGCGCGCTCCGAAGTGCAGGTGCGGTCCGGTCGATCGGCCGGTGCTGCCGACGGTGCCGATCACGGCTCCGCGCGTCACCTTCTCGCCGGGCTCGACAAAGATCTCGTGGAGGTGGAAGTACATGGTGACCAGCCCGTCGCCGTGGTCGAGGAAGACCGAGTTGCCGGCGAAGAAGTGCTCCTCGGCGAGCCGAACGGCGCCGTCGCCGGCGGCCAGCACCGGCGTTCCCTGGTTCGCGGCGTAGTCCAAGCCGCTGTGCGGGCTCGAGGGATTGCCGTTGATGATCCGCTTGGCACCGAAGCGCCCGCCGGGTGGCAGCGCCTCGAGCGGCGGCGACAGCGGGAGCTGGCCGTGCGCGGCGCCGTCGAGCGTCCACAGCTCGGCGATCCGCGCCGACTCCCGCTCGATCCTCGCGAGGTCCTCGGCGTTCGGGTTGGTGCGCCGCGGGTCGTCGATGGTCAGCCGCTGCACGGGGTAGGGATACGCACCGACCTCGATCGCGAGGGTCTCGGTCACGCCCGCGCGCACCCGCTCGGCGGTGAGCGTCCCGGTCGCCAGCAGGTCGACCGGCAGCAGACAGGCGCCGTCCCGAGGGGGAAACGTGCGGCCGTCGAAGGTGCAGCGCTCGATGGCGTTTCCGGCCCAGCGGACGACGCTGGCGGGGGGCGCGGTGAGGATGGATGTCGCGAACGAGGCCGAAGCGAGCCACACCGTCAGACCCGCGGCGAGCACGAGGCGAGGATCCCGGCGCCGACCTCCGTGGCGGCCGGCCTCCGTGACGGCCGATCGCGCGCCGAGCCGCCGGGCCCGATCGCGAATTGGCCCGGGATCGAAGGGACGCCGCACCGTTCCCCTCGTGACCGCGACGAGGCTCATCGCGCTCCCTCCGCCACCGGGATCCCTTCCACCGCCTCCGGGTTCTGCAGCGACGACAGGTCGCCCAGCTCCTCGCCCAGGTAGCGCGCGCGCACCATCCGGCGCAGGATCTTGGCGCTGCGCGTCTTGGGCAGGTCGTCGACGAACTCGATGCGCTCCGGCCGATCGACCTTGCCGAGGCGGTCGACGACCGCGGCCTCGAGCTCGCCGCGCAGCTCCTCGCTCGCCTCGACGCCGGGCTTGAGCACCGCGAAGCAGACGATGCCGGTGCCCTTGATCGGGTGGGGGACCCCGATCGCGGCCGCTTCGGAGACTTTGCCGGTCTCGATGAGCGCGCCCTCGAGCTCGGCCGGGCCGATCCGCCGGCCGGCGACCTTGAGGGTGTCGTCGGAGCGCCCCTGGAGGAACCAGAAGCCATCCTCGTCGATCCGCGCCCAGTCGCCGTGATTCCAGACGTTCGGCCAGCGCGACCAGTAGGTCTCGAGGTAGCGCTCGGGATCCCCCCACAACCCGCGGGTCATCGACGGCGCGGGCTGGGTGGCGACCAGGTAGCCGACCTCGCCGCGCACCGGCTCGCCCTCCTCGTCCCAGACGTCGACCGCCATGCCCAGGCCCGGGCCGACCAGGGTGCAGGGCTTGAGCGGGTCGATCGGCAGCGGCGAGAGGAAGCAGCCGATGATGTCGGTGCCGCCCGAGATGTTGATCACCGGGCAGCGCCGGCCGCCGACCTTCTCGAAGTACCACTGCCAGGACTCCTCGTCCCACGGCTCGCCGGTCGAGCCCAGGATGCGCAGCGCCGACAGGTCGTGGGCCGAGACGTCGCCGTCGCCGAAGCGCATCAGCATGCGGATCGCGGTCGGCGAGATGCCGAAGACGGTGACGCGATGCTCCTCGAGCACCTTCCAGAGCTGATCCCTGGTCGGGTGGTCGAAGGCGCCTTCGTAGACGACGACCGCTGCGCCGTGGAAGAGGCCGCCGATGATGGCCCACGGCCCCATCATCCAGCCGATGTCGGTGAGCCAGAAGAAGCGTTCCCCCGGCTTCATGTCGAAGGCGTAGCCGACCTCCTTGGCGAGCTGGACCAGAGTGCCAGCGTGCGAGTGCACGGTCCCCTTGGGACGGCCGGTGGTGCCCGACGTGAACAGGATCAGAGCGGGCGCCATGGCGTCGACGATCACGGTCTCGAAACCGCCGCTGCCGGCGGCCAGGAACTCGCTCCAGACCACCTCGCGATCTCGGTCGAGCGCCAGGTCGGGACGCTCGCCGCGAAGCGGCGGCCGTTGCACGATCACCACGCGCTCGACGCTCGGCGACTCCGCGACCGCCTCTCGAGCCGCCGGCAGGATCTCCACCGCCGAGCCCCGGCGCACCGAGCGCTCGGCCGTGAACAGCAGCTTGACCCCGGCGCCGCGCAGCCGCTCCGCCAGGGCCTGCGGGGCGTAGCCGCTGAAGATCGGGATGAAGACGGCGCCGGCCTTGAGGCAGCCCAGCATCTGGACCACCACCTCGGCGACCATCGGCATGAAGGCCGCGACCCGGTTGCCGGGCTCGACCCCGGCCCGCCTCAGCGCGGCGGCGCAACGCGTCACCTCGTGGTGCAGGGTCCGGAAGGTGTAGCGGACCTCTTCGCCGGTCTCTGAGAGCCCCAGCAGACAGAGCTCCTCGGCGCGCGGTCCACCGGCGTGGCGATCCAGACAGTTGGCGACGAGGTTGAGCCGCCCGCCGACGAACCAGTCGGTCCATGGGATGCCGCGGCTGGTCTCGCGCAGCGTCTCGTACGGCCGCTCGAACTCGATGCCGAGGTCGTCGATCGCGGCCGGCCAGAACCACTCCTGATCGGCGGCGGCGCGCGCGCGCAGCTCGTCGGCGTCCTCGATCTTCCAGCGCCGCATGAAGCGCGTGACGTTCGCCTGCTCGATCCGCTCGGGGTCGGGTCGCCAGACGATTTCGGTGGAGGTCTCGCTCATTCGCTGGTTGCCGGCGAGCTCACGGCGGCGGCGTCGGGGCGCCGGCACGGTCTCGGGCCGCTCGACGAGAATGGTAGCGGAGGCGCGAGCGGCGATCGCGTCGGGCATCCGACGGGACTCGAGGCGACGGGAGGGTCGCGCTGCCGGCTCCGGGTTCGCGCTCCTTACGGGTGCTAGCATCCTGAAGCTTCCGCCGGCGATCGAAGAGGCTGCGGGGGAGGCCATTCGGCTCGTTCGGTGGCCGGCGGCGCCGGAGGGAGGAACGGACCCGTGAGGATCGAGCGATGAGGATGGTGGCGCAGCGGTGAGCGCGGACGGCCATCCCTCCAGGCTCTTCCTGCGCACGCTGCGTCGGATCGGGGTCGACCTGCAGCCGCGAGAGGCCGGTCTTGCCTCGACGCTGTTCGCCTACTCGTTCCTGCTCGGGGTCTTCCAGTTCTCGGGCAAGGCGATCCGGCAGGCGACCTTTGTCGAGAGCCTCGGCGCCGAGAACCTGCCCTGGGTCTACCTGGCAGTGGCGGTGGTCGCCTATCCCGTGATGCGGGTCTACGGCCACCTGGCGGTGCGACTGAGCCGGCAGGCGGTGGTCAACGCCACGGTGCTGCTCTCCGCGGCCGCCATGGTCGCCTTCTGGTGGAGCATGGAGGACCTCGGTTGGGTGAGCTCGGTCCTCTTCTACCTGTTCATGTCGATCGTCACGGTGCTGGTCCTCACCCAGCTCTGGAGCTACGTCAACTCGGTGCTCGACGTGCGGCAGGCGCGCCGGTTGTTCGGCTTCATCGGCGCCGGGGCCCTGCTCGGCGGCGTCCTCGGCGGGCAGCTGACGCGCTGGGCGGGCCAGACCGAGACGCGCTCGGCGCTGCTCTTCGGCGCCCTGGCGCTCGCCGCGATCGCGGTCCTGGTCACCGTGATGGAGCGGCGAACCGGCTCCTCCGTCTCGCTCTCCGGCCGCATCACCGAGGGTCTCCTGGCCGCCGCCCGGACCGAGCCCGGCCCGAAGGAGCGGGAGGAGGGTGGGCTGTTCGCGATCGCGCGCTCCCCGAACCTCCGGCTGATCGCAGCGGTGCTCTTCCTGAGCGTGGTGGCCTCCCAGGTGGTCGACCTGCAGTTCAACTGGATCGTCGAGAGCCACACCACCAGCCTCGGCGAGCGGGCGGCGCTGTTCGGCAACCTGGCGAGCGTGATGGCGCTCTCGTCGTTCGTCTTCCAGATCGTCTTCACCGGCCGCATCCATCGCTCGCTCGGGGTCGGCTTCGCGATGCGGGTGCTGCCGACCTTCAACCTCGTCCTGTCGCTCGCAGTGCTGCTGCCGGGGGCGGCGCCGTTGCTGATCTTCCTGATCCCGGGGCTGCGCATCGGCGAGAGCGGGCTCCGTTACTCGTTGGACCACGCGACCCGTGAGCTCCTGTTCGTCCCGATCTCGCCCGACGAGCGGGTGCGCGCCAAGGGCTACATCGACGTTTTCGTGCATCGCTTCGCCAAGGGGGCCGGAGCGTTGGTGCTGCTGCCGGTGACCTTCGGGTGGGTGAGCCCGATCGACACCGCCTGGATCACGGTGGTCCTGTGCGTCTTCTGGCTGATGTGCACCGGTCAGGCGAGGCAGCGTTACGTCGCCGCGCTGCGCGCCGGGCTCGCCGAGGGAAAGCGGCGGCGAGGCGAGGAGATGATGCTCGACCTCGGCGACGTCAACACGCTGGAGGTGCTGGTCGAGTCGCTCGGCAGTCCCGAGCCCGAGCAGGTCCTGGGCTCGCTCGACCTGCTCGAGCGCAATCGCCGGGAGCGCCTGGTGCCACCGCTCCTGCTCTACCACGACGACCCGCAGGTGCGCCTGCGCACGCTCGCGGTCCTCGAGCGCGCGGGGCGGCGCGACGCCCTGCCGCTGATCGAGAAGCGGATCGCCGATCCGGACGGCGAAGTGCGGGCTGCTGCGGTGCGTGCGTACGCCAGCCTGGCGAACGTGCCGATGGCGTCGCTGATGAGCGAGCGCCTGCTCGACCCCGACCCGCGCGTGCGCGCGGCGGCGGTCGCCTGCCTCGCCGCCCACGGAGAGGAGGAGTCCCACCGCCTCGCCGATCGCGGTCTCGAGCAGCTGATGGGCGACGACGATCCGCTGGTGCGCGCGGAGGCCGCCACCGCGATCAGCCAGGTGCCCGAGCCGCGACTGCAGCAGCGGCTGGTCCGCCTGCTCTACGACTCGGACACCCGCGTCGTCCGCTCCGCGATCGAGGCCGTGCGCCATCGCGCCCAGCGCGACGGCATGAACCCGCTGTTCGGACCGATCCTCATCTCGCTGTTGCGCGATCGTCGTCTCAAGCACGACGCCCGCGAGGCGCTGGCGGTGTTCGGTCGCGGAGTGATCCCCTCGCTCAGCCACTTCCTGCGCGAGCCGAACGAGCAGATCTGGGTCCGTCGAGCGCTGCCCAAGACGCTCGCTCGGTTCGGCGGGCGCGAAGCGATCGACGCGCTGCTGGAGTGCCTCGCCGACGCTCGCGATCCGATGCTGCGCCGCAAGGTGATCGAGGCGCTGATCCGTTGCGAAGGGACCAGGCTCGAGGATCCTCGGGTGCACCGTGTCGTGGTGGAGGAGTGCTCGCTCTACGCCTGCGCGCTGCTCCGGCTGTTGGCGCTGACGCCGCGCTCCGACTTCGAGCTGCGCGGGCCCTGGTGGCGTTGGCGGACCGCATCGCCCCCGCTGCTCCACCGTCTGCTCGACGAGCGGCGGGTCGATCACCTGAAAAACGTGCTCTCGCTGCTCGCTCTCGGCGTCGACCGGTCGGGAATCGAGCGTGCGGCAGAACAGCTCTTCGGCGACGATCCCGGTCAGCGGATGCGGGCGATCGAGTTCCTCGACAACGTGCTGCCGGAGACGTTGCGTCCGATGATCATGACGCTGATCGACGACGTGCCGAGCCGCGAGCGAATCGAGCGGCTCGAGCGGCTGTTTCCCGGTCGGCGGACCGAGCCGCCCGCGGCCGCGCTCGGCGAGCTGCTCTGCGATCCCGCGCCGGACGACGA
>DATKBT010000179.1:0-4328 GCA_035546295.1 Thermoanaerobaculia bacterium | reverse complement strand
GTCTCACCTACACGCGCAAGGGGATCGCTCTCGACCCACTGGCCTCTACTCAACGCCAGATCCTCGAACTCCTCGACATCCCACTCCCATGGCTGGAGGCAGCCTCATAGACTCTCTACACTGCGGAAAACGGGGCTAGCGCTAGCGGCTGAACGCCTGGTCCAGGTACCAGCGGCCGCCCTCGCGCACCATCAGGAACGGCTCGCCGCCCCATGTCGCGGTGGCGCGGTCGCCCTCGACCTTCAAGTCGGCGAGCGGCGCGTCGACATCGACCGTCTTCTTCATGTCCATCACTTTGTTGTCTGCCAGGAACCCGAACAGGTCGCGGATGAAGGCGACCTCGTCCTTGCCGGCGAAGAGCTCGGCGCCGGCGCGCTGGAGGGCGTCCTCATCGGCGTCGAGGCCGGGGCCTGCGTCGTCCTCGAGCAGCGACTCGAGGCCGTGCTTCTCGAGGATCTTCTCCAGACCCTTGTCGAGCGCGGCGGCGTTGTCGTCGAAGGCGATGGCGAAGGTGGCGCCGACGAACATCATGAGCGCCGCGCCCTTGCGCTGCGAGGGGGCGAGGTGCGAGAGCATGCCCGCGATGTCGCCTTCGGCGATCGCGATGCGCGCCGACGAGAACAGCGCCTCGGGGGTCTCGGCGCCGCCGTCGGCGCGGAGGTTGGGTGTGCAGAGGAGAGTGGCGACCGCGACGATCGCGAGCAGCGCCGCGGGACGTGAAGTCTGGCGGGACATCGGGGGCTCCTTTTTGGGGATTCTCGGGCGCCTGCCCGGGCGAGATGGCGGATCGTACCGCCGAGGAGGACAACGCCCTAGAGCCGGTGAAACGCACCGCCCACCGGCGGTCGCGTCGACGTTCCCGCCCGCCGGCCGCAGCGGTCAGCCTGCGGGCTCGACGATCTCGATCCGACTGTCGAGCGCGAGCCCCTCGGTCACGGTCTGCACCGTGCCGCTCGGCCAGGTCACGGTCACGCGGTCGATCGCGGAGGCGTCGCCCAGACCGAAGTAGAGGGGCATCGAGCTCTGGGCCAGGTAGCCGGACTTGCCATCGTGGGAGCGCGTCTGGGTGGCCCCGCCGGCGGTCAGCGCGACGAGCGCGCCGAGGCCGTCGCGGTTGGACCGGGTTCCCCGCAGCACTACCTCGACCCAGCGCACCTGGTGGCGCTGCGCCAGGTCGCTGACCAGCACCTGGGGCGGGCCGTGGAACTCGCCGGTGACGATGTCGAGGTCGCCGTCGCCGTCGAGGTCGAAGATCACCGATCCTCGCGACCCCAGGTTGCCGCGCACCAGGACCCGGCCGCCCTCGCCGCCGCAGTGCTCGTGCCCGGCGTCGGTCCCCGAGCAGTCGAGCTCGAAGTAGTCGATGCGCGCTCCGCGCGCTCGCGGCTCGACTCCGAGCGCGATCTCCGCGTCGCGGAACACCTTGCCCTCCTCGTTGAGCAGCACGCTGTTGAGTCCGTAACGCCACGGGTAGCTCATGCTGGCGGTGATCAGGACATCCTCGAAGCCGTCGGCGTTGAGGTCGCCGACGCTGACGCCCCACGGCCAGTAGTTTTCGACGCCCACCAGGTCGGAGACCTCGACGAAGGACCCGTCACCACGGTTCTCCCACAGCGCGTTGCCGAAGATGTTGTTCGCCGAGCCCTGGAGGTACTCCTCGGTCCACTGCATGTCGGCCTTGCGCTTCTCCTCGGTCGGCGCCACCCCCTGGCTCATGTCGGAGTGCATGTCGGTGATCAAAAGGTCGAGGCGGCCGTCCCGGTTGTAGTCGAAGAACTTGATGCCCATCGCTCCCCACGGGGACTTGGGGAAGGTGGCCGCGGTGCGCTCGACGAACCGGCCCCCCTCGTTGACCCAGTAGCTGTCGTCCCCTTGCATCGAAATCACGTAGAGATCGAGATCGCCGTCGCCGTCGAGGTCGGCGAAAGTGGCGTCGCCGTTCCACCCGGTCTCGATCAGGCCACTCTCCTCGGTGACGTCGGCGAAGCGACCGCCCCCGAGGTTGCGGTAGAGGATCGAGCGCTCGGTGCGCTCGGGCACGAGGTGTCCGTGGAAGGCGTCCTCGTAGCCGATCCAGTAGGGGCCGGGGCCCTGCTCGTCGGTGGTGTAGCGGCCGACGTTGGTGACGAACAGGTCGAGCCGTCCGTCGCCGTCGTAGTCGAGAAAGACTGCGCCCGACGAGTGGCCCGCATGCTCCAGCCCGGCGGCGCGGGTCACGTCGCGGAAGCGGCCGCCGCCGAGGTTCTCGAACAGCGCGTTGCCCATGCGCACGGTGGTGACGTAGAGGTCGGGATCGCCGTCGCCGTCGAAGTCGGCGAACGAGGCGGTGACGCTGACCCGGTCGGCGAGCCCGACGCCCGCGGTTCCGGTGATGTCCTCGAAGCGTCCACCGCCCAGGTTGCGCCAGAGCTCGTTGCCGCCGAGCTGGGAGACGAAGTAGAGGTCGAGCCGTCCGTCGCCGTCGACGTCGGCGGCCGCGACGCCGTTGCCGTGGTCGTAGTGGACCATCTTGTAGTGCTTGGTGCCGTCCTCGGTGGCGCGGTGGCGGAAGGTGATGCCGCTCGCTTCGAGGCGGTCCTCGAACGAGAAGTCGTGTCGCACGGAGGAGCGCGCGAGCACCCGGCGCTGCGCCTCGCCCCGCGCCGCGAGGAAGTCGAGGCCCGGGTCCTGGGCGGGCACCTCGACGATGCGCTGCTGGGCCGGCAGCGGGGCCGAAGCCAGCACCAGCGCGACCAGCAGAGCCTGGGTGGAGGTGGCGGTCGGGCAGCGCGAGTGCATGGGCGGACCCTCCGATTCCGAGCTCGTTTCCCGCAGGCGACTCACCGGGGACCGACCGGTCGCCGCGCCCCGCGGGCGTCGGGCGTTTTGCGGTCCGGCCATCGACCCTACACTCATGACACTCACGGCGCCGCCATCCACTCAGTCCTCGCGCTTCGCGAGCCGGCGCTCGAGCGCCGCCAGCCGTCGCTGGAGCTCCCGGATCTCGTCGCCCGGGTCCGGCGTCCCCGGAGGCGCCCGGTGACCCTCCCCATCGCCGCCGGTCCCGGGGACCATCGACTGGAAGAGCGAGAGAGGGTCCCAGCGGCGCAACCACGACTCCCACTGCGCGGGGCTCGGCGGCCAGGCGCGACGCTCGCGCCATGCTTCCTGCAGCTTGCGGTAGGCCTCGGCGGCGCCGCGCAGGTACCACTGCAGGAAGTCGCGCTGCGCCGCGTCTGAGGCGCGGATCAGGTCGCGCAGGAACTCGACCGGCGCGCCGCCGCCGGGGGCGCGCGCATCCTCGACGATGATCTGGGTGAGCACCTGGCGGGTGAGGTCCTCCCCGGTCTTGGCGTCGACCACGCTCACCGGCTCGCCCTCGCGCACCAGCTCGGCGACTCGCTCGAGGTTGACGTACCGGCTGTCCGCGGTGTCGTAGAGCCGCCGGTTGCCGTACTTCTTGATGACGCGGGGCTGCTCGCTCACGACCGCTCCGAGGGCTGCCGAGCTCTGGATGTTGCGATGCGGCAAAATCGTGCTGCATTGCGCTTGACAGTCGAGAACAATGGCGTATGATCATGCTGCATCGCAGCAAAAAGGACGCCCGCGCCGAACCATCCCAGAGGAGAGAAGACCATGGCCGCCCAATCTAGCAAGAAGACCGCCGCCAAGACCGCGACCCGGACCGTGACCCGCATCCCGCTCCCCGCCGCCGTGGTGAAGCTGCAGAAGCGCTCGCTCGAGCGCCAGCGCTCCGCGTTCGACGCCACCTTCCAGGCCGTCGCGTCGTTCCAGGAGGGGGGCGAGAGCGCCCTCCACAACCTGCTCGAGGGCTCGTCGCTGGTGCCCAAGGAGTGGCGGCAGATCGCCGACGCGTGGATCGAGACCGCGCGCCAGAGCCGCGACAGCTTCCGGCAGACCGTCGACACTTCCTTCGGTCTCGCCGAGCAGCTCGTCGACCGGCTGGGCGAGCGCGCCGTCGCCGAGGCCTGAGGCCCGCGGCGCGGCGGGAAGAGTAAGCTCCGGCGGCGAGGGACAGCCGTCATGAGCGAGAGGAAGGGCAAGCCCGCTGCCGACGCCGATCCGTTTCAGGTCTGGCGCGAGTGGGTCGACCGCGCGGAGCGTCAGCTCAACGCCTCGCTGGCCGAGCTGATGGAGACCGAGCGGTTCGGTCGCAGCACGAGCCGCGTGCTCGAGCTGATGATGGAGTGCCAGGCGGCGAAGGGCTCCGCGACCCAGCGCTACCTCTCGACCCTCAACCTGCCGACCCGCGCCGACGTCGTGGAGCTCGGCGAGCGTCTGTCCTCGATCGAGGAGCGACTGGTGCTCCTCGAGCGGGCGGTGTCGTC
>DATKBT010000178.1:0-20730 GCA_035546295.1 Thermoanaerobaculia bacterium | reverse complement strand
GCCGGCCGACGCGTTCGTGATCGACGCGCGCGGCCACACCGTGCTGCCCGGCCTGATCGACGTGCACTGGCACGGCTCGATGGGCAACGGCGAGTCGGTGTCCGAGCGCAACCACTTGCTCTACTCGTCGCTCGCCTTCGGCGTCACCACCGCGCACGACCCGTCGAACGACACCAGCACGATCTTCGCGGCCAGCGAGCAACAGCGGGCCGGCCTGATCGTGGGGCCGCGGATCTTCTCGACCGGCACCATCCTGTACGGCGCCGAGAACGCCGAGCGCGCCGAGATCGACAGCCTCGAGGACGCGCGCTTCCACCTCGCGCGCATGAAGGCGGTGGGCGCGTTCTCGGTCAAGAGCTACAACCAGCCGCGGCGCGACCAGCGACAGCAGGTGATCGCGGCCGCGCGCGAGCTCGAGATGATGGTGGTGCCGGAGGGGGGCTCGCTGTTCCAGCACAACATGAACATGATCGTCGACGGCCACACCGGGATCGAGCACGCGATCCCGGTCGCCAACGTCTACGACGACGTGCTCCAGCTCTGGTCGCAGAGCGAGACCTCCTACACGCCGACGCTGGTCGTCGCCTACGGCGGCATCTGGGGCGAGAACTACTGGTACCACCACACCAACGTGTGGGACAACGAGCGCCTCCAGTCGTTCGTCCCGCCGCTGATCCTCGAGGCGCGCTCGCGGCGGCGGGTGATGGCTCCCGAGGACGAGTACAACCACGTCGACGCCGCGCGCATCGCCAAGCAGCTCGAGGACCTCGGCGTCGGCGTCCAGATCGGCGCCCACGGGCAGCGCGAGGGGCTCGGCGCCCACTGGGAGACCTGGAGCTTCGTCCAGGGCGGCATGACCCCGCACCAGGCGCTCGAGGTGGCGACGATCAACGGCGCTCGCTACCTCGGTCTCGACCGCGACCTCGGCTCGCTCGAGCCGGGCAAGCTCGCCGACGTCCTCGTGATCGCGGGCAATCCCCTCGAGGACATCCGGTCGAGCGAGCTCGTCCGCTACACGGTGATCAACGGCCGGGTCTACGACGCGGCGACGATGAACGAGATCGGCAACCGGGAGCGCGAGCGCGGGCGGTTCTGGTGGGAGGATTGAGGGCCCTGCAGCGTTCGTTCTCGGTGGCTCCTCCTGCTCAGGCTTCTCTCGGGAGAGGTCCTCGCGAGCTCTCCCGATGCTCTGGCGTCACCCCACCGCGACCTCCGCCGGCGCGATCTTCACGACCACTTCGCGTTCGCCGCCCTGGCGATCGAGCTCGATCGCCGCGCCCGTTTGCGTGACGCCGTCCACCTCGACCCGCTCGACCCGGTTGCCACCGCCTTCGGGCGCCTCCAGACGGATGCGGTAGAGCGTCTCCCCGTGCCGGTACTCGACCTCGCAGGTCGTCCAGTCCGGGGGGAGCGCGGGGGCAAAACACAGCCGCTCTCCGCGGCGCACCAGGCCCAGCAGGCGCTCGATTCCCAGGCGGTAGAGCCATGCGGCCGATCCCGTGTACCAGGTCCAGCCGCCCCTGCCCTCCCACGGAGGCTCGCTGTAGATGTCGGCGGCGACGACGTAGGGCTCGACCCGGTAGCGCCTCAGGTCGACCTCGTCGCGCGCTCGGTTCGGAGGCAGGAGGAAACGCCAGATCTGCCCGAACGCCTCGAGCCGGCCGAGGTCGGCGAGCGCCCAGGCGCCCCACACCGCGGCGTGGGTGTACTGGCCGCCGTTCTCGCGCACTCCGGGCGGGTAGCCCTTGATGTAGCCCGGATCCCGGCTCCCGGAGCGTGATCCGAAGGGCGGGTGCAGCAGGCGAAGGATCCCGAGGTCGGCGTCGAGCAGCCTGGCGATCGCCGAGTCCATGGCCTGGGCGGCGCGCTCGGTCGGATGGTTCGTCGAGAGCACCGCCCATGCTTGCGCGATGAGGTCGATCGAGCACTCGTCGTTCTGGCTCGAGCCGAGCGGCTCGCCGTCGTCGTCGTAGGCGCGGCGGTACCAGCTTCCGTCCCAGGCCTGCTGCTCGACGACCCGACGCAGCTCCGCGGCGCGCTCTCGCCGGTCGTCCGCGCTCTGCTCGTTGCGTTCCTCCTCGACCGCGGCGAAGCGCTCCATGACGTCGGCGAGGAACCAGGCGAGCCAGACGCTCTCGCCCCGCCCCTCGAGCCCCACCCGGCTCAGACCGTCGTTCCAGTCGCTACTGCCGATCAGGGGCAGTCCTCGTGGTCCGCTGGTCGCGCCCCGCTCGATCGCCCTCCGGCAGTGTTCGTAGACCGTCGCCATCTCGTCACTCGCCGGGTACAGGTCGTAGCGCTCCTCCTCCCCGGCGGCGAGCGGAGGGGCCTCGAGGAATCCGACCTCTTGGTCGAGGATGGAGCGGTCCCCGGTGCTCTGAACGTAGAGCGCGGTGGCCCAGGGCAGCCACAGCAGGTCGTCGGAGCACCGGCTCCGCAATCCACGCCCCGTAGGTGGATGCCACCAGTGCAGGACGTCGCCGGCCGTGAACTGGCGCCGGCAGCACTCGAGGATCTGACCGCGGGTCATCTCCGGCGCCACCTGGAGCAGAGCCATGCAGTCCTGGAGCTGGTCGCGGAAGCCGAAGGCGCCCCCCGACTGGTAGAGCGATGCCCGACCCCAGAGGCGGCTCGAGATGCTCTGGTAGAGGAGCCAGCCGTTGAGCATGAGGTCGGAGGCGTGGTCGCCGCTCTTCACCTGGACCTTCGTCAGCAGGTCGCGCCACCGTTGATTCGACTCGAGGCGTGCCTCCTCCACCGCACCGGGGTCGCGAAGCTCGCCGACCAGCCGGATCGCCTGTGCGTGGTCTTCACCCTGGCCCAGAGCGAAGTGCACGGTGGCCTCCTCGCCGGCGGCCAGATCGACGTGGACCTGGAGGGCCGCGCAGGGGTCGCCACCCCCGGTCGCGGCCGCAAGGCCGATGCGCGCGAGAGCCGCCGGCCGAGCGAGTCCGCCGGCGCCCAGGAACTCCCGACGGTCGCTGGTCATGCCGTGGGGGGGCGCGCTCGAGGTGAGGAAGGCGACGCGCTCTGGGAGCTCGTCGTGGGCGGGGTTCCTGGCGAGCAGGCAGCCGGCGGCGACGTCGTGCTCGCAAACCAGGTGGCGGGCGGTGAGCTCGCGCAGGCTGCCGAGCACCCACTCGCAGTAGTAGGTGAGGGTGAGCCGGCGCGGCCGGGACCAGCGGTTGCGCAGGCGGAGGCGCGCGATCTTCGCCGGCGCGCGCGGGTGGACGAACACCGTGAGGCTCTGCTCCAACCCGTGGCCGTGATGCCGGTACTCGGTGGAGCCGAACCCGTGTCGGACGAGGAAGGGGACCCCGGTCGCCGCCGGCAGCGGCGTCGCCGACCAGATCTCGCCGGTCTCCTCGTCGCGCAGGTAGAGCGCCTCCGACGGGGTGTCGAGCGTCGGGTCGTTGTGCCAGGGGGAGAGCCGGTTCTCGTGGCTGTTGAGCGACCAGGTGCACCCCAGGCTCGACTCGCTGACCAGGCAGCCGAGCTCTGGGCTGGCGAGGACGTTGCACCAAGGTGCCGGAGTGGTCGGTGCCGGAGTGGTCGGTGCCGGAGTCGGCGCCGCAGTCGAGGTCGTCGGTCTGGCCGCGCGGCTCAGGTAGATCAGATACTCGCCGGTGCTCGGTGAGAAGCCCGCGACGCCGCCTCCGGCCTCGGCGCTCTCGCGCTCGCCGAACTCGACCTCGCAGAGCAAGCCCTCGGGCCGCGGCACCGGCTCGATCTCGGCGTCCTCCTGGTCACGCCGGGGTTGGGGCACGAAGGCCGGGAGCTCGGTGGCGGCCATCAATCGCGAGTCGACCTGCTGCTCCAGCGGCTCCGAGGACGAGAGGGTGAGCGAAGCCAGCTGCCGGAGCCCTTCCAGGTCGTTGCTCAGCGCCTCCCCGTTCAGCAAGTGGATGCCGCCGGCTCGGCCCGACCACGCGGCGCCGCCGCTGTCGTCGATCAGCCGCTGCAGAAGCTCGCGCAGGGGCTGCGCGTAGCCGGTGGACAGGTGGTCGACGAGCGCCAGATCGACCTCGATGCCGCGTCGTCGCCACCAGTCGTGTCCGAGCAGGATGCGGCGGACCGTCTCGGCCTGATCGAGCCGATCGACCTCGATGACCAGGAGGGGATGGTCGCCCGAGATGCCGTGCTTCCAGAGCTCGGAGCGGGGGTGGGACTCGACCGGCCATCCACGGCTTCCGGGGGGGAAGGCCATCAGGGAGTGCAGCCGCTGGAACAGCGGCTGATCGGCTGGCTCCAGGCCGCAGTCGTGGAGGGCGATCTCGGTTTCGATCCTCGCGCGGTCGATGGCGGACTCGGCGGCCGCGATCGACGGCAGTGCGTCGAGAGCGGCCAGCGACTCCTGCTCGGTGGCTCCGAAGCCACAGACCACCGCGAGCGCGGCCTCGTCGCCGGCGTCGATCACGAGCTCCACGCGGTGCGCGGCGACCGGGTCGAGCGGCGGTCCCTCGCGGCCGGGGAGCTCGCTGCGAGAGAACAACGCGCGGGGCGCGTCGAGACGGCCGTGGCGGCCGAGCAGCTCCTCTCGGCGCAGGCACCAGCTCCAGCGCGCCCCGACTCCCGGTGCCGCGAGCAGCCGGAAGCTCGCGGCGGCGCCCGGGCCGCGCGCCGAGGCCCGCCGCTTGAAGCTGAGGGTTCGCTCCCGGGCGAGGCAGCGTGCCGAGACGAAGAGCTTCTGGAACGCGGGGTGGCGGCGATCGTCGAGCGCGCTGGTGAGCACCGGCTCGAAGTACGTGGTCACCGCGAGGCGCCGCCGCCGCGGCGACTCGTTGACCAGTCGCAGATGCTGGATGACGGCGCTGCAGCGAACGGTCACGGCGAGATCGAGCGTCGATTGGATGCCGAGGTGGTGCCGCTGGAAGGTGATCCGGTGGGGGTAGGCCCGAACCTCGTAGGGCTCTCCCGGAGTCGACGGCCGCGGCCCGCCGGTCGTCCAGAGCGCGCGCGACTCGAGGTCTTCCAGGATCAGAAAGCCGCCGTGGGGCTCGTTGCTGGCGTCGGGTTTGAAGCGGGAGATCGCGACGTCGCGGTAGCGGATTCCGACCCCGCCGGCCGAGGTGGCGACGACGTGGACTCGGCCGTTCGACACGACGTGGCACTGTTTGCGCGCGCCCTCGGGGGCGAGGCTCCAGGAGAAGGTCGGGGGCGTCGGCAGGCGCTGGAGGGCGCGCCGGTCGAGCGTCCGGCGCGCGCTCAGCGTGGCTGCCTCGGGGCGGCGCTCGTGGAGCAGGAGGAGGGTGCTCGCCAGCCGGGGATCCGCCATCGCGCGCTCGACCAGGACGTCCTCGCACAGGACGTTGGCGAGGGCCGCGAGGATCATTCCCTGGTGGTGAGCCATGTACGAGCGCACCTGTCGAGGCGCCTCCTTTCGTCGCGTCCGGCGGGTCCGAGGGCCGAAGTCGAGCGCCTCGTACCAGCCGTAGCGGCCGAGCATGCCGTCGGCGCGGAGCCGGTCGAGGTTGGCCAGCACCGCTCGCGGAGCCAGGCTCGAGGCGAGCAGCGACGCATAGGGCGCGACCACCAGGCGATCCGCCGTCTCCAGCCTGAGTCCGAGACCCGGCACGCCGAAGGCCTTGTACTGGTAGAGGGTCTGAGCGTCGAACAGGAAGAAACCCGACTCGGAGAGGCCCCAGGGGATTCCCTGGCGCCGCCCGAAGCGGATCTGTCGCCAGACCGCGCTCTCACAGCTCTGGGTGAGCAGCGTCTTCTCGGGCGCCGGCATGAACAAGAGCGGCATCAGGTACTCGAACATCGTGCCGCCCCACGAGAGCAGCACCCGGCTGGCGCCGACCCTGGTCAGGGGTCGTCCCAGGTGCAGCCAGTGACGCTCCGGCACGTCGCCCTTGGCGATGGCGATCAGGCTGGCGATGCGCGACTCCGAGGCCAGCAGATCGTAGTGGTTGGGATCGAGCGCGCCGCTCTCGAGGTCGAACCCGATGTGGAAGAGCTCGCGGTTCTCGTCGTAGAGAAACGCGAAGTCCATCTCCTCGACTCGCGCGTTGGCCCAGCTCGCGAGCGCATCGAAGCCGGCCAGCAGCTGCCGGCCCGTCTCCTCGGTCGATTCCAGCGCCGCCTGCAGCTCTGCGTGCCACGCCAGCAGGATGTCGCTTTCGTCGGGAGGCAGGGACGCGGCCGCCTCGGCCAGCTCCGCGGCGACGGCGGCAAGCGCGATGCAGCGCTCGATCCGGAGCCCGATCGCCTCGTCATCGAGTCCGCTGAGCTCATCGAGCCGGCGCAGCGCGGAGAAGAGCTCGGGCCGCTCGTCGAGTCGCTCGCGCAGAGCGCGGGGCAGGACGGCCGCCGGCCTCCACCCCGCGCTCAGGCGCTCGACTCGACGGGCGCTCTCCAGCTGGTGCTCCAGCCGCTCGAGCCAGACCCGCAGCTCGGTTGCGCAGTCGCCGGCGGCGTCCGAGACCGCTCCGGCCAGCTCCAGGCCCCGCTCGAACAGGAGCTCGAAGCGCCCGTCGTCCCAGATCCCGGTCGGGACCTGGCCGGGCTCTCGAGCCGCGGCGGCCTCCGCGGCGAGCGCCTTCAAGTCGGCGCGAAATGCGTGAGCCAGCCGCAGCGTCTGCGGGCCGGCTTCGCCGCCCGCGATCTGGCGCGCGCCTTCGCCGAGCAGGCCGAGCACGTCCTCGAGCCCGTCGAGCAAGGGCTTAGAGCTCCAGGGCCGGCGCGTTGCCTCGCGGCAGGTCTGCGCGACGACCACCAGGGCGGCGGCCAGGTTGCCGCTGTCGACCGTGGAGACGTAACGCGGCGAGAGCGGCTCGAGCGTGAGGGTGTCGTACCAGTTGAGCCAATGTCCGCGGACGCGCGCGAGCGGCTCGAGCGACTCGATCGTGTTGCGCAATCTCGACTCGAGGCCAGCGAGGCTCAGGTAGCCGAGGTCGAAGGCGGCGGCCGTGGAGACCAGCAGCATTCCGACGTTGGTGGGCGAGGTCCGGTGGGCGACGATCGACTTCGGATCCTCCTGGTAGTTGTCGGGCGGGAGCCAGTGATCCTCGGGCCCGACGAACTGCTCGAAGAACAGCCAGGTCCGGCGCGCCACGATGCGCAAGCGGCGGCGCTCCTGGCGTTCGAGGAACCGCGACGGCCGGAGCGCGCCGGGCGCTCGCAGCAGTAAGGCGAGGAGCGGAGAGAGGAGCCAGACGAGCAGCAGAGGGAGCGCGCCCGGCGCAGCCGCGGGACGCACCGCCAGGAGGGCGAGCCCGATGCCGGCGACCAAGCTCGCGGGCGCGGCCGCCAGCAGCTCGCCGACGGCTCCGGCGGCCCTCGCCGAGTGCGCGGCCGTGGTCCACTCGAGCAGGTTGCGCCGGGTCACGAAGAGCCGGACCAGCGTCCTGGCGATGGCGTCCAGGGAGAGGATCGCCTCCCAGGGCAGGAAGGCGAGGCTCAGTCCCCATCGTCCGATCTGGGGTCGCAGCTCGCGCGCCAGGGAACGCAGGCGCAGCAGGAGAGCCGCGCCCGCCGTTCCCCTCGCCCGGCGGAGCAGGCGTCCCGCGGTGGTGAAGAGGATGGGACTGCCGAGGAGCACGGCGACCGAAACGGTCCACACCCAGGACCAGGCCGGCAGCAGGAACCAGCCCAGGAACAGGAGACCGAGCGAAGCCGGAGCGACCAGGCTTCGCCGCAGGTTGTCGAGGACCTTGAAGCGGTCGAGGGAGTCGAGAACGCCGTCGCGGACGGCGGATCCGCGGGGAAGAAGCCAGGGCAGGAGCTGCCAGTCGCCCCGGATCCAGCGGTGTTGCCGCCTGAAGTAGGCGGCGCTTCCCGACGGGAAATCCTCGAGCACGCTGATCTCGGAGACCAGAGCGGTGCGGCCGTGGATGCCCTCGAACAGGTCGTGGCTGAGCAGCGAGTTCTCGGGCACGCGCTCTGCGATGCTGCGCTCGAAGCCGTCGATGTCGTAGATGCCCTTTCCCGCGTAGATCCCTTCTGCGAACAGGTCCTGGTAGACGTCGGAGGAGGCATGGGAGTAGAGATCGATACCACTCTCGCCTGCGTAGATGCGGGCGAACCGGCTGCGATTCGCCGCCCGGGGGTCGATCTCGACTCGCGGTTGCAGGATCGAGTAGCCGGAGACGAGGCGGCCCCGCTGGTCGAACACCGGCCGGTTCAACGCGTGTGCGAGGGTGCCCACCAACCGCGCGGAGCTGCCGCGCGGCAGCACCGTGTCGGCGTCGAGAGTGAGCACGAATCGCGTGCCCTCGAGACGGGAACGGTCGCCGACCACCGTGCTGAACGAGGTGGCGGTGTCGCCGCGAAGCCAGCGATTGAGCTCGTGCAGCTTGCCGCGCTTGCGCTCCCATGCCATCCATTTGCGTTGCTGCGGATTCCAGCGGCGCTCGCGGTGGAAGAGGAAGAACCGTTCCCCGTGGCGCGAGTTGAGGTCCTCGATCCCCGCGATCGCACCCGCCAGCAGCTCGGCGTCGCCCTCGGTCTCCTGCTCGTCGGCGTCGGTGAAGTCGCAGAGGAGGACGTGGCGGAGGGCGGGGTCCGGGTTGCGCAGGAAGTTCAGCTCCATTCCGGCGAGCAGCTGCTCGACCTCGTAGGGGGTCGCCACCAGGGCGGGCACCGCCACCACCGTCCTCCAGGCCTCCGGGATGCCGTGGCGCTCGAAGTCGAGACGCGGCAGGACCAGCGGCTCGAGCACGCGGGACGACAGCAGCGAGACCAGCGCCAGGAAGGCGTTGGCCCCCGGCACGAGCGCGAGGAGGCCGCAGGTCGCCTGCAGCCAGGGGGCGCCGCCGGCCAGGGCCGCCATCCAGGCGGCGGCGCCACCGAGGGCGGCGGTGCCCACCGTCACCGTGCCGAGGAAGAGCCCGGCGCCGTGGCGATGGTGGAATCTGGTCACCCGGATCCGCAGCGGCGCGCGGATCCCGAGGTGGCTCTCGAGCCGTTCGAGCCCGTGCCCGTAGAGGTAGTAGCCGACGTGGTCGCCGGGACGCTCGCCCTCGGTGACGCCGGCTGTCCGGGCCAGTGCGAGGACCGCCTCGGTGCACCGGCGCTCCGCCGCCGGCTGGCGGCGCGCCAGGTCCTCGATCCGACGGCGGTAGCGGTTGCGTGAGGCGAAGTCCATGAGGTGGTAGACACCGCTCGGGTCCTGGCTAAGGAGCTTCTCGACCGTGCTCACCCGCTCGAAGAACGCGCGCCAGTCATAGCCGTCGAGGTTCCTCAGCGAGACGATCGCCTGGGCCACCGTCGCCTCGTCGTTGGGGTCCAGGTTCTCCAGCGAGCCTCGACGTAGGGACTGCTCGAGGCGTACGGTGACCTCGTGGAGCCGCTCGAGCAGCGCCCAGCGCAGCGCGGTGGGCAGCGCCCACAGCTCCCCCATGCTCAGCGGGCGCTGGGTGTCGTACGCGATCACGAGCTCCTCGAGCTGGGGCGGAACGACGAGGCCGTCGGCGGCGTCGACCAGGGCATCAGCCAGCGCGAAGACTCGGATCCTGGTGAGCGGATCGCGGTTCCCGACGAGACTCAGGGTCGGCAGCTCTCGAAGGAATGAAGGGGGCAGGTTCCCGGCCACCTGGCGCAGGGCGGTCTCGACGACGTAGTCGTTCTCGAACAGCCACTCGTTGAGACGCAGCCCAGATGCCGCCGGAGTCCGGATCAGGTCGCGGCGGAGCCGGGCCTGCAGGCGTGCGGTCCGGCGAAGGCGAGCGCGCAGCCGGTGACGGCGGGCCGGCGGCGCGGGCTCCTGGCCCTGCGCCAACCGGACGAACCGCTGTTGGAGCTCGGGAAGATCCGCGGTCGAGGCTTCAGGCGCCGCGGCCGAGCGCGGCATGGCCCGCCTCGAGGCTCTCGGCGGACGGGGCCGGGAGGTCCTGGAAGAGCAAGGTGCTGTGGCGACCCTGGTGGAGGAGCTGATCGGCGAAGCGACCGTGGAGCCGGGAGGCCGGGCCGCAGCCGCGACCATGGGCGTTGATCACCACGAGGTCGACGTCCTCCTCGTCGCACAGGTCCTCGATCGTCTCCGCGGCGTGCTCGGAGACTTCGAGCCGGGTTCGAACCGAAGTGTTCTCGTTCGCACAGCGTCCGCGCAGCGCTTCGAGGTAGTCGACCGCGGCCCGGCGGTTGGTCTCCACCAGGCTCTCTCTCAATTCCGCTTCCTCGGAGCTCGGCGGGTAACGGACCACCAGCTCGGGAACCGGAACAACCTGGGCCAGCAACAGCTCGGCCCGAGCGCGCTCCGCCATCCCGGCCGCCAGCGATAGCGCCCACTCCGAGCGCGGAGATCCGTCGACGGCGACCAGGATCCTCCGATAGGGGCACGTGTTCCAGTCGTCCCGCAGCGGTTCGTGACGGGCGCGCACCAGGAGCACGGACGTGTTCGCAGAGTCGATCAGCTTCTGCGCAGTGCTGCCGAGCCGAAATGGCGTCTGCCCTCCACGACCGTGGGAGCTGAGCGCGATCAGCCCAGCGCCGTGCCTGCGCGCAGCCTCGATCACGGCCTCCGCGCACTTCCCCTGTTCGGCGTAGGTCGAGACCCGGAGGCCGGCCTCGGCAATTCGTTCCGCCGTGCTGCGTAAATATGCCTCGACCTCGGCCTTGCCGAGACGCCAGGAGAGGCTGTCGACACGCGGGTGGTTGCCCGGCAGCGACTCCTGGACGCGCACGAGGATCAGCTCGGCGTCGAAGATTCGCGCCAGCGCGATGGCGTGGGGAAGGACGCACTCGGCGAGGCGGGATCCGTCGAGCGGGACCAGGATGCGCTCGACGAGGCCGCTCGCCCACTTCGGTTGCCGCTCGGCTCTTCGCTCTCTCATCCGTTCACTCCATGCAAGCAGTCTTCAGCGATAGCCGACGAGCCGCCACGCTTCACGGGGTCGGCGCCGCTCCCCCCCTGCGGGGTGGGAGTAGCAAGTCACGACGATGCGGCTCGGCGCTCCTTCGAGTCACCTTGGACAGCGACCAGATACGCATGTTCGATGCCAGATCCCGCCATGGTGGATCGCAGCCGCGAGGGCTCGGATGCGGCTCGACGAATGACGCGCAGCGGATCCGCTTCGGATCGAAGGCAGGAGGAACAAACGCGTCGGGCGGCCTGCTTTCGGCCGCGCCCTCCTCGAAGTCGGGCGCAGCCGCTCTGGGATGGGAAGGGACTCGAGCCACGGAGCCAAGGCGGTGAGCCAACAGGTGCTGGAGCTACAGGGCGCTCGACCCACAGCCCACCGAGACCGAGCGCGTCGGGTGGGGAAGGGGCGCATGCTGCCAGCAACAGCACACCGAGCCCATAGGCGGCGATCTCTTCGACCGGTACGCTCGAGGCGATCGACCCGCCGAGCTGGGGACCGAGGCCTGCCTGCCCACATGACATCCGGCGCGTGTGAGCTGTGCCAGACTGTCGAGGATGCGACGGGCACGCACGAGCGGCGTCGTGCGACGGCGAGGATGCAAATCTCGTGCGCTTCACGTTGCGCTCTTCGTGTCGATTCCTCTTGCGCTCTCGGTGCTCTTCGGCGCCTCCGGCCCGGCGCGGGCAGAGCCGTTCGCGTCGCTCGGAGAATGGGTGGAGGACCGCCTCGCGGAGGAGCGCGTGGCCTCGCTCGCGGTGGCCGTCGCGCGTGGTGAGGAGCTGCTGTGGGCCGAGGCCTGGGGCTTCGCCGACCGCGAGTTGGGCGTGCCAGCGACCCCGAGCACGCCCTACTTCGTCGCCTCGGTGACCAAGCCGTTCACCATGACCGCGGTGATGGTCGCCATCGAACGTCGCCTGCTCGACCTCGACGCTCCAGTCTCGGCGTTCCTCGGCCCCGAGACAGCCGAAGCGCTGCGCTGGAACGAACACGAGCCAAGCATCCGCGAGCTCGCCAGCCACACCGCGGGCCTCGGCGTGCACCACCGCTTCTATGCGGTCGAGCTGGGCGAGCGACCGCCGCCGGTCGAGGTTGCGGTTCATCGTCACGGGCGCGCGCTCCGCGCCCCCGGCGAGCGCACGGTCTACTCCAACCTCGGATACGGCGTGCTCGAGCGGGCCGTGGAGCATGCTTTCGGCGTCCCGTTTGCCGAGGCTCTCGAGGCGGCGGTGCTGGCTCCGCTGGCCCTCGAGAGCGCCTCGCTGCCCACCGACCCGGAGCACGCCGCCGGGGTCGCGGCGCGCTACGACGTGAGCGGTGAGCGATTGCGGTTCTACGACAGCGAGCATCGCGGCGCCTCGGCGCTCGCGATCTCGGTGCTCGACCTGGTGCGCTTCGGCCAGCTCCACGCCGGCGCCGCGGGGGTATCGTCGCCCCGCCTGCTCGAGCGCTCCACCTTTCGTGCCATGCAGCAGCCGGTGAGCAGAGCCGGCGACGGGGCTTACTACGGTCTCGGCTGGCGGCTCGATCGCGGCCCCGGCGGCTGGCCCGTCGTCGGGCACACCGGCGGCATGCCGGGCGTCTCGTCATCGCTGGCGCTCGTGCCGCAGCTCGGAGTCGTCGTCGCGGTCGCCGCCAACTCCCGCACCGAGCTGGTCTCCGAGCTCTCGCAGCGCCTGCTCCAGGCTCTTCTGCCGCGCAGCGTCCGCCGGCTGGCGCCCACTCCGAGCGCCTCCCTCCCCGACGTCGAGCGTCGAGGCTCGCTGCGCGCTCGCGCCCCGCGCAAGCTACGCGGTCGGTGGAGCGGGACGGTGTGGAACGACTCCGGCCAGCTGCCGGTCGCGGTCGAGATCGGCGCTCGCGCTCTCGAGGTTCGGCTCGGGGAGCGAGTCGCCGGCATCTGGCCTCTGCGCGCGGGCGGAAGACGCCTCGTCGCGAGCGGGCCGGGACCGCTCGAGGGCTGCGCACTGGCCCTCGAGTCGACTCTCGAACCGGAAGCCGCCGGACAGCGGCTGCGGCTCGTGCTGAACCGACGGAAGGGCCACCTCGAGGGCGCGCTGCTCGTCCTGTCGAGCGCCCACGGTCTGCCCGCCGCGCTCAGCCACCGGGTCATCCTCTCGGACGTCGAGCCGTAGCGGGCTCGTGGTGGTCACCACTGACCAACGAGGAGCGGGAGCGTGGGGCGGTCGTCCCGCGAGCCCGCTAGCCGATCACTCGTGCGCCGCAAGCCCGCAAGCGGTCGCGGCTGGGTCGACCAGGCCACAGCCGTTTCTCTGGGCGAGCGCAGCGGCTTGATCGAACTTTGACCATTCTGTGAGCTTCCCGCTGGCCTAGTCGACCTAGCCTTGCTCAGGAGTGTTCACAGCCGGCGCATCCACCCAGCTCGACGGCCTCGGGTCCGTCACGAGCCTCTGCCCTCTGCCGAGTCCTCTGCCGAATCCTATGCCGAATCGAGAACGAGCCACCGGCGTCGTCTCCTCGACCGGCGCGGTCGCCGCAGTCAGCCTTATTCGGCCGCCGCGCTCCGCTCGGGCAGGTGCTCGGCGAACCAGATCACGGCGAGCTCCGCCGCGCGCGCCAGCGTCCCCGGCTCCTCGAAGAGGTGGCCGGCCCCCGGGACGACCTCGAGCTTGACGGTGCAGCGCATCCGCTTCATCGCCTCCTCGTTCAGGCGGATCATCCGCAGATCCTCGCCGCCGACGATGAACAGGATCGGCGCCCGCACTCGAGGGAGGTTCATTCCGGCGAGATCCGGCCGGCTGCTGCGCGACACTGCAGCGCGGATCCCGCGGGGGTTCCTGGCCGCCGCCACCAGCGCCGCCGCGGCGCCCGTGCTGGCGCCGAAGTAGCCGAGCGGTAGGCGGCCGATGACGGGCTGGCTCCTCACCCAGGCCGTCACGGTGCCCAGTCGTCGCGCGAGCAGCTCGACGTCGAGTCGGAGCGTCATGGTCACGTGATCGATCCGCTCCTCGCGCTCCGTGAGCAGGTCGAAGACGAGCGTGGCGAGCCGGGCCTCTTGGAGCATCGTCGCGAGCGCGCGATTTCGTCGGCTGTGGCGGCTGCTGCCGCTCCCCTGCGGGAAGATCACGAGTCCCATCGCCGCTGAAGGTACGTTCAACGCGCCATGAATCGTCCCCTCGTCGATCGAGAGGTCGATCTCCCGCTCGCCCCACGGCTTCTCGCTCCAGTCGAGCGCGCGTGCGTTCATGGCAATCGTCCTCCGCTCGTTTCCCCGCAGAGCCCTCCCGAAGTGTCAGATCGGACAACACTAGATCGCCGCTCCGGTTCTGGCCAACGCACGGACGGGAGGGCGGAATGGTACCCGTGGGGCGTGCGGATGCCCAGCCCGGACGAGCGGGGAGTCGACCGATCCGCCGGTGTGCTCCAGCCGTGCACGCTTCTACGGGGATCCCGAGTGCCTGTCGATCGGAGACTCGCCGTCGTCGTCGCACGAGCCCCGCGGGCGGACGAAACGCCCGCAACCCTCTGACTCGGCTCGACACGAGCTCGCAGGGGCGCACTGGCGCCGTCGGAGTGCTGCGTTTCGCCGAGGAGAGGGCGAGTCCGGCCGTGCGATGGCGAGCCGGGTTCGCCCATAGAGATTGCGAGCACTTCCTCGAGGGACCCGCAGTTTCTAAGGAGAACCGGCGGTGACATGGGTGAGGGGACGCCCGCAGCCGCAGGTTCGGGAGCTGCGACGGGGGCCGCCGGCCGCTGGCATCGAAGCTGCTAGCCCCGGGGTTCGTCTTTGAACATCGCGAATGCCCCGCAGGGGCACTCTGTCTTTCCTGCCGTCGACGCTCCGCCGGGAGCGGGGAGAACCGTGTGAGATCCCGCCGTACCACTCGCTCGAAGAACCGACTCGTTCGCTCCCTCGCTCTCGCCGGCCCGATCGTCGGGATCGGCATCCTCGGCGCGGCGACAGCCACTGCCGCCCAGGACCTCGACGGCTTCGCTCCCGAGCCGGGTCACGGCGACGTCGCCTTCTCCCTGTCGTTCGACTCCTACGACGAGTTCTGGGTCGGAACCGAGAAAGTCAGTGTGCCCGAGCTGGGCACCGTCGACACCTTCAGCGCCTCGTTGTGGTGGAGGCACGGGCTGACCGAGCGGCTCACCGTGGTGGCGACGGTGCCCTACGTCGACGTCGAGGGGGACGGCACCGCCAACCTCTCGGACTCGGGCGCCCAGGATCTGAGCGCTTTCCTGCAGTACCGAATCTGGTCGGGCGCCGCGGGCCGGACCCGCCATTCGTTCTCCGTCGGCGTCGGCGGGCGGACGCCGGTCGGCGACTACGAGGGCGATTCGCCGATCAGCCTCGGAGACGACACCACCGACGCGCTGCTGCGGGCCGTCTGGCTGGTCCAGGCCGGCCGCTGGTACGTCTCGACCCAGACGGGGTGGGACTTCCGGGGGGACCCGGCGCCGAACGGCCTGCCGCTGGCGGTCACCGCGGGCCGTTCGTTCGGGAACCTAACGCCGAGCGTCACCTGGTACCGCTACTGGGCCGACGGGGGCACCGACATCGGCCCCGGCGTACCGTTCCCGAGCAACAAGGACGAGTTCGAGCGCTTCGCCGCAAAGGTGTTCGCGCGGGTGACGCCGCGATTCGGGGTCGCGATCGGAGGGTTCACCACTCTCGACGGTCGCAACAGCGGTGACACCGACGGCTATGCGGTCGGACTCGTCTACAGCTACTGAGAAGATCCGGTCATGGTGACATTCGACTCGTGCCTCTCGGCCGCTGCAACCACTGCGCCGGCGGCGGTCACCAACTCGAACGCTTGCCGCCGTCTCCGCCGGCCGTCGACGGAGCGGTCGGTCCCACGCCGTCTCCCGCGAGTCCCCGTACTCGTTCTGGAGAGCCATCGATCAGGAGGTCATTTGTCTTGAACCATACTCGCTGCATCCTCTCCCTCTCTTTCGCCGTCCTGCTCGCCGCTCCGGCCGCCGCCGACCCGGTGATCGACTGGAACGCCGCGTTCATCGACGCGGTGCGCGCCAACCGCGTCAATCCGCCGGCGATGACGCGCGTCATGGCGATCCTCAACGTCTCGATCTTCGACGCCGTGGTCTCGCTCGAGGGAGGCTACGCCACCTATCAGACCGATGCCGGTCTCGCTCCTGCCGGCGCCTCTTCCACCGCAGCGGCCGCGGCAGCCGCGCACCGGGTGCTGACCACGATCTACCCGGGGCAGGCCGCCGACTTCGATTCGCTGCTCGCGGGCTCGCTCGATGGCATTCCTGACTCCACGTCGCGAGACGACGGCATCGCCTGGGGCCGGACGGTCGCCGATGCGGTGCTCGCGTCGCGCGCCGACGACGGCTCCGGCGTGCCGATCGGCTACTTCCCGCCGACCGGCGTCTTCTGGTGGATTCCGACCCCTCCCGGTTTCGTGCCCGCGCTGCTCCCGCAGTGGCCTTACGTCCGTCCGTGGACCCTGCTGTCGAGCTCGCAGTTCCGGGCGCCGGGGCCTCCCGCGACGCCGAACGACCCGCGCTATCTGAAGGACTACCTCGAGGTGAAGAGCCTCGGAGACGCCGACAGCCTCGACCGCGACGACGACCAGTCGGAGATCGCGCAGTTCTGGGACGATGGGCTCGGGACCTCGACGCCGCCCGGCCACTGGAACCTGATCGCCCAGCAGCTCGTCGAGGAGCGCTCGCTGAACCTGGTCGAGAGCGCTCGGCTCTTCGCGCTGCTCGGGATCACGGTGGCCGACGCAGCGATCGTCTCCTGGGACAACAAGTACCACTACCACCACTGGCGCCCTTACACCGCCATCGTCAACGGCGACCTCGACGGCAATCCAGAAACCGCTCCCGACCCCGAGTGGAGCTCGTACATCACGACGCCGCCGTTCCCGACCTACACCTCGGGACACAGCACGTTCAGCGGCTCGTCCGGCCGCATCCTCGGCCTCGTGCTCGGGCAGGACGACATCGAGTTCTCGACCCCCTCCGACGGCGTCCCGGGCGCGCTGCGCAGCTTCTCGTCGCTGTCTCAGGCGGCGGAGGAGGCAGGGCAGAGCCGCATCTACGGCGGCATCCACTGGCAGTACGACAACCGGGACGCGATCGCCGGTGGCCGCGCGCTCGCCGAGTACGTCTTCGGCAACTTCCTGCGTCCCGAGAGCAGCGTGGCGGTCCTGTGTTCCGCCGACGACGAGACTCTCTGTCTCCAGGGCAACCGCTTCTCGGTGCGCGTCGACTGGCGTTCCTCATCGACGGTGGCGGGCGTCGGTCGCGCAGTGCCGCGGACCCCCGAGAGCGGCGAGTTCACGTTCTTCGGCGAGGACAACGTCGAGCTGATCGTGAAGGTGCTCGACGCCTGCGACGTCAACGGCAACTACTGGGTGTTCGCCGCCGCCGCCACCGACATCGAGTACGTGATCAAGGTCACCGATCACGTTGCCGAGTCGACGCGAACGTACTTCAACCCGCTGTTCACGCCCGGTCGCGCGACGCGGGACGTGGAGGCGTTCGCCTGCGAGTGAGGCGAAGGTGAAGCGGGCGGCGCGGGGTGTGGGCTCCCGCGCCGCCCGGTACAGCGCCGCCCGATACAGCGCCGCCCGATACAGCGCCGCCCGTCAGCGCGAAGGGGCACCGCCTCCTTGCCGGTTCCCGTCGATCGGCTCGACGCCGCCGGCGGGCGCGACGTCTCACGGCTCGTTCAGTCGTTCGGCAGCAGCGTCTCCTCGTGCATGCCGACGCGTCCGCGCGCGACGAAGTCGTCGCCCTTGGCGGCGTGGGCGCGGATGAGCCTGGTGACTTCCTGATCGGACGAGGTCTCGCGAACGCGGATGCCGTCGTCGAGATCCTCGTAGCTCAGCGGAGTCCGTTCCTCCGGAGTGCTGGCCACCACCTCGCCGATGCGACCGATCTCGGTGTCCCCACCGGTGGCGACGACCACCGCCCGGGCATCGCCGTCGGCCACCACGGTCCCTTGTAGATGATGGAGGCGCGCTCCGCTCGGGTGGCATGCCGCGAGCTCAAGCTCTCCGTTCCATCGCCCAGCGGCGTGTGCGAGGGTGGAGGGGTGGCGGCGAACAGAACGGCGCGAGCGGAGCATCGGCGTCCTTCGGCCATCGAGCGTGTGGAGAGCGGGAGATCGCTGTAGACTCTCTCCGCGATGACGGCCAAGATCGGTGAGCCCCGGCGCGTTCTGCTGCCCACCGACTTCTCCGAGCCTGCCTCGGCGGCGCTGCCCTACGCGGCCGGAATCGCGCGCGCGTTCGGCGCCGAGCTCCACCTGCTCCATGCCGTCGTGCTGCACGACGACTACGGCGAGGGGCGCTTCCCCGAGTACCGGGAGGTCGTCGATTCGCTGCACACCAGAGTCGACGACCTCCTGGCGGCGCTCTCCGAGACGGCCAGCGCCGAGGGCGTCACGGTCGAGCGCGCCGAGCGCCGCGGTGTGGCGCCGGCGCCCGTGATCCTCGACTACGTCGAGGAGGAGGGGATCGACGTGATCGTCATGGCCACCCATGGGCGCCGCGGCGTTCGCAGGCTCCTCCTCGGCAGCGTCGCCGAGGAGGTCGTGCGGCACTCGCCGGTTCCCGTGATCACGGTGCGCGGGCGGGATCGGTTCCCCGGGGACGACGGCCAGGTGTCGATTCTCGTGGCGGCGAGCCTCACCGAGACGTCGGCGCCGCTGGTCGACTACGCCGCCGCCCTTTCGGGGTGGACCGGTGCCTCGGTCAGCCTGCTGCACGCGATCGAGATCCTGCGTCCGAAGGTCGTCTACGAGGAGCTGCCGGAGCTCCCGCAGTTCTCCTGGAAGCGGCTCGAGAGCGAGGCGCGAGACCGACTCGACGAGCTGATGCGCCGGTCGGGACTCGATCCCGGTCGCACGACGATCGAAGTCGTGAGGGAGTCCCCGGCGGCCGCCATCCTCGGCCGTTGCGAGGGAGACGGAGCTCCCGACCTGATCGTGGTGGGTCACCGCCAACGGTCCGGCATCGACAATCTCTTCCTCGGCAGCGTGGCGGAGCGGATCGTCAGTCGATGCCGGGTCCCGGTGCTCACCGTACCGGTGCCCCTGGTCGAGACCGGAGACTGATCGCGGCGCGAGCGGATCGCAGGCGCGGTTCGGCGGACCGGTGGCGCCGAGTGGGCGCCGGATCACCTGGCGGCGGTTGGCGCCACCAGCATCGCGAACAGTGCGGCGAGGCACACGATGAGGAGCAGGAGCTTGAGCCGGTAGAGCCGGTTGAGCTGCTCGAGCGCCTCCATCAGGTGGCGGATGTCGCGGCCGGTGCTGACCACGATCGATCGGAACGCGCGGCCGGCGCGTACCGTCCAGAAGCCCGACAACAGGAAGTAGAAGGCGAAGGCACTGATCAAGATCGCCCAGCCGATCGTGCCGCGGGCTACCTGCAGCCCGCTCAGCACGCCGGCGGTCGCTCCCAGCAGGAGGGAGAAGACCCCCATGCTCGAGATCCGGCGCGACAGGTCGCCCAGGACCTGGTTCTCCGCGTCGCGGAACTCGTAGCGCGAGGCTTGCGGTCGCGTCTTGCCTGTGGACGGCTCGGGAGTCGAGTCCACGTCTCACCTCGTCTCGATCGCGTTCCGGGCTCCTCGATCTCGGGAGGCCACCGTTGCCGATGAACTTAGCAGCAAGCGCGCGATTCGACGCGACGGCGCGACCGGGCTCCTGGGTGCTCGGGCAGCCGGCCAGCCGGAGATCTCGTGAGCGCTCCCATTCCTTCGCGTGGGGGACGCCGCCTCGAGGTGTGGTGCCCGAGGTGAACCCGAGCGGTACGCTCGCGACAGCGATCACCCGAGCCCCGTTGGCGGTGCTTCCGGCCGGGTGGGATGATCGATCATGGAAGCAGGTGCCGAGATGCGAGCGGGCCTCCAGCGCGGCCAATGCGAGCGGGGCGCTCGGCCGTCTCACCGCTCAGCGGATCGGCCCCTCGTAGCCGGCGCCGAGCAGGTTGCGGAGCACGACGTGGCCGAGGCTGCGTTGCTTCTGTGAAGTCCCGACGACCGCGACCGAGGCGGGGCGAAACAGCGACTCCAGGCGAAGAGAGACACGTGTCCAGCTCAGCTCAGCTGCTTCTGCTCGACCACGGCTCCACCCGCCTCTCTCGATCAATGCTCGTCGTGCGGACCTCGGGCCTCGTCCCGGCAACCGCAAGCCACGCCCTCACCAGGTCAGCAGCGCCACTCCCCGAGCCCAGGTCGCTGCCGAGCTGAAAGCGCTCTTTCGTCGATCTGCCGGGCCGCCGGCGCCTCGCCGATGGCAAAGAGTCCTCCGCCGGCGAGTGGCTGAGTCCCCCGCCGGCGAGTGGCCCGCCGCCCGTCAGCGAGGAGCGGTCGGCGATCGGGAGAGCTTGCCGCCCGGAGCCGGCACCACGGCGGGATGCGCCGGCCGTCGTCGCTCGCGGAGCGGGCGAGGCCCGCTGCGTCGCAGAATCGGGGAGCGGGTGGCCGGCTCCTTCTCGCGGCTCGCGAGCTCGCCGCTCTTCGCGCGCTGGTCGTACTGCGGGAGCATCTTCCACAGGACCGCCATGATGATCACGCCGGCGATGATGTCGAGACCCGTCATCTCGGTCTCCTCTCTCTGAGCTCGCCCGTCGTCCTGGCGACTGTGGTCTCCCGGCCCCGCGCGGAGCGCGTCTCGCGTTCCAGAGTAGAGGGTGGCTGGCGGGATGTGGAGGACGCGGGTTTGCGAGCTTCGGCGTGTCTTCTCGTTCTGTAGCCGATGGAAGAGGGCGTGTGTGCCAGCTCCCGTTGCTTGCTCCTAAGTCGCCTAGGCCAGCGGGCTCGTGGTATGAGCTCGCTTCTAGGTCGACTAGGCCAGCGGGAAGTTCACAAAACGGTCAAAGTTCGATCAAGCCGCTGCGCTCGCCCAGAGAAACGGCTGTGGCCTGGTCGACCCAGCCGCGCCCGCTTGCGGGCTTGCGGCGCACGAGTGATCGGCTAG
>DATKBT010000177.1:0-35743 GCA_035546295.1 Thermoanaerobaculia bacterium | reverse complement strand
TCGGACGTTCCGGCCCGGAGCCCGCGAACCACGAGGACCTCCCCGGCCTCCGAGGTCATCCCCGGCTCCCGCAGAGACGGTCCGGGGAGGCCGATCGAAATGCCGCTCGGGATCGAGTTCCGGACCCGGAGACGCACCTCCGTCCCCTCGGGCACACGGATCAGGGGGCCCGGCACGGTCGCCGGGCCACCATCGGCCGCGAACGCGAGCACGGGCACGATCGTCGGATCGGCGGCGCCCTCGGTCAGGTTGCTCTTCTCTCCCCTCCAGCGAGCAAGGCGCGCCTCCAGCTCGAGCTCGAGGACGCCGTCGCGCAGCACACCCGCGGCGTCGCGGTTGGCATTGGGAACGACCAGCGGCGCGCGGTCGAGCGCAGTCTCGGGTCCGCCCGTCCTCTCTGGATACGGCCTCTCTGGATGCGGCCCCTCTGGAGCCTGACAGCCGAGCACGAACGCCGAGAGCAGCCAAAGAGCTGCCGGCTTCGATCGGCGAGGGCTGAGGATCCACTTCCTTCGCACCACTTCCATCGAGCTCGCTCCTGTTCCTGCTCTGACTTCTGCTCCTGTATCGCTCAAAAGGGCCCTCCGAAACGGCACGCCCGACCGATGATGGTCGGCGCTGCGGCGAGCACCCACAAGGCTGGATCCACCGGAAGGTTAGCGGACCCGACCAGGAGCGTTTCGGCTCGCCTGGGCGCGCCGTCTTCGATCGACCCGCGTGGATTGTTAGAATCACAGGGACTCCGCGGGAGATGCTGTGCCAGGGATGAAACAGAACGACGCCGATGCAGCCGCGAGGCTGAGGACCGCTTTCGATCTGTTCGTGGCCGGGGAGCGGCTCATGCGTCAGAACCTGCGGCGGCAGCATGCAGAGGCGAGCGACGAGGAGATCGATCGGCTGCTGAGGGCCTGGATGCGCGAGCGACCGGGCGCCGAGCGCGGTGACGCGACAGGAAGGGCGATCGAGTGGCCGCGTCGGGTTCCAGCAGTCGGCTAGAACAGGTCCTCCGCGCAGTCGCCGGGGAGCTCGATGAGCTCGGGCAGGCGTGGGCGCTGGTCGGAGGGCTCGCGGTTTCTGCACGTGCCGAGCCGCGATTCACCCGGGACGTGGACCTCGCCGTGGCGGTCGACGACGATGCGCACGCAGAGCGTCTCGTGCGGAGCCTCCAGAGCGCCGGCTATCTCCCGCTCGAAGTGATCGAGCAGGAGGCGACGGGAAGGCTGGCGACGGTTCGATTGCAGCCTCCCGGTGGTGATGAGCACGGGGTCGTCCTCGATCTCCTCTTCGCGTCTTCGGGCATCGAGCCGGAGCTCGTCGCGCGGGCCACTTCACTGGAGGTCTTCCCCGAGCTCGCGCTGCCGGTTGCCAGGCTCTCCGACCTGATCGCGGTCAACGTCCTCGCGCGCGACGACGAGGAGCGTCCGCAGGACGCGGCGGACCTCTGCGCCCTGAAGGCTCGCGCCGCCGACTCGGACCTGGTCGAGGCGCGTCGGGCGCTCGAGCTGATCAGTGGCTACCACCGGAACCGAGGCCTGCGCGCACGACTCGAAGGCTCCTGATGCGAGCGATGAGCCGAGGATCGCGACCCGGAGGTCGTGGTTCGAGGCTTCGGCAGGCGTTCGATCCAAGTCGAGTGCAACGAAACGAGATCCACGAGATTGCTGCCTAGCGCCGGCGCTTCGCGCCGCGACGTTTCTGCGGCAGCGAGGTCCGCAGACTGCCGCTCGATCAGGGGATTTGCGTTGTGCGAATCGATGTGCGACGATCTGCACATGGCAACCAACCTGGCGATCGACCCCGACCTGCTTGAACGAGCACGGCGGCTGAGCGGCGAACGGACGAAGACGGCAGCCGTCACTCTCGCGCTCGAGGAGTTCGTGGCTCGACGAGAGCAGGCCCAGGTCCTGGAGCTCTTCGGTTCGCTGGAGTGGGACAGCGCATTCGACTACAGGGCAGAGCGCTCTCGGCTAGTCGCCGAGACGCCGTGAGCCTTCTCGTCGACACGAGCGTCTGGTCACTGGCCCTGCGCCGGGACGCTCCCGATCCAGCGGCGCCCGAGATCGAGCGGCTTCGCGGGGCACTGAGCTCACGAGAGGCCGTCTACACCACCGGCCTGGTGCTCCAGGAGCTGCTGCAGGGATTCAGTGGCCCTCGCCAACACGAAGCCATCGTGTCGCGGTTCGCGGCACTCCCTCTCGTCGTGCCCGATCGAAGAGATCACATCGAGGCGGCCGGGATCCGCAACACCTGCAGACGAAAGGGAGTGCAGCTCGGCACCATCGACGCTCTCCTCGCCCAGCTTGCGATTCGTCACGAGCTCGTTCTCCTCACGACGGACGGCGACTTCACGCACGCGGCACGCCACGTGGGCCTCGAGATCTGGGGCCGTCGCTGACGCAGCTGGCAAGCGCGCGAGCGATTCGCCGGGCCGGGGATCGGGACGTTTTTCGCTGTGTCCGTGGCCGCAGCTCGAGCGGTCGTCGGATCAGGGCGGCAGCGCACTTGTTCCCGACCGCGTCGGCCACCTCGCGGATCGAGTCGATGACGAGCTGCGGCTGATCTCGGTGGATCGAGTGCCGCTGTGTCGGCGGTCAGGGAGGCGAGGCGGACGACGGTCGGCTTCTTCATCGGCGGTCTCCATCCCATCGCGGCGCCCTCACCCCGTTTCGCGATAGACGCGGACGTAGTCGACGAGGAGGCGTTGCGGTTGCATGTCGTCGGGCGGCAGGTGGGGCTGATCGAACCAGCCGCCGACCGCGAGGTTGAGGATCAGGTAGAACGGGTGGCCGTGGTCGAACGGCCAGTCGGCGGGATCGTCGTGCGCCGGCTTGGTGACCTCGAAAAAGGGCGTCTCGTCGACCCGCCACTCGATCCTGTCTGGCCGCCACTCCACGGAGAAGACGTGCCAAGCGTCGTGAAAGTCGCCCGACGGCAGGAGGAAGTTACCGGCGACGATGCGGTTGTGTCCGGGATCGGGACCTCCGTGGATGGCACCGGAGGTCCAGTTGGGCAGGCGCCCCTTGCCCTCCATCACGTCGATCTCGCCGCAGACCGGCCACCCGACCGCGCCGATGTTGGCGCCCAGCAACCAGAACGCCGGCCACATGCCGACGCCATCGGGCAGCCGCATCCGGGCTTCGAAGCGCCCGTAGAGGAACTCTCGCTTGCCTGCGGTCTCGAGCCGCGCCGAGGTGTAGCGGCGGTGCTCGTGGTCCTCGCGCCGGGCCTCGATCACGAGGTGGCCGTCCTCGAGCCAGGCGTTGGCGCCGGGAGCCTGGTCGGTGCGGTCGGTGTAGTACTGGAGCTCCTCGTTGTGCGGGTCGGGGACGACCTCGGCCGTCCAACTCGAGCTGTCGAGCTGCGACGCCTCGAACTCGTCGGCCCACACGAGCTCCCACGCCGGCGACGGGCTCGTCCGGGCGCCCGGCGCGTCGCCGCCGCGACAGCCCGCGGTGCTCAGCGCGACCGTCCCGATCGCCCAGAGCAGGAGGACGACGCCGGTGCCCAGGGGGGAGCTCGGGTCACGCACGCGAGCAGCCTACCGCGAGCCGAAGACGTAGCGGACGGAGTCGCGGGCTGCTCTCGTGCGGACCTGGAGAGATGACTTAGCCATTGACTTAGTCGCATCGTGTCGGTCAGCATTCCCTCATGACCGAGGTCACCGTTCACGAGGCAAAGACCCACCTTTCGCGGCTGCTGCGCAGGGTCGCGATGGGCGAGGAGATCGTGATCTCTCGGGGCGGTCATCCGGTTGCGCGTCTGGTGGCCATCGAGAGGGGAGAGCAGCGGCAGCTCGGGATCGACGAGGGGCGGTTCGAGGTGCCCGCCGATTTCGATGCTCCGCTGCCCGATGACCTGCTCGAGGGTTTCGAGAGTTGAGGATCCTCCTCGACACGCATTGCTGGCTCTGGATGCAGGCTTCGCCTCGCCGCTTCGGCGCGTCTTCGCTCGAGTTGGTCCAAAGCCTCGACAACGAGCTGCTGCTGTCTGCGGCGAGCGCATGGGAGATCTCCATCAAGTCGGCGCTGGGAAGGCTCGTCCTCCCCGAGCCGGCCGCGGTCTACGTGCCGAAGCGGATGGAGACGAGCGGTGTGACCGGTCTGGTGGTCGAGCACGCGCACGCGCTGCGCGTCTCCGAGCTGCCGCCCCATCACCGGGACCCGTTCGACCGACTGCTGGTGGCACAGGCGCAGGTCGAGTCGCTGCCGATCCTGACCGCGGATCCTCAGCTCGCGCGTTACGACGTCGAGATCTTCGAAGCGTGACGGCGGGCGGCGCCGGAGTCGCCCCTGGCTTCCGCTTCGCCGTCCACGCCAACGACGGGGGTCGGCGATCGACCCTGGGCAGGGTTCCTCGCTTCGCTCGCCTCTCCGAGCACCGCCAAGCTGCACGGCTTCGAGCGCCGGCGGTCCGTATACTCGCCACTCTCTCGGAGCTGTCGATAGGGAAGGGGCGGAGATGATCGGGACGAGCATTTCGCACTACAAGGTCACGTCCAAGCTCGGCGAGGGCGGGATGGGCGAGGTCTGGCGCGCCGAGGACACGCGGCTCGGCCGCGACGTCGCGCTCAAGATGCTTCCTCCGGCGGTCGCGCACGATCCGGAGAGGCTCGCTCGCTTCGAGCGCGAGGCCCGCGTCCTCGCGGCGCTCAGCCACCCGAACATCGCCGGGATCTACGGGCTCGAGGAGCAGGACGGCCAGCGCTTCCTGGTGATGGAGGTCGCGGAGGGCGAGACGCTGGCTGAGCGCATCGAGCGCGGACGGATCCCCCAGGAGGAGGCGGTGAGGATCGCCCTGCAGATCGCAGAGGCCCTCGAGGCCGCGCACGTCAAGGGCATCATCCATCGGGATCTCAAGCCCGCCAACGTCAAGCTCTCCACCGAGGGCCGGGTCAAGGTGCTCGACTTCGGCCTGGCGAAGGCACTCGCCGGCGGAGCGGAGGCCGAGGCGAGCTCGGCCGCACTCGAGATGTCGCCGACGTTGACCCAGGCGATGACGGCCCAGGGCGTGTTGATGGGGACCGCGGGTTACATGAGCCCGGAGCAGGCGCGCGCGCGGCCCGTCGATCGTCGGGCCGACATCTGGGCGTTCGGATGCGTGGTGTTCGAGATGCTGAGCGGACAGCGGGCGTTCAAGGGGGACACGGCCGCCGACGTGATCGGCGCGATCGTTCACAAGGAGCCCGAGCTCGACGACCTGCCGGCGAGCGTGTCGCCGCGACTGCGACGACTCGTCGAGCGCTGCCTGCGCAAGGACGGCGAGCGCCGCCTGCAGTCGATCGGCGACGCGCGCATCGCGCTGCAGGAGTGGCTGGAGAATCCCATCGATCCGGTCGAGCGCTCGACGGCGGTCCGATCGGGCGCGGCGGTGGGGTGGCCGGTCGCGATCGCGGCAGCGGCGTTCGGCGCGCTCGCGACGTGGCTGGCGCTGTCGCTCTTCGAGGGCGAGGGCGAGGCATCGAGCGAGCCGGTCCGGCGATTCGAGCAGCCGATCTCGGGCGGAGCGCTCGCCGCTTCTGGGATCCCCATCGCCCTCACTCGCGACGGAACACGCATCGCCTACCTCGAGTCGGCGGGCGACGACACCCTGCGCCTCGCCGTTCGCCGGTTCGACCAGCGCGAGGCGACGACCGTGGTCGAGGGGTCTCGAGAGGCTCTGGACGTCGGCGTCTTTCCCTTCTTTTCGCCGGACGGCGAGTGGATCGCTTACTTCACGCAGGGCGGGCTCGTGAAGTCGACCCAGGGCGGGGCGGCGATCCGGATCGCCGATGTGGAACGGGGCGCCGGCGGAAGCTGGAGCGAGTCCGACCGCATCGTCTACTCCCACGACGGCGACGGGCCTGCCGCGGAGGGGCTCTACGTGATCTCGGCTGCGGGGGGAGAGCGTGAGCGGCTGACGACACCTCACGCCGACGACAGCTATCACGAGCACCACCGCTGGCCACAGTGGCTGCCCGGGCAGCGCGCCGTGCTCTTCACCAACATGATCCACGGCGGAGCGGAGAGCGGTCCGAGGATCGAAGCGGTCGAGCTGGACGGGGGCGAGCGGACGGTCATCCAGACGGGAGGGTCTTACGCTCGCTGGGTCGATACCGGTCATCTCGTCTTCGTGAACGGCGGCACGCTCTACGCCCTCGCGTTCGATCCCGCGACTCTGGAGGCCAGTGGAGCCCCGCTCCCGATCCTCGAGGGGATCGCCTTCGAGGCGAACTTGGCCTCCGCGACGTTCGCCGTGTCCGACGACGGGCTTCTCGCCTACGTCGAGGGCGAGGAACAGGCCGGGAGCTTCCCGATCCTGTGGGCCGATCGGGAGGGCCGGACCTCGCCACTGCTCGAGCGGCTCGGCCTCTACGGCGGGCCGGTGCTGTCACCCTCCGGGGACCGGCTCGCCGTCGCCCGTCCCCGGGACGACAACTGGGACGTGTGGATCTACGATCTCGAGCGCGGAGTCTCCTCGCAGCTGACCCACGGCCCGGGCTACGACGCCGACGCCATCTGGTCGCCGGACGGCTCGCGGATCGCGTTCACCTCGGACCGCGAGGACTCGACGCCGACGCTCTTCGTCCAGCGCAGCGACGGCGCCGGAGAGGCGGAGAGGCTGCTCGAGCCGGGCGTCGTCTATTTTCCGAGCCCGCTCAGCTGGTCGCCGGACGGTAATCGTCTCCTGGTCATCGCGGCGAAGGAGTCGGGGCAGCGGACGGACCTCTTCTTCCTCGATCTCGAGTCCGGCGCTCTCGAGCCTTTCGTCGAAGGTCCCGCGACCGAGACCGAGGGCGTGTTCTCGCCGGATGGCCGCTTCGTCGCCTACCGCTCCCACGAATCAGGAACACCCCAGGTCTACGTGCGTGCGGTGGAGGACCTGGGGCGCTGGCAGATCTCGAACGAGGCCGGCGCTCAGCCCCGCTGGTCGAGAGACGGGACCGAGCTGTTCTTCAGAGGTCCTGCGGGCTTGATGCGGGTCGAGGTGAGCACGGATGGTGGATTCCGGGCGGGGCGCCCTGAGCTGCTCTTCCAGGGACCGCTCGGTCCGATGACCGGGGTGACGGTGCCGGGATACTCGTTTCCCGACTACGACGTGGGGCCGGACGGCCGATTCGTCATCCTCCCGAGACGATCCGAAGAGGAGGAAGACGCGGTCGCCATCCAGTACGTCACGGGCTGGTTTCGTGAGCTGCGCCGGCTCACCGCCCAGGCGGGCACGGGCCGCTGAGAGGAGGTCCGTGAGCGATACCGAGAGGAAGCCAGGACAGACCCGGTGTCCGCGTCAGGCTCGGGCAGTCGACTGGAGAGCAGGTCAGCCGCACGAAGGGCGTGTCGAGGGGACGGTGGCGCTGGCTAATCACCACCGCCGAGCCGGTTCGACCAGGGCTCGTAGAAGAGATAGCTGCTCGCATGCGGCCACCAACGTGCCTGAAAGTGAGTTTCGGCGAAGGGCCAAACAGGAAGTGCGTCTCGACGCCACGAGCTCGCGAAGACTGGTGAGACAGCCGAGGGGGCCGAAGGGTTCCCGCCGCCGCTTGTTCCCGAACCGACGGAATCGGTGAGGAGGGGGAGCGGTGTCTCAAGGCCTTGCGGCGCGGCTCGGAGATCTCGATCTCTCGAACGCGGAGATTCTCGCGGGCCCCCGAGTCCGGATGACGGGACCCATACGAATCGCTGGAGCCCTGAGAATGACGGGAAGAAGACGTGGTGGCGAGCCTGGCAGCTCTCCTTAGCCACGGCCATGCCACGAGAGAGGACGCGAGCAAGTCCCGAGGCTTCGTGCGAAGCGCGCCTCTTCGCGCTTTCTCACCTTCGCCGCGCGACGAAGACCACGTGCTTGCCGCCCTTGCCTCCGACGCGCGCCGCGACCCGTTGGGAGCGGGCCTCGAACCCCGCCTTCCTCAAGTTGCGCACGAAGCGCGGGTCGTCGCTCGCCGACCACACCGTGAGCACGCCGCCCGGCGTCAGGGCGTCGTGGAGACGGCCGAGTCCGCGCGCGCCGTAGAGCCGCTGGTTGCTGTCGAGCGTGAAGGATTCGGGTCCGTTGTCGACGTCGAGCAGGATCACGTCGAAGGGCCCGTCGTGCGCGACGGTGTCCCAAACGTCCTGGATGCGCACCCGCACCCGGGGGTCGTCGGTCGGGCGACCGGCCAGAGTCGCCAACGGTCCCCGGTTCCACTCGAGCACCGCTTCGAACACCTCGGCGACCACGACCTTCCCCTTGCCGTGCGGTCCGAGCGTGTCGAGCGTGGCGCGGAGCGTGAAGCCCATTCCCAGGCCGCCGACCAGGATCCGGGGTGCTGCGCGCGAGCCGAGCTCGTCGAGCGCGAGCTGCGCCAGCGCGCGCTCGGAGCCGCTCGTCCGGCTCCACATGAGCTCCTCGGAGTCGACGAAGATGGTGAAGACGTCATCGCGCCGATCGAGCACCAGCTCGCGGCCGTCGGGCGTGACGGTCATGTCCACGACGACGCGTGGCTTCATGGGGGAGGTTCTCGGAGCGGCTCTGGTTGGAGACGGGAACTGGGAGCTGCCGGCGGCCTCGGGCCTCCGGAGGCAGCTCTACCGGGGCGTCGTCGACGGCCTGGACCGCAAGACTGCCGGACACCAAGACTCTGGGGACCAAGACCGCTGGAGGCCAAGACTGCGCTGGGGACAGGGAAACGTGTGCTGACTTGTGCTGACTTGTGCTGACTTGTGCTGACTTCATCCTCGATTGTACGCGGAGCTCCCGTGCGCTCGGCGTCGAGTCGGCAGGGATTCCTCGAGCACCTCGGATCTCGCCTTCGTTGCTCCTCCTGGTCGTTCGTCGAGGGCAACCGGTACTTCCTGCACGTGGTCTACGCAGACGAGGAGACGTAGCAGTCGCGCGAGAGGGGGTGCTCGGCGAGACGCCACCCGATCTCCAGGCGAACCCGAGGACGGAGACACCTCATCGGCGCTTCGACCCGGCGGGCTACAGTCGCGGCCCGATCGGCGAGCTCTCCACCTGCGCCGCGAAGCGGAACCCACTCTTGCCTAGACGCTTGGCCGAGTACATCGCCTGATCGGCGAGCTCCAGCAGCTTCTCCGCCGACGCCGCGTCGTCCGGAAAGATCGCCACACCGATGGAGGTGGAGACCGGCACCAGGGAGCCGTTGACGGGCATTTCGTAGCACGTGGTCCCGGCGATCTTCTCAACGGCGGCCATCGCGTCCCGGCGGTCCTCGAGGCCTTCGAGGATCAGCACCAGCTCGTCACCGCCGATTCGACCGAGGCTGTCGCCGATTCGTGCGACTCGCGCCAGCCGGTTCGTGAGGTCCTTGAGCACGATGTCGCCGGCGAGGTGACCGTGGGTGTCGTTGATGTGCTTGAAGTCGTCGACGTCGATGACGAGCACCGCGCCGCACCGGCCGGTCCGGTCCGCATGGCTCAAAGCCTTGATCAGCTGCTGCTCCGCTTCGGCGCGGTTGAGCGCCCCGGTGAGGGCGTCGTAGCAGGCCTGGCGTCGGAGACGGGATTCCATCCGGTGACGCTCCACTGCGAGCTGCAGGACCTCGTGGACGCGCCGCGCCGAGGCGGTGCCCTTGTTGAGGAAATCTTGCACGCCGTGGCGAACCAGCTCCACCGCCACCGTGTCGAACTCCTTCCCGGTCAGCGCCACGAGCGCCAGCTCGGGAGCCAAACGTCGAAGCGCGATTGCCGCCTCGCATCCGTCGGCGTCCGGCAGCGACAGGTCGATGAGGGCGGCCTCGACTCCCTCGGAAACCACGAGATCCTCAGCCTCTTCGAGGCGGGTGACGTGGCGGATCTGGTAGCCGTCGTCGAGACACTGCAACGCCTCTGCGAGCATCTCGGCCGCATCGACGTTGTCCTCGAGAATCAGCAGTTTCACAGTGGCGACTCCATGCCGCTGACGGGTAGAGCAAACGCCGTACCAGGATGCGGCAGGTCTCCGATCTCCGGAGCGTGGCGATGCCGGCCGCTGGCCTTCGGCCTCTCACGCGACCGATCCTCCGAGTCGGATCGGCCGGGAGACGACCGCTGTCATGCCCGAAGGATCGTCTCCGCCTCGTCACAGATCTGGACGAGGACCTCGGCCGCCGGGCGCACTCGAGTCACGAAGTCGACCGATTCTCCGGCCCACAGGGCGGTCCTCGCCAGGTCGCGCCGCTCGCTTGCCCTTCGATAGGCGGGCAGGAGCTCGTCCAACCGCTCGCGCAGCGCCTCCTCGCGACCGTGCCACTCGCGCACCTGGTCGTTGAAGAGGGCGCGACCCGCGATGCCCTCCGGCCACGGTGGAATGCCGAACGCCGCCTGGTCGAGGAGGTCGAACACCTGGGTATAGACCGTGTCCTCGCTGCGGGCGTCGACCAGCGCCTGCTTGTAGGCGTCGCCGACCTGCTCGCACTCCGGCGTGGCCAGGAACACCGTGCCGAGCCAGGCGCCGTCGGCTCCGGCCCCCAGCACGGCGGCGAGAGCACGCCCGCTGGCGATGCCGCCCGCCGCCATCACGGGAATCTCGGGGTGGTCGGAGAGGAGCCTCAGCAGCAGCGGCAGGAGGTTGGCGCGACCGGTGTGTCCGCCCGCCTCGTTTCCCTGCGCGACCAGCACGTCGGCGCCTGCGGCGAGCGCTTCGGCCGCGCTTTCGACCGACTGGACCTGGCAGAGGACCGTCGCGCCGTACTCTTTCACCTGGGCGACCCAGGGCGCGGGATCGGCGAACGAGAAGGCGACGACCGGTACGCGCTCTTCGACCGTGACGTCGACGAGCTCGGGAAACACCGGGATCAGATGGGTGATGAAGCCGATGCCGAACGGGCGCTCGCCGGCGAGCTCACGGGCGACCCGGATCTGATCGCGCAGCCAGTCCGGTCCCTGGGGAGTCGTCGCGCCGAAGAGCCCCAGACCTCCGGCGCGGCTGACCGTTCCGGCGAGCCGGCCGCCGCTGTGCATGCTCATCGGCGCGGAGGCGACAGGGTAGGAGAGGCCCAGTCGACGGGTGATCCTGGTCTCGATCATCTCCTCCCCTCTGAGGACCACTCCTCGTCCGAGCTTGCTGCTCGCGGTGGCGATCGCCCCGATCGCCGAGGACGGCAGCCGGCGCCGATCTCGACATCACGAGCTTGACACACCTGCAGGTTCGCCCTTAGCTTGTCGGCGATGACCCGACGGCTCCTCCTGCTGCGCGTCGCGCTGCTCGTGACCGGCCTCCTGCTGCTGGGGCTTCCCGCCGCGGCAGCGGGTCCCGATTCGTCCGTCGGCGCGCCCGTCGCGGGCGTCGGCGCGCCCGAGCCGATTCCGGACCACGACGCGCCGCCACCGCAGCCGCGATTCACCTCGTCGCAGCGGTCGACGCTCGCCGAGGCGCCGGCCGGCCCACAGCCGTTCCTGCACCCGGCCGCCGTGCGATGCATCGAGCGGTCCGGCCCGCAGGCGCTCGACATCGAGACCGGCGCAGCGCGGGAAGCCCGTTCGCAGCGGGCGCTCTTCCTCGTCCTGTGCAGCTTCCTGAATTGATCGGCTCCTCGTAGCCGGTCCGCTCTCTCGCGTCTCGACGCTCAGTCGAGAGTCCGACCGAGAGCCCGGACCCGGAGCGCCGCCCCGAGCGGGCCGCGCTCGAGCCGGCGTGTCGACGTGTGGTCGGCGGCTGGCGTCGTGCATCCACATCGAGGAGCCAGCCCGTGAATTCTTCGAAGCGCCTTCGCTCGACTCTCAGCATCGCAGCTCTCAACATCGCCGCTCTGCTGTTCGGTTTGCTGCCCCTGCTCGCGCTCGCTCGAGGCGAGAACCCGTTCCGTCTCGGTCTCGATCTGGCCGGCGGGACCCGCGTCACCTACCGGCCCGACCTCGAGACCCGGCTCGAGTGGACCCGCGAGCTCTCCGACCAGGAGCTGCTGGCGGCGACCAAGGACGTTCTCGCGAGCCGGCTGGGCCGCGCGCTCAACACGGTTCCCGACATCGTCGTCCGCAGCGACCAGCGGATCGTGGTCAGCGTTCCGGGCGAGCAGGATCGACGGGAGGTGCTCGATCTCGTCGGCCGCACGTATCGGTTGACCTTCCGGCTGGTGGAGCCGGGCGAAGGGGGAAGGGAGGGCACGGGTCGCCCGTTCACCCATCGGGGCAGGGTTCTCGCGCTCACTCCTCCCGCGTTCTCGGGCGAGATGCTCGAGGAGAGCTCGATCCGCGCGGTCCCCGGCTCCTCCCTCACCGACCTCGGAGCCGGAGCGTCGGTGAGCTTCCGCTTCGGCTCGGCCTGGGAGGAGGACTTCGCCGACTTCACGGCTCGCAACCTCGGCCGCGAGATGGCGATCCTCATCGACGACGACGTCGAGTGGGTCGGCACCATAGAGAGCGTGATCCGGGGGACGGGATCGCTCCAGGGAGGGTACTCGCTCGAGGAGGCCACCGAGATCGCCACGATGCTGCGCGCCGGGACGCTCCCCGTGTCCCTGAGCGTGGAGAGCCTGGAGACGGTGACGCCGAGCCTGGGCAGAGAGGTCCAGGAGCTGGGCCTCGAGGCTCTCGCGATCACGGGAGTCCTTCTCGTGCTGCTGGTCACCGTCGCCTACGCCCACCGCGGCTGGCTGCTGCTCAACGGCTGGCTGGCCCTCGGCTCCCTGCTCCTGCTGATGGCCGGGCTCGCGGCGGTGTTCGGCCTGACCCTCGACATGGTGGGGATCGCGGCCGTCATCCTCTCCGTCGGCATGGGGATGGACGCTTTCATCCTCGTCTTCGAGTCGCTGAGCTCTCGGTTGTCTGGGCAGGGCCCGACGGCTGTGAGCCGGCAGCAGGGGCTGAGCCGCCACGTCTACTCGCTCGGCTCCGAGGGGGGAGCGCTGCTCCACGGCAACGTCACCACGCTGCTTGTGATCCTGCTGCTCCTCGGCAACGAGCGCCTGCACTCCTTCGCCGTCTTCGTGACCGCCGGCATCGCTGCGTCCGTGCTCAGCATCCTGCTCACACGCCAGAATCTACGGTGGACGCCGCAGACGCTGCCGAGCCTGCCGTTCGACCCGCTCGGGCTGCTTCGGCGCTTCCGGTGGCGGCTGTTTCGCGCAAGGTTCGTCTACGGGATTGCCACGATCGTCACGGCGCTGTCGTTGTGCGGGGTGCTCGCGACGCGTGGACCGGGCGCCCTGCGGCTCGGCGACGACTTCACGCCCGGCGCTCAGCTCGTCGTCGAGGGGGAGGCAGCGGCGGTCGATCGAGCGGTACGCGGGCTGCGGGAGATGCTGCCGGGCGTGTCGGTGAGGAGCCAGATCCTCGATCGCCACGGTCTCGATCGCCACGGTCTCAATCGCCACGGTGCGGACGAGGGCAGGAGCGATGGGGTGAGCCCGACGACGGCGCATCGCCATCTGGTCCATCTTTCCGCAGCGCTCGGCGAGGGGCTGCCGGGCGGTGGCGGCTCGGCGGCCTTGGGAACCTTGGGGGCCTTGGGCCTCGAAGCCTCGTCGGTGTTGACGCGATTCGACGCGGAGGCGGTGCGGGTGGAGAGTTTGCACTCGATCGACGGCAAGGTCTCGGCAAAGCGGCTCGGTTCCAGCCTGTGGGTACTGGCCCTCTCGTTCCTCCTCCTGGCCATCTACTTCGCGTTCCTCCAGGAGAGGATCGAGCGCCTGCTCTCGTCGTCGCCGCCGCCGGGCGTGGCGCGCGCGGTTCGCGTTCGCGTCCTGGCCGGCATCCTGGTCGCGCTGGCCGCCGATCTCGTCTTCGTGTTCGCGACGATGGCTCTGCTCGAGATCCCCATCGAGCTCCCGATCGTGGGCGCGTTGCTCTCCATCGTCGGCTACTCGGTGAACGACTCGGTGGTGCTCTGGAGCCACATCCGCCGACGCTGGACGAGCTCGCGAAGTGAACGCCCGAGGCCCTCGGCCCGCGACGTGGTCACCCTCGCAGTCGACGAGATCGTGAGCCGCGCCGTCCTCACCAGCCTCTCCACCCTGGTGCCGGCGCTCGCGATCCTCCTCGTCGGCCTGGACCCGCTCCGGGACTTCGCCATCGTGCTGGCGGTCGGGACCGTCGCCGGCACGTTCTCGTCTCTCTTCGTCGTCGGCTCGTTCGCCTGTCGCGCGCTCGAAACAACGACGAGCCGGCGGGTCGTGGTGTCTCCTTCGCCGACGCGTCGTGCTCCGCTTCTCGGGCCCGACGATTCGGAGGCAGAGACGTGAAAGGGGCCGTGACCGGGGCGACCTCGTAAGTCGCGGAGAGGTCACCCGATCGACCCGATCCGTGCGCTCGCGATGCCGAACCGGCGTGCGAGCGCCGATCGGGCGGCGTAGTGACCGCACATCCCGTGCACGCCCCCGCCGGGCGGGGTCGCCTGTGAGCAGAGATAGATCGAGGGATTCGGTGTTGCGTAGGGATCGAGACGCGCCACCGGCCGCGTGAAGAGCTGGGTGACGTCCTGGGCGCCACCCGTGATCGCGCCCCCCGGGTAGCTCGGGTTGTACTCCTCGAAGCCGCGGGCGCTGCGGGTGAAGCGCGCCAGGACGAGGTCCCGGAACCCCGGCGCGAAGCGCTCGAGCTGGCTCTCGATGGCGGCGGTCATGTCGAGATCGGATCCCGAGGGTACGTGGCAGTAGGCGTAGCCGGTGTGCTTGCCTGCCGGCGCGCGGCCGGGATCGAGCCGGCTCTGCTGGGCGACGAGCACGAACGGCCGCTCCGGATGTTCGCCCCGCCACACCGCCGCCTCGGCCGCCGCCACCTCCTCGAGGGTGCCGCCGACGTGGACGGTCGACGCTTCGGCACAACCTGGAGCCTGCCACGGGATCGGACCGTCGAGCGCCCAGTCGACCTTGAACACGCCGGGACCGTAGCGGTATCGGTGCAGTCGCCGGCGGTAGCGAGCGGGCAGGCGTTCGCCCGCGATCGCGACCAACTGCCGCGGCGAGAGATCGAAGAGGTAGGCCCGAGCGGGCGGCAACGCGCTCCAGGCTTCGACCGGCGACCCGGTCTCGATGCGCCCGCCCAGCGACTCGAGGTACGACGCCAGGGCCAGGCCGATGGTCCGTGAGCCGCCGCGCGCGCAGGGCCAGTCGACGAGATGGGCGCTGGTGGCAAAGACCAGTCCCACCGCGCCGGTGACCAGCCGGGTCAGCGGCAGCACGGAGTGCGCGGCGCACCCCGCGAGCAGCGCACGAGCTTCCTCGCCCGCCAGCGCACCCCGCGCCAGGCGGACCGCCGAGCGGATGCCGTACCAGCCGAAGCGCGCCATCGCCAGCGGGTGGCGGGGGAGGTGGAGCGGCGCGAGGAGATCGGCGAACAGCTCGGGCCCGACCTCGACGAAGGGGGCGATCAGTCGTCGCCACGCGTCGGCGTCGGGACCCAGGGTGCGGCCGGTCTCCGTCATGGAGTGCATCAGCAGCGCAGCGCGGCCGCCGTCGAGCGGATGCGCCGCCGAGACGCGCGATGCGGTCCAGTGGAGGCCGTGCTCGGCCAGGGGCAGTGTGCCGAAGAAGGGGGACAGCGCTCCCATCGGATGCACCGCCGAACAGACGTCGTGGAGATAGCCGTCCAGGGTCAGGGCCGCCGAGCGCGTGCCGCCGCCGACCTCGGCGGCCGCCTCGATCACCAGGACCTCGAGGTCCTCCTGCGCGAGGGTGATCGCGGCAGAGAGCCCGTTGGGCCCGGATCCGACGATGACGGCGTCCAGCACCTGAGTCTTCGCCTCCGCTCCCGCGAATGCCGTTGTTGCCTCTCCTGTCCTCCGGTGCGCCCGATGCTCCGATCATGGCGCAACCGGCGGTGCTCCCTCGGTAAACGGTGCTAGAGAATCGGCAAGGATTACACGACGCCGCGAAGTCGTCGCCGGTCGCTCCCCTGGGCCGGTCGTCCCGCCGGGGCACGCCTCTTGCTCCTCATCGCCGAAGCCGCGCCGGAGCTCGCATGTCGCTCGCCCTCCCAGACGACCTCGCCCTCGCTGCCGAGACCGCGCGCGAGATCGAGGAGATCCGCGGGAGCGCCACCGGATGACCCCGGCGGCCGGCTGCTGCGTCATCCGCTCTTCGCACGTGCCGAGAAGGAGGATCGCATGAGCTCCGCCAACGCCTCCGCCGACAACATCGAACCGCCGCTCGACGAGCTCCACATCCTGTGGATCTCGGAGGGGATGAGCTGCGACGGCGACACCGTCTCGATCACGGCTGCGACGCAACCGTCGATCGAGGACGTCCTCCTCGGGCTGATCCCGGGCCTCCCCAAGGTGCACCTGCACAACAAGGTGCTCGCCAAGGAGACCGGCGAGGATTTCCTCGAGCCCTTCTACCGCGCACGCGAGGGCGAGCTCGGCCCCTACGTGCTGGTCATCGAGGGCTCGATCCCCAACGAGAACATCAACGGCGAGGGCTTCTGGACCAGCTTCGGCTACGACCCGGAGACCAAGCAGCCGCTGACGCTCAACCAGTGGATCGACTGGCTCGCCCCCGGCGCCTGGGGCGTCATCGCGATCGGCACCTGCGCCACCTACGGCGGCATCCACGCGATGGCCGGCAACCCGACCGGCTGCATGGGGCTCGCCGACTACCTCGGCTGGGACTTCCGCTCGGCCGGGGGATTGCCGATCGTCAACGTCCCGGGCTGCCCGGTGCAACCCGACAACTTCATGGAGACGCTGACCTGGCTCCTCCACCAGGCGGCGGGGCACGCGCCCGTCATCCCCCTCGACGAGGCGCTGCGCCCGACGTGGCTCTTCGGCAAGACGGTGCACGAGGGCTGCGACCGCGCGGGTTATTACGAGCAGGGCGACTTCGCGTACGACTACAACTCGCCGAAGTGCCAGGTCAAGATCGGCTGCTGGGGGCCGGTGGTCAACTGCAACGTTCCGAAGCGCGGCTGGATGGACGGTATCGGCGGCTGCCCGAACGTCGGCGGCATCTGCATCGGCTGCACGATGCCCGGCTTCCCGGACAAGTTCATGCCGTTCATGGACGAGCCGCCGGGGGGCAGCTTCTCGTCGATGATCACGGGCGTCTACGGCCCGATGATTCGCGCCATGCGCGCCATCACCAACCGCACCGTCAACGAGGAGCCGAAGTGGAGGCACAACCGCGGGCTGCTCACCACCGGCTACGAGCCGCGCACTCTGAACCGCTGAGCAGCTGAGCAGCTGAGCAGCTGAGGAGACCGCCATGACGCGCCAGAATCAGGACGTCGAGGGCCGCGAGCTGGTCGAGGTGAACTGGGACCCGATCACCCGCATCGTCGGCAACCTCGGCATCTACACCAAGATCGACTTCGCCAACCGGGAGGTCGTCGAGTGCAAGAGCACGTCGTCGCTGTTCCGCGGCTACAGCGTGTTCATGAAGGGCAAGGATCCGCGCGACGCCGGCTTCATCACCAGTCGCATCTGCGGCATCTGCGGCGACAACCACACCACCTGCTCGAACTACGCGCAGCAGATGGCCTACGGCATCTGGCCGCCGCCGCTCGCCGAGTGGATCGTCAATCTCGGCGAGGCCGCCGAGTTCATGTTCGACCACACGATCTTCCAGGACAACCTGGTGTTCGTCGACTTCTGCGAGCAGATGGTCAAGGAGACCAACCCGGGCCTGCTCGCGCGCGCCGAGTCGACGCCGGCGCCCAAGGCCGAGATCCACGGCTACCGTACGATCGCCGACATCATGCGCGCCTTCAATCCCTTCGAAGGGGAGATCTACAAGGAGGGGCTGGGTATCAGCCGCACCACCCGAGAGATGTTCTGCCTGATGGAGGGGCGGCACGTGCACCCGTCGACGCTGTACCCGGGCGGCGTCGGCACGGTCGCGACCCCGCAGGTGTTCACCGACTACCAGGTGCGGTTGCTGCGCATCCTCGACTTCGTCAAGCAATCAGTGGCCGTGAACGACGACGTCTTCGACTTCTTCTACGAGGCGTTGCCCGGCTACGAGGAGGTCGGGCGGCGGCGCATCCTGCTCGGCTGCTGGGGGACCTTCAACGATCCCGAGGTCTGCGACTACCGCTACGAGAACATGGCGGACTGGGGCCGCCAGATGTTCGTGACCCCCGGAGTGATCGTCGACGGCGAGTTGGTCACCAACAGCCTGGTCGACATCAACCTCGGCATCCGCATCCTCCTCGGCAGCTCCTTCTACGACGACTGGGAGGGCGAAGAGACGTTCGTGAAGGAGGATCCGCTCGGCAACCCGGTGGACCGGCGTCACCCCTGGAACCAGACGACGCTTCCCCATCCCCAGCGCCGCGACATCGACGGCGAGGGCGGCAAGTACTCCTGGGTGATGAGCCCACGCTGGTATCACCAGGGAGAGCATTTGCCGCTCGAGACCGGCGGCGGCGCGCTCGCCCGCCTGTGGTCGACGGCCCTCAACGGCCTCGTCGACACGCCCTACGTCAAGGCGACCGGGTCGAGCGTCCGCATCCTGCTGCCGAAGAGCCATCGACTGCCGGAGATGGAGCTCGAGTGGAAGATCCCGCCGTGGGTGAACACCATCGAGCGCGATCGCGCGCGCGTATACTTCGTCGCCTACGCGGCGGCGATGGCCCTGCACTTCCTCGACAAGGCGATGGACGAGGTGCGCGCCGGCCGCACCAAGGTGTTCACCGACTTCGACGTTCCGGAGGAGGCGATCGGCTGCGGCTTCCACGAGGCGGTGCGCGGCGTGCTCTCGCACCACCTGGTGATCCGCGACGGCAAGATCGCCAACTACCACCCCTATCCCCCGACACCCTGGAACGGGAGCCCACGCGACTCGTTCGGCACTCCCGGGCCGTACGAGGACGCCGTCCAGGGGCTCAAGATCTTCGAGGAGAACGGTCGCGACGACTTCAAGGGCATCGACATCCTGCGTACCGTGCGCAGCTTCGACCCCTGCCTGCCGTGCGGGGTCCACATGTACCTCGGCGCTGGCAAGACGTTGCAGGTGCAGCACTCGCCGATGTTCGGGGCCGTCCATGGCGGGGCCCTTCCCGGAGGGGGCTCGCAGGGAGGCAAGTCGAAGGGAGGCAATTCGCAGGGAGGCAAGTCGCAGGGAGGCAAGTCGCAGGGAGGCAAGTCGCAGGGAGGCAAGGGGTGAGGCTCGACGACGCCGAGGTGCGCCGGCTCGTCGCGGCCGTCGAGGGGCTGCTCGGCCGCGTGGGCGAGCTGCCGGAGCCGGCGCGCGAGACCGCGCTCGACGCGGTGCAGGCGATCGTCGAGATGTACGGCGAGGCCCTCGGTCGCTTCCTCGATCTCGCCGCGCGCGAGGGCGATGGGCTCCTCGGCGCCGCCCGCAGCGACGAGCTGCTCGGCCACCTGCTGATCCTCCACGATCTCGAGCCGGCGAGCCTCGAGGAGCGGGTGCGAGCGGCGCTCGACGGGGTCCGGCCGGCGCTGGGCTCGCACGGCGGCGGCGTCACCCTGCTCGGCGTCGAGGGCGACCGCGTCCGGCTGCGGCTCGAGGGGAGCTGCGACGGCTGCCGCTCGTCGGCGCAGACGCTGCGGCACACCGTCGAGGAGGCGATCCGCGGGAGGGCTCCCGAGATCGAGCGGGTCGAGGTGGAGGAGGCCGCCGGCGACGTCGCCAGCGGCGCCGGCGGCAACGGGTTCGTGCCCCTCACCTCGCTGCGCCGTGAAGCCGCCGCCGGCTCTGCCGCCCCGGCTTCGGAGGCTGCCGAATGATCCCAGTCGCCGCTGAGAGCTCGCTCCTCGCTGCGCTCGCCCGCGGCGAGCGGCGGCGCGCTGCCGCCCCCGAAGAGACGTGCGAGCTGTGCGCGGCGCCGCTCGCGGCCGAGCACCGGCACCTCGTCGACCGCACGACCGCCGAGCTGTCGTGCGTCTGCCGAGCCTGTGCGCTGCTGTTCGATCGCCCGGCCGCCGCCCTCGGCAACCGGCGCCTGGTTCCCGAGGAGCGCCGCCGGATCCTCGACTTCGTCCTCGACGAAGCCGCCTGGGAGGCGCTGGCGGTGCCGGTCGGGCTCGCCTGGTTCGTCGACTCGACGCCGGCCGGCGGCGTGCGGGCCGCCTACCCCGGGCCGATGGGGGCGACCGAGTCGCTCCTCGGCCTCGAGGCGTGGGACGACCTGGTGCGCGACAATCCGGTGCTCGCCAGCCTCGAGCCGGACGTCGAGGCGCTCCTGGTGCGCCGCACCGGCGGCGCCACGGCCTCCTCAGACGTCGCCGAGCACTGGATCGTGCCGATCGACGCCTGCTACCGGCTGGTCGCCGTGCTGCGACGCCACTGGAAGGGCCTCGGCGGCGGCCGCGAGGTCTGGCGGGCGATCGACGAGTTCTTCGACGATCTGCGGACCCGCTCGCGATCGGTCGACCGCCGGGGCGAGATCCGGCGGTGAGCACGAGCCCGTCCAGCCGCCGCCCGCACTCGAAGGAGGTACCCGATGTCGAAGAGGAAGTTCCGAGACAGCAAGCTCCGAGACAGCAAGTATCGAGACAATCTGCGCGTCGGCCGTCCAGCGATCGACCCGACGGCGCTGGCACACACGCCCGGCGTGCGCGAGGGCAACCAGACGGGCAACTACGAGAAGATGGAGGGACATTACCCGGACGGCACGTCGAGCGCGCGTCGTTCGACCGGCATCGATCCGAGCTCGAAGAACGCGATCCTGCCGGAGATGCCGAACATCTCCCCGCCGTGAGCCCCGGGTCGGGCTCGGCCGGCGCTGCGGCCAGCGTCGAGGCGGAGGTGCCGCCCCGGCTCGCCCTAAGGGTCACGGGCGCCGAGGTCGACGTCGCCGCCGCAACGCCGACGATCGCTCTCGAGCTGGCGGTCGCCGGCCCCGCCGACCGGCGCATCGACTCGGTGCTGCTGCAGGCGCAGGTGCGGATCGCGCCGCGCCGGCGCTCCTACGACCCTGCCGCTCGCGAGCGGCTGCGCGAGCTGTTCGGCGCGCCGGAGCAGTGGAACGCGGCGATGACGCCCCTGGTCTGGACCCGGGCTACGCTCGTGGTGCCGCGCTTCATCGGAGAGACGACCTCGACCGTGGCGCTGCCGTGCAGCTACGACTTCGAGGTGGCGGCCGCCAAGTACCTCTCCGCGCTCGGCGCCGGCAGCGGGGAACGTGTCATGGCTCAGGGCAAGGTCCGGGGCAAGGTCCGGGGCAAGGAGCAGGGGACGGTGCCGCTCGAGCTCCTGTTCCGGGGAACGATCTTCTATCCGGGAGCCGGCGGCGTCTTGCGCGCTGCGATGCTGCCCTGGGATCTCGAGACCCGCTACGACCTGCCGGTCGAGCTGTGGCGCAGCGCGGTCGATCGCTTCTTTCCGGACGCCGCCTGGCTGCGCCTCTCCCGCGACCGCTTCGACCTCCTCGCCGCGCTCAAGGCAAGGCTCGCGCTCTCCACCTGGGACGCGGTGATCGACGCGCTGCTCGCCGGCTCCGCCGAGCAGGGCGTCGCCGGCAACCGGGACGGTCATGACGGCGACGGCGGTCCCGGCGCGGAGGGAGCGGGGTGACCATCGCCACGTCGGCGCGGGCCGCGGAGCCCGAGATCGCGACCGATCCCGTCGAGGCGATCGCCCGCGCGGTGCTCTACGAGGGCTACGTCCTGTGGCCGTACCGCCGGTCGGCGACCAAGAACCGCCGGCGCTTCACCTTCGGCGGCGTCTATCCGCGGGGCTTCTGCGAGGAGGCGCGCGAGGCGGACCGCTGGCGGATCCGCTGCGAGTGCCTGGTCGCGGGGCCGGCGACGGCGTCGATCGAGGTCGAGCTGCGCTGTCTCCAGGCCGTGCACCGGCAAGTGCTCGCTGGCGCCGGCGACGACCTCCGACCGGTGGACGAGCTGTCCCACGGCGGGCAGCGGCATCTGACCTGGGACGAGGCGGCGGACCGCCGCCACCCCCTGCCGGCGGCCTCCATCGAACGCCTCGCCGCCGCCCCGCTCACCGCCGCCGTCGCGCTGCCCGCCGGCTCGGCCGACGAGCCGATCGCGGGCGGCGGCGAGGACGACGGCCGTGAGGCGGGCCGCTTCCGCCGCTCCTGGCGGGCCCTTCGCGGCGCCTTCGAGATCGCCGCCGAGCCGATCGAAGGCGACCTCCACCGCGTGAGCGTCCGCCTCGAGAACACCCACACCTGGCGGGGAGCCGACCGTGACGAGGCGCAGCGCCGTTCGTTCCTGTCGACGCACCTGGTCCTACGCGTCGGCGTGGACGCCGGCTTCGTGTCGCTCACCGACCCGCCGCCCGAGCATGAGGCCGCTGCCGCCGGCTGCACCAACGACGGGGTCTGGCCGGTGCTGGTCGGGCCGAGGGACCAACGTCAGGTGCTGCTCGCCTCGCCGATCATCCTCGAGGACCATCCGCGGGTGGCGCCGGAGAGCCCGGGGGACCTCTTCGACGGCGGCGAGATCGACCAGCTCCTGACGCTGTCGATCCTGGCGCTGACCGACGAGGAGAAGGACGAGATGCGGGCGACCGATCCGCGGGTCCGCGAGATCCTCGAGCGCACCGAGCGGCTCGGCCGCGACCAGCTCATGCGTCTTCACGGCACCTTCCGCGATCCGAGGGGCCGCTGGTGAGCGCGGGCGATCAGCTCTGGCAGGAGATGGCGTCGCCCGGCCGCGAGGTGGCGATCGTGGGCGGCCGCGAGCTGCGCCGCGGCAGCCGGGTACGGCTCGCGCCGCGGCGCCGCGGCGACGTCCTCGACCTGGCGCTCGCCGGCCGCTCGGCTCGCGTCGAGGCGATCGACGAGGACCAGGATGGGCGGCTCCATCTGTCGGTCGTGCTCGACGACGATCCCGGACGCGACCTCGGCGACGGTCGCTTCACGGGCCATCGCTTCTTCTTCGCCGCCGACGAGGTCGAGCCGCTCGACGAGCCGGCCGCGGCGCCGTCACGCCGGCTGCTCGTCGCCGGCATCGGCAACGTCTTCCTGGGCGACGACGGATTCGGCGTCGCGGTCGCCCAGGCGCTCGCCGGCCGCGAGCTGCCGGCCGGCGTCGACGTGGTCGACTTCGGCATCCGCGGCATGGACCTGGTCTATGCGCTCGGCCGTGGGTACGACGCGGCGATCCTGGTCGACGCCCTGCCGAGCGATCAGCCTCCGGGGATCCTGAGCGTGCTCGAGCCGGAGCTGCCGGACGAAGCGCTGGCGACCTTCGACTCGCACAGCATGGACCCGGTCCGCGTGCTCGCGTTCGCTCGCCAGCTCGGCCCGCTGCCCCCGCGCACCCTGGTCGTCGGCTGTCGCCCTGCCCTGGTCCCCAGCGGCGATGCCGACGACATGGTGTTCGAGCTCAGCGAGCCGGTCCGCGAGGCGGTCGGCCGCGCGGTCGAGCTGGTTCGCGACCTGGCCGGTCGCTTTGCCGCCGCCGGCAGCTTCGAGCTGGTCACCGACTCGGACCGCGATCTCGACAGAGATAGCGATTTCGATGGCGACAGGGACTTCCATCGCGACAGGGACTTCGATCGCGGCGGCGGCCATCCGGGAGGCCGCCGCGAGGAGAAAGAGAGGTAAGGCATGCAGCGAGGAGCGAGCGAGCTAGCCGGGTACCGAGGAGAGGGCGAGGTCTCCAGCGGACAAGGCGGCATTGCCTTGCGTGTCGTCGGATTGGCCGCGCTGGTTCTGGTCGGGCTGTTCGTGTGGTCGGAGCTGCCGGCCTTACGGCGCTACATCAAAATCGAGCGGATGTAGCGGCAGGGACCGACCGGTAGATCGCCGCTGGCGCTCAGCCCTCGCCGGGGGAGAAGGCGCGCCGTGCCACCTCCGACCTCAGGTCGCGGAGGGTCGCGAGCTGGTCGTCGGCGCGCTGGATCAGGGCGTCGTGATCGACCAGCCCGCGCAGTCGCGGGTTGACCTCCGCACCGACCTCGAGCGCGCTCCACAGCGCCTTCTTGCCCTCGATGCCGAGCGACAGCGAGTCGAGGGCGTGGAGGAGCTGAACCTCTCCCTGTTTCGATGCTTCGAGCCGGAACTTGACGGAGCTCAGCTTCTGCGCCAGTGAGGCGGCGAGGTTGCGCACGCGGCTGCGCCGGATCCCCAGCCGCCGTCGCACGTCGTCGAGCACCTGCTGGTCCTTCCGCACCGCCTCCTGCACCTCCTGCACCCTGTCCACCAGCCCGTCGTCGTCGCTGACCCGACGGATGCGGTCGAACAGCTTGACGGCCCCCACCGAGCCGGCGAGGTGGTCGTTGACGTAGAGGGCGAGGTTCTGCTGCGACATCGGCGTGCGCGCTCTCCGGAGCTCGCTTTGCAAGCGGTATGCCGTCTCGTGAGCTTGTTGGAAGTCGTCCCAGTCGAGCTAGTCGATATAGCCGAGCGCCTCGAGCTCCCGCCTCTCCTCCTCGGTGAGCCGGATGGATTCGGGGGCCACGTGGGGCAGGAGCTCGGTGCGCCATCGATCGAGCATCGCCACGAGCGTCGCCTCGACCGGCAGTCCCCGCCCTGCCAGATCCTCGGTTTCGGCAGGGTCGCGCACCAGGTCGTAGAGCTCCACGCGCGGATCGTCGGCGCGCCCCGCGGTCGTGATGACGAGCTTGTGGGCCGGGGTCCGGACCATCCAGCCGCCGGCGTTGACGCGCTCTCCGAACACCGCTGTCCGTTCGACGACCTCGGGACCCCCGGCGGCGACGACCAGCGGCCGCGAGTCGCTCGGCGGCGGATCGACGCCGGCCTCGAGCAGGAGTGTCGCGAACAGGTCGAAGTGTTGGACCAGCTCGGAGTGGATCGAGCCGCTGCGCTGACCGGGCCGACGCACCATCAGCGGGACGTGGGTGACGATGTCGTAGAGCCCCACGTGGTCGAACCAGTGGCCGCGCTCGCCCAGGGTCTCGCCGTGGTCGGCGACGATCGCCACCAGCGTGCTCTCGGCGAGCCCGCGGCGCTCGAGCAAGGTGAAGAGCCTCCCGAGCTGCGAGTCGAGGTAGGCGACCTCGCCGTCGTAGAGGTCCTCGTGCCCCTTCAGCCGCGTGCGCGGTTCGAACTCGCGGGGGCCGGGCTCGCGAAACGGCGTCCGGGTGCTGACGGCGCCGGCGAGGCGCGCGAGATCGGACTCGCGATCGACGGCTGCATCGAAGTAGCCGCTGGCGAAGGGCTGCGGAGGCGTGTGCGGAACGTGGGCGTCGAACAGGTGCAGCCAATAGAAGAAAGGCGCCTGCGTCGCGCCGCCCTGTTCGTGTCCCTCCTGCAGCCAGCCGATGAGGGTGTCGATGGCGGCTTCGGCGTAGAACTGGCTGTGCGGCCGCGCGAACCGTTCGAAGCCCTGCGCCAGGCCCGCGGCGTCCGACAGGTGGCGTGCCGAGATCACGGCCCCGGTGCGGTAGCCGGCGTCGGCGAGGAGCTCGGCGAGGGTCAGGGCCTCGTCGGCGACCGGCGTCTCGAGGTCGTAGACGCCGTGGTTCTTGGCGTGGCGACCGGTCATCAACGAGACGAAGCTGGGATTGGTGCTGTTGATGTTGGTGAAGGCCGCGGTCCATACCGAGGCGCTCCGAGCGAAACGGTCGAGGTGCGGCGTGAGCGAGGGGCTCCTGCCGTAGGCGCCGAGGGCGTCCGCTCGCAGTGTGTCGAGACCGATCAGGAGGATGTTCGGCGGAGAGGATGCATCGCCGCCGCGAGCGGCCGGATCCGGCTCGACCAGTAGCGGGCTCGCCAATCGCCCCTGGCTGCAGCTCCCGGCCTCGGTCGATTCGAGGGACGCAGCGAGCTCCATCGAGCGCCCGGCAGAGCGACCGGCGTCGTCGCCGAGCTCGACCACAACTGGCTCGTGCGGATGGCGGGACGTTCCCGCGTGCTCGCCTCGATACAGCTCCTGCCGGTCGGAGCTTTGGGGCCGTTGCACCGTCACGACGAAGGTGCAGTGCTCACCGTCGCCGGCGCTCGGGCGAAACGAGAAGATCGAGCCCGAAGCGGGCTCGATCTCCCACCAGACCTGCTGGCCGGGCGCGAGGTGGATCGCGCGCAGCGCCCGTCCCTGCACCAGCCTCGAGTCGCGCCGCCACGACGCATCCGCCGGCGTGACGTCCTCGCCCGCAGAGGACCGGATGCCCTCGGCCCTGGGGCCGAGCTCGGTGATCCGGACCGGGCCGTCGGATCCGGACTGGGGCCCGGTGCGCCGGCAGCTCGTCGCCGAGGCCGTCCCCACGACGGCCAAGAGCGCCGCGACCGGCAGCAGTCGGCGCCAGCGCCGTCGACTCGTCATGGGGGCAAGGATAGTCGAGGTCTTCACGCCGCCCTCGCCGCGCCGTCACATCGAGTTGGACCGATCATGGTGGGTCACCTGCCCGAGCGTAGGCAACGAACCTCACCAGGGCACGCCAGCAGGCCGGGAGCGAATCCCCTCCAGCCAGCCGACAGCGATCGCCGCCACCGGGACTTCCGCGCCGGTCTGGAGATCGCGCATGCCGTGGCCGACGCCGGGGAGCACTCGAGGCGTATACGGGTTGCCGGCGGCGATCAGGGCGTCGAGTCGCTCGACGGTCTCGGGAATCGGAATGCTGCGATCGAGCGCGCCCAGGATCCGCGGACCCGGCGCCTCGACGCGCTCGAGCCGGGAACCGGATCGAAACCGCGCCGGCCGTCGAACGCTGCGAGCCGCGCCCGGAGGTTCTGCTCCGCGTCCTTGGCCCCGAGGCCCGAGGCCTTCCCGCTCGTCGGTGAGCTTGCTGTAGTAGATCTCCTCCCCGACGCTCGGCGTCGCAGGACTCGGCGAGGACTCCGCGAATGCTCGGCTCACTTCCAGAAATCGGGTGACGCACCGACTCGTCGCGGAGTGGCTGGGGGCTTACACTGCCGCTGGGATGCTCCCAAGACCACGCATCTGCTGCCTCGACCTCGACACCTTCTTCGTCTCGGTCGAGCGGCTGCTCGATCCGTCGCTGATCGGGCGCCCCGTGATCGTGGGCGGCAGGCCAGGATCGCGCGGTGTCGTCACCGCCTGCAGCTACGAGGTGCGCGAGCTCGGCGTGCACTCGGGGATGTCGCTGACCGAGGCGGCGCGCCTGGCGCCGGATGCCGTCTACCTGCCGGTACGCGGCGACACCTACGGCCGCTACTCGCGGGAGGTGCGCGAGACCGTGGAGCGCTACTCGCCGGTGGTCCAGGCCGCCAGCATCGACGAGATGTTCATCGACTTCTCGGGCTGCGAGCGCCTCCACCGCCGGTCCGGCGACTTCGGCGACGACGCGACGATCCTGGGCGTCGTGCGGCAGATGACGGCCGCGATCCGGGACGAGCTCGGCCTGCCCGCGAGCGCCGGCATCGCGACCAGCCGCAAGGTCGCCAAGGTCGCGAGCGGGCTGGCGAAGCCCGCTGGGGTGCTGATGGTGCCGGCCGGGGCCGAGGCGCGGATGCTGGCGCTGCTGCCGGTGCGCAAGCTCCCCGGCATCGGTCCGGTGGGCGAGGCTCGGCTCACCGAGCTGGGGATCGAGACCCTCGGCGAGCTCGCGGAGACGCCGCTCGAGGAGCTGCGCCCGCTCTTCGGCGCCTGGGCCGAGGAGGTGCTCGCCGGCGCCCAGGGACGCGGCTCGGCCGACATCAGCCGCGACCAGCCGGCCTTCCGCGAGCACGACGAGAGCGGCGATCTGCAACGCAGCATCTCCAACGAGCGCACCTTTCGGGAGGACACCGCCGACCAGCGCACCGTCGATGCCCAGCTCTGCTTCCTCTGCGAACGTGTCTGCTGGCGCGCGCGCAACCGGGGTGTGCGGGCGCGCACGGTCTCGCTCAAGCTGCGCTACGCCGACTTCGAGACCCTGTCGCGCTCCCTGACGGTGCCGCCGACCTGCTCGGAGCTCGAGGTCTACCCGATCGTCAAGGGGCTCTACCAGCGGGCGCGCCGGCGGCGGACCCCGATCCGCCTGCTCGGTGTGGCCCTGTCGAACCTCGTCCCCATCGACAGGCAGCTCGGCCTGTTCGAGGACGTTCGACGCCTCGATCGATCACTCGACGCGATCCGCGAGAAGTATGGCTTCGACGCCGTTCGGCGAGCCACCGGGCGACTCGGCGCCGCCGGCCGCCGAAGGCGCCGGCCGGCGCCGGCCTGACCCATCAGGAGGACCGAGAGCGGCGCTCCACCGACAAGAAGCGCCTCTCACTCTCCGACACGTCGTCGGGCAGCGTGTCCGCCTTCACCGCGCCACGTTCACCCATCGGCTGCGGCTGTCCGGTCGTGGTGTCGGTCACGGTCTGGTGCTCCAGCTCGGAGTTGAGCTCCGCACCGAGCAGCACCACCAGCGAAGAAATCTGCAGCCAGAGGAGCAGCACCACGGCGCCCGCGATCGCGCCGTAGGTCTCGTTGAAGCTGCCGAAGCTCGAGGCGTACCAGGAGAACAGGCCCGAGGCCACCAGCCAGAGCGCCGCGGCGATCAGCGATCCGGGGCGAAGCCAGGTCCAGCGGGCGCCCGAGCGATCGGGAGCAAAGCGGTAGACGGTGGCGAGCGCGACCAACACGAGCACGACCAGCAGGGCCCACCGGCCGATCTGCGCCAGCACCTCGCCCACCGGCCCCAGACCGACGCTCGCGAGGATGCCGGGAAGGACGGCGATCGCGCCGAGGCTGAGGATTCCGAAGACGATGAAGCCGACGGTGAAGGCGAGGGCCAGGCCCTGGAGCTTCAGGAACCCGCGCGTCTCCTCCTCGTCGTAGGCGATGTTGACGCCCTTGATCAACGCCTTGGCGCCCTTCGACGCGCTCCACAGGGCGAACAGGATCGAGAGAGCTGCGCTCCACCCCAGGGCGGTCTCGGAGTTGGCGGCGATCGACTGGAGCTGGTTCGTGAGCAGGTCGCTGGTGGCCTGGGGGAGCTGCGCAGCGAGGGACGAAATCTGCTGCGCGACCTCAGCGGGGCTCGCGACCAGCCCGTAGATCGAGAGCGCCGCGAACAGGGCCGGAAACAGCGCCAGCATCGCGTAGAACGCGATTCCCGCGGCCACGATCATCAGGTGATCGTCGCCGACCTCCCGTTTGACGCGCTGGAGAACCTCTCGCCAGCCTCTCTTCGGGATCTTCCTAGGACGCTCGGCCCATCGGCCGCGCTGCCGCCCGTGCTCCTCGCTCGCTCTCATCGGTCGTTCCTCCAGCAATTCGTTCTCGCTCGACACGTAAGTCCCTCCGGCTCGCCGATTCCTGCTCGGACCTGCCGCGCGGAGTCTGTGCTTCGATTGGGAGGCCGGGAGGCGGCCACCGTCACTCTCGGCGCTCGACGAGCTGCAAACTACGAGGTGCAAACCCCGTTCCATGAGGCGGATAGCTGGAGACCCCAGGAAACGAGCCGGCCGGCCCTGCGCGGGTGCGCGGATCGTTCCGTCGTGGGAGAATGTCGAGAGGCCCAAAGATCCAACTCGGAGGAGCTCGTCGATGAGGACAGAATCGAAGGTGGAGGCGCCTGACGTCGACGTGGTCGTGGTCGGAGCGGGAATGGCCGGGCTCTACATGCTCCACCGCCTGCGCAAGGCCGGCCTCTCCGCGGTGGTCCTCGAGGCCGCGGACGACGTCGGCGGAACCTGGTACTGGAACCGGTACCCGGGAGCGCGCTGCGACATCCAGAGCCTCGACTATCAGTACTCCTTCGATCCGGAGCTCGAGGCCGAGTGGCAGTGGACCGAGAAGTACGCCACCCAACCCGAGATCCTCCGCTACCTCCAGCACGTGGCCGATCGCTACGACCTGCGAAGCGACATCCGGTTCTCGACTCGGGTGACTGGAGCGCGATGGGACGACGGCGCGGCACTCTGGCGGATCCTCACCCGACACGCCAACGAGGAGTCTGGCGCCGAGAAGACCGGCGAGACCGGCGACGAGGACGCCGGCGGCGAGCTCACCTGCCGCTTCTACGTGATGGCCACCGGCTGTCTGTCGATGCCCAAGGAGCCAGAGATCGAAGGCGCCGGTCGCTTCGCCGGCGAGGTCTACGTCACCGGTCGCTGGCCGCACGAGGGCGTCGACTTCACCGGCAAGCGGGTCGCCGTCATCGGCACCGGCTCCTCGGGGATCCAGTCGATCCCGCTCATCGCGCAGCAGGCGAAGGAGCTCGTCGTCTTCCAGCGTACGGCGAACTTCTCGATGCCGGCCGGCAACGGCCCGATCCCCGAGGACAAGCGGGCGGCGCTCGAGGCCGGCCGCTTTGCGTACCGCGAGGCGGCGCGGCTGTCACAGGCCGGGGTGCCGGTCGCGGTGCCGACCGAAGGCGCGCTCGCGGTCTCCGACGAGGAGCGGATGGCGCGCTACGAGGTCGCCTGGAGCAAGGGGGAGCTGCTCGCGCCGGGCGAGCAGTTCAGCGACCTGATCACCAACGCCGCCGCCAACGACACCTTCGCCGAGTTCGTCCGGAGCAAGATCCGAGCGGTGGTCGAGGATCCGCAGACCGCCGAGCTGCTGTGCCCGTGCACCCACGCCTTCGGCACCAAGCGGCCCTGCCTCGACAGCGGGTACTTCGAGACCTTCAATCTCCCGCACGTCCGGCTCATCGACCTGCGCGCGACGCCGATCTCGGCCATCACCGAGGACGGCATCCGTTTTGGTGGTGAGACTCTCGAAGTCGACGCGATCGTCTGGGCCACCGGCTTCGACGCCATGACCGGGGCGCTCGTCGGTGTCGACATCCAAGGACGCGACGGCGTGACCCTCGCGGAGAAGTGGGCGGAGGGGCCGACGACGTACCTCGGCCTCACCACCGTGGGCTTTCCCAACCTGTTCATGATCACCGGGCCCGGCAGCCCGTCGGTGCTGTCCAACATGGTGGTCTCGATCGAGCAGCACGTCGACTGGATTGCCGACTGCCTCGTCCACCTGCGCGAGAGCGGCTTCGCCACGATCGAGCCGACCGAGACCGCCGAGAGCGCCTGGGGACGGCACGTCGACGACTGCGCCGCGATCACACTCTTCCCGCGAGCGAGCTCCTGGTACATGGGCGCCAACGTCCCCGGCAAGCCGCGGGTATTCCTGCCCTACATCGGCGGCGTCGGCCCCTACCGCGAGACCTGCGACCGGGTCGTCGCCGAGGGCTATCTCGGCTTCCGATTCTCGGGGCCCGCCAGCGAGCAGTGCCACGACGGAGTGATCAACCGGCTCCAGCCCGACGTCGCGCTCCTGCTCCAGATGATTGCGCAGCTCGACATCCCGCGCATGGAGACGCTGTCGGTGGCCGGGGCGCGGGCGCTGTCGGAGTCTCTGGCCGAGGGACGTCCGCCCGGCCCCGAGGTCGGCGAGGTCGCCGACGGCAGCCTGCCTGGCGTTGCGGGGAAGCTGAGCTACCGGCTCTACCGGCCGGCGAGCGCGGGACCTCATCCCGTGGTCTGCTACTTCCACGGCGGCGGCTGGGTGCTCGGAGCTCAGGACTCCGACGATCCGTTCTGTCGCGACCTGTGCGTGCGCTCGGACGCGATCGTGGTATCGGTCGACTATCGCCACGCGCCCGAGTCCCGCTTCCCGGCTGCGGCCGACGACGCGTTCGCCGCGGCGCGGTGGATCGCCGAGCAGGCGAGCGAGCTCGGTGGCCTCCAGGATCGCCTGGTGCTGGCCGGGTGGAGCGCAGGCGGGAACCTCGCCGCCGTGGCGTGCCAGCGCGCTCGGGACGAGGGCGGCCCCGCGATCGCCGGCCAGCTCCTGATCGCGCCGGTCCTCGACTGCGACCTGACCCGCGCCTCCTACCGGGAGAACGCCGACGGCTACGTGCTGACGACGCCGCTCATGGAGTGGTTCTGGAGCCACTACGCCGACGAGGCCGAGCGCACGGATCCGATGGCGTCGCCCCTGCGCGCCTCGACCCTCGAAGGATTGCCCCCGGCGGCGATCTTCACCTGCGAGCTCGACCCGCTGCGCGACGAGGGCGTCGCGTACGCCGAAGCGCTCGCGGCGGCCGGCGTCGACGTCGAGCACCATCCGTGCCGAGGCCACATCCACACCTCCCTGATGGCGGTCGACCTGATCCTCTCGGGAGCACGGATTCGCGCCCGGATGGCGAATGCGGTCCGGAGGTTCTCGCAAGCGTTCGTGGAGGCCCAGGAGCCCGCGGCGGGAGTCGCGAGTGGCTGAGCGCCACCGGCAGCACGAGACCGCAGATCCACTGGGTCGGTCTCCAGCGGGGGCCGGGGCCGTCGCCACGAACGCCTGCATCCGCGCGCGCGCGCGATCGGGCCGCTCGCGACCGTTGGGCCGATCTGCCGTAAGATCCTCTCGTGCTACCGGACGTTCGGTGTGTTGGCCCAGGCCCGAGCTCTCAGGAGCGCGGGCGTGTTGGAGGTAGGGGAGCGAGATGAGCGAACCATCACATGGACCTCGAACCACTTCTCTCTCTCGCGCGCACGACATCTGCCTGCGCGGGGTCGCCCTGGCGGCTCTGCTGCTCGGCTCGGCCGGGGCGGCCGTCGCCGAGGGAGAGGACGGCACCGTCGCCGTCTGTCTGACCAACTCGCTCGAGAAGCCGATCTCCTACGAGTACCGCTGGGGGCTCGGCTCGTGGAGCCGCGATCGGCTCGAAGTCGGCGCCGAGGTCGAGCACCGCTTCGACCTCGATCCCCTCGACGGCCGCGTGCCCTGGCTGCAGGTCCGGTATCGACGCTCCTTCGGCGAGAAGGGCATGCGCACGGTGGTGTGGGCGACGCCGCCGGCGGACCCCGCCGAGGGGCTCGATTGCGAGCCGGTGTTCTCGGAGCTCGGCCCCGCGGAGCTGGCCGCGATGCGGGAAAAGAGCCTGCGCAACGGCCGTGAGCGGTGGCACGACGCCGCCGGGCGTGCCGACCGAGAGGTGAGCTCCGCGATCGACCTGTACTTCGAGGCGCCGCGCAAGGAGCGGTCGGTCGTGCGGGTGTGGAAGCTCGGGGACGCCCGGCCGGTCGTCCTGGGGCGGATCTCGGAGCTTCGGCAGGGGCCGCGAAGCACTCCCGTCGCGCTCTGGGGCGAGGGGCGCTATCTGGTCGAGATCTTCGACGACGGTGAGAACGGGCTGCTCGACAGCTTCGTGCTCGAAGCGAAGGAGCTTTCCGAGATCACACGGCTCAGCCCGCTGCTGGATCTGCCGTAGCCGGTGCGCGCGGCGCCTGCTCGGCGCAGCCCTGCTGGCGCCGATGATCAACCTCGGCCGGCACCGCTCGGCCCGCGCCCAGGACGGCGGGACCAGCGAGTACAGCACCCGCTGCATCGACCTGGTCGGCGGGTCGCTGGTGATCGACATCGAGGGCGTCGACCACCCGCGACGCATGTTCGACCTGACCGAGGGTCTCATCCGTCGTGCTACACCGACGACCGACCGCGGCATCCTCGGAGCCAACTTCGCCCGCGCCCTGCGCACCATCTGGTCCTGAGGACTGCGTCAGCGAAACCCGTCCCTCGGCGACGGCTCGACGAAGCAGCCGGTCAGGGCGCACCGCCCCCAGCCTTCGGAAGTTCTTTCCGCCGGCGTCGCAAGACTGTCCAGTCGTGCGGTCGCGAGCGACCGGTGAGGCGCGCGCTACTCGACTTCGAAGTGGATCGCCAGGGTCACCTGGTACTCGTCGATCTCGCAGCTCTCGGGGTCGATCCGGCCTCGCTGGTCGAGGACCTGCCACCAGGACAGGCACCGCATCGTCTCCCGGGCCTTCGCGATACCGACCCGGACGGCGTCGGAGTAGCCATCGGGTGAGGTCGCGGTGACCGTGATGCGCTTGTAGACCTTGTAGTCTGGCGAGCTCGACCCGCCGCTACGAGGGCTCGTGCGCGCACGAGCGCGGTCCTTCCGCCCGGCGCCGCTGCGCGGCCGCTGGGTGCTCTTCCTCTGGCTCCTCTTCTTCGCTGCTGGCATCTGGAGACCTCCTGAACGAGGGTGTCCGGGCGTCGCGCCCGAGTCGGTGAGCCGTGAGCCGAAGCGGCTCCGGTCGCTCGCCGAGCTGCTCTCGGGAAGGAGTGGAGTGCAAGACCCCGACCAACCGGGCGTTTTCCAGCCACGCGACATCGGTCCCGCTCCCTCCGCCGGTCGAAGGTCAACGACCCTCGGCGCCGCCTGCCGACTCCAGCCGGGCTCGGGCTGCCTCGATCCTCCGCGTCACGGGCTCCGCCCCTGGATCGAGCTCGAGCGCCGCCTCGAAGTGGTCGAGAGCCTCGTCGAAGCGCTCCTGGAGGGCCCGGAGATCGCCGAGGACGACGAGCAGCGCCGGATTGCGAGGATCGACCTCGCGGCCGCGCAGCAGCGCCTGCTCGGCTGCCTCGAGCCGACCGGCCCGCAGATGCAGGCGGGCGAGGCGGGTCAGCGCGGAAACGCCGTACGGACCGTCGGGGTTCTCCCGCGCAAACGAGCTCGCAGCTCGTGCGGGCTGTCCCAGCCTCTCCTCGGCGATCCCCAGGTGGTACCACAGACCCGGCTGGTCGGGCTCGAGCTGCGCGAGCTGGAGGAGGTTGATCTCGGCGCGGTCGTCCTGACCCCGATCGAGCAGCGCCAGGCCCTGTCGGTAGTAGGCGGCGACGGCTCGCTCTCGATAGGGTGCCGCGCGCGCTTCGTCCCCCTGCCGGGCGTAGCCCAGCGCCATGATGCGGTCGTAGGTGGCCATGTCCTGGCCACCCGGGTAGAGGTCGGGACCCATGACCAGCAGCGCCGCGCCCAGCGCGAGCCCGACTGCCGCCACCGCCGCGCGCCGCCTGCCTCGTCGCCATCTCTCCCCGATCCGCCGCACGAAGCCGGCGCCGAGGACGATCAGCACCGGCACGGCGGCCAGCCGATAACGGTCCGCGACGTGAAAGAGCACCGTACCCAGCGTCAGCAGGAGGACCGCGGCCCGCAGCGGCCACTCGGCCCTCCCGCCGCCGGCGCCGGCCAGGGTTCCGGCGAGGCCGAGGGGCGCCACCAGCCAGAACCCGAGCGGCGCCAGCCAGAGCCAGGGCACCACGTCGCGCGTGTAGTGGAAGCTGAGGTTGTCGGCGGCTTCGTAGTCGTTCCAGAAGAGGAGCGTCTTGCGGAGCATCAGGCGCAGCCACCCTCCAGGCTGATCGCGGATGAATCGCAGCGACTCCGCGAACCAGAAGCTGGACGCATCGGCGGCCGAGAGCTCGGGGTCTCCGATCCGCCGCCGCGCCTCCGCCACCGAGTCGGCCTGCTCGCGGGTGGGGTCGGTGCGGATGAACTCGGGGATGTCCAGCCCGCCGTCGGTGCCCTCGCGGTTCCCCTGATAGAAGTTCATGCCGGCGTTGTTGGTCAGGAAGGTCGGCTCCCCGGCCAGAACGGTGTTGCGCACCAGGATCGGCAGGAGGACCAAGCCGAGCGCGACGCCGGCGGTCACCGAGTGCGCGAGCGCGCGGCGCGGGTTCCCGCCGGCGACGAGGAAGGGCGCGCCGAGGACGACCGGGGCCAGCACCAGGAAATTGGCCTTGAGCATCACCGCCAGCCCCAGAACCAGGCCGATGGTCACCCACTCGATCCAACGGCTCCTCCCCTGCAGCGTGCGAACCAGGAGCCACGACAGGAGCGCTGCCATCAGCACCTCCCCCGAGGTCTTGAGCAGCATCGAGTCGTAGAAGACGAAGGGACCGTAGAGGGCGGCGACGCCGCCGGCGACTTGCCCGGCCCAGCGTCCGTAGAGCCGCCGAGCCACCAGGTAGACGAGGATGGCGGCCGCCACGCCGCCCAGGATCTGAAGGATCCGCACCGGCAAGAGTCCTCGACCGAAGACGCCGTAGATCGCCGCCAGCACATAGGCGTACAGGGGCTCGACGAAGAAGGGCTCGAGCGCGGGGCCGGTCCGTTCCATGAGCGCGAGCGCGAGACGGTCGTAGGTCTCCGCGTCCAGGTAGACGAGGCTGCCGATCGGCGTCCGCGAGAACGCGAGGGCGAAGACGACTCGCACCAGCAGCGCCAGGAGGCCGATCAGGGTGACGTCCGTGAGCGTCGCGCGGAGCTCGGGCCGCCCCTCGTCGTCGCGACGGGTGTCCGGGCTCG
>DATKBT010000176.1:0-4173 GCA_035546295.1 Thermoanaerobaculia bacterium | reverse complement strand
CCGCCGCCGCCGCCGCCGCCGCTGCCCTCGCCGCCACCGGCGCCGGCTCCGGAGACGCTCGCGCCTCGCGGCCGGTAGATCAGCTCGACGCCGCCGACTGTGGTGGTCTCGAGCGCGTCGCGCAGCATCGTCAGGCTATGGTCGAAGCCCTCGAGCTCCTCGGCCGGCACGAACTGCCGGACCAGCGCCGTGACCTGGTCGAAGGCCGCCGCGTAGTCGTCGCGCTCCGCCAGGTCGAGCTCATCGAGCAGGTCGAGCTTCTTGAGCGTGTGGTAGAGGAAGTCCGAGACCGGTGTCGAATGGCTCGAGGCGTAGAGCTGGTTGTTGGCCCAGCTCACGATCGTCTCGCAGGTGAGCTCCGGGCTTGCGGTGACCAGCTCCGCCACCGCTGAAGCCACCATCGCCGGAGGATAGGCGTCCGAGAGGTAGCCGACGAGCTCGCGGACCTCCTCCTGGAAGGACCTCGATACCGAGGTCCGGCGCCTGCCGTCCTCCAGCGGGCCGCCGCCCGGCGGGGACTGTGGTTTCTCGCTCACGTGGAGTTCTAGCCCGCTCTTTCGCCCAGCACGGGCGGCGCGGTTTCCCTTCGACGATCAGAGTCTCAGCTCGCCATCGAGAGAATAGCGAAATCGGCTTTGAGCCCCCGGCAATCCGGCGTCTCCGGCCTGGTGTGAGACTCAGTCCATCGAGCAGCCGGCTCGCGTTGCAGCAGGTGCGATAGCCTCTCCGCCATGATCCTGCAGCGGGCGCGACCGGGCGCGACGCCCTCTGCCGTCGCACGCAGCCCGCTCGGGGCCGCGGCGCGCTGCACCTTCGCCACCGCCGTCATCGCGCTGGTGGCGATCGTCGGCTGCGCCGCGCCGAGCGCAACGGGCGACGGCGAGAGCGGGGGAAGGACCGCCGATCTGATCCTCCAAGGCGCGAGGGTGTGGACCGGAATTGCCGGCTCACCGCCGGTATCCGCGGTCGCGATCGCCTCCGGCCGGATCGTGGGCCTCGGCAGCGACCGCGAGGTGCTCTCCGCCTTCCGCGGCGACTCCACCGAGACCCTCGACCTCGAGGGCGCCCTGATCGTGCCCGGCTTCAGCGACAACCACACCCACTTTGCTTCGGCGGCCCGGTTCCTCGAGTTCAACATCATGACCGCCTCGGGCCAGGCGGAGCTGGCGGAGCGGCTGCGCGACGTGACCGGCCGCGTCGCCGAGGGGGAGTGGATCACGGGCGGGCTCTGGGGCGCCTACGACCAGTGGGCCCAGGGCACCGCCGGGGGCGCGGCGAGGAAGCGATTCACTCCGGACCTCGAGGCGGCGGCCGAGCTGATCTCCCGCCACCCGGTCTTCCTCACCCGCTTCGACGGCTCGGAGCACGCGGTCAACCGCCTGGCGCTTCAGGCCGCCGGCATCGACCCGGACCAGCCCGACCCCGCCGGGATCGAGCTGGTGCGCGATCGCGATGGGCGCTTTCGCGGCATCCTGCGCGGCGCCGGCGTCGCCGAGCGCTTCGCCTCGCTGATCCCCGAGCCGTCGCGCGAGCGGCGGCTGGCGATGACCCGCCACGCCCTCGCCGAGATCGGGCGCCGGGGCGTCACCGCGATCTCGGACATGTCCGACGACCTCCAGCTCGAGCTCTTCCGCGAGTTGCGGAACGCCGGCGAGCTGACGGTGAGAGTGCGCTTCCGCCATCCGCTCGACCGCTGGCAGGAGCTCGCCGATGACGGCGTGCGCGCCGGCGGCGGCGACGAGTGGATCGGTCTCGGCGCGCTCAAGGGCCACATCGACGGGATCATGGGCAACTCGACGGCCCGGTTCTTCGAGCCCTACGACCACGACCCGACGAACCGCGGCCGCTGGCGCCGGCTGATGGTGGACGAGAGCGGCGACTTCGCGTCCGGCCAGTTCCTCCAATTCATGCTCGACGCCGACGCCGCCGGGCTCCAGCTCTCCATCCACGCCATCGGCGACGAGGCCAACAGCCTGCTGCTCGATTACCTGGAGGAGCTCGAGCAGCGCAACGGCCCCCGCGACCGGCGCTTCCGGCTGGTCCACGCCCAGGTCATCGCGCCGCAGGACTTCGCGCGCCTCGGTCCGCTCGGCATCGTCGCCGAGGTCCAGCCCTTCCACCTCTCCGACGACATGCGTTGGATGGAGGAGCGCATCGGTCGCGAGCGCTGCGCCGGCGCCTACGCCTTCCGGTCGATCCGCGACGCCGGGGCAACGCTGAGCTTCGGCAGTGACTGGCCGGGCACCGCCGCCGCCGAGTACCCGATCGATCCGCTGCGCGGCCTCTACGCCGCGGTCTCACGACAGACCGTTCAGGGCGAGCCGGCCGAGGGCTGGTTCGCCGATCAGCGGATCGACCTGGAGGACGCGCTGCGCGCCTACACCTGGGGCTCGGCGTACGCCGACTTCGACGAGGACGAGCGCGGCACGATCGAGGTCGGTAAGCTCGCCGACCTCACGGTGCTCGATCGCGACCTGTTCGCCCTCGAGCCGGCGGACTGGCTGAGCGCTCGGACGCTCTACACCATCGTCGACGGCGAGGTGGTGTACGCCGCGAACGAAGACCGCGAACCGTCCACGCGGTAGCTCGCGATGAACATCCCGATCTGGCTCTTCGTTATTCTGGTCGTATCGACGCTGCTGGCGGTCGTCTTCGGCTATGTGCTCTGGTCGGGGCGTACACAGCGCTACACGCGCGTTGGCCGGCGGCAGCTCGAGTCGCTCGACGCGGCGCTGCCGTCGATCGAAGCCCTGACGCAGGGATGGCGCGTCGGGGGCAATCGGCTCGAGCTCCTGCGCAACGGCGACGCCTTCTTCTCTCGCTTGCTCGACGACGTGGCGAACGCGAAGCACAGCGTGCACCTCGAGTCCTACGTCTGGTGGCGCGGAGACATCTGCGTACGCGTCGCCGAGGCGTTCTCGAAGAAGGCTCGCGAGGGCGTCGCGGTTCGCCTGGTCCTCGACGGCGTCGGCTCGATGAGCATGGACCCGAAGCTGCTCGAGCAGATGTGCGAAGCCGGCGTCCTCGTCGCCCAGTACAACGACTTTCGCTTTCGGACGATGGGCCGCATCAACAAGCGGACCCACCGCAAGCTCGCCGTAATCGACAGCCAGGTCGGCTACATCTTTTCCCATGGCATCGCGCAGGAATGGATGGGGGATGCCGATGGGCCCGACAGCTGGCGGGATACGGGTGCCCGCCTCGAGGGCCCGATCGTGCCGCGGATCCAGGCGCTGTTCGCTCAGCACTGGATGGAGGAGACCGCAGAGGTGCTCTCCGACAGCGCCTACTTCCCCGACCCCACACCACGCGGCGAGGTCATCCTCCAGCTGGTCTCCAGCTCGCCCCGGGGCGGGGTCTCCCAGGTCTCCCTCCTCCATCGCCTGGTGATCGCGGCCGCCCAGCGCGAGATCGTCATCCAGAACCCGTATTTCGCTCCCTCGCGAGAGATCGTCGACATGCTGATCGAGGCCGCGAAGCGTGGCGTCCGCGTCCGGATCATGGTGCCCGGGGAGAAGACCGACAGCTACACGACCTGGTACGCGGGCCATCAGAGCTTCGAGCGGCTGCTCGAGGAGGGAGTCGAGATCTGGGAGTACCGCAAGACCCTGTGCCATCAGAAGGTCATCGTGGTCGATCGGGCCTGGGGACACCTCGGCTCGACGAACTTCGACGAGCGCTCCTTCGACATCAACGCGGAGGTCTCGCTCGGCATCCTCGACGACGGCGTCGCCGCGGAGCTGCTGGCCGACTTCGAGACCGACCTCGAGCACGCCGTGCGGATCGATCTGCGGGTGTGGGTCAAGCGCCCGCGCACCGATCGCGTCAAGGAGTGGCTCTGCGACCTGATCCGCGAACAGATCTAGGTCGACTAGGCCAGCGGGAAGTTCTTGCCTGCCTGCGGCAGGCGGCGGTCGTTGGCCTCGCGCAAGCGCGAGACCAAGGTGCTTGCCTGCCTGCGGCAGGCGGCGGTCATTGCCTCGCGCAAGCGCGAGACCAAGGCTCATAAACGGTCAAATCGATCAAGCCGCCGCGCTCGCCCAAAGAAACGGCTGTGGCCTGGTCGACCCAGCCGCGCCCGCTTGCGGGCTTGCGGCGCACGAGTGATCGGCTAGCGGGCTCGTGGTATGACCCGCGCCGCGACCTCGCTGCTCGTTGGGGAGTGGTGAACAC
>DATKBT010000175.1:0-22270 GCA_035546295.1 Thermoanaerobaculia bacterium | reverse complement strand
CTGCCTTGCGGCAGGCGGCGGTCGTTGGCCTCGCGCAAGCGCGAGACCAAGGCTCACGAAACGGTCAAAGTTCGATCAAGCCGCTGCGATCGCCTAGAGAAACGGCTGTGGCCTGGTCGACCCAGCCGCGCCCGCTTGCGGGCTTGCGGCGCACGAGTGATCGGCTAGCGGGCTCGTGGTATGACCCGCGCCGCGACCTCGCTGCTCGTTGGGGAATAGTGAACACCACGAGCCCGCTAGCACGCTCGCTCAAATCGTCTTCGGCGCCGCAACCCCGGCTACACTGACGCTGCGCCGAGCCAGATCCCCGAAGAGCGCCGCCGTGCCGACCCCGAAAACCAGCGATTCCGACGGTCGCCCCGCGCCCGAGAGATCCCGCCGTCCCTGGGCGGTGGTTCCCGTGAAGGCGCCCCGCGAGGCGAAGACCCGGCTCGCTCCGGTGCTCAGCGAGGACGAGCGGGGGCGTCTCGTCGAGCACATGTTGGACGGGGTGCTCGCGGCGCTGGGCGGAAGCGAGCAGCTCGCCGGCATCCTGGTGATCACGCCGGACCCCGGGATCGCGGAGCTGGCGGCGCGCCACGGCGCGAGCGTGCTCGAAGAGTCCCGTAGCGGGCTGAACACAGCGATCCGGCAGGCGTGCGAGCACCTGCGCCGCCGGGGCGCCGGCGCGATGCTGGTGCTCCCCGGAGACCTGCCGCTGCTCTCGACGGATTCCGTCGACCGGCTGATCGCCGAGGCGCCGGCCACGCTCCGCTCGGTCGTCGTCGCCCCCGACGCCAGCCGGATCGGCACCAACGCTCTGCTCTGCTCTCCCCCCGGCCTCGTCGATCCCGCCTTCGGCGCGCCCAGCTTCGAGCAGCATTGCGCGAGAGCTCGAGACGCCGGCGCCGAGCTGGCGATCGTGACGCTTCCCGAGCTCGCGCTCGACCTCGACGAGCCGGCCGACGTCGGCGCGATCCTGCGCCTGGCTCGCGGCGTCGGGCCGGACCGCGCCGCCGCTTGCCGTACCATTCGGTTCCTGGAGGAGCTCGACATAGCCCGGCGCCTCGCGTCGCGAGACGGCGGGTCCCGTTTCGAGTGTCCAGACCCCGAGTCCCCAGAACCCCAGTCCCCAGAGCCTGAGTGCCAGAACCTGCAATCCCGCCACCCGGTGCGAGACCCGTGATCGAGGAAGCCAGGAACCCTGCCGAGATCCCGTCGGCCGGGGCCACCCTCGCCCGCTCCGCCGACGGCGTCCGTCCGACGCATGAAGAGGCGCTGGCGCTCGCCGCCCTCGCGGGCCCCGTCGAGCTCGCCGCCCTGATCGACGTCGCCGGCTCGTTGCGCGACCGCGTCCACGGGCGCAGGATCTCGTACTCGCGCAAGGTCTTTCTTCCCCTCACCCACCTCTGCCGCGACATCTGCCACTACTGCGTCTTCGCCCAGGCCCCGAAGCCCGGCGAGGCTGCGTACATGAGCCGCCAGCAACTGCTCGCGGCCGCCGCCGACGGGGCGCACGCCGGCTGCAAGGAGGCGTTGTTCACCCTCGGCGACAAGCCCGAGATGCGCTGGCAGGCGGCGCGCGACGGCCTCGCCGAGCTCGGGCACGAGACCACGCTCTCCTACCTGCGCGAGGCCGCCGAGCTCGTCCATCGCGAGACCGGTTTGCTCCCCCACCTCAATCCGGGGCTGATGACCCAGGCCGACCTGGCGACGTTGCGCCCGTTCGCGCCGTCGATGGGCATCATGCTCGAGAGCGTCTCCGCGCGTCTGCTCGAGAAGGGCCACGCCCACTACGGCTGCCCGGACAAACACCCCGCGTCCCGCCTCGAGACCCTGCGGCTCGCCGGCGAGGCGCGCATTCCGTTCACCTCGGGGATCCTGATCGGCATCGGCGAGACCCGGCGCGAGCGCATCGAGGCGCTGCTCGCCCTGCGCGACCTGCACGACCGGCACGGCCACCTCCAGGAGGTCATCGTCCAGAACTTCCGCGCCAAGCCCGACACCCGGATGGCGGGGGCGCCCGAGCCCGATCTCGACGAGCTCCTGTGGACGGTCGCGGTCGCCCGCATCGTCCTCGGCGGCGGCATGAACTTGCAGGCGCCGCCCAACCTCTCCCCCGGAGCGCTGCGCCAGATCGTGGCCGCCGGCATCAACGACTGGGGGGGCGTGTCACCGGTGACGCCGGACTTCGTCAACCCCGAGGCCCCCTGGCCGCACCTCGAGGAGCTCCGCCGCGAGACCGAGGCCGCCGGGATGGAGCTGGTCGAGCGCCTGACGATCTACCCCGAGTACGCGCTCGACCCGGAGCGCTGGCTCGACCCCGCGATGCGCGCTCCGGTGCTGCGCGCGATCGACGCCGAGGGCCTGGCGCGCAGCGACGGCTGGTCACCGGGAGAGCCCACGCCGCCTCCCGAGCGCGAGCTCCTGCTGGTGCGCGCGAGGGGAGTGCCCGAGCCGGCCGCTGCGGTGGCGGGGGCCCTGTCGCGAGCGAGTGCCGGCGAGACGCTCACCGAGCAGGAGATCACCGTGCTGTTCGCGGCGCGCGGCGCAGACTTCGCCGCGGTCTGCCGGGCCGCCGACGCACTGCGCCGCGAGGCGTGCGGCGACGAGGTCACCTACGTCGTCAACCGCAACATCAACTACACCAACGTCTGTTACTTCAAGTGCCAGTTCTGCGCCTTCTCCAAGGGCAGGCTCTCGGAGAACCTGCGCGGCCGCCCCTACGACCTCGCGCTCGAGGAGATCGCGCGGCGCACCCGCGAGGCCTGGGAGCGCGGCGCCACCGAAGTGTGCATGCAGGGGGGCATCCACCCCGACTACACCGGCGAGACCTACCTCGAGATCGTGCGCACCGTGAAGGAGACGGCGCCCGGCATCCACGTTCACGCGTTCTCGCCGCTCGAAGTCTGGCAGGGCGCCGCCACCCTCGGCCTGCCGCTCGGCGAGTACCTCGAGCATCTGAAGGAGGCCGGTCTGGGTACGCTGCCGGGGACCGCAGCGGAAGTGCTCGACGACGAGGTGCGCAAGGTCCTGTGTCCCGACAAGCTGCGCACCGATCAGTGGCTCGAGGTCATGGAGACCGCGCACGGCGTGGGCTTTCGCACCACTGCGACGATCATGTACGGGCACGTCGAGCACCCGCGGCACTGGGCGCGACACCTGCTGCGCCTGCGCGCGCTCCAGGAGCGCACCGGCGGCTTCACCGAGCTGGTGCCGCTGCCCTTCGTCCACATGGAGGCGCCCATCTACCTCAAAGGGCGCGCACGTCGTGGACCGACCTTCCGGGAGGCGGTGCTGATGCACGCGGTGGCGCGCCTCGCGCTGCACCCCGTGATCGGCAACATCCAGGCGTCGTGGGTCAAGATGGGCCGCCAAGGAGTGGCCGCCTGCCTCGACGCCGGGGTCAACGACCTCGGCGGCACCTTGATGAACGAGTCGATCACGCGGGCCGCCGGCGCCGCCCACGGCCAGGAGATGCCGCCGGCCGAGCTCGAGGCCCTGATCCGGGCCTGCGGGAGGATCCCGCGCCAGCGGTCGACGATCTACGGGCCGGTCGAGGCGGAGCGCCGCGAGACCTCGTTCGCGGCGGCGCCGCTGGCCGTGATCGTCAACAATCCGGCCCGCCGCTACGAGCGCGCGGGACCGGTGGAGCTCGTCCGCCCCGGTCTCGGCTGAGGCTCGATGACTCCGACGAAGGCTACATCATCGCCTTCGCGATCGCCTCGAGCGCTTCCGGCTGACGGCAACCGAGCAGCATCTGACTGACTTCGCCCCGGGCGCCTGCCTCCTTCCACGCCTCGAGGCGCTCGAGGATGCGCTGCTTGGGGCCGCACAGGTAGACGTCGTCGACGAGCTGGTCGGGGACCGCGTTGGTCGCCTCTCCCTGCTTGCCGTCGAGGTAGAGGTCCTGGATGACCGCGGCCTCTTCCTCATAGCCGAGGCGCTGGGCGTAGTCGTTGTAGAAGTTCTTGCTGCGCGCCCCCATGCCGCCGATGTACAGCGCCAGGCCGGCCTTGGCGACCATCCGGCACTGCTCGAGGTCGTCGCCCATCATCACGGTGACGAACGGCATGATCTCGAAGTCCTCGCGCTTCTTGCCGTCGGTGCGCCGGGCGAAGCCGGCTTCGATCGATTCCTCGAACAGGTCGTAGCGATCGGGGTTCATCCAGACCGGGAAGAAGCCGTCGGCGACCTCGGCGGCGGTCTCGATGCCCTTGGGCGTGATCGACGCGCAGTAGATGGGGATCGAGGTGTCGGCAGCCAGGATGCTCTTGAGCGGCTTGCCGAGCCCGGTGCCGTCCTCGCCCCGGTACGGGAGCTGATAGTGGTAGCCGTCGTGCTCGACCGGCTGCTCGCGCGCCATGATCTTGCGCAGGATCTCGACGTACTCCCTGGTCCGCGTGAGCGGGCGACCGTAGGCGACCCCGTGCCAGCCCTCGACCACCTGCGGCCCCGAGGGACCGATGCCGAGCAGGAAGCGACCGCCCGAGAGCTGGTTGAGCGTCATCGCCGTCATCGCGGTGCAGGCGGGAGTGCGCGCCGGCATCTGCACGATGGCGGTGCCGACCCGGATCTTCGCCGTCTGCGCCAGGATCCACGTCGCCGTGGTCACCGCGTCGGAGCCGTAGGCCTCCGCGGTCCAGGCGGAATCGTAGCCGAGCCCCTCCGCCATCTTGATCAGGTCGATCGGGATTGCGACCTGCTTGCCCGAGTAGCCGACGAGGATCCCCAGCTTCATGCTCGACACCTTTCTGCGGGGCTCCGCCCCGTCTCGTTTCGTCCCGAGGGCCTTTCGCCGCCAGTCTAGCTCGATCGAGAGGACGCTTAGTTCGGCAACAGCGCGCAGTCGGCCTCCAGCCAAGCTTCGGCGACGGCGGCGCGGACCGATGCCGAGAAGTAGTAGCCCTGGCCGTGGGTGCACGCGAGCCGGCGCATGTAGCGAAGCTGATCCTCGTTCTCGAGCCCCTCGGCGGAGACGCGCAGACCGAGCTGGTGGGCCAGCTTCACGATCGCCTCCACGATGTGGCCGGTGGTTCCGCCCTCCCCGAGCTTCCCGACGAACGAGCGGTCGATCTTGAGCGTCCCGGTCGGAATCCGCTGGAGATAGCTCAGCGAGCAGTAGCCGGTACCGAAGTCGTCGAGGTCGAGCTCGACGTCGAGGTCGCGCAGGCTCTCGAGCTGATCGATCGCGGCTTCGGTGTGAACCATGACGCTGCTCTCGGTGATCTCGAGCCTGAGGCTTCCCGGAGACAGACCGCTGTCACGAATCTGGGAGGCCACCCGTTCGACCAGGTTCCCCTGCAGGAGCTCCCGCCCCGAGACGTTGACGCTGATCGAGAGCGGCGAGGAGCGCGGGTAGCGACGCTGCCAGTCGGCGACCTGCCGGCAAGCCGACTGGAGCACGAACTCGCCGATGCGGTGGATCATGCCGCTGCGCTCGGCGACGGGCACGAACTCGGCCGGCGCCAGCCGCCCTCGCCGCGGGTGGTTCCAGCGCACCAGCGCCTCGAAACCCGTGATCCTGCCTCCGGTCAGCTCGACGATCGGCTGATACTCCACCTCGAGCTCGCCCCGCTCGACCGCCGCGCGCAGCTCGGTCTCGAGCGCCAGCTCTCCGCGCGCGGCGGAGTCGCCGGTGGGGTCGAACAGCTCGAAGCCGTTGCCCCCGCGCGCCTTGATCCGGTACATGGCGCGATCGGCGTCGCGCAGCATCGCTTCCGGCTCGCGGTAGTGGGGATCGCTCAGACAGACACCCATCGACACCGTGCTGCGCACCCGGTGGCCTTCGAGATCGTAGGGCTCCGACAGGCGCTCGATCAGCCGGACGGCGACCAGGTTCGCATCCTCGACGCCCACGAGACCGTCGGCGAGCACCGCGAACTCGTCGCCGCCGAAGCGAGCGACGCGGTCGCTGGGCCGGATCAGGGACTCGAGCCGGCGCGCGACCTGCGCGAGGAGCTGGTCGCCCCGCTCGTGGCCGAGCGAGTCGTTGACCTGCTTGAACCGATCGAGGTCGAGGAACAGGACGGCGAAGCGGTGCTCGGTGCGGCGCTCGAGCTGAGCCAAGGCGATCGCCAGGCGATCCAGGAACAGGCTGCGGTTCGGGAGGCCGGTGAGTGTGTCGTGGAGCGCTTCGTGGAGGAGCTGCTCGGAGGCGCTCCGGCGAGCCGTGACGTCGGAGACCGTGCCCACCAGGCGACGGACCCGTCCGCGGCGATCGAAGCGCGCCAGGCCGCGAGCCAGGATCCATCGATGCTCTCCGCTCCGGTGGAGGAGCCGGTGCTCGCACTCGAAGGGCTCGCCTCGGGCCTTCCCCCCGAGGTGGGTGCGCACCAGCGAGTGGAACCTCCGCCGATCCTCGGCATGGATGCGCCGCAACCACCAGCTCGGCGGAACGGACGCGAGGGCGCCCTCGCCGCCGATCAACGCGTGGAACTGCGAGGAGACGAAGAGGCGCCCCTCGAGCGGATCCCACTCCCAGATTCCCTCACCCGCGCACTCGAGCGCCAGCGTCGACCGCTCGTGGGAGCGCCGCGCCGCACGGTCGAGGTGGTAGCGCTGCACGGCGAGGGCGAACGGTCGCACCAACGCGTCCTGCTGTCCGAGATCCGCAACCAGGACCTCGTGTGCTCCTGCTCGCAGCAGCGCGAGAGCCGGCTCGGTCTCTGCCGGACCGGACACCACGACGACCGGCAGGGAATCCGCCCACTCGACGATCCGAACGAGCTCGTCGGCGGCGCTCGCTCCGCCTCCGAGCGCGGGGTAGGAAAGAGCCAGCACGTCGAAAGGCTCCGATTCGAGCCAGCGCAGGATCTGGTCCAGGCAGAGGACCTCGACGATGGACAGCTCGTCCGCTGGCGATGCGCCCGCGCGGTCGCCAGCGGCGCCCCGGTCTGCCGACTGGCCCTCCGGGGTCGAGTCGATCGCGTGCGCCGATCCGGCGAGCGCCAGCACCTTCAAGCGCGTCGTCTCGACGGCAGAGCGGTGGCTCGATGGCCGGCTGCCGTCTGGATTCAAACGGAGATCCGGCGTCAGACGCTGCTCCTCTCGGCTCATCGGATGCACACGAACTCGTCGATCGTCGAGCTGTCGAGCACGCCGCGTCCGCAGAGACCGCAGCCTCCGGGCTCGACGCCCGCACGATCGATGCCTCCCCTGCCCCTCTCGAGTGGCTCACACGGCGCCTCGGCGACACAAGCCGATCCGCCCTCGGTGGTGGGCCACCGGGCAACGGTACCATCTCCGAGGTCGATCGCTCACGTACAATCTCCGCCCCTTCTCTCGTCCCCGCGCGGCGCCCGCTCGATCCGGCGTCGTCTCCCCGCCATCCCGGTCAACGGAGAGTCTCATGGGCGATCGCCAGGACAAGTTCTCGGGGACGAAGACCGTCGAAGAGCGGCTCCGCTTCGACGTCGAGCGCCTCGAGCGCTACCTGCAGCGCGAGATCGAGGGCTTCGAGGGTCCGCTCGAGGTCGAGCAGTTCAAGGGCGGCCAGTCGAATCCGACCTACCTGCTGCGCGCCGGGGGGCGCCGCTACGTCCTGCGGCGCAAGCCCCCCGGAAAGCTGCTGCCCTCCGCCCACGCCGTGGATCGCGAGTATCGCGTCCTCACCGCGCTGTCCCGGACGAACATCCCGGTGCCGCGCACCCTCTGCCTCTGCACCGACGAATCGGTGGTCGGCACCATGTTCTTCGTCATGGAGCACGTCGAGGGTCGCGTGCTCTGGGAGAGCGCGCTGCCGGGCTCGGTCCCCGAACAGCGGCGCGCCATCTACGACGCCATGAACGAGACGCTCGCGAACCTGCACCTGGTCGACTACGCCGCGATCGGGCTCGACACCTACGGCAAGCCCGGCAACTACTTCGCCCGGCAGATCCACCGCTGGAGCAAGCAGTACAAGGCGTCGGAGACGGCCCGGATCGAGGAGATGGAGCGCCTTCTCTGCTGGCTGCCCGACAACGTCCCGGACGACGACCGGACCACCCTGGTCCACGGCGACTACCGGCTCGACAACATGATCTTCCATCCCACCGAGCCCCGGATCCTGGCGATCCTCGACTGGGAGCTCGGCACCCTCGGTCATCCGCTCGGCGACTTCACCTACCACTGCATGATCTGGCAGGCCCCGCCCGATCGCGGAGGCCTCGAGGGGCTCGATCTCGAGGCGCTGGGGCTCCCGACCCTGGAGAGCTACGTCGACGCCTACTGCCGCCGCACCGGCCGCGACCGGATCGAACACTGGAACTTCTACCGCGCCTACAACCTGTTCCGCAGCGCCGCGATCGCTCAGGGGATCGCCGGGCGCGTGCGCGATGGAACCGCAGCCTCGGCCTACGCGCGCGAGGTCGCCGCCTCGGTCCCGGGACTGGCAGCGGCCGCTTGGGACGCTGCTCGGCGCGCCTGACGAAGGGCTTCCTGCCGGCCGGCCAGCCCCGGTTCCCGAGAGGATCGCGCAACATCCGATTCGAGTGGAACACGAGGCTTGACCGACAGGGCGCGTACTTCTACACTTGTGGCAGGAGTTCTACAGTTGTCGAAGAAGAGGCCATCGCGCACGCCGCCCGGCCCCGAGCCGGTCCAGCTCAGCGACACTGAGTGGACGGTGATGGACGCGGTCTGGAACGCTCCTCCCGCGACCGCGCGGGACGTTCACGACGTCTGCTTCGGCGACACCGGCTGGGCCTACACGACGGTCAAGACGCTGCTCGACCGGCTGGTCGGCAAGGGCGCCCTGGGTGAGAGCAAGCGCGCCAACGTCAGCATCTACGAGCCGCTGATCACGCGCGAGCAGGCCCGCCGGTCGGCTCTGCGCCGGCTCGTCGACCGCGCCTTCGGCGGCGCGCTGCCGTCGCTGGTCCATCACCTAGTGGACGTCGAGCGGCTCGGCGACCGCGACCGCGCCGAGCTCGAGACGGCGCTGCGCGAAGCGCCCTCCGGGCGAGCGCGGCGACGCCGCCAGAGGACCCAGAGTTGAACGGAGTCGCCGGCGCCGACGCGCTCGACGCCGGCCCGCGAACCGGCAGTCTGGCGCTGATGCGACGGTGTCACCCGCTCATCGAGCGCCTCGAGCGCCTCGACCAGCTCGCCCGCGGGCAGGATCCCGCCGGCTGGCGCCGGCTGGCGGGTCTCGCGGCAGCCTTCACACTCGCTGCCGGCCTACCCGCGATCCGGCCCCCGGCGCCGCTGCTGCGGCCCGACCCGGCGGTGCCGGGCTGTCTCGCCGAGCGCTATGCGGTCCTCGCCGAGCTCGCGCGCCAGACGGCAGCGAGCCCGATCCGAGGACGAACCGACGACACGCCTCCCACCCGACCGCCAGGAGCCGAGCCATGACCGACCTCGAACGCGCCGCCGTCCCCTCCCTCCTGCTGCTCTTCGCACTGACGCTCGCCGTCTCGCCGGCAGCCGCCCGCCAGGAGGGCGGCGACCAGGACATGGCCGAGATGATGCGGCGCGCACAGCGCTTCACCCAGCCCTCGCAGGAGCACACGGTGCTCGAGCGCTTCCTCGGGTCGTGGAACACCGAGACCCGCATCGTGATGGGCGGACCCCAGAGCCAGGCCGAGAAGGGCGCCGCCGAGGGGAGCTGGTTGATGGAGGGCCGCTGGCTGCAGATCCGGGGTCGCGGCACGATGCTCGGCATGCCGCTCGAGACCTACCAGGTGATCGGCTACGACAACTTCAAGATGAGCTTCGTCACCACCTTCGTCAGCTCGATGGACACCGCAATGAACCACTCCGAGGGCGACCTGACGCGCGATCGCGACGTGCTGATCAGCTACGGCACCCTCGACGAGTATCTGACCGGCGAGCACGACAAGATGGTCAAGTACGTCTGGCGCTTCGAGTCGCCCGACCGCATCGTGCTCGAGGTCCACGACCTGCCGATCGGCGAGACCGGCACCAAAGTCGTCGAGACCATCTTCACCCGTCGGTAGCGGCCGCACGGGAGGGGCCGGACTCCGTAGCCGCCCCGGGCCGCGGATCCCGCGGGCCCGCGATCCCGGTTGCGCTGATAGCCTGCGGCGTCCCACGGTCCGGTCCACGAGCTCGAGGAGGGCTGATGTCTGCAGCCTCGCCGCCGGGGTCAGCAGCCACACGAGCCCCCGGCCGCCCCGGCGCCTTCGCGGTCTTCCTGCTGCCCGCCGTCATCGCGCAGTCGAACGTCATCGGCGGCGGCTACTCGACCGGGCGCGAGATCGTCCAGTACGCGGCGCGCTTCGGTCCCGCCGGGTGGCTGGCGGTGGCCGTGATCGCGCTGGGCTTCTCGCTGCTCTGTGCTCTCGGCTTCGAGATCGCGCGCCTCGGGCGAGCCTACGACTACAAGAGCTGGATCCGGCTACTGATCGGGCCGTTCTGGCCGCTCTTCGACCTGGTTCTGATCGTCCTGATGCTGCTGATCATCGCGGTGATGACGGCCGCGATCGGCAGCGTCCTGCGCCAGACCGTCGGGCTCCCGACGGCCGCCGGCTTGGCGATCGCCTTCGTGTTCGTGGGCATCCTCACCTGGAGGGGCTCGGAGTTCATCGAGCGCTTCAAGAGCATCGGCAGCATCGGCCTGTACGTCGCCTACGTCGCCTACGCGATCCTGGTGTTGAGCAACGTCCCCGCGGCGCCGCCACCCCCCGACGCGCCGACCTTCGGCACTGGCGAAGTGCTGATCAGCGCGGTGCAGTACGTGGGCTACAACCTGGCCGCGATCCCGGTCGTGCTGTTCTGCCTGCACCGGCAGACCCGGCGGGTCGAGACCTTCGGGTCGGGCCTGATCGCGGGCATCGCGATGACGATCCCGTTCGCCCTCACCTTCGCCTGCATGATGCGCTTCTGGCCCGAGGAGCGCGTGTTCGGGGCCGAGGTGCCCTGGCTGCCGATGCTCGAGACCGCGAGCGGCGCCACGGCGACCGTCTGGCTCTGGATCTTCGGCGTGGTCGCCGGCTGGACACTGCTCGAGACCGCGGTCGGCAGCCTGCACGCCATCGTCGACCGCATCGAGCACAACCTCGGAGATCTCCCCGCCTCGTGGCGACCGCCGAGCGGAAGGCTCGAGCCCTGGCAGCGCGCGGCGATCTCGGTCGGAACCCTGGCGATCGCCACCGGCCTGGCGACCTTCGGCATCATCGACCTGGTCGCCAAGGGGTACTCGGCGCTCGCCTGGGGAGTGATCCTGCTGCTGGCGCTGCCGCTGTTGACGGTCGGCGTGGCGCGGATCGCGAGGGAGCGAGCCGATGCACGCTGAACTCGGTCGCGAGCTCCGTCGCGCGCTCCGTTGCTCGTTCCTCGCGGTTCCCCTGCTCGCCGCCTGCCTCCCGAACCCGCAGATCGAGCCCGAGGGCGCCGCCGCCCCGCGAGCGTCGGAGCGATTCGCCAAGCAGGTGCACCGGATCGAAATGCGCGACGGGATACACCTGCACACCGAAGTCTACGTCCCGACCCGAGGCGAGGGCCCCTGGCCGGTGCTGCTCGAGCGCACCCCCTATGGCGTCGGGCCACACGACGAGGACGGCTTCCACCTCGCCCTGACCACTCGCTACACCGAGCTCGCCGAGGACGGCTACGTCTTCGCCTTCCAGGACGTCCGCGGGCGCTACGGCTCCGAGGGGGAGTTCGTCATGCTGCGCTCGCCCCGTGACCCGGAGCGTCCGCGCAACGACCCCGGAGCCGTCGACGAGGGCACCGACGCCTGGGACGCCATCGACTGGCTGATCGCCAACGTCGAGGGCAACAACGGAAAGGCCGGCCTGCTCGGCATCTCCTACGGCGGCTGGCTGACCGTGATGGGAATGCTCGAGCCGCACCCCGCGCTCGCCGCGGCCTCGCCCCAGGCCTCCCCCGCCGACATGTTCATCGGCGACGACTTCCTCCACAATGGCGCGCTGCGGCTGGCGCCGACCTTCGGCTACGTGGCGATGATGGAGACCGGCAACGAGAACGAGCCCTTCGACTTCGACCAGCACGACGTCTACGAGTTCTATCTCGACCTCGGACCGCTCTCCAACGTCGACCGCCTTTACTTCGACGGCGAGAAGCCGACCTGGCGGGCGGTCATGGAGAACCCAACCTACACCGAGTACTGGCGGCGCCAGGCGGTGCTTTCCCACCTCGACGAGCCCGAGGTGCCGGCGCTGCACGTCGCCGGCTGGTGGGACGCCGAGGACTTCTACGGTCCGCTCGAGATCTACCACCGGCTCGAGCAGCAGGACGACGACGACGAGAGCTTCCTGGTCGTCGGTCCGTGGCGCCACGGCGGCTGGGCGCGCGGCGACGGGTCGTCGCTCGGCGCCATCCCGTTCGACAGCCCGACCGCCGTCACCTTCCGCGAGGAGATGCAACGCGCATTCTTCGCTCACTATCTGAAAGGCGACACGCCCGGAGCCGGCAGCCCGAAGCCCTGGACCGACGCCGAGGCGATCGTCTTCGAGACCGGCGCCAACGTCTGGCGCCGCTACGAGGCATGGCCGCCGGCCGAGACCCGGGTGCGCTCGCTCTATCTGGTCGCCGAGGGGGCGCTGGCCTTCGATCCCCCCGCTGCAGCCGCCGCCGGGACAGCCGACGACGAAGCCGCCGACCGCTCGGACTCCTACGTCTCGGATCCCGACAAGCCGGTGCCCTACATGCCGCGGCCGATCCCCGGGTTCTGGCAGGGAGGCCAGGCGCTGTGGAAGGTGACCGACCAGCGCTTCGTCGACGGCCGTCCCGACGTGCTCACCTACACCACCGGTCCGCTCGAAGGCGACGTCGTGCTCGCCGGCGCCGCGATCGCGCGGCTCCATGCCTCGACCACCGGCACCGACGCCGACTGGGTGGTCAAGCTGATCGACGTCCTGCCCGAGGACCACGCGGTCGAGGAGCTGCGCGGCTTCCAGCTCATGATCGCCGACGAGGTCCTGCGGGCGCGCTTTCGCAACGGATTCGAGACCGCCGAGCCGGTGCCGCCGGGGGACGTGATCGAGTACACGATCGACCTCGGGGAGCGCCACCACCGCTTTCTCGCCGGGCACGAGATCATGGTCCAGATCCAGAGCACATGGTTCCCGTTGATCGACCGCAACCCGCAGACCTTCGTGGTGCCGGCGGAGGCCACCGAGGACGACTACCGGGTTGCGACCCACAGCATCCACCGCTCGCCGCAGCACCCGTCGCGCATCGACCTCCAGGTCCTGCCTCCAGAGCCCCGTCGGGGAGAGCCGTGAGCGGGCGAGCACCGGCTGCAGCCGAGACCGTTTTCGTCGGCGGCCGCGTCCCGTCCGCGCCGCGCGCCCGGCCATGCCGACGGCGAGTGTTCGCCCGCGCCCTGGCGATCGCGATCGGCGCAGCCACACTGTGCGGCGCGACATCGCCCGCCGCCGGCTGGGGCCCCACCGGTCACCGGGTCGTCGGCCAGATCGCCACCGACCATCTCGGTGAGACGGCCCGGCGCGAAGTGCAGTCGCTGCTCGGCGCCTCGCTCGCCGACGCCTCCACCTGGGCCGATGAGGTGCGCGACGACCCGCGGTGGAAATGGCTGGACCCCTACCACTACGTCAACCTCGACCCCTCGGTCGGACGCTTCCGGGGCTGTCCGCCGCAGGGCTGCGTCATCGATGCCGTCGAGAGCGCGCTCGAACGCCTCGCCGACCGCAGCCTTCCCGACTTGGAGCGCGCCGTCGCGCTCCGCCAGCTCGTCCACTTCGTGGGCGACCTCCACCAGCCGCTCCACGTCTCTCACGCCGAGGACCGGGGCGGCGGCCGGATCGAGGTGCGCTGGTTCGGCGAGCCCACCAACCTGCACTGGGTCTGGGACACCGGCATCGTGCGCGAGAGCATGGGACGCTCGTGGCGGAGCATCGCAACGCGAATCGAGGCCGGCCTGCGACGAGGCGACGCGTCTCCGGTCGCGGGCTGGCGCTCGGGCTCCGTCGTCGACTGGGCGCACGAGTCCTACCGGCTCAGTGTCGAGGTGGTCTATCCCAGCGTCACGACCGATCGCACCCTGGGCCGTTCCTACGCTGCGACCCACGCCGACCTCGTCACCGAGCAGCTCGCCAAGGCCGGCGTTCGGCTCGCCTGGCTGCTCGATCGCGTCTGGTCCTCCCGATAGCGGGGCGTCGCCGGGGCGAGCACGGACGCCCTCGACCGACCGGGCCGGCGGGAGCTCCGCAATGCCCTCGCCAACGGGCTACACTCGCCGAAGGTCTTCGGCTTCGACCGGACGAGGAGGCGCTCGATGAACCCACCGGCTCCACCTGGCCCTCGCGCGACCTCGGCAGTGAGATCGCTGTCGCGGCGCGGCTTCCTGCGCACCATCGTGCCGCCGGCTGCGGCCGGCCTCACCCTCGCCGCCCTCGAGCCGGGGCGCGCGGCCGCCGCTCTCGCCGCCGTACGGGGCACGAACGATGTTCCGGAGGACGTCGCCCGCGACGAGTCCTACTGGTTCGAGATCCAGCAGGCGTTCACCATCGACCGCTCGATCGTCAACTTCAACAACGGCGGCGTCAGCCCGGCGCCCGCCGCGGTCCAGCAGAGCCTGGCGCGCAACCTCGCCTTCTCCAACGAGGCGCCGGCCTACACGATGTGGCGCATCCTCGAGCCGCAGAAGGAGTCGGTGCGTCAGCGGGTCGCGCGCTTCTTCGGCTGCGATCCCGAGGAGGTCGCCTTCACCCGCAACGCCTCGGAGAGCCTGCAGACCTGCCAGCTCGGCGTCGACCTCGAGCCCGGCGACCAGGTGCTGACCACCACGCAGGACTACCCGCGGATGATCACCACCTTCCAGCAGCGCGAGCGCCGCGACGGCATCGAGCTGGTTCGCTTCAAGATCCCGATTCCTGCCGAAGACCCAGCCGAGATCGTGCGATTGTTCGAGCAGCACGTCACCGACCGCACCAAGTTGATCCTGATCAGCCACATGGTGAACATCACGGGCCAGATCCTCGACGTCAAGCCGGTGGTGCAGATGGCGCGCCGGCGCGGCATCCCGACGATCGTCGACGGCGCCCACGCCTTCGCCCACTTCCATTTCCGCCACGAGGACCTCGACTGCGACTACTACGGATCGAGCCTCCACAAGTGGCTGTTCGCGCCGATCGGCACCGGGCTGCTCTACGTGCGCCGCGACAGGATCGCGGGGCTCTGGCCGCTGATGGCCGCGCCCGACACCAAGGACGAGGACATCCGCAAGTTCGAGGAGATCGGCACCCACCCCTGTCCGCACTATCTGGCGATCGGCGACGCGCTCACCTTCCACCTGGGGATCGGCCCCGAGAACAAGACGGCGCGCCTGGTCTACCTGCGCGACCGCTGGGCGAGGCGTGTGCTCGAGCACGACCGGGTCCGCCTGCACACCAGCCTGAAGCCCGGCTTCGCTTGCGGCATCGCCACAGTGCAGATCGACGGAATCGACTCCGGCGAGCTCGTCGAGCACCTCTGGGAGCGCTACAAGATCTTCACCGTCGCCATCCAGCACGACGAGTTCGAGGGCATCCGGGTCTCGCCCAGCGTCTACTCGACCATCGAGGAGATCGACCGCTTCGCCGATGCGATCGAGGAGGTGGCGAGGAAGGGCCTCCCCGCCTGAGCGCTTACCGACGGCCCCGAGCAGACGGCGGGATGCGTCAACCCCCGATGGGCGAGCCGTCGGGAGCCCGCAGCGGCGCCGGCCGCTCCTCGACCTCCGGGTGCTCCAGGAACAGCTCGATCTGGCGCAGGGCCTCTCGCCGATTCGCCTTCTCCGCCGGCGGCGCCGAATCGATGCCGTCGGCCAACCAGTCGCGCAGCCCCTCGAGCTCGACCAGCGCCAGCCCACGCGCCTGCGGCAGGGCGTCCGCGGTCGAGGCGAGCGCGATCAGATGACGAACCGTCGCCTGATCGACGACGCGTTTGACCTCGCCGGCGAGGCCGGCCGGAGCGTCGTTGCGGACCGTTGCCTCGAGCAGCGTGTCGATCACCTCTTCGAGACCCGGCTGACCCCGGTCTCCCCAGCGCGCCGCCAGGTCGATCAGGCGCGAGGCGCGCTCGGGGTGGAGCACCTGCGCCAGGGTCATGTCGGCGGCCACCTGCGCCGCCGCCAGGGGGTCGAAGGTCACCCCCTGCCACGAGGGGAAGCTCTCGCGACCGCGTCGGCGCCCCGGCGGGTACGGCGGGAGCAGCTCCAGCACGCGCTCCGGGAGTGTCAGCACCTCGGGGCTGAGCGTGACGAGCAGGCCCTGGAGCGCGCGGCGCTGGTCGGCCGGCGCGATCGGCTCGGTGGGGATCTGGTCGTCGCCGCGCAGCGCGTAGGTGTAGCGCAGCCCGCCCAGCACCTTGGACGTCGCCTCGATCTGGTAGCGGTGCAGCAGGTACAGCGGCACCAGGACGTCGGCGAGATCGGCGAGCGGCTCGCCGGGGCGCAGGTTCTGCTCGCCGAAGCGCGAGAGCGCCGCGTCGCGGATCGCGAGCAGGTTCTCGAGCTCGGCGGTGGGGTCGGCCCCGTTGTCCCACAGGTGCGCGATCGGGTGGGCGCCGCCGGTCGGGCGCGCGTCCTCGTCGGTGATGAACAGCAGCCCCTGGCCGATCGTCTCGCGGATGATCGCGTCGAGCGCGGCGTCCTCGTCGGTCCCCTCGGGGAAGTCCTGGTAGCCCCACAGCACCGCGCGCGCGTCCCACTCGCCGATGCCGGCGTCGTAGGCGTTCGACAGGTCGACGCGGTCGCCACCCGTGAACCCGAGCGTCGGATGCGGGTAGTCCATCACCGAGGCGCGCTGGTTGACGCTCGCCGCATAGTTGTGGACCAGGCCGATGGTGTGGCCGACCTCGTGCGCCGAGAGCTGGCGCAGCCGAGCCAGCGCCATCTGCTCGAGCTCGGGGGGCGCCTCGCCGCCGTCGGTGAAGCCGCCGACGAGTGCCCGCGCGATCAGATGATCCTGGCGAACGCGCAGCGATCCCAGGGTCACGTGCCCCTTGATGATCTCGCCGGTGCGAGGATCGGTCACCGAGCTGCCGTAGGACCAGCCGCGAGTCGATCGGTGCACCCACTGGATCAGGTTGTAGCGCACGTCCATCGGATCGGCGTCCTCGGGGAGGATCTCGACCTGGAAGGCGTTGCGGTAGCCGGCGGCCTCGAACGCTTGATCCCACCAACGCGCGCCGTCGACCAGGGCAGATCGGATCGGCTCCGGAGCGCCGGGATCGACGTAGTAGACGATCGGTTCCACCGCTTCGCTGACCGCGGCCGCGGGGTCCTTCTTCTCGAGTCGGTGGCGGATGGCGTACTGCTGGACCACAGGCTGCGAGATCGGCGTCGCGTAGTCGTACCAGGAGGTCTCGATGAAGCCGGAGCGCGGGTCGAAGCGCCGGGGCTCGTATCCCGCGTCGGGCAGCTCGACGAAGGAGTGGTGCTCGCGGACGGTCACCGCGTCCGCGCTCGGGCTCACCGACCGGATGAAGCCCCCCTGCGGCTCACCGGTGAAGGTGAGCGTCGCCTCGACCTCGGTGTTTCGCGGGAAGGCCTTGGTGCGTGGCAGGTAGATCGCGCTGCGCGAGGCCTCCAGCCCGTAGGTCCCCTGGCCGGCCCGCTTCAGCCGCTCGACGACGTCGTGGACGTCCGACAGGAAGAGCTCGGTGGCGTCGACCAGGACGCGTCCCTCCTCTTCGGCGGCCACCTCGAACCCCCACAGCACGGACTCCGCGAAGGCCTGCTCGACGGCGCGGCGCTCGGCCGGGTTCTCGCTCTCCGCCCGGTAACGGGTGTTGAGCTGGACCAGGAGCACCCTGGGACCGATCCGCCGGAACTCGACGACCCGGGTGTCACCCAGCTGACCGCGGTCGAGGCCGATGTCGTTCGAACCGATCCCGGCCGGCAGCGAGGTGACGTAGAGCAGCTCCTGGTCGAAGCGGTCGACGGCGAGGAAGAGCTTCCCCGCGCTCTCGTCCCAGTACAGGTCGAGGAAGCCGTCGAGGTGCTGGGCGCCCTCGACGGTCTCCGCCCAGCTCTTGGCCGCGGACTCCGAGCTGTCGTCTACTTGCGGATACGCGGCGCTCGAGGAGAGTGGTGCGAGCGCGATCAGCAGCGCGGCGAGCCGGCGCTCCCGGCGCGAGGGTTTCGAGGACCGGGCGGCGTCGACGCTCGGTGACGGGGAGCTCATGCTGTTCTCCGAAGGGGGAAGCGGGTCGAGGCGAGCGCCACGATACCAGCCGTCCGCGAGCCACGGCCACGAGGAGCACGAGGAGCGTCGGGCGTCACTCCGTCTCGAGCCGGGTCCGGCCGCCGAGGCGGCGTGGCGCCGGGAGCACCCGCGGCCGCAGTGCTCCTGCCAGGAGACCCTAGAATTCCCGGCTGGGCGAAGCCGACACCAAAACCCGAACCCATGGAGGACTCATGGCCCTCGACATCACCTACTTCGGCCACTCGGGCTTTCTGCTCTCGGACGGGGAGCATCGGCTGGCGATCGATCCCTTCCTGACCGGCAATCCGGTCGCCACCCAGAGCGCTGACGACGTCGAGTGCGGTTTCGTCGCGCTCACCCACGGTCACGCCGACCATTTCGGCGACTCGCTGGCGATCGCCAGGCGCAACGACGCCAACGTGATCGCGGCCTTCGAGCTGACCGAGTACTTCGGCGAGCAGGGGCATTCCAACGTCAACCCGGGCAACCCCGGCGGCAAGGTCGAGACGCCCTTCGGCTGGGTTGCGTTCACCCAGGCGTTCCACTCCTCGTCCTACGAGGGCCGCTACATGGGGCAGCCCTGCGGCCTGGTGGTCCACATGGGGGGTGCGAGCCTGTATCACCTGGGCGACACCGGGCTGTTCTCCGACCTGAAGCTGATCGGCGAGATCTACAGGCCCGAGATCGCCTGCGTGCCGATCGGCGACCGCTTCACGATGGGTCCCGCGCTCGCCTCCCGCGCGGCCGAGATGATCGGTCCCGAGGCGGCGATTCCCATCCACTACGACACGTGGCCGCCGATCGCCCAGGATCCTGCCGACTTCCAGCCCGCAGGGGTCGAGGTCCGGGTGATGGCTCCGGGCGACACCTGGCGGTACGGGTGAGATGGAGCGGGCGCCCTCCGGCAGCTCGCGACCTGCGCACCCTCTGCGGGCGTTCGGAGCGCGGCAGGCGATGAAGCGACAAGTCCGGAGGCACAAGGCGCTGCCGACCGTCGGCTGGCGGGAATGGATCCAGATTCCCGAGCTCGGCCAGTTCCTGATCAAGGCCAAGGTCGACACCGGCGCCCGCAGCTCCTCGCTGCACGCCTACGACCTCGAGATCGTCGACCGGGATGGGATCGAGTGGGTGCGGTTCGTGGTTCATCCGCTCCAGCGGGACACCGAGGTCACCGTCGAGTGCGAGGCCCCGCTGCTCGAGCGGCGCTGGGTGCGCAGCTCGACCGGCGAGCGCCAGCTTCGCCCGGTCATCCGCACCGACTTGCTGCTCGCCGGCCGTCCGTGGCCCATCGACCTCACCCTGACCTCCCGCGACGTCATGGGCTTTCGGATGCTGCTCGGCCGCGAGGCGATCCGCCGGCGCTTCCTGGTCGACCCGGGGCGCTCCTACCTGCTGAGCCGCCGGCCGCGCCGCCGGGCTGGAGGCTCCAGCTCGGCGCTGTGACAGAATCCCCGGATCCTCCCGGCGAGACGCCCACGCCGTCGAACGCGTCGTCCGACGCGCCTCGAATCCACCGGGACGAGCTCGCTGGACTCGATTGATGCAGGCGCCCCAAGAAAACCGAGGGCGAAGCATGAAGAACCCCGGCGACGAGCCGCTCCCTGCCGCCGAGCGTCCGCACCACGCCGGGCAGCCGGCGCCGACGCCGTCCGAATCGCTCCTGCTGCGCACGCCGCTGGTCCTGGTCTCCGGTGTCCTGGCCTCCTCGGTGCTCGCCACGCTGGCGATCGTCATCGCCATGCTCTACAGCGCCCGCCTCAGCCAGAGCCTCGAGCAGGCCGAGATCCTCCATCAGCGCGAGCGTCTGCTGCACGCGACTCTCGAGCCCCTGCTCGAGGCCGATCGAGTCGAATCCGCCGCCTGGATGCACCTCCTCGGTGGCCGCCCGATCGAGAACTTCGAGCGAGCCAAGGCCGAGCTGGTGCAGAGCCTGGAGCGCACCAGGGAGATCGTCACCGAGGCACAGAACGCCGAGCACAGCAGCGACCTCGCGCGCGATGTCCTGCTCGCTCTCGACACCTTCGAGGCCGAGCATCCGGAGCTCGGCGGGCCCTTCGAGACCGTACTGGCGACCGACCGTCTCTGGCAGACGTTGGGGTGGATCCGCATTTCGCCGCCCGAGAGCGAGTGGTTCCGGCTGGCCTCGGTCGTGTTCGAGGCCGAGCTGGCCCCGGCCTACGCCTACGACCACCTCGACAACGTGCTGGCGATGCAGTGGCATGCCGGGCCCGGGCGATCGCTTCCGCCGGCGGTCGAGGACTGGCTGGCGGTCCAGGTCGCCGAGAACCTGCGGGTGGCGGGGGAGGTCGAGGGCCGCGACGAGGCCCTCGAACGCGGAGTCGTCCGCCCACTACGCGACACCCTGAATCAACGCCGGGCCGCCGCAGTGAACCCCGAGCTCGGCCGGCTGTTCTCCGAGCTCGACTCACTGCGGGGCTTCCAGCAGATGCGCGAGGACAACGCCTTGCTGTTCGGACTCCGGGAGGCGCCGCAGAAGGCGCCCGAGCAGCTCTATGCCGAGGCCACGCTCCTCGACTTCGAGCTCACCCGGATGACGGAGAGCGCGCAGCAGATCCTCGACCGGCAACTGCTGCTGGAAACCGCTCGAGCCCGGCGCCATCGGCTGCTGACCGCGATCGCCGCGGCAGCGCTGGCGCTCAGCGCCCTCGCTCTGCTGGTGTGGATCGAGCACCACCGCCGACGGCTCTTTCTCAGCCTCAAGCGGACGGCCGAGATCGACCAGCTCACCGGTCTCGGCAATCGGCACGCCCTGCGCCGCACGGCCGAACGGCTGAGCGACACTGTCGGCGGTACGGTCTCGCTGCTCGCTCTCGACCTCGACCGGTTCAAGGCCATCAACGACACTTACGGCCACCAGACCGGCGACGAGGCGCTGGCGGTGTTCGCGGCGCGCTGTCGCGGGGTCCTGCGCCCTGGCGACGAGATGATGCGGATGGGCGGCGACGAGTTCCTGGTCGTGCTCGAGAGTCGCAACGACCCGGAGGGAGCGGCGCGGGCGGTCGCCGAGCGCATCATCGGGAGCCTGTCGACGCCGGTGAGATGCCGCGACCACCAGTTCGTGCTCGAGGTCAGCATCGGCTGCGCCACCGCCGACCTGCCGCTCGAGATCGACGACCTGCTGGTGGAGGCCGACCTCGCGCTGCACGAAGCCAAGCAGGCCTCGGCCGACACCTTCCGCTACGCGGTGGCGACAGTGAGCGGCGGAGTCGTGCGCCGACTCCCCGAGATGCTCCGGCAGCGCCAGCTCGAGTGTGACTTCCAACCCCAGGTCGACCTGACGACCGGAGAGATCGTGGGGCTCGAGGCGCTCGCCCGCTGGCCGACGGCAGCGCCGCAGAAGGTCGCTCCCCGCACGATGGTCGACGCCGTCGAGTGGCTGGGCCTCAACCGCGAGCTGGTGATCAACATGCTCTCACGCGTCGGGGCGGCGCTCCAACGCCTGAACGCGAGCTTCGCCGGCCGCTTCTGGATCAACCTCTCTCCCTCGGATCTGGCGAATCCGAGAGCCGCGGAGGAGCTGCTCGAGCTGCTCCGCGAGCACGGCTTGCCCTTCGACCGGATCGGCGTCGAGCTGACCGAGACGCTGCCAGTGGTGGATCTCGAGATCGCGCGCGGTGCCTTCGAGCGCCTGCGCCAACACGGGGTCGGCGTCGCGCTCGATGACTTCACCACCGGGAGCTCGACGCTGCAACTGCTGTCGCGTCTCCCGCTCGACACCATCAAGCTCGACCGCACAGTGGTCGGCGGGATCGCGACCGACCAGGCGAGCCAGGTGCTGACCAGAGCGATCCTCGACATCTGCCAGCACCACGGCGTGCGCTGCGTCGCGGAGGGCGTCGAGTCGCGCGAGGATCTCGACCAGCTCGCGCGCATCGGGGTCGAGACGGTGCAGGGCTTCGTGCTCGCCAGGCCCCTCGACCTCGATCAGCTCGAAGAGTTCCTAGCGACCCGATCCGAGGAAACGAGGCCGTCGCCCCGGACGGAGCCGAGCGGACCGCTGCCCTTCCGGCGCCCCTAGGTGGCTGGTGTTTTTCTCGCGATAGGGCTTGAGATTTTCTCCGGAGTATGAGCGACACTTGACCCAGGTCAGCAGCAGAGAGGAGCTGTTCGATGAGCCTGGGCACGGCACCGAGCCAGAAGAGCATCTTCGATGA
>DATKBT010000174.1:0-20802 GCA_035546295.1 Thermoanaerobaculia bacterium | reverse complement strand
TCGTCGCGAGCGGTGCTACCGCTCAGGCGCCCGAGACATACCTCGCTGTACGAACCGAGCACGGTCAACCCGATCTACAGGGGACCTGGGTCGCGAGCTTCCTGACCATGCTGGAACGTCCACCGGGAGTCGAGAGGCTGGTGGTCGATGACGAGCAGGCCGCGGCGGTGGCGGCACAGATCCGGGGACGATTTCCGGCGGTCCTCGATCCCGATCTCACGCTGCTGGACGTCCGGCAGCTCGCTCGGGTGCGGGGCGAGCTCCGGACGTCGATCATCGTCGATCCGCCCGACGGCCGTTTCCCCTACACCGAGGCGGGTCTCGAGCTGGCGCAGCGGGTGATGGCGAGTCAGAGGCAACAGTTCGACGACCCGGAGCAGCGACCGCTGCCCGAGCGCTGCCTCGAGAGTCTCGGCGCTCCGCCGATGCGGGTGGTCCCGACGATCATCCCGCTGCGGATCCACCAGATCCGCGATCACCTCCTCCTGCTCTTCGAGGACCCGGTCGGCCTGCGCCTCGTCGACCTGCGCAGTGACGCGCCCCCCGCCGCCATCCGCAGCGTCGCTGGTCACGGTCGGGGGCGCTTCGAGGGGGAGACGCTGGTGGTCACCACGACGCACCTTCGCGCCGCCTATCCCGCGCGCTTCGGCCTCGGGCGGCCGATCCTGCTCAGCCCCGCCACCGAGATCGTCGAGCGCTTCACCCGGGTCTCGGAGACCGAGATCATCTATCGCTTCACGGTGAGCGACCCGGAGCTCTACTCGCAGTCGTGGTCCGGCGAGTTCTCCCTGAGCCGGTTCGACCAGCCGATGTACGAATACGCCTGCCACGAGGCCAACTACAGCCTGCCGTACTCGCTGAGCGGCGGCCAGGCGGAGGCCGATCGGCTGGCGGCGGAGCGGGACCCCGACTGATCGGGCTTCACCGGTGTTGCTGGTCGCGCTGCGGGAGAGCCTCGGCCCGCCCGACGACGGGGGCAGCGTCTGCTCGTCTGCTCGTCTGCGACGGCACGACCCTCGCGAGGCAGTTCCAGTCGACACCTACCCCCCCGAGCTTCAGTCGTCACCCAAGGCGTCGTCCGCAGCCGACGGCTCGGGCTTCCTGGTGGTCTGGCAGAGCGAGAGGGCAGCGGGTGACGACTGCAGCCAGACGAGTGTGCAGGCGCAACTCTTCCGCAGCTCCTTGAGCAGGTAGACTCGTGGCGTTTCCGAGGGCCGCCACCGTGAGGCAAACCAGAGTCGCCCTGCTCGGTCTGATCGCGATCCTCCCGATGCCGACCGCCGCCGCCGACAGCACCCTCGAGGCGATGGTCGAGGCGGCGCGCGTCTTCCTCGCCTCGCTCGATCCCGAGCAGCGGGAGGGTGTCGCGCAGCCGTTCGAGGGGGAGGCGCGGTTTCGCTTCCACTACGTGCCGTCGTTCGAGCGCGCGGGCCTCCCGCTCGAGGCGCTGGCGCCGCACCAGGTCCACCTGGCGCACGTGCTGCTGAGCGCTTCGCTGAGCCGCACGGGGTACGCCAAGACCGTGAACGTGATGGCGCTCGAGACCGTGCTCGGGCGGCTCGAGGCGGCTGCGGGGCGGCCGGGCGCTCTGGATCTACGCGACCCGAGCCGTTACTTCGTGGCGGTCTGGGGCGAGCCCGGCTCCCACGCCTGGGGCTGGCGGATCGAGGGGCACCACGTCTCGCTCCACTTCACGTTGGTGGACGGCGAGGCGGTGGCGACCGCGCCGGCGTTCCTCGGCGCCAACCCGCACCGCGTCCCCGAGGGTCCGCACGAGGGGCTGCGCGTGCTCGGGGCCGAGGAGGACCGCGCCCGTGCGCTGTTGCGCTCGCTCGACGAGGGTCAGCGATCTGTGGCCGTGGTCGCAGACGAGGCGCCGAGCGACATCTTCACCACCAACCAGCCGCGAGTGACTCCCGGCGAGCCCGCTGGGATCGCCGCGTCGGCGCTCACCGAAGAACAGCGTGGGCTGCTGCGCGACCTGCTCGAGGCCTATATCGGCAACCTCCCCGAGGACCTCGCCACGCTGCGGAGGGCGCGTCTCGAAGAAGCCGTCGGCGCGCTCCATTTCGCCTGGCTGGGCTCGCTCCAGCCGAGGGAGCCGCACTATTACCGGATCCAGGGCCCGAGCTTCGTGGTCGAGTACGACAACGTCCAGAACGGTGCCAACCACAGCCACACGGTCTGGCGAGACTTCGACGGCGACTTCGGGCGTGACCTGCTCGCCGAGCACCACCGGCGTCACCGGCACTGAGACGGTCTCGAGTCGTCGCCGAGGCGCGCTGCAGTCGATGGTCCGCTCCGGCCCTGGACGATGGCCTCCCGCGCTCCCGGGCCGGATGTTGGTCGAGCAGAGGAGCCGAGCGCATCCGTGTGCCGTGGGCGCATGGCCTGCTCTGGGCGGTGTGCCTGCTCACCATCGTCATGCTCGCGCCGGCAGACACCGAGCGCTTCATCTACTTCCAGTTCTAGCGGGCTCGTGGTGATCACCACTCCCCAACGAGCTGCTAGATCGAAGCGCGGTCATACCACGAGCCCGCTAGCCGATCACTCGTGCGCCACAGCCCGCAAGCGGGCGCGGCTGGGTCGACCAGGCCACAGTCGTTGTCTCTGGGCGATCGCACCGGCTTGATCGAACTTTGACCGTTTTGTGAACTTCCCGCTGGCCTAGTCGACCTAGCGGGCTCGTGGTTTTCACGCTCCCCAGCGAGCCGCGACAGCGAGGGGAGCTCAGACCACGAGCCCGCTAGCGGTAGCCGATCACTCGTGCGCCGCAAGCCGGCAAGCGGGCGCGGCTGGGTCGACCAGCCACAGCCGGTTCTCTGGGCGACCTCGCGGGCCCTGGAGCCTGTCCATGGTCCATCGCGGAGAATCCGCGTCGCCAGCCGCTGAGCTACGATCCCGCATCGAGATCCAACTTCTCTCGCGCGCCCCGGGTAGTACCTTCAGAGCCCTCGCCCGGAGCGCGAGCGCTTCGAGAAACGGTCGGATCGTGGGCGAGGATCGATGGATCGGCCGTCTCGCGAGCTGGCGGCGCTGTGACAGGAGGTGGTCGGATGACCGTTGCCACGAGCCGGACGTCGTCACCTGATGGGCAACCAGGGCGTCTTCGGCAGAAGCTCTGGCTGATCGCCCTCTCGATCGGGTTCGCCTCGCTTCAGGTCTCCGCTGAGGCGTCCGGCGAGCCGATCGCTTCCGAGGGTGTCCGAGGGTCGATCTCCCTCGCCGATGCCTCCCGGCAGTACGTCGACGTCGAGGGCCGGCCGCTGCCTTTCGCCACCGAGTACGAGATCCTCGACTTTCTGGAGAACGCCGCAATCGTCGAGGAGCGAGCCGCCCCCAAAGGCATCAACAAGATCCAGCGACTGACGCTGCAGCGGGGCCCGCTGCGGGTCTACGCAGCCTTTCGCGACGTCGAGATCTCCGTGCCGCGCCATCGGCTTCCCGATGGCCGGGTCACGCTCAACGCCAAGGACAGCTATCGGTTCGATCCGGCGGCGTACTGGGTCAGCCGGCTGCTCGGGCTCGACGCGGTGCCGCCCGCGGTGCTGCGTCGTCACCGCGGCCGCCGCGGATCGCTCCAGCTCTGGATCGGCAACGTGATCGACGAGGCGGACCGCGTCGAGCGGGATGTCGCTCCCCACGCCGTCCTCTGGCATTGGCAGGGCGCGATGCGCCAGGTGTTCGACAATCTGATTGGAAACTACGATCGCAACCAGACGAACATCCTGATGGATCCCGAGACCTGGAGGGTCTGGCTGATCGATCACGGTCGCGCCTTCCTGGCCGACGGCAGATTGCTCCAACCGCAGGCGATCACCGGGTGCGAACGAGAGCTCTTCGAGCGTCTGCGCACGCTCGAAGAAGAGACCGTGCGCGAGCATCTCGACGAATACCTCGACCGCTACGAGATCAAGGCGCTGCTGCACCGACGCGACGAGATCGTCGAGCGTCTCGAAGCGAGGATCATGGAGCGGGGCGAGTCGGCGGTGCTGTTCGATCTTTCGATTCGAGGCCGTCCGGAGACCTCCCGCCGAGAGTGATCTCCTCGGCTCGGGCGAGGGCGGGACCCGCTCGCTGCATGCCCTTCTGCCGCTGCCGCGCGGCCCTGGCCGGTCGCCGCCGAGCCTCCACGAGGTGGGGGTGCTCGAGAGCCTGCTCGACGAGCTCGAGACCACTCGATCGCTGCGCCGCGCGCCCTTCGTGTGCGGCCGAACGCGGCGCGATCTGCGGAGCCTCCTCGAGGGAGGAGTGCTCGAGGACATCGGTCACTGCCCACTCTCCACCGCCGACAGGCGGCACCCTCGTCAGTGGCCGGCGGCATCCATCCTATCGAGGATGCGACGAAACCCGGGGTCGTCCGCGAGCCTGTCGAAGTCCGGGTCGAGCTCGGCCGCGACCCGATGGGTGAAACCGGCTGCGAGCGATTGCTCGAGATAGTCGAGCGCCTGCTCGTCCCGCCCCGCCAGCGCGTGAGCGGCGGCGACGTTGTAGAGCACGATCGCGGAACCGTCGGCCTCGGCCGCACGGGTGGCCCACTCGAGCCCCTCCTCGATCTGGTCGAGCTGCACCAGAGCCGCGCCCCCGAGGTAGAGCGCACGCACATCGTCGGGATGGAGGGCGAGGTGGCTGCAGGCGTTCTCGTAGGCCCGGCGATACTGGCGGCGCGATTCGTCGTCGCGCCCTTCGGCGCGGTGGATCCCGGCGAGCAGCATCGGAGCCTGGTAATCGTCCGGCCGCAGGTCGGCGGCGCGCTCGAAGAGGCGCGCGCCCGCCTCCCGATCGCCGCGGGTGAAGGTCATGTGATGACCGTAGAGGTAGTGGGCGTCGAACAGATGGGGGTCGAGGCGAACCGCCTCCTCGAACTCCTCGTCGGCGCGATCGAGCTCGCCGGAGAGGGAGAGCGCGAAGCCATGGGAGGAGTGCGCCTCGGCGAGCCGAGGGTCGAGGTCGAGGGCACGCCGCGACGAGCGCAGCGCCTCCTGCAGGTGCTCGGGATCGTGTCCGAAGTGCTTGTAGAGGAATGAGCAACAGTCGGCGGCGCCGGCCCAGGCCCGGGCGAAGGCCGGATCCTCCTCGATCGCCTCGGCGAACAGCCGGCGTGCCGCCTCCTGGTCGCGTCGGGTCTGCCGATAGAAGAAGCTCCGTCCGCGCAGGTAGTGATCGTAGGCGCGCGGATTCCGCGTTCCGTGCTCGATCCGAGCGTCCTCACCGGGCGCCAGAGCGAGCTCGAGAGCGGAGACGATGCTGTCGGTGATCTCGTCCTGAATGGCGAAGACGTCCTCGAAGCGGCGATCGAACTGCTCGGACCACAGACGGTAGCCATTGGCGGTGTCCACGAGCTGGGCCGTGATCCGCAGCCGATCGCCGGACTTGCGCAAGCTCCCCTCGACCACGGCGCCGACCCCGAGGTACCTGCCGATCTCGCGGACGTCGACGCTCTTCCCCTTGAAGCAGAAGGTCGACGTGCGGGCCGCGACCCGCAGCCCTTCGATCCTCGACAAGGCATAGAGCAGCTGCTCGGCGATCCCCTCGCAGAAGTACTCCTGGTCGCGAGCGGCGCTCATGTCGACGAAGGGCAGCACCGCCACCGAGCGCTCGGGCGCCGCCTCCGCCTCGTCGGCGAGCGCGCGAAGCCGGTCCCGTACATCGGCCATCGACCGCGGCCTTTCCTCGACGTCCTTGGCCAGACAGCGCTCGATCAGCTCGGCGAGCGCGGCGGGCGCTTCCGGCCGGAGCTCACGCACCGGCGCGGGCGAGTCGCGCAGGATGGCCGAGTACAGCTCGGCCCTGCTGTTGCCGGCGAAGGGCCGCGAGCCGGTGATCATCTCGTAGAGCACCGCGCCGAGCGCGAAGACGTCGGTAGCCGCGGTCGCCGGCTGGCCGCGCACCTGCTCTGGCGCCATGTAGGGCGCCGTTCCCATCACCGAGCCAGCCGCGGTCAGCGCGGCGGTCTCGGTGGGCGCGGCCGGATCGACGGTTCCGGCCGGGATCTGCTCCGGCCTGCCGTCGAGCCAGATCGCCAGGCCGAAGTCCAGGACCTTCAGGACGCCGTCATCGGACACCATCACGTTCGCGGGCTTGAGGTCCCGGTGGACCACCCCGGCGCGGTGCGCCGCGGCCAGGCCGTCTGCGAGCTGGGCGCCGAGGTCGTTGATCTGCTCGAGATCGAGGCGCTTCTCCGCCATGATCGCAGCGAGGGTGCGTCCGACGACCCGTTCCATCACCAGGAAGGTCGCGCCTTCGGCCTCCTCGATCGCGTGGATCCGCACCACGTTGGGGTGGTCGAGCGCGGCGATCGCGCGCGCCTCGCGCCGCAACCGTGCCAGTCGCTCTTCGTCACGCGCCAGCTCGGGAGGCAGGAGCTTGAGCGCCACCCGGCGGTCGAGACGGACGTCGTGCGCGAGCAGCACGTTGCCCATGCCGCCCGATCCGAGCGGGCGCACGATCCGGTAGTGAGCGATGTGGCGGGCGTCCATCAGCACCTCCACGCAACGAGTGCCGCCGGATTCAGGGTAGCACTCGCCGACCGGGTGATTCGCCAAGAGATCGGGACCCTTCCCTGATCGCCGGCCCCTGGTCTCTCGACGCTTGCACGGCACTAGGATGAGAAGCGATGAGCGAAGCTTCCGCCATCCGACGCGCCCCGGAGGTCCTCGGAGCGTGGCCGGGGAACAGCCGTAGAGCGGGACCTCGATGACTCGGACAGCTCTACGACGGTTCAGCAAGTGCCGAGAGGGGCGTGGCGGAGATCCCGCCGACCGTTGATCGGAGGAGCACGTGCCGAGGGACTGCGGGCGAATCCACCGGCTGAGGCCTGGGGCCGACCGCGGGCCTGCCGAGACCGCAGGCACAGCTCGGGAGCGGCACGGCGATGCCGCCGATCCCGAAGACCGTTAAGGCGGGGGCTCCGGCTCGGTGGACGGAGGTGCGGCGCCCCCCTCCGGCGGCCGGTACTCGAAGGTGTCCTCCGGCAGCGACCCAGGACCGTGGAAGACTGGGTTTCCGAACTCCATCTCCACGGACAACGCCTCGCCGCCGACCGTCATCGCCAGCGGCGCGCCCGTGTCGGGAGCGATCGCCATGCTGACCTCGGCGCCTGGCCCGAAGATCTGCTCCGGAGGTCCCACCCTCGCTCGGAAGATGTCGTTCAACGGTCCGCGCAGGACCACGCGCTCCGCTGTCCGCTCGACCACCTCGAGATCGGCGAGGTCGCGCAGGGCGCGCATCTGGGCGAGCGGGTCACTTGCGGCGACCCCTCCCAGCCCCATGCCCGCCGCTGCCTGCTCGTGCTCCTCGACGCTGATGCGGGTCACCTGCGGCTCCCGCCCCGGGCTCTCGACCTGAGTCCACACCGACTCGCCGTCCCCCACCACCAGCACCGAGAGCGCCGTCGGCTCGTCCTGGCCGGAGGCGCGGACCGTCAGCTCGGCGGTGACCCGGAGGTGCCTGGCGTCGCCGTAGATCAGGGTCCCCTCTCCCGACAGGTCGAGGCGCTGGTCGGCCTGGCGGGCGCTCATGGCCATCCTGTAGGAGGCCGACAGCGGGGCCCGCTCGTAGAAGTCGAGCATGGCCTGCAGCCAGCGCTCGACCCCGGCGTCGCTGTTCGCGGGATCGCCGGCTCCGTCGCCTGAGACTTCCGGCGGCTCGGCTGTGTCGCGGGCGCCCTCTGCCAGGTTCCGGCACAGCTCGACCCGCGGGTGATCCTCCCCCAACGTCGGCTCGAACAGGTCGGCACAGCGTCCGTAGAGATCGCTGGCTTCGGCGCTCTCGCCCCGGTCTTCGAGGATGGCGGCCAGGTTGAACAGGAGCCTGCCGACCTCGTCCTCGTGCGCGTCCGGCGACGCCTCGGCGATCGCCAAGGCTCGCCGGTAGACGGGCTCCGCCTCCGCCCGTCCGCCGACGAAGAGCTGGGCGTCCCCGAGAGTCGAGAGGGGGGGGATGAGTTGGGCGTGATCCGGCCCCAACTCCCGCTCGGCGAGGTCGACCGCCCGCTGCGCAACGGCGAGGGCCCCGCGGTGGTCGCCGGCTTCGAAGAGCTCCTGCGCCTGGAGGTCGAGCGCTCTCCATGAGTCCTCGGGCTCCTGGGCGGATCCGCGCGCGAGGGAGGCCCACGCGGCGAGCGCGATCACCAGGGGGAGGAGTCGAATCGTCACGGGGCGTTGCTCGAACGGCGGGCCTCCTGGTCGTCCAACTCGTGCGGCACGTCGGTCGCGCTACGTCTTCGAGAGCGGGGCGGAGGCTCCCCTCCAGGGTAGCAAACGGACCGCGCGGCAACCCCTCAGTCGATCTCCTCGCGAATGCGAGGAGCCCGTCGCGTCTGCCTCAGTCGATCTCGCTCGAGAACGCGATCGTGTCGGCCTCGATACCGCGCTCGACGACCGCCCGCCCGCCCGAGCGCATCATCCAGTCGAGACGGTAGCCGCGGTAGGTCCGGCGGCGTCCGACCGGCGCTCCGCGCTGCTCCTGGAGGAAGGTCCGCACCTCCTCGCGCACGCGCTGGATCGACGCCAGCTCGCGGCAGCGCCCGAGCCAGCGGGCGAGCGGCGTGTCGTCGGCGGTCTTGTGGAACATCGCCCACGATGCCGAGACGAAAGGGTGAGCGGCGAGGTCACCGCGGCCGAAGGCGTCGCCGTTGAGCCATTCGCGCGTTTCGAGCTGGCGCTCGAGATAGGCGTAGAGACCCCAGAGCTGGCTGCGCGCCGCGTCGAGCATCGCGGTCGCCTCGTCGCCCTCCGCTCGGTTGAAGTACGTGACCTCGTAGACCCCCCAGTTGACGGCGTCGAAGTGGGTGTCGCACACCTCCTCGAACTCGCGCACCCGCGCGCGCTCGGCGGGCGACTCGGGCCACAGCGTGGGCTCCGGATAGCGATCCTCGAGGTAGTCGAGGATGATCGTCGAGTCCCAGACCGCGGTGGCTTCTCCGTCCTGGTCGCCGGAGAGATCGTCGACCAGGATCGGAACCTCGGCGCGGGGGTTGAGCTCGGAGAGCTCAGACGGCGGATCGGCGAAGCTGACCGGCCGGACGTCGAAGGCGAGACCCTTCTCGAGGAGCGCGATCTTGACCTTCTGGGCGAACGGCGAGAGCGGGATGTCGTAGAGGGTGAGCATGCCACCTCCTTGCGCGAGGTCGGAACCGTGACGATCGAGTGGGGTCGAGTGGGGAGGATAACCTCCCTGCGGCCTGGCGTCAGGGGCGGATCGAGACCTCGTCGCGCTCTTGCGCTCGCCCGACGACGCCGACGATCGTCTCGGCCACCGGCTGCCCGGGCCGCGCGGCTCGGCGGTTCGAGGCGAGCCGCGCGAGCGCCGCGCCACCCTCCAGCCCATCAGTTCTCGAGACCTTCGACCTCCCAAGAAGCGACGATGCGAGACGCGGCTTCGGACAGCAGGATCGTGGGGTCGCCTCCACACGCGATGGAGAGTTGGCCGCGGACTCGATTCAGATAGTCGACGTCGTCCTCTGGGGGCGCGACGCCGCCGTCGGCGAGAGACGAGCGGACGCTCTCCGCCACGTAGGCTTCTGCTTCCGCGGTCATCGCGGCGTCGTGGGTCGCCGTTCCCTCCTCCTTGACCTGGTCGTAGAGCTCGCAGTTCCAGGCGGCCGGACCGGCCTGGTGGACGGCGAAATCGCCTTCGTCGGAATCGGCCTCGGCGAGGGGCTCGCCCTCGGTGAGAGCCTCTTCGTCGACCTCGGCGCTGCGGTCACAGCCGAGGATCGGCAGGCCGGCCGAGAGGAGAAGCATCACGAGGCAGAGTCTGAACGTATGTTTCGTCATTGCGGCTCCCTTGGTGAGCGGTTTCTCGTGGCATCCCGCGCCGGGCTGGCGATCGGGAGCGTTCCTTCGTTCCCTCGTCGACATTCGTCCCGGTCGACGAGGGCAGTGCACTCACGGGAGAGCATACGGCGGAGCGCGACCGAACGGGTCCGGCGACGAGGTCCCGACCAGGAGGTTCAGGGGGAGGGTTGTCGTCGGGGAGGGTGGTGAGCGCGGCACGAGCAGGCTGGGAGGACCGAGTCCTCTTCGTCGCCCGGCTCGGCGGTGGTCAGCGCCTACCTTCTCGATCCCGACTCCCAGGCGCTGGCGAGATCGAGAGCGGCCACGCGCAGGGATGCGGCGAGGGAGCGGAGAACCTCCATCGACGGCTGAGGGCGCGAGGATCGGACGCGGGGGAGCGACCGAGGTTCGGCTCGATGCCGGCGCCGGCGTCACCCGAGCTCGCCGTGACCGGCCGAGATGGGCTCGACGCACGGATGCCTCGATCCCGTACTATGGGTCGTTCTCTCGACCGATGCCCGTCGACGTCATCCAGCGTGACGCGAAGTTCGACGAGCGCGTGAACCACACCCCGACGGGCTGCAGGAGCCGCGGCGTGCGCGTTTCGCTTCGGTCGCTGAAAACGCGTGCCATTCCCACCCGTCGCCAGCTTCGCTCGAAACCCGAGCGGTTTCGTCTACGCCGGCGACGTGGTCTCCTTCACCGTCCTCTCGACCGCCGAGCTCGACCTGGAGGCCAGCCGAGTCGTGATCCAGCCTTCCTACTCCGTTGCCCGGGGCGCGTCCGTGGTGCTCCGGACCGGCTCGCCCTGAGGACGCTCGTGGAGCCGCAACTCGTCGAGCCGGAACCCCCACCGCCGCGTGCTCCGCAGCCCCCGCTCTCCAGGGCGGCGCTCGCGGTGCGCTGGGCGCTCGTCGTGCTGGCAGGCATCGGCGTCGCCGTGCTGCCGCCGCCCGCCGGCATCGAGCCGCGCTCCTGGCAGCTCTTCGCGATCTTCGTCGCGACCATCCTCGGGTTGATCCTGCAGCCGCTGCCCGGCGGCGCGATGGTGCTGCTGGGCGTGGCGGCAACCGCCATCTTCGGCGTCCTCGAGCCCGCGACCGCGCTCGCCGGGTATGCCGATCCGGTGGTGTGGCTGGTGCTCTCGGCGTTCATGCTGGCGCGCGGAATGATCAAGACCGGCTTCGGGCGCCGCGTCGCTCTGCTCTTCGTGCGTGCGTTGGGCGGCACCTCGCTCGGTCTCGGCTACGCGCTCGCGCTCACCGACGGCGTGCTGGCGAGCGTGATCCCGAGCAACAGCGCACGCGCCGGCGGCATCGTCTTCCCGATCACGCGGAGCATCGCCGAGAGCTACGGCTCGCAACCCGGCCCCACCGCGGCGCGGCTCGGCGCGTTCCTGCTGCCGCTGGTCTACCAGACCGACGTGATCGTCTGCGCCATGTTCCTCACCGGCCAGGCTTCGAACCCCCTCATCGCCGGCTTCACCCAGCAGGTGACCGGAATCGAGCTGACCTACGGCACCTGGTTCCTGGGGGCCGTGGTGCCGGGGCTCGTCGCGCTCGCGCTCACGCCGCTGCTGCTGTTCCGTCTGTTCCCGCCGGAGGTGCGCCGTACCCCCAAGGCCGCCGACTACGCGACCGGCGAGCTGCGCAGGATGGGTTCGCTCTCGCGCTCCGAGATCCTGATGCTGGCGACCTTTCTCCTGGTGCTGGTGCTGTGGGTGACGACGCGCTGGCACGGCATCGACTACACCCTGGTGGCGATGCTGGGTCTCGGGACGCTCCTGATCACGGGCGTGCTCACCTGGCAGGACGTGATCACCGAGCGCAGCGCATGGGACGTCTTCATCTGGTACGGGGGCCTGGTGCTCCTGGCGCGCGAGCTCGGCAAGACCGGCATCACCGAGTGGTTCGCGCAGGGCACCGGCGGTCTGCTCGAAGGCTGGAGCTGGCCGCTCTCGCTCGCGGTGCTGCTCCTGGTCTATTTCTACGCGCACTACGGGTTCGCAAGCATCACGGCGCACTCGAGCGCGATGTTGATCCCGTTCCTCACGGTTTCGCTGGTGGCCGGAGCGCCGCCGCTGCTGGCGGCGCTGCTCTTCGCCTACCTCTCGAACCTGTGCGCGTGCCTCACCCATTACGGCACCACGCCCGCGCCCATCTACTTCGGTGCCGGCTATGTCACTCAGGCGCGCTGGTGGCAGATCGGGCTGGTGGTCTCGGGTCCCCACGTGTTGCTCTTCCCCGTCGTGGGTCTCGTGTGGTGGAAGCTGCTGGGATGGTGGTAGTGCGGTCGCCGGCCGGCCAGGTGGCCGCGGCCGGCACGACCAGCAGGCGCCGAGGGCTGCGAAGCCGGAAGCGGGGAGCGGTTCAACGGTGGCGCTCGCCGTGCGACAGGCCGAGGCGCTCGAACAGGGGATCGAGCCGCCCCGTCGATCGCAGCGGCTCGAACATCGGATCGGCGTAGGCGATGAGGACGTGCCAGGACCTCGCCTCGACGCAGCGCTCGAGCGCTGCCACGACCCGATCGATCTCGCCGAGCCCGAGATGCACCACCGCGTCGACGATGGGGGGTGTCGGCTCGGCTCCAGGCTGTCGTTCGATCGCCGCGAGCGTCTGCCGTGCAAATCGCTGGTCGCCCACGACGCCGTACGCGTAGCCGAGCGCAGCGGCGAAGTCCGGACGGCTCGAGCTCGCGGCGATCTCGAGATGCTCGATGGCCTGGCGGTGCTCTCCGAGCTGCAGGCTCGCGAGCCCCGCGAACAGCCGGACGAAGCCGAAGTCGGGGGTGAGCTCGAGCGCCTCCTCGGCGACCTCGAGCGCGTGACGGCTCCGGCCGCCGACGTAGAGCGCCTGCGCGCTCAGGGCGTGGGCGTAGGGAGACGTGGGATCGATCGCGACCGCGCGGCGGGAGAGGCTCTGGGCCTCGTCGTGGTCGCGCTGGTAGCAGCTGAAGTCGGAGTGCGCGATCAGGACCTCGACGTCTCCGGGCGCCAGCTCGACCGAGCGGCCGAGATGCTGCCGCGCCGCCTTCCAGTCGAAGTCGTACTGCCACGCGACCCGGCCGAGGAGGCTGTGGGCGAGCCCGCTCGTCGGCGCGAGAGCCAGCGCCCGGGTGGCGCAGCGACGGGTCCGCTCGAAGTGCTCGGCGGTCGCGACCCCGAGGGTCCCGAGCGAGTCGTGGGCTTCCGCCAGGGCCAGCCACGCGGGCGCCTGGGTCGGGTCGTGGTCGAGCGCGCGCTCGAGCTCCTCGACCGCGCGCCGTGCCGCCTCCGGCGTTCGGCGTGAGATCAGATATCGAGCCCGCAGGAGGCATCTGTAGGCCTCGGGACTGTCGACGTGATCGCTCGGATCGCGGTTTCGCGTTCCGGCGCCCAGCTCGAGCTCGAGCGAGTCGGCGATCCGCTCGCACAGGGTCTGCTGGATCGCCATCACGCCGCTCCACGGCTCTTCGAAGCGACCGCTCCAGATCGCCTTCCCGCTCTCGGTCCCGACCAGTCGGGCGGTCACGCAGAACTCGTCACCCGACTGTTGAACGGCGCCGTCGACGACCGCTTCGACGCGGAGCTCCCGACCGATCTCCTCGAGCTCGGCCTTCGAGTCTCCGTAGGGCAGGACCGCGCGCACTGGCCGGACAACGAGGTCGCGCGAGACGCTCAATCGGTTGATCAGCGACTCGGCCATGGCGAGGCCGAGGCCGTCCGAAGCGCTGAGCGGCGGGATCGAGACGAACGGCAGGACGGCGAGCGAGCGGGCCGGAGCCGAAGGGCGTGGCCCGTCGTTGCTCTCGGTGACCGCGGCGATGAACCGGTAGCCCTGCTTCGGGAGGGTCTTGACGTAGCGGGGAGCTCGGGCGTCGTCGCCGAGAGCTCGGCGAACGCCGCGAACCGCGCGGGCGACGACGTTCTCGGTGACGTAGGTCTCGGGCCACAGTCTCTCGAGCATCTCCTCCTTGGACACTGTCCTCTCCCGCCCCTCGACCAGGTAGCAGAGCAGCTCGAACACTTTCGGCTGGAGCGCGATCACCTGGCCGTCACGCTCGAGCTGGCGGGAGGCGACGTCGAGCCGGAAAGGGCCGAAGCGGAAGAGCTCACCGGTCATGGTCACACCCGGTCGAAACTCGGTGGCGGCGGGTCAGAACCCGGGGGCGGCGGGTCAGAACTCGGTCAGGAGACGGGAAAGACGGTCAGAGCGGTTCCCGCGTACCTTGCGCAGAGTAGCAACGACGACTCGTGCCCGGCTCGAGACGTCGGAAACCAATACCCGACAGGTGGGAGGATTCCATGAACCATCGCACAGCATCCCTCAGCGTCACCACGATCACGGCCGCCGTTCTCTTCGCCGTTGTCCTCCAGGCGCCGCCGGCGCTCGCGTCTCCGTCGGTCTCGGGCCTCTCGGAGGCATCCGAGGCGCGCGTCGCATCGCCGAGCGGAGTCTTCGGTCACCTGGCCGGGACCTGGCGACTCGTCGGGAGCCCCGACCCAGCGTCCGGGATCCCCGAGTTCTCCAACGTCCTCACGATCACGCGCGACGGCAAGCTCGTCAACGTCGATCCCGCGGTCGGCACTGGGGTCGGCGAGACCCGCCGACTCTCGGGAAGGGCTTACGCCGTCGGCTTCTTCGGCTTCCTCGAGCTGAACGGCCAGGTGCTCGAGTACGAGGTCCAGGCGACGGTGGAGTCGAACCGGGAGCGGACCGAGTTCAGCGGGCCCTTCCGCACGCTGGTCCGCGACCTCCTGGGCAACTTCCTCTTCGAGTACACCGGAGAGGTGGAGGCGGTCGCGCTGCCGGCACCCGCGGGCTTCTGATCCGGCGGCGCGCACTCCCGGTCGGCACGCGAAGGCCACTGACATCGCTCGCGACGACCGTGGCTCGATTTCTGGCGACCTGACGTAAGGCCCGGTAGACGCCCCCGTGCTCGGGGGCGAGACCGCCGAGGAGGCCCCGTCATGTTGCGCCGTTCCGCCCGCCTCGAGAAGCTCGTCTCGATCAAGTTCCTTCTTGCCTCGGCTGTCGCCCTGCTGGCGTCGCAGATCCCTCTGTGGGCTGCGGGGGGCCCGAGGGCGCTGTTCACCACGGGCCCCACTGGCGAGGCGGTGAATCAGAACCGCTATTCCAACCGGTACGAGGTGTATCTCAACGGCGGACCCTCCGGAGCTTCCTCGGGCCTCGCCGGCGGTGACTACGTCTTCCAGGTGACCGACCCGTCGGGCGGGGCTCTGCTGTCGGCCGATCCCGCCGCCTGCCGGATCGTCCGCATCGAGCAGGGGCGTATCGTGGCGCGGCGTGACCTGGTGGGCGGCCTCCTCGTGGACCACGCCGGCGACGACGGCTGCCACCTCGACGCCGCTGGGGCGGGAGCGGCGTCCAGCACTCGTCACGACAGCAACATCGACCCCGACGGGGGAAGGCTGATCCAGCTCATGCCCTTCCACCCGACCCCCAACTCCGGCGGGGTGTACAAGGCCTGGCTGCTCCCGCTCGACGCCTACCTCGACGCCGGCGGAGACCTCGAGGACGATCCGGCGACCGGAGGGTTCGCGCCCGATCCCGGCTTCTCTTCGCCGAGCGCCGGCAAGACCGACAACTTCAAGGTCAAGTCGGCGAGCGAGAACCAGGCCCCGGTGGCCGACGCGGGCGACGACCGGACCGCCCCGGTCGGCGCTCGGGTGACGCTCGACGGCTCGGCGTCGTTCGACCCCGACGGCGATGCCCTCACCTTCGAGTGGCGGCTGATCGAGGCTCCTGCAGGAAGCAGCACGACGCTCTCCGATCCGGTCGCCGTGCGTCCGACGCTCCAGATCGACGCCGCCGGGACGTACCGGGTCGAGCTCGTCGTCGACGACGGTTTCGTGGCGTCGACCCCCGATCAGGTGGTGATCGACACGGTCAACTCGGCGCCCACCGCGTCGGCCGGCGCCGACCAGACGGTGCCGCTCGGCGCCACCGTGACCCTCGACGGCGGCGGCTCGAGCGACACCGACGGCGACCCACTCGCCTTCTCCTGGACCCTCGTCGAGCAGCCGGAAGGCAGCACCGCGACCCTCGACGACCCGAGCGCAGTGCGGCCGACCTTCGTCGCCGACGTGCCCGGCGACTATCGGGTCGAGCTCGTGGTCGACGACGGCGCGGCCACGTCGCCGCCCGACGAGGTCCTGATCACCACCGAGAACTCGGTGCCGATGGCCGAGGCCGGCGCCGATCAGACGGTGCCGCTCGGAGCCACCGTGACCCTCGACGGCGGGGGTTCGAGCGATGTCGACGGTGACCTCCTGACCTATCTCTGGTCGCTGCTCAGTGCGCCCGAGGGCAGCACCGCCGCGCTCTCCGATCAGGGCGCGATCTCACCCACCTTCGTCGCGGACGAGCCCGGCGACTACGTGGTGCAGCTCGTGGTCCACGACGGCACCGCGGACTCCGAGCCCGACCAACTGGTGGTCAGCACCCTGAACTCGAGCCCGTCGGCCAACGCCGGGCCCGATCAGACGGTCGCGGTCGGCGAGACGGTGACCCTCGACGGGACCGCCTCGAGCGACGTCGACGGCGATCTGCTCACCTACTCGTGGTCGCTGCTCAGCGTTCCAGACGCCAGCCTGGCGATCCTCGACGATCCCACCGCACCGCGCCCCACGTTCGTCGCCGACGTCGCCGGCGATTACGTCGTCCAGCTGATCACGGACGACGGCGCGGCCAGCTCGGAGCCCGACGCGGTCATCGTCACCGCCAGTCCCGGCAACAGCCGGCCGGTGGCGGACGCTGGCTCCGATCAGGTGTTCGTCGTCGAGGACGAGGAGCTGGTCGGCATCCCCCTCGACGGCTCGGGCTCGTTCGACGTCGACGGTGACCCCCTCACCTTCTCGTGGTCGGTGCTCTCCGCTCCGCAGCTCGCCTTCTTCCAGTTCGACGATCCGACGGCCGTGATGCCGACGCTGTTCGTCAGTGACCGCATCGGCGACTACGTCGTGCAGTTGGTCGTCAGCGATGGCCGCCTCGACTCGGAGCCCGACACGGTCACCCTCGAGCACGAGAACATCCCCCCTTTCGCCGACGCCGGACCCGACCAGACCGCCTTCGTCGGCGACACGGTTCAGCTCGACGGCAGCCGCTCGAGCGACCTCAACGGCGATCCGCTGACCTTCTTGTGGGAGTTCGTCTCGATTCCGCAGGGGAGCACCGCGCTCCTCGACGACCCCTCCTCGGTGATGCCGACCTTCGTGGTCGACGTCGGGGGCAGCTACGTCGTGCATCTCCTGGTCGACGACGGCGAGCTCGACTCGCGCCATCCGGCCGGCGAGTTCAACGCGACGGTGACCATAAGCACCGCCAACCTGCCGCCGGTCGCCGACGCCGGAGCGGACCAGAGCGTCCTGGTCGGCGACCTGGTCTTCCTCGACGGCTCGGGATCGACCGATCCCGAGGGAGACCCGCTCACCTTCTCCTGGGCGCTGCTCTCGAAGCCCGACGGCAGCGTCGCGGCTCTCGACGACCCGACGCTGGAGTCGCCCGCGTTCGAGGTCGACCAGCCGGGGACCTACCTCGTCCAGCTCGTCGTCAACGACGGTGGCGTCGACTCGGCGCCCGACTCGGTCCTGATCTCGACCATCGGCTCGCGCCCGGTCGCGGTTGCCGGTGACGACCAGACGGTGCTCGCCGGCCAGACCGTCCTGCTCGACGGCACCGCTTCGACCGACGCCGACGGCGATCCGCTCACCTTCTCCTGGGCGATCACGTCCGCGCCGGTTGGCAGCACCGCGACCCTCGACGATCCGAACGCGGAGCAGCCGACCCTGGTCGCCGATCTCCCCGGCCTCTACCTGGTTCAGCTGATCGTGAACGACGGCGGCGCCGACTCCCAGCCCGACTCGGTGGTGATCGACGCGCTCGCCAACGACGACCTGCGCCTGGTCCTCGACAGCCCGCTGGTCGCTCCCGAGCGAAGCGTCGGCGGCACCCTCTATCTGGGCGCCCCGGCGCCGGCCGGCGGCCTGGTGGTGACGCTGTCGAGCGACGATCTCGGCATCGCCACGATCGAGCCGGTCACGGTGACCGTCCCCGAGGGCGAGAGCCGGGTGCGGGTCACCGTCGCCGGCGTCGCTCTCGGCGACACGGTCCTGCGCGCCAGCGCCGCCGGCTTCGACCCGGCCGCCACCCCGATCACGGTCACCGACCTGGTGATCTCGATCGACAACTTCCTGGTGGTGGGGCCGGGGGAGACGCAAGGCCTGGCGGTCAGCCTGTCGCACCCGGCACCGGCCGGCGGCGCCACGATCTCGTTCGTGAGCGAGGATCCGAGCATCGCGTCGATCACGTCGTCGGTCTTCGTGCCGGGCGGCCAGCGGCTGCCGCTCGCCAACCCGCAGGTCACCGGCGGCGCGATCGGCGAGACCACGGTCACCGCCAGCGCCGAGGGCTTCGCGCCCGACTCCCGGCCGATCACGGTCACCCTGACCTCGAGCTTCGACCCCGACGAGATCGTCCTCGCGCTCGACACCCGGACCGTCGAGCTCCGGCTGTCCGATCCGGCGCCCGCGGGCGGCCTCACCTTCGACCTCTCGACCGACGACCCGACGATCGCCACGGCGCCGGCGTCGGTCACGGTGCCCGGCGGCCAGATCTCGAGCCAGGTGTCGGTCACCGGGATCGCGGTCGGCGACACCACTCTGAGGGCGGTCGCGGTGGGGATCAGCGACGCCACAGCGTCGCTCTCGGTGCGCGACGGCATCCAGGTCTTCGGCGGTTTTCTCGGCGACGACCTCCAGCGCGATCGCTTCGCGGTGCTCGCCGCCCCCGCTCCGGCCGGAGGCGCGACCGTCACCTTCACCAGCTCCGACCCGACGCGCCTCCTGCTCTCCCCGACGCCCGACGAGCCGGGCTCGGCAATCGTCACGGTGGCGGTCGCCGAGGGCCAAACGGGTGCGGGAGTGTGGCTCCAAGCGCTCGACAGCAGCGGTCAAGCCACCTTCTCGGCCGCGTCGCCCGGCTACCGGGATGGCACCGGCACCGTCATCTTCCGGCCCTCGGGCTTCGCCTGCCTCGGCTCCCCGCACGCGCCGTGCAGTTTCACCACCGACACCCTGACCCCGGTCGACCGCTTCGTCGCGCCGCTCTCGCTGAGCTCGACCAGCCTGGCGCCCCTCCTCGACGGCGGCCGGCAGCTGCGGGCCGGTCTCGAGGTCCAGCTCGAGATCGCGAGCTCCAACCCCGCGGTCGGCAGCGTGAACGGCCCGTTCTCGTTCTCGAGCGGGATCCTGCAGCGCACCCTGACCTTCGAGCCCCAGACCGGAGGCGAGACCGTCCTGACCCTGGTGCCACCGCCGGGCTTCGACACGCCGAGCGTCGACTCGGAGCTGGTGATCACCGTCATCCAGCCCTCGATCACGTTTCCAATCCGTCAGTTCGATCCGAACGACAGCCTGAACGTGGGGCGCGGCCTCCAGCGCCCCCAGCCGATCGGCTTCTCCGCGCCACCGCCCGCGGCACTCGATCTCACCCTCGAGGTCGCCGACCCGTCGGTGGCGCTGGTCTCCGCCGCGCCCGACCAGCTCGGCGCCGGGAGCCTGACCTTGTCGGGAGTCGACGGACGGCTCGAGGTCGTCCTGCAGGGACTGGAGCTCGGGACGACCACGCTCACGGTCAGCGCCCCGGGCTACCAGAGCGCCACGCTTCCGTTCGACGTCCTGCCCGCCGCGTTCACCTTCGCGCCTGGTGACTTCACCGTCCGCACCATCGATCCGCCTCGCGCCGTGGGCCTCGGCGCAGTGGTCGAGGATCCGGCCAAGGACAGCGTTTTCCTTCGCAACCAGAGCGTCCGGGCCGGCACCAGCGTGTCGGTTCAGGTCACGAGCTCCGATCCCTCGGTGGGGACGATCTCGCCGGATCCGGTGGTGGTGACCGGCGGCGAGTTGTTCCCCTCGGTCCTGTTCACACCGCTGAGTGCCGGGACGAGCACGCTCGAGCTGGTCCAGCCACCCGGGTTCGTTTCCCCGACGGGGACCGGCGCCGCCGCCGCGATCACGGCGTCGGTGGTCGCACCGCAGATCTTCTTCGATGGCGACATCATCAACGGCGAACCGGTACCGCTCCTGGTCGGACGCGGGCTCGAGGCCTTCCAAGGCTTCCGACTCGAAGTCCTGGCCGATCCACCCGTCGAGGTGACGATGACCTCCCAGGATCCGAGCGTGGCGCTGGTCGCACCTGGCTCGATTCCGGGCGCCGAATCCGCGATCATCACCCTCGACGGACCCGGCTCCCGAGGGACCCTCAGCGTCCAGGGCCTGGAGGTGGGCACCACCTCGCTCACGATCGAAGCGCCGGGCTACCAGACCGCGACCGTCCCGGTGATCGTGGCCCCGGCCGGGCTCCAGTTCGGTTCCACTCCCGGGCTCCTGCGCACCGCGCCGATCCCGACCCTGGAGCTCACGACGTTCGATCCCGACCTCGCCCTCGAGATCGAGACCTTCACCTGCCTCCCCGATCTGGTGCGCTGCCGCTCCGGACAGCGCCTGCGTCCCGGACATCCGCCGTTGACCCTCCAGGTCACGAGCTCGAATCCGTCGGTCGCCGTGATCACGGCCAGCCCGGTCGAGCTCGCGTTCCCGGCCACCTCCGTCGCGACCGGCGTCGATCCGATCGTCGCCGGAACGACCCAGCTCGAGGTGGTGCCGCCGGCGAGCTTCGTGCGCCCGGACTTCGACGGCATCGACCGCTCGCGGATCGACCTGACGGTGCGCGCACCCGACCTCTCGTTCTCGCACTCCGCCGTGGCGGTCGGCATCGACCAGCAGATCGCCGTCGACGTGCGCCTCGAACGGGCTCCGCCGGAGCCGGTGACGGTCACCGTCACCAGCACCGCGCCGACGATCGTCACGATCTCCGCCGACAGCGGTTCCGAAGGAGGCAGCGCCGTCACCTTCACCGGAGTGACCGGCACCACCGCCGGCCGGATCTGGATCTCGGGACGCAGCTTGGGGGCGGCCGAGCTGATCGCTCAGGCTTCCGGCTACGACGACGCCACCCTCGACGTC
>DATKBT010000173.1:0-28420 GCA_035546295.1 Thermoanaerobaculia bacterium | reverse complement strand
GCGCAGATCGTCTGGCGGCTCCCGCCGGCCGATGTCGTTCTACTGGGAGAAGGCGGTCATCGCAACCACTGGACACGAGAAGGAGAGAAACCAATGCCTCAGACCAAGGTCGACAACGGCGTCAACGTCGAAGCCCTGCTGGGAGCCCGCGAGGCGCTCAGCGAAGCGCCCGAAGGCGCCAAGTTCAACTGGCGGGCGTCGTGCAAGTGGGTCAACGGCACCCACAGCCGCTCGAACGTGGCCGGCTTCTTCGGGCTCGGCGGCGAGCAGAGCCACAAGACCGAGTTCAGCTTCGACGCCGACCACCCCGAGGTCTTCGCCTCCGAGGACAACGGCGCCACCCCGGTCGAGTACGTCCTGGTGGGCCTCGCCAGCTGCCTCACCGCCGGCGTGGCCGCGGTCGCGCAGAACCGCAACATCCAGCTCAACTCGGTGGAGGCCAAGCTCGAGGGGGCGATGGACATCCTCGGGATCCTGGGCGCCGACAGCGACGTCCGCAACGGCTTCAACGACGTCAAGGTGACCTTCCACATCGACGCCGACGCCCCGCGCAAGGACATCGAGGCGCTCGTCGCGCAGTCGCAGAAGCGCTCGGCGGTGTTCGACATCCTCACCAACCCGACCAACGTCACGGTCGCGGTCGCCTGAGGGAGCTGTTGCGATGAGCGAGAGGACCCGCGTGGTCGTCGTCGGCGCCGGGCAGGCGGGACTGGCGATGAGCCACTGCCTGAGCGAGCTCGGCATCGACCACCTGGTCCTCGAGCGCGGCGAGGTGGCCAACTCGTGGCGCAAGGAGCGCTGGGACTCCCTGCGCCTGCTGACCCCCAACTGGCAGAGCCGGCTTCCCGGCTACCGGTACGACGGCCCCGATCCCGACGGCTTCATGTCGATGCCGGAGGTGGTCGACTTCGTCTCGACGTACGCCGAGGTCGTCCGCGCGCCGGTTCGGACGCACTGCAGAGTCACCCGCGTCGGTCGGACCGACGACGGCTACGAGGTCGCCACCGACCGCGGCGGGCTGCGCTGCCAGGGCGTCGTCCTGGCGAGCGGAGGCAACAGCCTGCCCGTGGTCCCGGCGGTCAGCGAGGCGCTGCCGGACGGCATCGAGTCCTTCACGCCGATGGATTACCGCCGTCCGAGCGATCTGCCCGAGGGCGGCGTGCTGGTGATCGGCGCCTCCGCCACCGGCGTCCAGCTCGCACAGGAGATCCAGGCCTCCGGCCGCCCGGTCATTCTCTCGGTCGGCGAGCACGTTCGCCTTCCGCGGCTCTACCGGGGACGCGACATCCAGTGGTGGATGGACGCCGCCGGCATCCTCGACGAGAGCTATACCGAGGTCGACGACCTGGTCCGGGCGCGCAAGGTCCCTTCGCCGCAGCTCGTCGGCACGCCGGAGCGCTCGACCCTCGATCTCAACACGCTCGTGGACGCCGGCGTCGAGGTCGTCGGCCGGCTGGCCGGGATCCGCGACGGCCAGGCTCAGTTCTCGGGCTCGCTCAAGAACGTCGTGGCTCTCGCCGATCTGAAGATGGACCGGCTCTTCGAGAGATTCGAAGAGTGGGCGCGCGCGAGCGGCGCCGAGGTTCCGACCGATCCGCCCGAGGGGTGGGAGCCGACCCGCCTCCCCGAGTCGCCCAAGCTCGGCTTGGACCTGCGGAGCGGCGAGATCCGATCGGTCCTCTGGGCCACCGGCTTCCGCCCCGACTACAGCTGGCTCGACGTGCCGGTCCTCGACCGCAAGGGCAGGCTGAGACACGACGGCGGAGTCGTGGACCCGGGTCTCTACGCGCTCGGCCTCACCTTCCTGCGCAAGCGCAAGTCGAGCTTCATCCACGGTGTCGAGGACGACGCCCGCTTCCTGAGCGCTCACCTGGCCGCCCATCTCGGCGTAGCCGACCAGAAAGCTGCCCTGGCGGCCACCGCCTGAGCGAGGCCAGCGGAAGGCTCGCCTTTCGCCGCGAGGGCGTCAGTGGTCGCTGTCCGAGTCGGCCTTCTTCGCCGTGTTCTTCTCCAGCCACTCCGCCTCGAGCAGCCGCGCTCCCTTGAGGATCCCCTCCATCGCGTAGTTGCCCTCGTGGCAGGCGTACTCGTACACCTGCTCGTCGCTCGTCCGCCAGAGGTACTCGCCGGTCCAGGGCGCGGTCCACACCGTCGGGTCGTCGACGGTGAACCGATAGACCACGTCGCCTTCGGGAAGCTTGGTGAAGCGCTCGACGAGGTGCATGTTCTCGGAGCCTCCGCGCGGCGCCGCCTCGGGATGGAAGTTGGTGGTGTCGACCACCAGCGTGTCCCCCTCCCACCAGCCGATCGAGTCACCGAGCCAGAACCTCTGGTCGGCGGGCGGATGCTCGGAGTTCAGGCGCACGATCCGCGCGTCGTGGACCATCTCGACGAGGATCATCACGTGATCCTCGGCCTGCACGATCCGCTTGAAGTTGTTGTAGAGGCTGGGAAAGGTGGGCGCCGCCCCGGTGAAGCCCAGGATGCAGCGCTCCGAGATCCCCAGCGACTCGGGACCGTCGTAGGGACCGGGGCCGTCGGACTCGAGCCAGTACGCGGTGCCGTCGTTCGGCCGCCGGAGGCTGCGCCCCGAGGCACCGGGCGCGTTCGGGCGCGCGACCCTCGGCGGATAGCGGCCGTTCTCGGGGTCGACGATGATCGAGGTCCGCCACTTGCCGTCGATCTTGAAGGCTCCGTCGCCCGGGTCGACCCAGAAGTTGTTGTAGCCGCCGACGCGCCCCGCAGCGCCCGAGGCCTCGTTTCCGCCGAGCGTCTCGTCGACTCCCCCTTCGGGAGGAGCGCCCCGGTTCGGATTTGTCGGCCGGTTCTCGAGCTCGCGCCGGCGTCGCATCTGTTCGGCGATCTCGGCCGCCTCTTCGTCGGTCAAGGTGAGCTTGTCGCCGAGCTCGGGCGGGCGCTGGAGCGGCGTCAGGGTCGCCGCGTCGTAGGTGCCGCTCAGATCCGGGCGGCCGTCGGGCATGCGCGGGACGTCCACCGATCCCGCCTGCGCGATCGCCGTCGCCGGCGCGAGCAGCAGGAGCGTCAGAACCAGACCCAATGCGCTCTCCATGCGCAGATGGCGTTCGCGGACGTAGCGGACCATGGCGTTACCTCCTCTCCGTCTGTTCGCGGCTCTCGGTCAGGGGGCCGGCTGAGGCCGGAGGACGGATCCGGATCGCGATTCTCGACGAATCCTATCGCGCCTGGTCGAAGAGCCGCTCTTCCAAAGGGCGCACGGCTCGACTTCGCCAATTCGCGACCCTTCTGCCCGCTGGCGGCGTTGCTTCTCCTCGAAAGATGCCCGATCTGCCTTCGTCGAAGCGCCTTGCCAGGGAACAGAATGATCTCGATGATTTCGCGACTCAGGCAACGAACCACCGTTCCAGGACACTAGCTCCACCTCGCAACGCCCGGCGGCGAATTCCCGCGGCCCGCTCGCAGAGAGGTCGACGACCGCATCCAGGGACCTCGGCTCCCTGAGCAGCGGAGGGGTAGTCGCTGCACCCGAGGGTGTAAGAAAGTGCGTCGGCTCGAGGAGATCGTGCCGACAGACCAGTCCCGGGTCGCCGGTGAGGTGTGACTCGAACGACGAATCGGGGGCCGCTCCGCAGTTCGGTCGCCGCCCGGGGCATCGGATCGGCTCGGCAGGACGCACGGCTCGGGTCACGCTGGCGTCGTTCTTGCTCTTGCGCGGCATCGAGCCTCCTCGACCAGCCTCCTTGACACCGAACCTCCAGCGTCGATGAGTCGCTCTTCGAGCCGTGCCTTTCGTGGATGCCATCCGTCGTTGCGCGCTCTGCCAATTCCAGCATGGGCGGGTACGTCTCGGCGCGGTCGCGCTCGGAGCCCTCGCGCTGACCGCGTTGGCCGGCGGCATCGTTGCTTGCCGAGGACCGTCTCGACTGGCGCAAGAGCTTGCCGAGCTCGAACGGACGCCCGCGCCGCCAGCCACCATCATCCTGATCTCGGGCGACACCCTGCGTGCCGACCATCTGGGGGTCTACGGCTATCCGCTGCCCACCTCGCCGGAGCTCGATGAGCTCGCTCGGGACGCGGTGGTGTTCGAGGACTGCCGTGCGCAGTCGAGCGCGACGCTGACCTCACATGCCTCGCTCATGACCTCGCGCCTGCCGCGCCACCACGGAGCCTCCTACGATCGCTCGCTGGCGCTGGCGTCCGGGCTCCCGACCCTCGCGGCCGTTCTCCGCAGCGCCGGCTACCGCACCGTGGCCGTGACCGGCGGGGGTCAGCTCGACCCCATGTTCGGGCTGGATCAGGGTTTCGAGCGCTACGTCGTCGCGAACAGCAAAAAGCTGGCGCGCGCTCTCCCGCGTGCCCTGCGCTGGCTCAGAGGGAACGACCGAGATCCGGTCTTTCTCTTTCTCCACACCTATGAGGTACACCATCCCTACCAAGCTCCAAAGCTCCTGCCCCTGTTCGAGACCAATTACCAGGGGACGCTTCCAGCCACGACCTCGGTCGAGCTTCTCGAGGAGATCAACCGAGGCGAACGGACGCTGGATGCCGCGGACCTCGCCCACATCATCCACACCTACGACGCGGGCATACGTTCCATGGACCGAGCTCTCGGGATGCTGTTCGACCGACTTCGGAACATGGGGCGCTACGACGACGCGCTGATCGTCGTGACCTCCGATCACGGTGAGGAGTTCGGCGAGCATGGCATGGTGGGATGGCACTCCCACACGCTCCATCGAGAGTTGCTCCGAGTTCCACTGCTTCTCAAGCTCCCGCGGTCGCTGGGCGGTGGCGCGCGGATCGAGACCCCCGTGCGTTCGATCGACATCGCGCCACGATTCTCGCTGCCGTCGGTATCGACCCTCCATCCTCGTTCGCCGGCCTGAACCTCCTCGAGGAACTGGAGCGCATCGAGCAACAGCCGGCGGTCAGCGAGCTGGATACCGCCGCGGACGTCTCCAGCGTGTCGCTCGGGCGGTGGAAGCTTTACGACGGCGATCTGTACGACCTCGAGGCCGATCCGTGGGAGCAGAGACCGCTCGAAGGACACGCCACGCGACGGCACGAGCTCGAGGAGCTGGCGGCCGAGCTGCTGAACGAGTTCGCAGCGAGGATTGGTGCTCCGGCCGAGCTGACCGACGAGACACTCGAACAGCTGGAAGCTCTGGGGTACGTGGCCGACGACTGAACGCGCGCCGCACCCCTACGAGCAACTCAGCCATCGACCTCACGCACCGCGCCTGCAGGAACCACCACCTCCCCCAAGCGCAACGCCCTTCCCGCCAGCCCCTCGTACTCCCCCTCCCGGCAGGTCGCGATCAACACCTGACAGCGCTCCCCGGCCTCGGCCAGGATCTCCCGCAACCGGCCCATCCGCTGCGCGTCGGCGTTGACCAGCCGGTCGTCGAGCACCACCAACTGCCGCTCCTCGCCGCTCAGCAGCACCCCGATCGCCAGTCTCAACAGGACGACGACCTGCTCGTAGGTCCCGTACGACAGGCTCGACAGCGGCAGGGCCTCCTCGTAGCGCGACACCTTCAGGTCGACGGGCACGAGGTTCTCGTCGAGCGCCAGGCCCCGGTACGCCTTCCCCGTCAGTCGCTCCAGCCACCCATTGACGAGCTCGGCGACCGGGGCCACCAGCTCGCCGGCGCGGCGCTGGAGCCGGTTCTCGGCCAGGCGCTGCAGCACCCGCGCCGCCACGGCGCGGCGCTCGACGACGGCCAAGCGGCGTCGTGTCACCGTCAGCCGGCCTTCGAGATCGCCGATCCGGGCGTCGAGCGACAGCGCCGCGACTTCCTCGATCCTGGCCATCCGGTCGGCGCGCTCGGACTCGAGCGCTCGCCGCTCGCGCTCCAGCCCGGTCAGCGCCTTCTCCACCTCCGCGCGCCGCCGCCGCGGCGTCGCGACCCGCTTCTCGTGCTCCTCGCGCGCCGCCACCGCCTCGCGCTCGCGCTCCTCGACGACCTCGCGCGCCTTCGCCAAGGCCTCGGCCAGCGCCTCGCGGCTGCCGAAGCGCTCCAGCGCCTCGCCGAGCTGATCGCGCAGGGCCGACTCCGTCGACCGCAACGCCGCGCTCCTCTGCGAGGCGGCGACCAGCTGCTCGTGCTCCTTGCGGTACGCGGCGTCGGCGGCGTGCTCGGCTTCGCGCTCGTCGCGAAGCTGCTTGCGCAGGCGCTGCTCACGGCGCTCGAGCTCGGCGATCTGCTCGGCGGCGCGCGACTCGGCCCAGCCCTCCAGGCCGGGCAGGACCGCCTGCGGAGCCTTCGCGCGCAGCGAGGCGATCTCCCCGCGCAGCTCGGCCAGGCGGCGGACCAGGCCACCGGCGGCGCCTTCCCCGACCTCGAGCAGGCGAGCGGCGAGCTCTTCGCGTCGGGCCTCGCGCGCCTGTCGCTCGGCGCGCTGGCGCTCGAGCGCGCCGAGGTCGGAGGAGTCGAAACGGGCCAGGATGCCCTGGAGCTCGGCCTCGGCGGCGCGGGCGCGGCGGTCCCACTCGGCGACCTCGTGGTCCCCGGGTCGGATGGTGACGGCCGCGAGCGTTGTCTCGCCGCTCGCGCCCACTCCGTCGCGCTCCGCGCCGCCGGGACGTTTCAGCTGAAACGTCGCTTCCCCGGTGACGAGGTACGCGGGGGCCTCGTCGGCGGGGCGGGTGTCATCTCCTCGGTGAGGGACTCCTCCTCTCTGGGTGGTCGGGTCGCGGGGGGGTGTTGGATCGCCTGCAGGGAGCTCGCCGTTTCGTCGGCCGAGCGGGGGCTCGGCCGCTACAGGAGCGGCCGCCGGGTCGAGGCGACGGACGGTCTCCTGGCCGATGCTCAGACAAAGGCCGGGCTCGAGGTGGAAGGTGACGCTGGGAGCGGTTGCTCTGGTCCTCGTCTCGAGAGCTCGGCGGCGCTCCTCGAGACGCGCCGCCCCCTGCCACTCCGCCGCGCTGGGGCCTCCCCCGTCGGCGAGCGCGCGCTCGGCCTCGGCGAGGCGCTTCTCGAGCTCACCGCGGCGCTCCATCCGAGCGGCGAGGTCCTTCTCCTCCTCCTCGAGTTGCTCGAGGCGGACCTTCGACCGGAGCTCCTCGATCTGGGAGCGCAGCGCGGCGAGCTTGGGCTCGAGGTCCTCCTCCCAGCGGCGTGCATGGACCTCGGCGGTTCGGCGGTGGTCGCGGGCCGCTGTCTTGAGCCTGGCCTCGGCGTCGTCGGCGGCCGTGCGCTCGGCCTGGGCCCGCTCGATGCGCGCGCGAAGCGTCGCGATGCGCTTCTCCACCGCGACCAGCTCGTCGCGAGCCCGCATCGCCTCGGCGGCCCGCTCGCGGCAGACGCGGTGGCGCTCCTCGACCGCGGGCGCCTCGGCCAGGATCTCGTCGAGCTGCTCGAGCTCCTCGCGCGCGGCGGTGAGGGCGGCGCGGTGCGTCTCGGCGCGCGAGGCCAGGGCGGCGAGCTCGCGGCGGTAGCGCTCGGCGCGCGCCATCTCCTCGCGACGGGCGGCGAGCTCCTCCTCGAGAGCCGGGACCTCGACCGAGAGCTGGGCGAGCTCGCTCTTTTTCTTGAGCCGGCCGGTGCGGGTCCAGGTCGCGGCGTGCTCGGCCTCGATCGCCTCGAGGACCGAGTCCTGCAGCGGAGTGCGCAGCGAGAGCTTCATCAGGCCCGAGAGGCCCTCGCGCAGCGCCTCGCTCCACTCACCCCGCGGGATCGCCTCGTCGCGCTGCAGGTACCAGAGCGCCTGGGCCAAGCCGCGCTCGTGCGCCTGGGTGACGCCGCGTTTGGCTCCGGCCGAGCCGAGGAGCTGGCGCAGCTCCTCGTCGGCGCGGTCGCCCTCGTGGTCGAGCTCCATCTCGCCGCCACGCTCGACCCACAGCTCGGAGATCGGATCGTGGAGGAAGCGCTTGACCACGCGATAGCGGCGATTCGCGGTGACGAGCTGGAGCTGGACCTCGGGGCCGAGGCTCGAGCCGAGCGGCTGCACCTCGCAGATCGCGGCGGCCTTCGAGGTGTGGCGGTCGAAGAGCGCCCGCACCATCGCCTCGAACACCGTCGACTTGCCCGCCTCGTTGGGGCCGACGAGGAGGTTGATGCCCTCGTCGAAACGAAAGGTGCGAGAGCCTCGCACTCCGCGCCAGTTGCGCAGGCGGACCTCCTCGACGATCATCCCTGCGCCTCGGAGATGGCGACCAGGGTGCGCAGGCGGGCGCGCGCCTCGCGCAGCACGTCGGGAGCGACCTCGCCCAGGTCTTCGAGGCCGTCGGGGGGCGGGGCGCCGTCGAGGATCGCGGCGAGCGCGTGGTCGACCTCGCCGAGTAGGCCGTCGGGGAGCGCGCCGTCGAGATCGCCGCGCTCCTCGAGGGTCCAGTCGAGGACGAAGAGGCGCGAGCGCAGGCGCTCCTCGAGGCCGTCGAGCGCGGCGCGCAGAGGCGCGTCGGCGCCAGGCGTGGTGACCTGGATCCGCAGCAGCAGGTCCTCGGGGCGAGCCAGCTCGGCGAGCTCGGCCTCGAGCCGCACCAGGTCGGTGCGATCCCGGATCTCGGTCTCCATCGCGCACCAGACGAAACGGCCCACGCGGTGCTGCTCGACGCGCGGAAGCGGCCGGCGGTGAATCCCGCCGCCGGCCTCGGCGTCGCCCGCCTCGAGCTCGACCAGCAGCACGTAGCCGGGGCTCTTCTCCCCGAAGGACGCCTGCTCGGGAGCTCCCGGGTACGCGGTGCGGCCGCGCACCATCGAGCCGTGCCAGTCGCCGAGCGCGAGGTAGTCGAGATCGCAGGCCTCCGCACGGTCGAGTGCAATCGGGAAGTTGCCGCGCTTGGGCAGCGAGTCGAGCGCGCCGTGGGCGAGGCCGATGCGAAGTCGGCGGTCCTCCGGACAGCGCGGCGGGATCCAGGCGGTCGGGTCCTGGGTCGAGATGCGCTGGGTGAGCGGACAGGGATAGACGGCGACACCCGGAAGGATCTCGAGCTCCCGCGGCTCGCGCGCGATCAACACGTGAGCGCCGGCGCGCGCGAAGGCGCGGCGATCCCAGACCCCGCCGACCTCGAGCGGATCGTGGTTGCCGGGCAGCAGCACGACCGGGATCGGAGTGAGCCGATCGAGCTGGCCGATCGTCGCGTGGAGCACCGCCTCGTCGATCTCCTGGCGATCGAAGACGTCGCCGGCGACCAGAACCAGATCGACCGCGAGCTCGTGGGCGAGGTCGACGATGCGCGCGACGGTGGCGAGACGCTCGGCACGGACCTCTGCAGCGCGCTCGCCGGCCTGGGCGGCGCGCAGGCCGAGCTGCCAGTCGGCGGTGTGGAGGATTCGCATCGGTGGCGCTCTGGGATCGGCGTTCGGCTTCCAGTCAGGGGGAGGGGCGGCGGTGTCGGGTTGATCTTCTTGGCTAAATCTTATTGTTTCGTTGCGTTTAGAGCGAATTCTTGCACACCTGTGCCATCGGGGACGGGAGCTCGGCTCACGCGCCGTGCTCGAACAGTCTCCATGTCTGGCGCGCCCCCGGGGGGGGACCACCGTGAGTGCCTCGGTGATCGCTTCGCAGCCTGGCGACGCCAGCAGCCTTTGCTCCGAGGGGAATGGTACCGCCGCGGTCCAGCCATCGTGGCGAAGATCCGATGGCCCGGGCGTGGCTCTCGCCCGCGACGGAGGATCCGTCGCGCCTCCGCGCCAGCTCCGTATCGACCTGCCGGATCGAGCCCCGCCGGGCTACCGGTTTCGTGCGAGCTCGTCGAGCAGCACGGCCGTCATCGCCTTGGCGCCCACGAAGATCGCCTCGTCGTCGGCGACGTAGCCCGGGGTGTGGGGCATCCCGACCGTGCCCTTCTCGGGGTTCGAGACGCCCAGGAAGAAGAAGGCCCCGGGCGCCTGCTCTTGGAAGGACCCGAAGTCCTCGCTGAAGGCCGGGACCAGGGTCTCGAGGCGCAGCACCGGGCTGGCGTCGTCGGCGCCGCCGAGGGCCCGCTCGACGCTCGCGATCGCGCGCGCGGTGGTCGCCGGATCGTTGTCGATGCCGGCGATGAGGAGCGCCTCGTACTCGAGCTCGGCCGCGACGCCGTCACGCTCCGACAGGCTCGCGACCGCCTCTTCGAGCGTCTCGCGCACCCCGGTGCGGGTCGCGTCGTCGGGGAGGGTGAGCATCGCGGAGACGACGGTACGGTCGCCTTCGGTCCGGGGCTGGCCGACGAAGCCGGCGACCCAGCCGGTCGGCGGCATCGGCGCCACGCTCTGCGCCTGGCTCAGCGTGACGACGTCGAGCAGCGCCTGCCGGACTCTGTTCGCCGCCGCGGCGACGTCGCCCGTCCCGGAGAGGCGAACGCGGACCTGGTCGCGTCCGGGCATCATGACGCCCAGGCGGATCGCGAGCTGCCCCACCGGCATCGGAGCGGTGTGCAGGCCGAAGACGGCGTCGGGGCGAACCGACTCGAAGACGCCGTCGGTGAGCATCGCCTCGGCGCCAGTGGCGTTCTCCTCGGCGGGTTGGAACAGGAACATCACGTTGCCGGCGAGCTGCCCGCGGACCGCCGTCAGGCCCTCGGCGATCGCCAGGCCGATCGTGGTGTGGACGTCGTGACCGCAGATGTGTCGCACGCCCGGCACCACCGAGCGATACTCGACGGGGTCGGGATCGGCCGAGCGCATCGCGTCCATGTCGGCGCGATAGGCGACGGTGGCGCCCGGCTCGCCTCCGCGCAGGATGCCGACGACGCCGTGCCCGCCGACGCCGGCGCGGACCTCGAGCCCGAGCGCGCGCAGGCGATCGGCGACGACCCCGGCGGTGCGCTCCTCCTCGCCCGAAGGCTCGGGATGGCGATGGAGGTCGTGGCGCACGGCGATCAGCGCATCGCGCTTCGCCTCGATCGAGTCGGTGGCCCGCCGCTCGAGGCTGGCGTCGACCTCGCGGGCCGCGGTAGCGGGCGCGCCCGAGGCGCTCGAGGCGCCGAACGAGAACATGGCGATGGCGGCAAGGACGGTCGGCCTCTTCGACGAAGGCTCGCGGTCGCTCATGAGGTTGCTCCTGTGCGCACCCGGTGATCTGCCCTCTGCCCTCTGCCCTCTGCCCTCTGTTCTCTGTGCTCTGTGCTCTGCCCTCTGCCCTGCTTACGCTCCGGCCCTCGCTCCTGTTGCAGAGGCGGATGCCGACCGGGAACAAGTCACCAGGATCGGCGAGCGACGAGCCGGATCCAGCACATCGCATCGTACGGCAGGCCGTGCCGACCGCGCGCCCACTCCGGCGTCGACGCGTGATCGGTGACCACCAGCACCTTCTCCCACGACGGGCCGACCGCCACCAGCGACCGGCCGCTGTGAGCTCGACCGAGGCTTCCCGATGGTCGGCCGGTGGCGCCCCGTCGCGACGACGAGAGCCCTGAGCTCTGCCGGCTCACACCGGCCAGATCTTCGGCACCAGGAGCAGGGTGAGGAGCAGGGCGATCAGGGTGAGCCCGGCGCCGACGCGCGTGAAGTCGAGGAAGCGGTAGCGGCCCGGGGCGTAGACCAGGAGGCAGGAGGGCTCGAGCGGGGTCAGGAAGGAGCTCGACGCCGCCAGCGCCACGGTGACCGCCATCGCGCGCGTGCCGATGCCGGCCTCGACCGCCACCTGGAGCGCGATCGGCAGGACCACCAGGGCGGCGGCCTGGTTCGACATCGGCTGCGTCAGCGCCACGGTCAAGAGGTAGAAGGCGCCGAGCAGCCCGACCGGGCCGAGTCCGCTGCTCCAGCCGGCGACCAGCTCGGCGAGGTAGGACGCGGCTCCGCTCGTCTCCATCGCGCGGCCGTAGCCGATCATGCTCGCGATCAGCACGATCAGGCTCCAGTCGATCGCCTCGTACGCCTCCCGCGCCCGGAGCTGACCGGTGGCGACGATCACCAGACAACCGAGCAGCATGGCGGTGGAGACGGCCAGCACGCCGGTCGCCGCGAGCAGCACGGCGCCGACGAAGACGCCCGGCGCCACCCACGAGCTTCCCCGCTCGAGCGAGCGCGCCTCGCGGTCGCTGAGCACCAGCAGCCCGGGGAGCGCCAGGAAGCGAGCCAGCGCCGGCGCGTCGCCCTGGACCACGAGCACGTCGCCGATCCCGATCGGCAGGTCGCCGAGCTGAGCGACCAGGCGTTCCGAGTGGCGGTTGATCGCGAGCACGCTGGCGTCGTAGCGGTTGCGGAAGTCGATCTCGCGCAGGGTGCGCCCGATCAGGTTGGAGCGCGGCAGCACGACGACCTCGATCAGCTTCTCGCCCGGCGCCGCCAGCGCGCCCTGCGCTCCCTTGCGCACGATCGCGACCCGGCGACTCGTCTCGAGCGCGACCAGGGTCTCGAGCCGCCCCTCGACCAGCAACCGGTCGCCCTCGCGCAGCACGTCCTGCGGCCCCGGACGAACCAGCTCGGCGCCGCGCACGACGCGCAGGAGGGTCAGGTCGAAGTCTCGACCGAAGCGAGAATCCGCGACGGTCGACCCCGCGAGCGGGGAGCCGGCGATCACCTCGACCTCGGTCAGGTACTCGGGCGACACGGCGATCTCGCCAGTGCCCGGCTCGGCGCGATCGGGGAGCAGCCGGGGCGCGATCAGCACCAGGTAGGCGATGCCGGCGACCGCGATCGGCACGCCGACCGGCGCCAGCTCGAAGAATCGGAACGGCGGCTCTCCGTGCTCGGGCAGGATGCCCGAGACGATCAGGTTGGTCGAGGTCCCGACCAGCGTGATCGAGCCGCCGAGGATCGAGGCGAAAGCGAGCGGCATCAGCACGCGCGAGGGCGAGATGCCGCGAGACCGCGCCAACCCGATGCCCAGCGGGAGGAAGGTGGCGGTCGCCATCGTGTTGCTGAGGAACGCCGAGACCGAAGCGACCAGCGACACCATCACGCCCATCGCGCCGGACCCGCGGGCGTCGAGCGGGCGCCGCGAAGCGTGACGCTCGGTCCACGCCCCGAGGCGATCGATCACGCCGCTCGCACGCAACGCAGCTCCGATCACCAGGAGCGCCGCGATCGCCACCACCGCCTGGTTGCCGAAGCCCTGGAGCGCGGTCTGGGCATCGATGACGCCGGCGACCATCAGCGAGATCAGCAGCCCGAGCGCGACGACGTCGACCGGCATGCGCTCCAGCGAGAAGAGCACCACCGCCACCAGCATCAGGGCCAGGACGAAGGCGATCTCGGCGGTCATCGGTGGATCGGAGCGCGCCGCGTCGGTGGAGGGTGCCGGGCCCGGATGGAGCGGGATTATGCCGGAATCGCCGCGGGCGGCGGCGCTCGCACCGATGCAATCCGGTCACCGAATCTGGTCGATAGCGTGTCGCTCGCGGGTCTCGGCGGCGCTCTCGGCCTCGGCTCGCGGTCCCGGGCTTTCGCGCCGTCGCGCCCGCCGACGTCCCCAGGCCGCACGAGGTGGGCATCGACCTCGGGGCGCAGGTAGGCGGCACTCGCCGGCCGGCCTCGTGACTCTCTATCTGACGAAATTATGATTTTGGATATACTAATTCGCTGTTATGCCTCAACAAATCATCGGTCTGGAACCTTCTCCCAGCGTGCGACGAACGTCACTCCTTCCGTTCGTTCGCTCCTTCGTTGTGCTCGTACCGCTCGTGCTGCTCGCTGAAGTAGGACTCGCCTCGCCCCAGTTTGCCCGGCAGCACGAGCTCCGTTGCACGGTTTGTCACGAGGTCCCTCCGATGCTCAACGAGACCGGCCTGGCGTTCCAGGCGGGAGGTTACCGGCTTCCGTCGAGCCGCCCGTCGCAGCAGGCGCCGGTGGCCGGCGAGGGGGCCTCACTGGCCACCGTGCCGCTGGCCGCCTGGATCACCGGTCGGTTCGAGGATCGCGGGGGCGGAGGAGCCAGCGACCTGTTCCTACCCAAGGTCGAGCTGATCAGCGGCGGTACCCTCGGCGAGGACTGGTCGTACTTCGCCGAGTGGCGGATCGTCAGCTGGTCGCTCGACTCGGACGGGTCCATCCTGGACCGCAGCGGGCGCTTCGAGGACCTGTTCGCCCAATGGCAACCGGCGGAGCGTCACGCGTTCAAGGTCGGCCAGTATCGGGCTCTCAATCAGACGGACGTGTCGCTCCGCCTCTCGCCGAGCGAGCCGCTGCTGTTCAACAACGGACTCCCCACCGGCGATCACCGGGGCCGGCGGCTCGCCCAGCTCGACCGCTTCTCGCCCGCGAGCCGGTCGCCGAGCGTCGGCTACGCCTACCAGTCGATCCAGGGGCGCCGGCCGGGCGATGGGCTGTTTCATCACCTCACCGTGCCCTTCGTCGGCGAGCTCTCGATCCCGCTCAGCTCCGAGGCGAGCGAGAACGCCAGCTTCGAGCTGGCCGATGCCAAGGGGGTCTACGCCGAGACCTTCTACCGGCGAGGTCACCGTACAGCCGGGGCGCATGCCTTCTACAGCGACGAGTCGTGGCTGCTCACGGCCCTCGGGACGTACCGATGGCAGGGGCTCTTGCTGACCGCCGGCTTGGGAGTCGACGACCGCAGCTCGCAAGGATCCCGCCGGCGCGAGAGCCTGGCCGCCGAGTACCTGTGGACGGGCAGCGACCGTCTGCGAGCCGCCGCCGGGCTTCGGATCGAGAACGTGAGCGACGACGGCAGGGAGGTCGGTTTCGCGCCGTACTTCGTGGTCTCGGGCCCCAACACCCAGCACACGTTCCTGCTGCAGGTCGAGTACCAGACACAGCCGGCCGGCGACCTGCTGGTGATCGATCTCTCCCTGCTCTTCTAGCCTCTCCCCCTCGAGAGTGCCGGCACCGTCTCAGCCACCTCGTGACGCGATCGCGTGGACGGGCGGTGCCCAACTCTCGGAGAGGATCTGAGCACATGATGCGGATGACTCTGGTGCTATGATGCTTTGATGCGCACGACGGTCACCCTCGAGCCAGACGTCGAGAAGCTCCTCCGCGAGTCGATGGAGCGCGGGCGGAAGTCGTTCAAGCAGGCGCTCAACGAGGCCGTGCGTCGCGGCCTGATAGGACGGGGCTCCAAAGACGAGGAGCCGTTCGTCCTCGAGGCGCGTGCTCTGCGCCTGCGGGCAGGGATCGATGCGGCGGCGCTCCGAGACATCGATACCGAGCTCGAAGAGGAGGAGCTCCTCAGGAAGACCCGAGTGCTCGTGGAGCGCAACGGGTGATCATCCCCGATACCAACCTCCTGCTCTACGCCTCCGACACTGCGAGCCCCTTCCACGAAAAGGCCGCTCGATGGTGGCAGGACCTCCTCAACGGCGACGAGCCCGTGGGGATCTGCGCGGTCGTCGCCTTTTCCTTTGTGCGGTTGAGCACCAGTCGGAGGGTGTTCGTAAAGCCGATGACGATCCAGGAAGCCACTGGACACGTGCGCTCGTGGCTCGAGCGTTCGATCGTCGACTTCGTCGGCACCGAGGAAAGCGACCTCCTACGCGCCCTCGAGTGGCTCGAGGCCGCCGGCTCCGGCGCCAACCTCACCACCGACGCTCAGATTGCTGCCATTGCCGCACGTTACCGCGCCACCGTGCACACCGCCGACACGGACTTCCAGCGGTTCGCGGGGGTCCGCTGGCACAACCCGATCCTCGGATAACGGTCGCGGCTCTCGGCGGTAGCGCGAAACCCAATCGATCGGGATCGCGCTCAGGTTCGTCCTCCAGCTCCGGGTCTCGGCGATTCGGGTATTGACTTAGTGTATTACTACTGTGATACACATGACCCATGGCCCGGCCGCTGCACATCGATCCCTCCTCGGCGACCCCGATCTGGAGCCAGATCGAGGAGCAGCTCCGGCGCCTGGTCACCGCCGGCTCGCTCGCCCCGAGATCGGCGGTCCCGTCGGTGCGGGATCTCGCGCGCGAGCTGACCGTCAACCCGGCGACAGTGTCGAAGGCCTACCAGCGCCTGGTCGCCCAGGGGCTGCTCGAGGTGCGCCGGGGCGACGGGACCTACGTCGCCGAGTCTCCTCCCGGGCTCGAAGCCGGCGAGCGCAACGAGCTCCTGACGCGTGCCGCCGAGCGCATGGTGATCGAGGCGCTCCAGGCGGGGGCGCGGAAGAGCGAGGTGGAGACAGCGGTACAGGCCGCATGGAATCGGCTCGGTCGCGAGCACGGGGCGGACGGTGGCGACGCACTCCCTGAGAAAGCGAGGACTCGATGAGCGGCGAGACGGAAACCCGCGCGGCGACCGAAACCAACAGGGGGATCGGAGCCGACGAGCCGAGGACGGCGATCGCCGTCGACGGCGCCTCGGTGCGGTACGGCCGCATCGAGGCGGTCCGGCAGGTCTCGCTCGCGGTGGAGCCGGGAAGCGTGTACGCGCTCCTCGGCCGCAACGGGGCCGGCAAGTCGTCCCTGGTCCGTTGCCTGCTCGGGCAGAGGCCGTTGAGCGCCGGAACGATCCGTTTGCTCGGCGAAGACCCCTGGCGCCATCGCACCCGCCTGATGGAGCGCATCGGAGTGGTCGCCGAGCGGCCGGACCTGCCGCCCCACGCCACCGCCCGCGCCCTGGCGGGCTTCGTCGCTCGGGTCCGCGACCGGTTCGACCGCACCGGGTTCCTCGCGCGGCTGGAACGCTTCGGCGTCCCCGCCCACCGTCCGTTCCGGAGCCTGTCGCGCGGCCAGCAGACCACCGCCGCGCTCGCCCTCGCCCTCGCCACCGACCCCGAGCTCCTGGTGCTCGACGATCCCACGCTGGGCCTCGACTCGGTGGCGCGCAAGGCACTCTACTGCGAGCTGATCGAGACCCTGGCCGCGCGCGAGGTCACCATCCTGGTCACCAGCCACGACCTCGCCGGGATCGAGCGCATCGCCACCCACGTCGGGATCCTGGTGAACGGCGGCCTCGCCGTCGAAGAGCCGATCGACGCGCTCCGCGACCGCTTCTGCCGAGTCAGCGTGTCCGCCGCCGAGCTCGCTCGCCTCGAAGCGACGGCGTCCGCGCCTCTGTGCCGGCGGCCCACTGCCTGGGGCGGCGAGGAGTGGATCGTCGACCGGCAGCGCCAGCCGGAGCTCGAAGGCCAGCCTGACTTCGAAGGCCCGTGGAGCGACGCGTCCGGCCGGGAGCCGATGGACCTGGAAGCCATCTTCGAGGCGGTGACAGGCGGTGACGAGGTCTGGCGCCCGGCCCGTCCGATCGCGGTCCCCGAGGAGCCGGTCGCGAAGAGGGAGGCCCTGAGATGATCCGTCGCTTCGTCCGTTCGATCCTGGCCGTCGCACTCTGGGAGATCCGCGAGCGCCGAGCGCCGCTGGTCGCCGGTCTCGCGGTCGGAGTGCTCGTCCCGATCGTGGGCGCGCTCGGCCAGCGCGAGATCCCGACCACCGCGGCCGCCGTCTCGATGACCTTCGGCGGAGTCGTCGCGCTCCTGTTCGGCGGCACCATGATCACGAGCGATCTGGTCGAGGGCCGTCTCGGCTTCCTCTTCGCGCAGCCGATCCCGGCCGCCGCCGTCTACTGGGGGCGCTTCGCGGGCGCGACACTCGCGGCGGCGGCATGTCAGGTCGTGACCCTGCTCCCGAGCGTTGTGGTCGGCATCGACCCGCTCGGCTTCGACCAGGCGCTCGCGCGGTGGTGGTGGTCGGTGCTGGCCGCGCTTCCTGCGGCGGTCGCGGTGGCGCACGTGCTGGCGTCGATCGTGCGGCTGCGGACCGCGTGGACGCTGCTCGACGTGGGGGCGGCGTTCGCATTGACCTGGATGACGACGGTGACGTTGGGCAAGGCCGAGCTGGTGGGACTGGACCGGCACGCCTGGCTCGCCGCGATCGGGTTTCTAGCAATGGCGGGTCTCATCGCGCTCTCGGTCGGAGGCCCCCTTCAGGTCGCGCGAGGCCGCACCGAGCGAAGCCGGTCCCATCGATTCCTCACGCTCGGCCTCTGGGCGGTGCCCCTCGCCACGTCGGCGGCGCTCGCCCTCGGCGTCGACTCCTGGTCGAGAGTGACCCTCGAAGAGATCGACACCTGGTCGGTCGACGTGCCAACCAGCTCCGAAGCCGAGTGGATCGTGATCGAGGGCTGGCAGGAGGAGCCGGGGACCAGCGTCCCGACCCGATCGTGGCTCGCATGGCTCGATCCGAGACGCAGCGTCTACGCCGTCCTGGTTGCGCGACCCGCCGACGGCGTCTGGCACCAGCTCCCCGCCGGCTCGGACGAAGCACGGATCTCGGCGGACGGTCGCTGGATCACCTGGCTCCAACGCCAGCCCAGCAGCACCGCGGTGGATCTCCTGCGCCTCGACATCGAGACGCTGGGCTCCCAGAAGCGCGAGATCGAACCGCTACCGACCGGGATCGGGTGGGACCGGCCGCCCTTGGGCTACTCCCTCTCCCCCGACGGGTCCTGGATCGGCGCGCGCATTCGGGTCGAGGGGCCGCAGCGACTCGCCATCCACGAAGTGGGCAGCGGTCGGCTGGTGATCCAGAGCGCACCGATCGAAGACAGCGGGGTCTACGGATTCGGCTGGATCGACGACACCAGGGTCCGCCTGGTGACGGCGTCCACCGCGTGCGAGGTCTTCACCCTCGACGCCGCCACCGGCACGAGCGAATCGGCGCGGACGACCCGCGTCGCGGACCCGATGAGCCTGCGCTGTGTCGTCGACCCGGCGGGCGAGCGCATCCTCGTGGCCGAACAGGACTCGCTCGCCCTGTTCACGGCCGATGGTCAGGAGCTCGCATCGCGCGCCTACGAGGGCGGCCGCCCCTGGCCCTGGTTCGTCGACGACCACCTCTTCGTCCGAAACCCCGACGACGAAGCCGCCCTCCACCTGCTCGATTCCGAGACGCTCGCCAGCGTCGCGACCTGGCGCTCCCACCCCGTCCGGTTCTCGCCGGTTGCGGCGCAGGGATCGGCCGGGCTGCTCCAGCGCAGAGTCCTCGACGCCCCGGGGGTGTCCTACGACCTGCTCGACCTCGACACCGGGAGGATCTCCGAGCTCGCCGACACCCTCGCGGACTCGCCGCTCGCGTCGGGCCGCTGGATCCGACCCGTGCCCAACCACTGGCCGCCCCGGATCGACCCGCCGAGCCCCTCATCGGAACGTCTGTTCATCGAGCCCCGCGGCCTGTTCGCCGTCGACCTCGAAGCGCGCGCCTGGAGATGGGTCCTGCGGTTCGAGAACGCCACCTGAGTCCATCGAGGAGCCCGCCGCACACCGACGGCCTCGATCCCATGGGAAGGAGATCCACCCGATGCAACGATGCACCAATGCCCCGAGCCGCCTGTCCGCATCCGTTGGTCACCGTCCGATCGACTGGAGATGCGCCGTCCTGTTCCTGTCCGTCCTCCTGACGTGCGCCTCGGCGCTCCCCGCCGACGACACGGGCGCCCAGAAGGCCACGATGCAGGACCTGCGCACCCTCGGCACCGGCCTCATGGCCTGGCTCACCGACCAGGCAACCGAGAGCTCCACCGCGTCCGACACCGCCGGATCGGCCCCACGTGAGGAGGAGGCGGACGAGGAAGAGGCCGACCCCAACGCGCCGATCGAGCTCGTCTCGATCCCGGTGGTGGGACGTGAAGAGCTGGAGGCGCTCCTGGTGCCCACCTACCTGCCCGAGATCCCCGAGCAGGACGGCTGGGGCAATGCATACGAGGTCCGCCTCCACCCCGACGCCGCCGCGCTCGTTGGCCGTCCCCTGATCGCCATCCGCAGCGGTGGCGCGGACGGCCTCTTCGACGGCGCCAGCTACGATCTCGGCGCCTACCCGCGCGATCAGGCGAGCCGGGACATCGTCTGGGTGGACGGCTACTTCGTCCGTTATCCCGAGCCCTGACGTCACCGCCGACCGCGGCGCTCCGTGGCCCGGCGTGAGGCCCCGCGAGACGGACCCCCACAGTGGGGATCCGCCGGCGCGACCCGTGACCGCCCTCGCCGCCCTCCTCGTCCTCGCCGTCGAGACCTACGCCGCAAGCCGGCGTCCTCTTCGCCGGCGCGTTCGTGATCCGGGGGGTCGATGTGGTCGATCCGGCGGCCCAGGGGCGCCGCTCGGGTTCCGGCTCCTGATCCGGCCGAGGAGCGCCGCGCTCTGGCCGTGGCTGACGCTCCGATGGATCCGCAGGTCCTCGCGAAGAGCGCAACGCGCAACGGGACGCTGCGCAGCTAGATCGCAATTGGCAAGGTGACGATTGCATGCGTTCGTCTCATGGTGTTCTCCGTGTGTGTGCAGCCCGCGCCCCTACGGGCCGCACCCTTTTGGAAGACCCACCTCGGACTCGGCTGCCTGTGCCTTGAGTGCGTCCGCGTCGGCCTTCAGCAGATAGCCGCTCTTTCGAAGCGAGTTGGCCTGCCGGACGACGCGGCTCACGTAGTTGCCGTGGCTCGGGAACCGCACCGACCCGTCGGCCAGCGGAACGCACTGCAGATCGAACCAGGCTCCGACCAGGCCAGGGAACCCCGGAACGATCTCGAAATCCGGCAGACTGGCGACGAAGAACGCCCGTCCAACTTCCACATCCGGGAACCGAACGCCGCCCAGGGCGTTGCCATCGCCATCCCGGGCGATACCGGTCTCGATCCCGTAGACCGGATCGATAGCGCCCTCCGGGGCATCGGCGAGCAGCAGGCTGGGCGGCGGCGCCGCGCCAGTGCGGACCCATCGGTCGCCATTGAGAAGCATCGCGCGGACCACGCCGCTGAAGGCGAGGGGGTTGAACGGCGGGGGAAGGGGAAAGTGGGGAGCGCCAGCGATCTCGTACACGGCGTAGTTCTCGGGATCGGCCGCGGGTCCGACGACCGTCCTTCGGAACTGCCGGGCGCCGGAGATGAGCAGGTCTGCTTCGGACTCGACGAAGATCACCCTGCCGATGCCCGACAGCGGGACGAACTCTTCCGGCAAGAGCGCCAACACGTCAGGTGGCGCGAAGGCCGGCCTCCAGACCGCGCGGTCGAGCAGTGTGAAGTCGAGGAGGCCTTGCCCGCTTGCCTGATGCAGGATCACCAGCCACGTCTGGGCGGATTGTGAGACACCGTAACCGTACTTCCGCTCGATCGTGCCCAGGGAATCCACAGCGAACGGCTCGATCTCTAGTGCGTGGACGAACTGCACGAGGATCGCGTAGTCGCTCACCGGCACGGGGCCAAGCTGCCCCACAGGTTCCCCGGCCAGCACGAGGTCGGGCGCGGTTGGATCGAGGATGTTGAGGCCGAAGGTGCCGTACCCGACCGACGCGTAGCTGTACCCCTGGCTGAAGAGGAAGGCACGGCCCAGAACACCATCGCGCCCCGCGGGCCCGAACGCGAAGTGGGGCGGCTCGATGAGAACCGTCCCGTTGCCGAGCCACGGATCGACGGGGGCCACGATCTCGAACGGCATGCGATAGACGCCGAGAGCGGTCGTACCGACGAAGCGTCCTGTGTATCGGATGTAGTCGATGCCGCCAAACGTGCCGAATGGCGCCCTCGCCGTGTCGACGAAAGTGGCGGCACGAGCCGGCGTGGCGGTCGCCAGCACAACGAGCATCCAGGCCAGCACGGAGAACAGCCGGAGCATGAAGACTCCTTGCCACATGGCGGGTTCCTCCTGAGGGCGGACGTTTCGAGTCAGGAGGAAACCAGAGATGTGCAAGGGCTTCGCGACCATCAGTTGCGCTCGTCTCATGGGTCCTCCCTGTGTTCGTCGCAGTTTGCACGGCCCCGGGCCCACCGAACAATGCGCGGGAGGTAAAAAAAACCTCGGCATTCATGTGCCTGCTAAACTCTGCTCTTGTTGAGGGTTACGTGCAGACGCTGTACTTTGGTGCGTTCGAGCTCGACGTGGCGGCGGGCGAGCTGCGACGCCGGGGGCGCGTCGTTCCCCTCGGCCCGCAGCCACTGAAGCTGCTGATCCTGCTCGCGACGCGCGCGGGCGAGGTCGTCCCGCGCGATGCCATCGAGCGGGAGCTGTGGCCTGACGGCATTCACGTCGACGTCGAGCACGGCATCAACACCTCCATCAGTCAGATCCGTCGCGCGCTCGGCGACCGCGCCGGGAGGCCCCGCTTCGTGGAGACGCTGCCTCGTCGCGGCTACCGCTTCATTCCGGGCGTCTCACGCGGCGGACACCAAGCGGCCCCGCGCCCTCGGGGCCGGATGATCGGACGAGACGACATCTTGAGACGTCTCGAGGAGGACTACCGTCGCGTGGCTTCCCAGCACCGGGGCCAGGTTATATGCGTGGCGGGCGAGCCGGGGATTGGCAAGACGACGTTGGGCGACGTCTTCGTCGCGGCGCTGCGATCGAAGGCGGATCCAAAGCCGTTCATCGGCCGGGGACGGTGTTCGGAGCGGCTGGCTGGCACCGAAGCGTATCTGCCGTGGCTGGAGGCGTTCGAGAGCCTTCTCGAGGACGACCTCGCCGGCGACGTCGACCGCCTGATGCGCTCGGCGGCGCCCTCGTGGTATGTGCAGGTCGTCCGATCGCCTGCGCCTGCCGGTGAGGCTCACCCCCTGCGGCTGGCCTCCCTCTCGCAGGAGCAGATGAAGCGGGAGCTCGTCGCATTTCTGTCTGGGCTCTCGGCACTGCGGCCGGTGCTGATCTGGTTCGAGGACCTCCACTGGGCCGACGCCTCGACGGTCGATCTCATCGCGTACGTCGGTGGCCGGCTCGACGGGCTGACACTGCTCCTCCTCACCACCTACCGACAGACAGAGCTGCTGATGGCCGGGCACCCGTTCACGGCCGTTCGCCTGGACCTCGAGGGCCGTGGCCTCTGTCGCGAGATGCCGCTCCCGTTTCTCGGGCGGGGCGATGTCAGCCACTATCTCGATCTCGAGTTTCCCGGGCACGACTTTCCGCCGGCGCTCGGCGACCTGCTGCACGGGAGGTCGGAGGGCAGTCCGCTTTTCATTGTCGATTCAGCTCAGTACCTTCGAACGAAGGGCTCCATCGTGCGGTCAGGCGCCGGATGGACGCTCAGGGGCTCATTACCGGATCTGGCGCACGAGCTGCCGCAGTCGATCCGGAGCGTGATCGAGCGCAAGCTCAGTCTGCTCGAGGGCACGACGACGCGGCTGCTGCAGGCCGCGGCGGTGCAGGGGTACGACTTCGACTCCACGATCGCCGCTGATGCATCCGGGATGGACGCGTTGGACGCAGAGGCCCGGCTCGACGAGCTGGCTCGTATCCACCATCTCGTGACGCCGACCGGCGAGCGCAGGTTGCCCGACGGGGCGCCGACCCAGGCCTATCGCTTCGTCCATGTGCTCTACCAGAACGTGCTCTATGCGCAGCTAACGCCGACGCGACGCGCCAGGGACAGCATCGCCGTCGCTGGCGCCCTGTTGAACCGTCACACGGGACGGGCGACCGGCATCGCGTCCTCGCTCGCGCGGCTGTTCGAGGCGGGAGGCGATGCGAGACGTGCGGGCGATTACTTTCTGATGGCCGCCCGGCAGGCGGCCGGGGTGTTCGCGAATCACGAGGTGGTGGCGCTCGTCGAATGCGGCCTGCGGCTTCTGCCTCAGCTCGAAGACCCGGACGAGCGCGACCGGCGTGAGCTCGAGCTGCGGATGGCGATGGGGCCGTCACTGATGGCGCTTCAGGGAATGTCCGCCAGCGCGGTCGGCGACAATTTCGCACGAGCCAAGACGCTCTGCGAACGTTTCGACGATGCCGGCGAGCTGGCGATTCCGCTGCAGGGACTCATGGTCTTTCATTCCGTGCGGGCCGAATTCGACGAGGCCTGCCGGCTTGCGGAGCGGCTCGGCCGGCTCGTCGAGGCGTTCGACGATCCGACCGTGCGGCTCCGCCCGCACGGCGACCTTGGAGCGAACTACTTTCTCATGGGCCGGCTCCGTGAGGCACGCAGCCGCCTGACGACCTGCCTGGAACTGTATCTGCGCGACCGGTCAACTCATCATGACCGGCTCGTCCTGATGACCGGTATGGACGCGCCGGCAATCGTCGCGGCGTACATCGCCTACACGGACGCCGTCGAAGGGTGGCCGGAGCGCGCCCAGCAACGGCTCGACGTCGCCTTCACCTATGGGCAGTCGCACCCGTTCACCGAGGCCCTGCTGCTCGCATTCGCCTGCATGGTTCCGTTCACGTTGAACGATCCTGCGACGGTGCGGATGCGGGCGCACGAGCTCGTGGCGCTGTCGGAGGAGCACGGATTCGAGGGGCAGGCCGCGTTCGGCAGCTTCTTCCTCGGCTGGGCACAGGCCGAACAGGGCGACGAGGACGCCGGTCTGGCACGGATGACCGATGCGAAGAAGCGTTTGCGAGAGCTTGGCAACGACATCTACTCGTCGCTTCGCCAGGTGGGGCTGGCTGGCGTTCTTCGGCGCCAGGGCAGACTGACCGAGGCGCTGGCGGCCGTCGAATCGGGCGAGGCGTTCGTGGCGCGCTCCGGCGAGCGCGTCTTCCACTCCGAGCTCCTCCGGCTTCGCGGCCTGATCGCGCTCGACGGCGGCGACCGGGCCGCCGCAGAGCGCGCGCTGAGGCAGGCGCTCGACGTCGCGCGGGCGCAGGGGGCGCGCCTGTTCGAGCTGCGGGCCGCTACGGCGCTCGCGGAGGGCTGCGGCTCCGAGTGCGGGGAGTTTCGTGACGCGCTCGAGCGCGTCTATTCGTCGTTCCGGGAGGGCCTCGACTGCCCTGACCTGCAGCGGGCGCGCGCCGTACTGGATCTCCGAACGTAGGAGCGCCTGGCCCTTCGGAGATTACCTGCGATTCGGCGCCTGCGGAACGCTCGAGTCGTCGTAGCACGCGGCTGAATCTGTGGGGGGCCGGTCCCCTCCGCCGCGTCCGCGCCACCAGCGCCGGTTCCGCCGGCGCGGCCCGCCTTCAGCCCGCTCGCAGCCTCCACACCGCCACTCTGTCGTCCCCGCGCCTGCGGGCACACCGTGGACATCCCGTACGACCTACTCGGCCGTCGCTCATTCCGTCCACGCGATCACGACAGCCTACCGTAAACAATCTAGCAGCCGAGCCCGGGACCTGATCTGACGAGTCTTCGCGGACTCGCGAGGCTGCGGCAGTCACCGGGTCGGGTGGGAAACCGGCTCGGAGCGGCGAATCCAGCTCGCCCCGATCGCTCTCGGTCAGCCGCCCGCGACCGGGGCGAGCAGGTAGACCTCGTCGCCGTCGTGCAGCTCGCGGTCGAGGTTCTCGTCGACGCGGCACCGCTCGCCGTTGAGCATCATCGTCTCGCGCAGGTGCGGGCTCTGCTCGAGCGCGGAGCGCAACGGCACCGACCGGCGGTCGGCCTCGTCGAGGAGATCGGCGATCGTCGCGCCGGGCGCCAGCGAGAGCACTCCTTCGACGTCCTGCCAGCCCTCGCCGATGCGACCGCGCAACAGCACCCGAACGCGGATCCTCGGACCGCCGCCGAAGAGCCGGCGCAGCGTGTCGAGCGCGCTCACGCCGCCGACCTCACGACCGCGCTACGGTCGGGGTCCATTCGCGGCAGACCTCTCGGCCCGGCGATCGCGAGCGCCCCCTCCGGCGGTTTCGGCTGAGCGGACGCGGCCTCCCGCCGAACGGTCGCTCGCACGCCCGAGCGTCCGAATCCTCACGCGAGCTGACCCTGGAGCAGATCGGCGATGCCGAGCTGCTCGGCACGGTCGCGGGCGAGCCGGCCGCTCCCGGCGTCCCAGTGCATGGCGTCGTAGTAGTCGCGTTTGAGCTGCTCGAGCGGCACCGTGATCCCGGCCAGCGGTCCGGCGTCGAGCAGGCCATCCCCCCGCCCCATCATCCGCGGGTGCGCCCGGAAGTCGTCCGGGCGCAGGCCCTCGCGCACGTTGAAGGCGTTGCGCAGGTTCTGGATGCGCTCGCCGCAGTCGAGGAGGTCCTTCTCGGTGACCTGCCAGCCGGTGAGCGCGTTGACCAGGTCGACCCACGGGAGCCCGCCGGTGAGCCCCGTGAACATGCACAGCCCGAGGCCGTTGAGGACCTGGTGGGCGTTGCTGAAGTGAGCCTGCGCCGCCCCCTTGCCGTCGGTCCCCTTCCACTCGACGTCGACCTTGCCGTCGACCGCGTTCGGCAGCGGGAACTTCATCGCGAAGGTCTCGTTCCAGGAGGCCGAGCCGGCGGTGTGACGGCCGGGGGTCGGGTCGGCGACGTAGGTCACGCCCATCAACGAGGTGAATCGGGGGTCGTGGTAAGCGGGCTCCTGGCCATGGACGTGGACCGCGAACTCCTCGCTGCCGCGCCCGAGGTGCTTCGACGCGAACGCCGAGCCGTGACGAAGCCAATCGCCGCACCCCTCCCCCTCCCCCATCTTGACGGTGAGCGCGAGAGCCGCCTCGCTGTCGCCCCAGCGCATGTCGACGCCGTCGAGGTCCTCGGCCGTCAGGACACCGCGCTCCATCGCCTCGCACACCCACGCCAGGGTCGCCGACGAGCTCACCGCGTCCATCCCGTAGCGGTTGCAGGCGTCGTGGCACGCCGTGACCGTCTCGAGATCGTCGTTGTCGAGATTGGCGCCGAAGCCGACGATCGTCTCGTAGTCGGGGCGCCGCACGTCGGAGAGGCCGCGGCGCTCGATCCCGACGATGCCCTTGCAGGGCGCAGGGCAGTCGCCGCACGAGAGCTTCTTGGTGAGGATCTTGTCGACCTGGGCGCCGTCGAGCTTCCACCCCTTCTTCGACAGCGGGAAGTCGCGCGACCCGACCCCCCGCCAGTTCTTGATCGGCGCATCGCCGTTCTCGACCGAGAGCGCGACCGCGGCGGTGGTGCCGCGGTCCGCCCAGAGCTGGCGCATCGCGGGCTGCGGCGACTCGATCTTCATGCCCCGCTTGGCGAACATCCGGTAGAGCCAGCCGAGGCGCTTCTTGGGCTTGGCGACCGCGACCGCCAGGCGCATCAGCGGACCGATGTCGCGCCGATACTCCTGGTTGACGCCCTCGCACAGCTCGCGAAAGCGCGCCTCGTCCTTGATCGGCACCGGCCGGTCCTTGCCGCCGATGACGATCGCCTTCAGGTTCTTGCTGCCGTAGACGGCGCCGAAGCCCTGCCGGCCGAAGGCGTGGTAGCGGTCGTTCATGACCGACGCGATGCGCGCCAGCTTCTCGCCCGCGGGTCCGATCGCCGACACGCCGACCGAGAACTTCGTGCCGAAGCGTGCCTGGAGCGCGTCGAACGCCTCGGGGATCTGCTGCCCCCACAGCTCGCCGGCGGGCTCGATCTCGACCCTGAGACCTTCCGGTCCGCTCTGGATCACGAGCAGCGAAGGCTCGGCCGCACAGCCCCTGACCACGAGCGCGTCGAAGCCCGAGTTGCGCAGGTGGATGGCCACCGAGCCGCCCGAGTTCGAGTCGGCCCAGCTTCCCGTCAGCGGCGACTTTCCGACGATCTGGATCCTCCCCGAGAACGGCGTCTTCACGCCGGTGAGCAGCCCCGAGACGATCGCAAAGCAGGACTCGGGCGCGAGCGCGTCGGCGCCGGCCGGGAAGTGCTGCCACATCAGCCAGGCGCCGAGCCCGTAGCCTCCGAGGAACTGACGGTAGACCTGTTCGGGGACCTTCTCGCCGGAATGCTCGCCAGTCGACAGGTCGACGACGAGAGCGCGGCCGTGGATGCCATAGCGGCCGTTCGTGGCGGCGTTGGCGGGCGCTTCGCTCATGGGCTCTCCTCCGAGGTCTCTCGTGCGATGGCGGTCAGTCTACCGCCAGCGACAGGTGCTGCAGGCCCTCCGCACAGCCAACGCCACCCCAAGTCCGTCGAGGCATGGACGCCCGGGGACCCCGACTCTTCGAAACCCTTCGTCGACCAGCTCGTATAGACAAATCGTCTATAGACTGACAGGCTCTTCTCCCCCCGACTAACAGGCTCTTCTCACCGCTGCCCACGCTCGACTCGGAGCCAGCCGACTCCATGAGCAATCCTCCTCCCCTCAAGCCCGAAGTCTTCGAGATCCTCGCCGCGATGGCCGCCGGCGAGCTTCACGGCTATGCGATCCTCAAGGAGATCGAGGAGCGTGGCACTCCGATGGCGGCCAGCCTGCTCTACCGCAAGCTGCGCCGGCTGCTCGAGGACGGCTGGGTCGAGGAGGCCGACAGCCCGTTCGAGGACGAGAGCGACGCGCGCCGCCGCTACTACCGGCTCACCGATCGCGGACGGCGCGTGCTCGAGGCGGAGGCGCGCCGGATCGTCGAGCTCGCGGACAGCGAGCGGGTTCGCGAGATCGCGACCGCCGGCACGGGGTCCGGCACGAGCGGCGAGGCGGCCAGCCGTGCCTGAGGCCTCCGGATCCTCCGATCGCCGCCCGCCGACCCCGACGCGCGACCCTGCCGAGGACCGGGCGCAGCGGATCCTGCGCTCGATGCTGAGCCTCTACCCGGCCTCCTTCCGGCGCGAGCTGGGTGCGGACCTCGTCGAGACCCTGCTCGAGCGTCGGCGCGCCGTTCTGCTGCGCCGCGGCCAGCGCGGCGGGTTCTCCTTCTGGCTCACCGACGGCCTGCGCTTCGCGACGGACGGAGTGCTCGAGCGGATCTCGACCCTGGCCGAGATCGGTCATGACGCGCGCGGCGCTCTCCGGCAGCTCCGTCGCGCCCCCGGCTTCCACCTGCTCGTCGTGCTGACCGTGGCGCTCGGCATCGC
>DATKBT010000172.1:0-7092 GCA_035546295.1 Thermoanaerobaculia bacterium | reverse complement strand
CTCGACGACCAGCGTCGGCGGAACCGGATTCGCGAAGGCCGGATCGTCGTTGGGCTCGCAGTCGGCGGGGCAGGCGAAGCGATCCCGGCGCTCGAGGCTCAGGGCGTACTCGGCCTCGCTGGTCTTGAGAGCCGACAGCGCCAGCCGGTAGTCGCCCGGAGGAAACAACCCTACGAGCACCAGCGGCTGCCCGGGCTGCGCGGGCGCCGACTGGCGGAACGGCACAGTGTCCCAGTAGAGGTGGGCATGGATCGCGCCGTCGGCCGGCGGCTTCACCTCGAGGCGGATGTGGTCCCAGTCGGCGAGGAAGAAACGGTAGTTGTCCTGGTCGGAGGGGTCCTCGAGCAGCCCGGTCCGGGTCTGTCCGAAACGAAGGAGCTGCATGCGGCTGGTGTCGTCGTTCGGCTCGCGCTCGCCGTCGGGGTCGGGTGGACCGATCGGCAGCGCCAGGAGGGTGTAGTCCCCCTCCGACCTTCCGGTGACCGAGACGCTGTGCTCGCCCGGCAGGAGGAACACGTTCTCGAGTCGCACCCGACGCTGGCCGCCCTGCGCGCGCACGCGCTGGCCCTGGATGCCCGCCCCGTCGTGGTAGGCCACCTCGTGGATGCCGTCGCCCATGACCTGGAAGCGCCAGAGCTGGGGCTCCGAGGTGACCACGACGCGGTAGAAGTCGACGTCGTCCGCACCGGCGAAGCGGCCCTTGACGCGGTTGTTGGTGGGAACCGCGCTCGCCAGCTCCACCGTGTCGTTGGGCTCGACCTCGACGCCGGGCTGCGGCTCGCCGCCGGCAGTGAGACGCACGGTGTAAGCGGTCCCCTCCGGGCCGCGGGCGACGAGGATGCCGTACTCCCCGGGCGCGAGCAGGAGATCGACCAGCTCGACGCCGCCCTTGCGATCGCGGCACTGCAGCGGCCGGCCCGCGCCGTCGAGCAGACAGAAGCGCAGCGAGGCCTCGGCGGGAGCCTCGAGGGCGAGCGTCAGCAGTCGATCGGCCACGGCCTCGTCGAGCGTGAACGAGAAATAGTCGGACTCGCCCGCCTTCCCCATGCGGCCGGTGAGCGGCTGCGCCAGGTCGGCCCGGTTGGCCTTGTTCCAGGCGTCGTTGGGCTCGGCCTCGGCGCCCTCGATGCGCTGGCCGATCGAGCGCGCCGCCACCGCCAGGATCGTCCCGCCCGTCCCCTCCTGGACGTCGACGAGGTAGGTGCCGGCGGCGAGCCCGAGGTCGCGGAACGCGAGCCTGCCCCGTGCGTCGGTGTTCGTGCGGGAGAGCTCCTTGCCCGCGGCGTCGCGCAGGAACGCGCTCGCCGTCCGGCCGACCGGCACCTGCGCCGCGATCTCCCAGCTCTCGGCTGCCTCCTGCTCGCCCAGGCGCAGCTCGTACCAGGCCGCCTTCTCGACGGTGAACCCGCCGTGCTCCGAGCCCGGCCGCAGGCTCTGCGCCGTCTCGCGTGAGTCGTGCGGCTTCGGGTTGGGGTCGAGGAGAAGCCGGCTGCCCTCGCGGATCGTGAGGCGGTAGCCACCCGGCTGCTCGGCGGCGGGTGCAGCGGCCGGGGCCGCCGCGCCCGCCGGCGACTCGCCGAAGCTCAGGCTCCCGATCGGCGGCCGGAAGCCTGAGCCTGCGTCCGAGCCGCCGCCGGACCCCGCCGTTCCCCCGCCCGCGTGCGCCACACCCAGCAGGTACTCGCCCGGCTCGAACACGAGATCCTCCGCGATCGCCGGCTTCGAGCCGTCGCGGCTGCCGATCGTCAGCAGCTTCTTCCTGTCCGTCACGTCGACGCCGTTGTCCGCGTACTCGAGCCGCAGCACGTCGACCACGGTGAGCGCGCCCGGGATGCCGTCGAGCTCGAAGGTCCAGCGCTTCTGCGCGTCGACGTCGGAGACCGTCCACAGCCAGCCGTCCTGGTCGCGCGGCCCCATCGCGCCGATGAGCTTCACCGCGCCGGTGACGCGGTTTGCTTCGGCGGGGGTGTCGTTGGGCTCCGTCTCATAGACCGCGGGCTGGGCCAGCAGCGGCGCGCTCGCCAGGAAGAGAGCGAGGACGATCCCCCCGCGCGCACCGAGCCCCGACGGCACGGAGGAAGCCCGGCCGGCCTCATCGAGAGCGGTTGTCGCCGGCGGGCGGTGACGGCGGCTCAAGGGTCCTCCTCGGCGCGCCGCCGCTCCAGACTCGACAGGATGGCCCGGATCGACGCCTCGAAGCGGTCCGCCTCGCCCCGGTGGGTGGTCACGCCGATCGCGTACTCCTCCCATCCGTACTGGCGCAGGGTGTACTGGAACCGATCGAGCTCGGCCTCGGTGAACGCGAGCTTCTTGCCGCCGATCCGGACCGTCGTCGGCTTGGTCGCGCGGAGCCCGGGTCGGCCGCTCCGATACAGACGGGCGTAGCCCTCGACATAGTCCTCACCGTTCGAGGCAGGCGTCAATCCATAGGCCTCCGCCGCGCTCGGCCCCATGGCGCCCACCTCCATGATGTGGACGATGACCTCACCGGGACCGACCGTGCGCTTGGCCTCCTCGATCGCCACCAGCTCCGCCTCGGGGACGTTCGTGAGCGTTACGCCGGGCACCCCTCCCATCTTGGCCGGCCGGGCCAGCCAGCCTTCGGGGACGTCGACGCGGAGCTTGTCGTCCTCATAGGGTCGAGGGGCCGCCGGGGCGGCGATGGTGATCGCCATCGCCAGCAGGACGAGACCACGAGCAACCCATGCGCGGATCGCTCGTTCCGCGGCGCCCGCCGGTCGAGCCGCGGGTCTTCGTCGCCGCCCGGCGCCCTTCGGGTCTAGTGTCCTCGGCACAGCTTGACGTCCATTCCCACCTGGCGCTTCAGAGTGTCGGTGGCCATGGCGTACCCGAAGACCACGCTCTCGGCCTCGCTGCCGTCCGTGGTCATCTGATCGAGGACGCAGCACTCCATGGGCCTCGTCTTCGCTCCGCGGGACTCGCGTTGGTTCTCTTCGACCATGCAAACGACGAGCGTCTTGATCGCCAAGCCTCCCAGCACCAGCATCGCCACGCCGGTCAGCAATAACACCATCTCCACGACGGCGGCGCCGCGGCCGTCCGACAGCATGCCCACCGCGGAACCGGTGACCGGGTCGACCTGCCACCAGGCGAAGGGTCGATCCGCTTCGTAGCTCGAGGCCACGATCGAGAAGCCCTGCTCCAACCGGGCTCTCAGCAAGGGCACCAGCTCCGGCGGCAAGCCGAGGCTCGAGATCCTCGCTGCCTGGTGGGGCTCGAAGAGTTGCAACTGGCTCGGGCTCTGCGGCAGGTCCGCGAAGACCGAGAAGGGGGTGCCCATGGGAGTCGCCGATGGCCGGACGGCGTCGATGACGCGGCGCTCGACCACGGTCTCCCAGACCCCGTGCAGCAGCAGATCCCGCCACGCCGTGCGACCGTCGCGCCACTCTCGACTCCGGCGCAGGTTGGAAATGATGTCGGTCGACAGACGACCTTCCAGGCTCGCCTTCAATTCGAGGTGCAGGGCCAGCAGCGTGGGCTCCGGACGGAAGGTGGATGCCGACTGTCGCCTCTCGATGTCCCGGTCGAAGGCGTCGAACAGCGCCAACAGGGTCGCCGCGTCCGGGCCGCGGCTCTCGCCCCGAACCGCGCGCAGGCTCGCGGAGGAGAGCGCTCCCTTCTCCTCGAGCTCCCGAGCGAGCTTCAGTCGGGCCCGCTCTCGCGCCAGGAGCTCGTCCAGGGTGAGCGCCCCTGGATACGAGCCGGGGGCGAGCATGAACTCCTCGGCGGCCAGCAACTGCCAGGGTTCCGGCCGGTCGAGTGCGATCTCGGATACCTGCCCCGACTCTCTCGCCGCGGCACCGATCCGATCGAGCAGGTAGCGCCGGTGGGTCGTTTCGGATCCACCCGGAGCCACCAGCGTGTACTCGATCCACTGGGCGGTGAGATGGCGCGCGCGTTCGCGCGCCGGCGACCGGGACCCCAGAGAGCCCAGGGCGCCCGCGGCACGATCCACCCTGTCCCCCACGGTCCTGAAGATCGAAGAGGCTCCCAGCTTGCCGTCTCCCATCGCCGTGAGGTCATAGGGGACACCGTCGAGATCGAAGCCCATCGTCCCCGCGAGAACCTCGCCATTGAGAACGGGCACGAAGAGCTCGCTCTCGGCGATCGCCTGCTCGAGATCGAGAGCGAAGAGATCGTCCTGAATGCCGTTGGGGTAATTGGTGAGGGAGAAGCTGCGGGCCGCGAGGTTCGCCGCCGGGCGTTCCCACGGAGGCACGATCTGGTGCACGACGAGACGATCGAGATCCCGGCGCTCGAGGAACACGGCGATCCGGAGCTGGTGCTGCAACGCGGCCGGGATGGTGTCGTCGAAGACCTCCCGAGCCTCGAGATCACGCGGCGCGACGCCGGGATCGGCGAATGCCGGGTGCTCTCCCGTCCAGGGACCGGAGGAGCCGAGGCGAAGCTCCACCCAGAAGTAGTCGCGCGCCTCCTCCAGAATCGCAGGCTCGTTCAGGGAAGGCCGCGCCGACCCGGTGCGAAGAGCTTGCTCGAGCAGCCTCGTCGTCTCGGTCGCGAGATCGAGCTCGGCCGAGGTGGACTGGGCGGACACCGCCGCGACAGGAGGGGAGGAGCCCGCCTGCGCCGCGATCGCGTTCCACGCCGCGACGTCTGCCGGGGCGCTGGCCGGAGAACGACGGGCGCGAGTCTGCTCGAGGAGCGTGCGCGCCTGCGCGAGCGTGAGCTCGCCGCGCGCGATCCGGGCCTCCAGCCCGGCGTCCTTGAGCAGGGTCGCCAGCAGCACGGCCTGATCCAGGCTGTTGCCGGCCCGGCTCATCAGCGCTCCCGCGGCTCCTCTCAGCAGCCCGGGGTACGGCTCGAGCTCGATCTCGGTGCGAACGAACTCGACGATCGCGCCGGCATCCCACCCTAGACGCTCGCCGAGCGCCTCGAGATCGAACTGGGAACGATCCAGCGTGCCGCGAAGACTCTCGATCAGACCCAGTTGACGATCGATCTCCTCGAGCGGTGACGCGCCGCCGGCGCCCGGCTCGACCTGCCGAGGCGCGGGACCGAGGGCCATGGCCCACCCGGTCCAGAGGATCGTATGAACGAGGACGAAAGCGATCAGCCGTCGTAGCATTCAGCGCTCCTTTCGAGTGGACGCTTCTGTGCGAACGGTGAGAAACGACCGTCGCTTCATCTCACTCGCACCCCTCGATGGGCTCGAGCGTGTCGAGGATGCGGAGGGTCTCCTCGGCCCCGAAGGTGGACCACGCCTGAAACTGGTGGTACATCACCGCGCCGCCGCCGGGATGGGGGACCTGGAACGCATACGACTGCGGGTCGGGGCGAAGCACGTCGACCCGGCGCCCGCCGACGGTGATCTCGCCGACCTTCTCGATGCCTTGGCTCTGCGCCATCTCGTTCATGCGGGCGGCCTGGATCTCGCCGAGATCTCCGATCACCTCGATATTGAAGATCTCGTCGTCGATGCGCATCCTGGCGGCCCCGTTGCGGCTGTCCTCGACCTCCCAGGCCGCCGGGTGCTGGAAGGCATAGCGGAAGTAGGAGTCGCAGCTTCCCACGTGGCGGCCGAAGCCCGGGATCGCCGGCTTTGGCGTGGAGTCGAACGGCGCCGCGGCGGTCGTGGCTCTCGCGGGCGAAGACGCCTCCGAGGCGGCCGGCGGCGCGGCTGACCGATCGGCCGGAGCGTCCTCCGCCCCTCCGGCGCCGCAGCCCGCGACCAACGCAGCCGTGAGAAAGAGCCTGAGCAGCTCACGCCCGGCACGGGTGGTCGTGGCACGATCGCGATCGCACATGCTCGATCTCCTCCCTGCTGCTTCGACTAACGAAAATTCAGCGCCCGTCCCGCCATCGCGCGGGGGGCCTGTGGCTGGGCCTGGCTCGAGCCTCGGCGAAGCCGGGGCTTTACGGTGAGCCGGATTTCTCGTTCTGCTGCTGGGCCGTAGCGTCATCGCCGGGCGGCGCGGTTGGCGGAGGAGCGCCCCGCTTTCCGTTGTTGAACGTGGGAGGGCAGCGTGCTCTGGCTCCGGACGCATCCCCGCGAGCCGCTGCCAGGGTGGACCTCTACGTCGGCGCTCGAACCATCGAGGAGGAGGACGCGAGCCGTGAAATGGATACCGCTGGCACGGGCCGAGGCGCTGCATTTCAACGACCCGAAGCGCTGGAGCGACCAGGCCGGGTTCGAGAAGCGGGCGGAGTACTATCGGCAGATCGACTTCGACCTGGATACGATGCAGACCTCCGGCGGCGTCGAGTCGACGGCGGTCGGTGTGAGATGCTGGCTGCTCTTCGCCGCTCTTCTCGTCGCTTTCCCGGCGGCGAGTCAGCGCCCGCAGACCGCCCACGAGATCGTCGCGAGTGGCGAGCTCGCCCGCCAGCCCAACCCCGTGCTCCTCGCCTTCCTGCTCGAGGAGTGCTCCGACTGCCTGCCCGCCGACGTCCGCCAACCGGCGGTCGACCAGATCGTCGCGAGCCTGCGCGAGCGCACCCTGATCCAGCCCATGGAGCAGGTCGGGGAGCTCATGCGCGGCGCGCTGGGCATGATGAGCCCGGCCGCGATGATGAAGCAGGCGCTCTCGCCCGAGAACCTCGCGCGCGGGGCGCTCGGAGCCGGCCCCGGCGCCTTCGCGCAGGCGATGCAGCAGCGGCAGCTCCAGAGCGTGCAGGACACCCTCATCGATCCCTGGGTGCGCGGGCTCGAGGCGGCCGACAACCTCCGTCGCGCCGGGTACGAGGAGGAGGCGGCGGAGTTCTATCGCGGCTGTCTCACCTCGATCGCCTCGATCGCGGCGGGCCCGCTGGGCCACGACTGGATCCAGGACCGCTGCATCGACGGCGCGCTCGAGCTGGGCCCGGAGACCGCCGGCGAGATCTTCGCGGGCATCTGGGACGAGCCCTACCCCGACTTCGGGTTCGACTTCTCCGCCTTCGGCGCGTCTGCCGGCGCGCAGGGCCCGAAGATGGGGCCCTTCCCCCAGATCCAGGCGGTGGCCGCGAAGGCGCTGGGCAAGCTGGTCGGCGGCGGCGCGGTGACGGCCGAGCAGCGCGACGCGGCGATGGGCGCGCTGCTCGGCCTGGCTGACACCCGCGGGCTCGATGCCG
>DATKBT010000171.1:0-23161 GCA_035546295.1 Thermoanaerobaculia bacterium | reverse complement strand
AGCTCCTCCGGCCCTCGACCGCGTGGTCGAGGAACAGGAGGCGATCGGCTCCCCACTCGTAGCGCGCTTCGGTGTTGCCGAAGTCGTCGGCTTCGAGGACCAGGTCCATGCCGTCCCACAGGAAGCGTTCGACGCCCTCGGGGCCGCTCTTGCGGTAGCGCAGACCGCGAAAGTCGAAGCGGTGGGTCGAGAGCAGGAGGCCGTCGCGGCGAACCTCGGTGAGGCGGTCGCGGCTGTCGTAGAGGTACTCGAAGAGCTCGCCGTCTTCGTCCTTGCTCCGCTGGTTGCCGTTCGCGTCCCAGGTGTACGTCGTGGTGGCCGACCCCACCGCATCGGTGACGCCGAGCAACCGGTGGCGCTGGTCGTAGGTGAAGGCCTTGCTCGCGAGGAGCACGCCGTCGCCGTCTTCCTCGCGCTCGGTCAGCCGATTGCCGACGCCGTCGTACGTGTAGGTGACGGTGCGATCTGGGTAGACGGCTCCGAGCAGCCGGTCGGCCGCGTCGTAGGTGTAGGTCGTGGTCTCGACCTCGCCGCCGTTGGTCTCCTCCTGGATCAGCCGGTTGCCGTTGCCGTCGTACGTGTAGCCGTAGCTCGACACCACCGTCGTGCCCAGCCGGTTGACGAGCGTCTCGATCCGCCCCGCCGCGTCGTAGGTGTGGCTCGCGATCACGCCTCCGGGGTAGGTGACGTCGCGCACCCGGCTGTCGCGGTGGTAGTTCCACTGCACCATGCCCGACGCGCTCGCCGTGCTCGTCATCCGATCGAGCGCGTCGTAGCTGTACTGCGTCAGCCGGCCATCGGGATCGAGCAGGCTGGTGCGGCTCCCCTTGGCGTCGTAGCCGTGGACCAGCGTGCCCTCCGGCGACTCCACTCGCTCGAGCCGATCGAAGGTGTCCCACGACTGCAGCGTCGTGCGCGTTCCGGTCGCGCCGCCGTACACCTCGTCGACGCGCACCACGTTGCCGTTCGCGTCGTAGGCGGTGTCGATGCCCTCGAGGTCGTCGCCGGTCGGTTCCTCGGGCAGCGCGTAGCTCCGCGAGACCTCGCGGTCGAGCTCGTCGTAGCTCCACTCGGTGAGCTGGCCCTTCGGGTCGAGCATCGCCACCCGGTTGCTCGCCTCGTCGTAGGCGCTCTTCTCGCGCGCCCCGTCGGCAAGCACCGTCGCCACCCGCCGACTCCAGGCGTCGACTTCGTAGCTCGTCGTCCGGCTCTCCGCGTCGACGACCTGGACTAGGTTGTCGGCCTGGTCGTACTCGTAGCTGGTCGCCTCGCCGAGCGGATCCTCGACCTCGACCAGCCGGTCGGCGGCGTCGTAGCGGTAGCGCCACTCGCCGCCCTCCGGACGCCGCATCAGCGTCCGGTTGCCGTTGCCGTCGACCTCGTACCCGGTCCTCTCGCCCGCCCCGTCGACCTCGGCGATGAGCCGGCGGCGCGCGTCGTACTCCCGCGCCGTCACCCGGCCCTCGGGATCGATCTCCTCGATCACGTCGCCGGCATCGTCGCGCCGCATGCGGGTGAGCGCCGCCAGCGGACGGGACTCCTCGATCAGCAGATCCCGCTCGTCGTAGACGTAGCGAGTGGTGACGCCGTTCGCGTCGGTGACCAGCTCGCGGTTGCCGGTCGGGTCGTAGGCCACCTGCTCCAGCACCACCCCGTCCCGCACGAGCTGAGTCCGGCGGTTCTCCTCGTCGTAGCGTGAGAGCTCAGCGATCCCTCGCCCGTCGACTCCCTCGACCACGTTGCCGACCGCGTCGTAGCGGAAGGCTGTCTCGTAGGAGAGCGGCGGCGGCGCGATGCGGCGCACCAGCCGATCGAGCGCGTCGTACTCGAAGGTCGTCGTGTGCCCTCGTGCATCGGTGGCGGTGAGGCGGTTGCCGGCGAGGTCGAACGTCGAGCTCTCCTGGAGCGCGGCTTCGGGGCCGGCGCCGCCGAGGCCGGTCCCCACCCGCGGCAGGCGGGTCACCACCAGCCGGTCCAGCCGGTCGTACTCGTAGCGGGTCTCGCGTCCCAGTGGGTCGATCAACGACACCCGATTGCCGGCCACGTCCCAGCCGATCCGCTCGATCCGGTTCTCGGGCCGCCGCACCTCGACGACACGATCGAGCTCGTCGTAGACCTGCACCGTCGTGTTGCCGCGGGCGTCGGTCTCCTCGACCACGTTGCCGCGCGCGTCGTAGCGGCGCTCTACCACCAACCCGAGGCTGTCCTCGCTCGCCACCAATCGGTCGAGCGCGTCATAGGCGTGCTCGACGACGTTGCCGTTGGGCAGCACCTCCTCGACCAAGTTGCCGACTCGGTCGTAGGACCAGCTCCGTCGCGTCGTGCGCGCCGGCTGTGTCACCCGCGTCAGCAGCTCCCGGGTCTCGATGCGCCGATCCCTCGCGTCGTAGTCGTGCTCGGTGCGCTCGAGGCTCTCGTCGATCTCGGCGATCACGTTTCCGACGCGGTCGTACTGGAACGTGCTCGTCTTCCCCACCGCGTCCGTGCGCTCGACCAGCCGATCGAGTGGGTCGTACGCGAAGTGTCGCACCTGGTCCGCCGGCTCCCACTCCCCCGTCACCAGCAGGCGCTGGTTGAGGCTGCGCTCCTCGACCAAGTTGCCCACGCCGTCGTAGAGCCGCTGCAGGACCTTCGGGGTCCCCGGCTTCCACGCCGGCTCGATCTGCTCGATCATCCGGCCGAGCTCGTCGTGGACGAAGACCCGCGAGCGCCCGAGCGGGTCGACGTGCTCGATGCGGTTGCCCTCTCCGTCCCAGCGGAAGCCCTCGATGGCGACCTCGCCACCGCCAGCGGAGCCGAGCAGCCGCCGGGTCTCGATCACGCGATCGAGTTGGTCGTAGTCGGACCCGGTGACCCGCGGCGCGAACGACGAGTCGGTCGCATCGAGGAGCACCTCCTCGATGACGTTGCCCGCGCCGTCGTAGGTATACGTCGTCACCCGCCCGAGCGGCTCCTCACGGCGCAACAGTCGTCCCGCCCGGTCGTACTCGAAGACCGTGTCGAGCCGCGGCGTCTCGCCGTCGAACCAGCTCGTCTCGAGCGTCTTGTTGCCTTCGGCGTCGTAGCCGAAGAGCTTGCGGCCTCCCGCCGCGTTCTCGATTCTGACCACCCGCCCCTCGCGGTCGAGGCGCGTGATCGTCGCGCGGCCTTCGGCATCGGTCTCGGTACGCGTGTCGGCGACGTCGTCGTAGACCACGAGTTGCTCGGAGCCGTCGGGGAGCTCGCTGCGCACGACCCTGCCCAACGAGTCGTACTCCATTCGTGTCGTCCGGCCCTCCTGGTCGGTGCTCTCGATCGGCAGGCTGCGGGCGTTCCAGATCACACGGCGAACGCCGCCCAACGCGGCGGTGACCTGGGACAGGCGGCCCGCCGCGTCGTAGCCGAACGAGGTCGTGTGGCCACGCGCGTTAGTGGTCGACGCGCGGTCGCCGTTCGCCTGGTAGGCGTGGGTGGTCTCGACGAGCTCCACGGCGCCGTCGACGTCGGTGACCTCGACCGCCTCGCGCAGCAGGTTGCCGCGCTCGTCGTACTCGAAATCGACGCGCCGGCCGTCGCGGTCGGTTCGGCTCGCCACCCGGTCCTTGATCACGCCCCCGTTGACCGGAGAGAAAAAGGCGGGGGGCACGTAGGCGATCTCGCGCCGGTAGGTGTGCTCCGTGCCGTCGAAGTCGGTGACCGTGATCTGCTCTGCGGTGACGTTGCCGTGCTCGTCGTGCTCGAAGTCGGTGCGCGCACCGTTGGCGTCGATGCGCGCCGTCATCAGCACGTCGTCGGCCGACCACTCGAGCCGGGTGACGTTGCCGAGCGGATCGCTGATGCGCAGCGGCGAGCCGTAGGCGTTGAGCGCCCAGCTCATCGTCTCGCCGCGGCCGTCGGTCACCGCCGTCGCCAGCTCGCCGCCGGCGGCGCGCTCGGCGAGCGCGATCCGGTCGTAGTCGAAGACCGTGACGCCGCCTTCGGGGAGGACCAGTTGCTCGACGACGTGAGTCGCGACCGAAACGTCCCCCTGGACTCCGACGGCGGCCGATCCCCAGGCGTAGCTGGTCTCGGCGCCGTCGAGCTCGTTGCGCACCGCGGTCAACAGGTGCCGCCCTTCGAGACCCAGCGCCTCCTCGCCGTAGGCGTAGGACTCGATTCGCGCGCCGCCTTCACGGCGCGCGAGAGCGAGGTTGCCGAAGCCGTCGTACTCGAGCTCGAGCGCCAGGCCGCCGGGCGCGTCGATGCGCACGATCACCCAACCGGCCCAGAAGGCGAAGGTGCGATCCTCCCAGAGGAACGACAGCGATCGCCCGGCATCGTCGATGACGCGCGCCAAGCGGGCGCTCGGGCCGACTCTGGCATAGACCAGGGTCTGCCGATCGCCGTTGGTGTCCTCGATGAAGTCGAGCGGGAACTCGGAGCCACCGGCGTTGCGGTAGTGGTAGCGCGTCCCGTCCTTGGCGTAGAAGTCGAAGCTGAACGACTCGGCGTCGGAGACCAGCGTCCCGTGGTAGCCGAGGATGGGACGCCATCCCGTCGGCGCCGCCTCGTCGGGCAGGAAGCGCATGCCGCCACCCTCGGCTCCGACCACCACCGCCTCCCCGAACGGCGTGACGATCACGCGGGAGTCGTAGCGGTGCGCCCAACCGACCCCGAGCGGCCCCGGCTGATTACCGTGATTCGACGACCAGGTGCGAGAGAAGCGGAGCGACGGTCCGCGCGCCGGGAAGACGAAGTCCTCGCGTGAGACCACGAGGTGACCGTCGAACAGGTCCACGCCCTTGACCATCGCGTGGCCCAGCGGCGTGCGATCGCGCACCCGGAAGGACACCTCGAGGAATCCCTCCTCGGTCTCGACGTGGCCGTCGAACAGCGAGGTCGCGGAGAGCTCGAATCGGTAGGAGCCGGGAGCGAGCTCCCGCGGGCCGTAGACGAAGCCGTAGGAGCCCGGCTCCTGGGTGACTTCGGCGAGCAGCGTGATGGGCGCTCCCAGCGTCAACGCGCCTTCCGGATCCATCCCCTCGACCGCACGCGCGATCAGCGTCACCTCGGCCTGCTGCGACAGCCGATACTCGAACGCGTCGGCCTGCTCGAAGACGCGCGGCGTCAGCAGGTCGACCTCCTGCTCCAGGCTGAGGAAGGGCTTGACGTCGTGGAGCAGGCTCTGCGCGATGGGAAGCACCGTTCGTTCCGAGCGCACCTCGGCGCTGCTGCCGTGGTTGAGAACGAGCTGGAGCTCGTAGGTCTTCGAGGGGTCGAGGATCAGGCCGCGCTGCAGGGTGATCTCGCCGCTGCCCTGGCGCTCGGAAGCGACGGCGAAGGAGATCTCGACCCCGTCCTCCAGCAGGACCGCCCAGATCTCGCCTGCCCGGTACGCCGCGGGCTCGATCTCGAACTCGACGCTCAGCGCTTCCTGGGTCCGTCCAGTGGCGCCGAGCACGATCTCCGCAGGACTGATCGCAGCGATCGTCGGGAGTACGGAGGAGATTCGGGTGAGATCGTGCTGGAAGGGCTCGCTTAAGAAGCTGAACTCACGGAACGGGAACTCGATGGTCTCGAAGCTCAGGGTTCCGGTGTCGAGGACGAGCGTCGGAAGGTCCGGCACGACGACCGAGCGCACGGCCACTTCGACCGCCTCCATTCCCGGTTCCGGCCCAGCCACGAGACCGACGCGGTAGGCGGGATCTCCAGACGGCGCAGGGAACAGCTCGACGGGCAGCGCGTGCCCCCCACCCTCGACCAGCACCTCGATCTCACCGCGAACCGCGCGCCACCGACCTCCACCGTTGAGATCGAGTCGGAAGAAAGGCGTTCCGTCGGGCGTGGTGTCGGCAACGACCTCCCAGCTCGGCACGAACACCGCCAGCTGAAGCTCGAGCGGCTCGGTCAACGGCTCGCCCGGCCGGGCAGCCAGCAGGCTCTGGCCCTCGCTTCCAACCGGAATCGAAGCGAGCACGCGCACTTCGCGCGGAAGGACGATCCCGGTGATGGGATCGTCGTCGAAGACCTCGGAACCACGGGTCAGAGAGTCGCAGGGCTCCTCACCCGGAAGCGTCGAGATCACCAGGTCACGACCGTAGCTGTACTCCTCCAGAACGGAGAGCGCAGGGATCTCGACGCGCAGGCGATCCCCGTAAAAGTAGCTGGGGCCGGAGATCAAGCCGAAGCTCGCGCCGGAGAAGCCGCTGTGGACGAGCAGCTCCTGGCTGCCGCAGCTGCCGAGCCATCGGTGCTCGAGCGGACAGTTCTCGAACTCGAAGAGAGCGCCCGGCAGGGGGTCCGGATCCTCTTCCTGTGCGCATCCGTCGAACGCGGGGATCACGTCGCCGACGGCGATCTCGGCGAACACACCGACGTTGGACACCGGATTTCCGTGGGAGTCCTCGACCTGCATTTGAACCGTGTCGATCCAGCGTGCCGGCTGTCCGAGGTACGAGAATCCATCGCTCCTCCGCCAGCTCGCCGCGGCCCCCGGCATCGCGATGGCCGCGAACGGCTGGTCGAGAAACAGCGGCCCCTCGCTGCCCACCACCACCGCCTCGATCTCGTGCGCGCTCGCGCGGGACGGGAGCTCCTCCTCCCCCTGCCACAGGTAGACCGGATTCACGTTGGTGTCGGTGCCCAGGCGCAGGAGCGCCGAGGCCATGCCGCGTTCATCCGTGCGCACCAACACGGATGAATCTTCGGCGCCATCCGAGGGGAGCAGCACGCCGCCACCTTGCTCGACCGTGAGCTGCACCTCCGCGCCCAACACCGGACGGCCGATCTCGTCGCGCACCACGACCGCCAGCTCCTGGCCGAGCAGCTCGCCGACCCTCCCGATCTGTCCGTCGGTCGCCTCGACGCGGGAGATGGTGGCGGCTGCGAGGGGATCGGGGTTGGTCTGGCTGCCGAACGCCTCGAGCGCGTCCGCCAGGAACCCGATCGGCCACTGGGCCAGGGGAATCGCGGTCGAGCCGCCGGCCAGCCCGACCAGGCCGCCCGCCAGGAAGTGTCCGGAGGCGCCGGTGGCGGGATCGAGAACACGCCAGACCGAGCCGCGCCACTGCCGGTAGGCGACCTCGGTGCGCGGCACCTCGACCACCAGGCCGGAGCGCGCCCATCCCTCGATCTCGGCGACCACCTCCGACGGATGCTCGAGATCGGCGAGCTGCACGTCGACGTTGGAGGCGTCGAGCACGACGACCTCGATCCCGGAGTCGCGCGCGACTCCGAGCCCGAGATCGGCCGAGATCGCCGGCACGCCGAAGGCTTCCTCGAACTGGAAACGCTCCTGCGCCGAGCCGACCAGGCCCGCGAGCTCGAGGAAGTCGTGCTCTGCGCTGCTCTCGCCGTCGTAGGCGATCGGCTCGACCAGGCGGCGCGCGGCATCGAGATCTGCCCCCGTGATCCTCAGCCGTAGGGGCAGACCGAGCGCCTCGTCGACCTCGAGCGCGAGCGACGCGACGACCAGCGAGGGGACGGGGCGCAGCAGGCGGAGTCCGAGCAGACCCGCGAGACGCGACTCGGCGTGATCGAAGCGACTGCCGTAGTCGAGGGCGCGCTGGACCAGGACCCGTGCGCCCAGGCTCTCGGCGTCGCCGGGCGCGGTTTCCTGCGGGTCCGCCGGCACGCCCGGCTCGAAGCTCTGTGCTCCCCATCCGAGCGCGTAATGGCCGCCCGCGACCAGCTCCACGATCGTCATTTCGGGGGGAGCGTCCGAGGCCGGAATCAGCCACTCGACCTCGAGCCGCGCCACCGCCGCCATCGGCAGGGTCCCCTCGCCCACCGCCAGGCGCCGCCCGGACACGACGAGCTGCGGCCGCAGGGAGAGCAGATAGGCGGGAGTCTGGTAGAGCCCACCGAACAGCATCGTCGTCTCGTGGTCCTCGAGCTCGGCGGGGAGGAAGGAGAGCGAGACGCGACGCGCCAGCAGCTCACTGATCGGCAGCACGAGCTCGAGGAGCGGCGGCGCGCCAGTTTCCTCGCCGAGCACCCGCAGCCGCACCCGCTGGAGGCGCTCGCTCGCCAGCGTCGAGCTCTCTCCCGTGATCGCCACCACCTTCGCCGGCAGCGTGCTCGGGAGCAGGCCGAGCGGCAGGGCGTCGATCGCGCGCGATCCGAGCACGTCGTCGAGGGTCTCGCCGTTGCTCTCGGCGAGCAGGAAGGTCTCGACCTCGAGCTCGATCAACGAGAGCGGATCGACCTCCTGCTCGTGCGACAGGTACTCGGCGACGCGCTCGCCGACGGTCCTGCCCTCGGGGCTCTCGGCCAGCTCGCGCAGCAGGAAGCGACCCCGCTCGGAGCGATACGGCTCGAGCGCGGGCGCCAACGGCACCCAGGTCATTCCCGAGAAGTCGACCGCGGCGCCTCGGTAGTTGCTGTAGGGAACGAAGGCCTCGACCCAGGTGTGCTCGACGACCACGGCCGCGAGGACTCCGCCGCGAACGACCGGCACCGCCGCGACTCCCGCAGCCCGCAGCGCCGGCAGCACGTCCTCGGTCCGATCGAGGTCCAGCATCGCCACCATCTCGTCGAGCGGCAGCTCGATCGCGCCGTGGACGTAGCGGGCTGCGAAGCCGCTCGCGCGCAGCAGCGCGATCAGCAGGCTCGCCTGGTCCACGTCGTTGCCGGCGCGTTGGCGCAGCGTGGCCTCCGCGCCCTTCATGCCGCCCGCGTACCACTCGGTCGCGATCTCGGTCTGCACCAGCTCGAAGAGGCGCACGACGTCGAAGGCGAGCTCCTCGGCTTGCTCGAAGATCACCGCCGAGAGCGGGGCCTGCCGCTCGGCCGAGCCGCCGCCGAAGTCGGCGCCGGTCGGCGGGGGAGCATCCGGCCGTTCATAAGTTGGCACGACCGTGGGCTCGAGCACCGGCTGGCGCGCCGCGGGTGTGGCGCCGCGATAGGGGAGATCGGCCCGCAGGACGCGGGGACCTCGACGAGGCACTCCGGCGAGCAGCACTTCGAGCTCGCGGAGGATCGCCAGCTCAGAGGCGTCGTCTTCCTGACGAGCCTGCGTTCCGGCGCTTCGACCGAGCCGCGCTTCGCGCAGCGCGAGCGCGGGCGCGAGCAGGCGCGCACGACGCTCCCGGTAGGCCCGTCGCACGCTCTCCCAGCGCTCTCGTGCGACCGCGGGCGCGCTCGCCGCCTCCAGGCGACGACCGACGACTTCGAGCTCGCGCTCGACCAGCAGCTCCGCCGCGATCACGCGCTCGATCGCCCCCTCGAGGGCGGCATCGACCCGTGCGATCGAGGTGCGCTCTGCGGCATCTGCACCGGCAGAGGCACCGACAGAGGCAACGGCATCGGCCGCTCCCTCCGACGCCGTGCTCGACGCCCGGAGCTCGACGGCAGCTCGCAACCGCTCCACCGCCTCGTCCACCGAACGCTCGAGGCGAGCGGCGGCGCTCGCGTTCGTGCTCGATCCGGCGGCTCTGCGCGGAGAGGCATCACGACGTCGCAGCTCGGCCAGCTCGACGGTCCCCAGCTCGCCGCGCGCCAGCCGCTCGACCAGCTCGCGCTCGAGTCGCTGCCGCGACCAGGCTTCGATCGGCTCGTCCGCGGCCCCCTGTGCGCTCCCCGATTCCGGCGCTGCCAGCTCCCGGCTCCGGCTCTCCGGACGACGGAGCTCTCCGCGCCGTCGCTCGGCGGCGCCACGGCCGCTCTCGGCGCTGGCTTGCTCACCCGCGGCGGCTGACGGTCGCGAGGACGTCTCCTGACCGGCGGCCAGCGGTGGGTCGAGAGCAAGCAGCACGCAGAGCGCGGCCGCCGGCGCGAGCAGGGCAGTGCGGGCAGAAAATCTCATGATCGGTGGGTCGAAGAAGCGCACGGCTACGGCTCCACGTCGGCGACCCAGTCGCGCATCGCGCCGAGGCTGCAACCGTGCTTGCGGTGGCCGTTGCCGAGGCCGACGACGTCGATGATCTGCTCGCAAGAGCAGCCGCGCGTATCGTCGATGGTGAACACGTCGCCGGGACCGCCGCCCGGTGGAGTCACGGTGTCGAAGACGCCGTCCCCGTCGACCAGGGCGTAGTGGTTGGGCTCGAGGCTCGAGGTCGGGATCGCCTCGGGAATCTCGGTTCCCGCGCAGAGGTCGTCCCCGTCGGGCACGCCGTCGCCGTCGTTGTCGGCGGGCGCCGACACTCGCAGCACCGCGACCGCCGGGCGCGCCAGCGTCGCGCCGTCTCCCCCCGAGAGAGGGCCGGTGACGTTGACGTGCTCTCCGGGAACCGCGACGGCCGGGACCTGCAGGACGACCGGGAAAGTGCAGGAGTCGCCGGGGAGCAGCGAGCCCTCCGACAGCACGAGGATCGACCACCCATCGATCGACGAGCCCGCGCCGCAGAGATCCCCGATCGGCAGACCTGTGGCGACCAGGCCGGCGAGGGTGGCGTCCAGATCGTCGGTGAAGGCGAGATCGAGTGCCGGACGGCTGCGGGAGAGATTGCGGATCTCGAAGGTCAGGGCCACGGTGCCGCCCGCCGCGGCCGGGCGATCGAAGGCCTTCTCCAGCACGAGCGTTCCGATCTGGAGCTCGTCGCTCGCCGGAGCGGCCTCGACGGCGGCCCCGCTCTCGAGCACCGCGCTCATCGGGCTGGTGGTGTTGACGACAGTGGTGGCGAGGGGCCCATCGAGCGGCACTGCGAGCGTCACCTCGAAGCTGCAGGCGGACCCGGCCGACAGCTCCGCGCCCGTGAGCTCGATGGCGCCGCCGCTGGTCGCCGCCTCGACGACGGCGCCGCCACAGGCCGAGAGCGGCAGGTCGATCGCCGCCAGGCCAGGGAGCGCAGCGTCGAGGTCATCGGAGAAGCCGATGCCGAAGGCCGCCTCGGACACCAGATTGCGCAGCGTGAACCGCATCCGGGCGACACCTCCGGGAGGCACCGGATCGTCGGGGATCTCCTTGGACAGCACCAGCGGCGCCGAGCGCACGACCAAGACGTCCGCGGCGTTCGTGCTCTCGAAGAAGATCGCGGATCCGTCGTACATCGCCGACAGATCGCGCGTCACGTTGAGGTAGTCGCCGTCCTCGGCTCCGGCCGGCACCAATAGCGTCACCTCGAAGCTGCAGGACTCGCCGGGACCCAGGCTCCCGCCCTGGAATACGAGCAACTCGCCAGCCTCCGACGCGTCGAGAGTCGAGGCGACCCCGCAGAGACCTACGAGCTGAAGCTGCGTCGCAGTTAGCCCGTCGAGCACCTCGACCAGATCGTCGGTGAACAGGATCTCGGTGGCGCTCGAGGTCGCGCTGGTGTTCGAGAGCGTGAACCGAAGTGTCACCTCTCCGCCCGGCGCCACCGGATCGTTCGCGAACTCCTTGGCCAGCGTCAGACCGGCCACGATCAGATCGTCGCCGGCCGCGGCGCCGACCACGTCGACGCCTTCCCCCACCACCTCGACCGTGGCGATCACGCTCGAGGTGACGATCTCGTGACCGCCGGCCGGCGCCGAGGCGGGCGTCCCCAGATCGATCGCGAGGACGCAGGACTCGCCGGGGGCGAGCACGCCGCCCTCGAGCCGCAGCCGGTCGCCGCCGAGGAGCAGCGAGCCCGCACCGCAGACGTCGGCCGCGGGGAGCCCCATCCCGTCGAGCCCAGTGGCGTGGAGCCCGGCGAGCGCTCCGGCGAGGTCGACGCCGAACGCGATGCCGGTGGCATCCCCGGGCGCGCTCGCGTGGTGAGCGAGCGTGAGCTCGAGGGTCGCGCCGCCTCCCGGCGCCACCGGATCGTCCGTGATCTCGGCAGTCAGGTACGGTGCACCGATCAGCTCGACGGCGTCGGCGGCCGCCTCGCCCACCACCGCCACACCGCCGGCGGTCGCCGTCAGCGGCCCAGCAGTGTTCGTGATCGCACCGCCCGCAGCGCCCACCTCGACGTCGAGCACCACCGAGAACCTGCAGGATTCCCCAGACCCGAGCGCGGCGCCCGCGATCGCCAGCCGTGCCGGGTTCGCCGCACGCGGGCGGAACGTTGCCGCCGAGCCGGGGCCGCAGAAGCCGCTCGCCGGCAGCGCCGCCGCGGTCGGCAGCTCCTCCACGAAGACGTTCTCGAACCCGATCTCGCTCGCCGCCTCCATCGAGCTGGCGTTGGTGATCTCGTAGACCAGCTCGACCGTGCCTCCCGCGCCGACGCGATCGGCCGCGAAGGTCGCCGTCAGCACCGGCGCTGCCTGCAGGATCTCGAAGGCGACGGCGAGCTCGGCCCGGTTGCCGGCGAGATCGAGGGCCTCGACCTCGAGCAGGTGCGGACCCGGCGCCGAGACCGCAGTTCCCGAGGCGAAGGGCTCGCCGTCGAGGAGGATCGCGACCTGCTCGAGGTGCGGATCGGTCACCGTCACCACCGGCGTGAGGGGGTCGCTGCTCTGCTGGCCGTCGACGACGCCGCTCACCTCGACGACGGGCGGTGTCGCGTCGACCGTGAGCTCGATTGCGACCTCGGCCGCGTTGCCGGCGGCATCGAGAGCGCGCGCCACGAGAGCGTGTCCTCCCTCGGCGAGCCCATCGAAGGTCGCGCCGTAGGTGTCGCCGCCGGTGGCGGGCAACGCGACGAGCTCGCCCCCGTCGAAGGCCACCTCGACGAGGTCGATCGGGGAGTGCGCATCGGTGGCGAGGGCCTGCACCACGACCTCCGCGGGCACGATCGCGCCGTCGGCGGGCACGAGCAGCTCGAGCCCCGGCGGCGTCGCATCGACCAGGAGCACCGCCTGGCGATCGAGCTCCACGATGCCGCCACCGAGCTGGGCGAGATCGGCCGACAGCACCAGCTCGATCGGCTCGGGAACGAGCTCAGCGGTGTCGATCGAGAGATCCGGGACGCTCGTCGCCCCGGCCGGCAGGTCGAGCGTCAGCTCGACCCTCACGAGCTGCTCGCCCGACGCCGCCGACTCGAGGGACAGCGAGACCGGCAGCGCGACCAGCGGCGCTCCGCTCTCGTTGACGAGCTCGAGGACGACCTCGAGCGGAGCGCCGAGCGCGGCCTGGGCCGGAGCGCCCACGATCTCACCCAGGACCGGCGAGCCGGTCGGGATCGTGATCTCGAAGCGCACCGTGATCGCCGCCCGGTTGCCGGCGAGATCGGCCGTCACCACGTCGAGCCGGTGGATTCCCGGCGCCTCGACCAGGTCTCCGGAGGTGAAGGGAAGGCCATCGAGCAGCAGCGACAGGGTTCCGGGATGCTCCTCCACGATCTCGATCACGGGCACGACGGGGGCGCCGCCGACCTGGCCGTCGACCACGCCGAGCACCGTAATCTCGGGGGGCGTGCGATCGACGGTGAAGGTGAGGACCCCGGTGGCCGCCTGGTTCCCGGCGCGATCCCGTGTCCGCGCCTCGACCGTGTGCACTCCCTCCTCGAGCGGCGAGACCCCCTCAAGGAGCGCGCCGTAGAGATCGCCCTCGATCCGGAACGCCGGCCGCGGCGGCCCTGCGTCGAGCACCACCTCGACCGACGCGACGCCCGACAGGCGGTCGAGCGCGCGCACGACCGCCCTCGAGTCGAGCCCGAGGAAGCCACCGTCGACCGGCTGGCGCAACTCGACCTCGGGGGTTTCGGCATCGACCAGCATCACCGTCGCGGTGTCGAGCAGAACGGTGTCGAGCGGAGCCGTGGCGCCGCCCGGGTCCCCGGCCGCCTCGAGGTCGGCCTCGAACACGATCAGGTAGCTCCCCAGGCCGAGACCCGAGCTGTCCAGCGACACGGCGCCGGTCGCCGTGCCGCCGTTCGGGAGATCGACCACGACGCTCTCGCTGGCGTGAACGCCGGCCGGCGGCGCTCGCCGCAGCGACACCGTCACCTGAGCACCGGTGAGATCCAGCTCGCCGACGTTCCGGACGAGGAAATCGACGTCCACGGTCGACCCCGCCGCGACCTCGGAGGAGGTGCTCAGCTCGCCGACGGCTCGCGGCGGAGCCAGCCCGAGGTCGAGCATCGCTTCCGCCGAAGCGAGCTGCTGCGAGCCGAACGACGCCGTCAACGTCGCGGTCCAGCGACCGGGAGCAGCGCCCCCGCTGCTCCAGACCACGCCGAGCGGCGCCTGGTCGCCGGGGAGAAGCCCCCCTGCCGTCTGCTCCCAGCGCGCAGCCTCCACGCCGCTCGGATCGAGCAGCACCAGGGCGAGCTCGACGTCCTCGAGCAGGGCATTGCCCTCGAGGTAGCGGAGCACACCGGCGAGCGTGACCGCCCCCGGCCGCACCGCGACCTGCGGCGTGACCTCGAGCGCGGCCGCAGCTCGAATCGTCTCGCCGATCTCGAACGAAGCTACCTGCTCGGCCACGGCGACTCCGGCCTCGTCCTCGAGCCTGGCGCGCAGGCGATAGGCGCCGGCGAACAACCCGGCGGACTCGTGCGCCAGCATCTCGATGCGCTCCTGGCCGAAGGCGAGCGCGACGACGTCGTCGATCAGGGTCGCCACCGGGAACCCGAGCTCGTCCTCGAAGCGCACGACGAGCCGTCCCGCGAACGCGCCCCCCGCGAGGACTCGTACCTCACCGCGGACCAGCTCGCCGGGCTCGTAGCGCAACTGCTCGCTCGAGACCGAGAGCAGTGGAGCGCCGGCCTCGAGCACGCGGAGCTCGCGCGTCGCCTGGTTGTTGGCCTCGTCGCCCTCGGGCACCACCAGCCCGGCGTCGGCACGCGCGCGCAGGCGATAGAGCCCGGGGACCTCGAGCGCCACGTCGTGCAGCACCGTCGCGAACCCGCCCGGCTCGAGCGCCCGAACCGGCAGCCGCCGCGTCCAGATCGACTGGCCGGCTGGATCCTCGAGCTCGAGCTCGAGCTCGCTCGCAGCCGCGGCCTGCGCCCCCCGGTTGCGGACCACGGCCGAGATTCGCACGGGCGAGAGCGGCTCGACCGTGGGCGGTATCGCGGCCAGCTCGCCCGAGCGCAGCTCGAGGTCGGGAAGCGCGTCGGCCCGCAGGATCACGGTGATCACCTCCGAGAAGGGCGACTCCAGACCGGCCTCGTCGCGCGCTCGCGCCGAGAGTAGGTTGACGCCCGGCTCGAGCCCGATGCCGTTCCAACGGGCGAGTCCCGGCGGCAGGATCCGGACGGCGCCGCCGTCGAGGTGGGAGCCGATCGCGCCCCCGGCCGTCCAGACGGCAACCTCCGGCAGGTAGGGCGCCACCTCCTCGGCTTCGCCCCCCCACTCCACGACCTGGAGACCCCAGCCGTCGCGCACGTAGGCGTAGCGCGAGCCGTCGGGTGACCACAAAGGACCGTAGGCGCCGTCGGGATCGTCGGTGACCTGAGACGCGACCTCAGAGTCGAGCTCGAAGCGCCAGATCTGGGACGGGGCCGACTCCTCGACGTAGAGCAGCGCGCCGCCGTCGGGCGACCAGGCGACGGGACCACCAGCGTCCCCACCGAGCGGTGTGATCTCCCCGGAGGAGAGCTCGAGGAGCGCCAGCCCGTGGACCTCGCTGAGGAAGGCCACGTGCGCGAGCCGCGGCGCGATGGCAAGATCCCAGAGCGCGTAGGCGTGGTCGAGCGGCTCCAGCAGCTCCCAACCTCCCGAGGCGAGATCGAGCCGCCACAATCCCGCCTGACCCAGACGCTCGGCCGTCACCAGCACGAGTTGCTCGCCCGACGACGGATCCTCGGCGGCCGCCACCTCGGCGATCTCGTCCGCAGCCGCGATCGAGCTGGCGATCCCGGTCGCGGGCTCGAACCGACGGAGCTCGCCGTCGCCGGTCGCGTAGAGGATGCTCTCGCTTCCCAGCCACGCCGCGCTCGCCACTCGGGTCGCAACTGGCGAGGCGCTCGGCAGCGGGAATGCGAGCCACCAGAGCACGCCATCGAAGTCGATGGCGAGAGCCCGGCTGCCATCGGCGCTGAAGCGCACCCGCTCGGCGCTCGGGCTGCTCGGCTCGTCGCTCCACTCCGAGGTCGCCGTCGCCTCGCGCCGGAACGAGCCGCCCTGCCAGAGCGAGACGCGCGCTCCCCTCTCGGCGAAGGCGGCAACGTCGACCAGCAGCTCGCCGGTCTCGATCGCGCCTGCCGGTCGCGCCGGGTGGAACAGGCGCGGCGCCGGAGGCGGCGTGACGTCGATCGCGATCACCGCTACCTCGTTCGACGGCAGGCTCCGATTGCCGGCGGCATCGATCGCGCGTACGACGTACCAGTAGGTCGTCGCGGGATCGAGCTCCTCGTCGGTGAACGTCAGAGCGGTGGTGAGAACGACCTCCTCGTAAGGCCCGCCGCCCGACGTCGCTCGCTCGAGCGCGAAGGCGACCCCCTCGAGGCCCACGGAGGGAGTCCAGCTCAGGGTGGCGCTGCTGGCCTCGGTCCCGGTCACGGCCAGCGTCGGCGGCTGGGGAACCGGCGCCGCGAGCTCGATGGCGACTTCGTTGGAGGAAGCGCTCTCGTTGCCGACCGCGTCGCTGGCAGTCACCCGGTAGCGGTAGGAGCCGTTGGGCAACGGTCCATCGGTGTGGGCGAGGAACCCGGCGTCGAGCTGCCGCACGATCAGCGAGCCGTCGCGATACACGGTATAGCCGGCGACGTCGGGCGCCGGGCTCGCCGTCCAGCTCAGCTCGACCTCGAAGCCGCTCGCCTGCCCCGCGAGGATCACCGGCTCGGGCGACACCACGTCGCCCACCGGGACGTCGAGCGAGGCGGACGGACCGAGCAGACCGCTCGCGCCGATCGCTTGCAGCTCGTAACGATGGAGCCCGTCGCCGGCTATGTGGCCGTACGACGTTCCTTCGATCGATCCGAGCTCGAGCACGCGCAGCTCGCGCAGCCAGAGTCGCCGGAAGGCGCTGGGAGCCTCGTCGATGATCAGCCGCACTCGCGAGGTCGCGTACGGCCGGACGAACGCAATCTCCGCCACAGCGGTTGCGGCGGGGACCGTCGCCACCGTCGCCCACACCTCGCCCGAGTGCGCCTCGACCCGCGCCCGGCGCGGCGCCGCGGATGCGTCGTACCACTCGAGCTCGACGCCCGTGAGCACGCGCGCCCGATCGAGCTCGACCTCGATCCACACCGGCGGCTCGAGCGCGCCACCCGAGCTCGGCGTGATCGGGATCCACGAGGTCGAGGAACTCCCGTCGATCGCGAGCGGCGCGACCTCGGCTCCACGCTGCGAGTCGACGGCCGCGACGAGGGGGGCGAGACGCGCAGGCTCCACCGGCTCTCCGCCTCGCCGCAGGAGATAGCCGGCGAGGTCGGGTTCCGGATTCGGGTCCCACTCGAGCGACACGTCGAAACCGTCGACGGTCGCGGCGAGACCGGCAGGTGCTTCGGGCGGCGCGATCGAGACGATCGGAACGGTCCCAATCCGGCTGCGATGGCCTTCATCGTCGGTCAGCCGCACCCGCACCACGTTGCGGCCACGCACGAGCGTCACGACCGGAATCACAAAGCTCCCGTCGGCCTCGCTGGCGAAGCTCGCGAGAGGCACGATGGTGCCGTCCGGACCCTCGAGCTCCGGATCGACCGTGTAGGCCACGGCGTCCGGACCGCGCCCCGCCACCGGACCCACGGCGAGCTCGGCGGTCGGCGTGAGGGGCTGCTCGAGCAGGGCGCCGAACACCCGCGCGCCGACCTCGGGCGAGGGATCCGACTCGTTGCCGTTGACGTCGGCGGCGACCACGCGGTAGCGATACGTGCCGTCGGCGACGCCCACGTCGGCCCTCGCGGTCGCCGTGATCGGATCGGCGTCGAGCCGCAGCCAGCTCTCGCCGCCGTCCGACGAGCGCTCGACGTGGTAGCCGGCGAGATCGAGGGTGTCGACCGGAGGCCAGCTCAGCGAAACCTCGTCGCCGTCGACGTCGAGCACGAGCGCGAGCGGCGCCGGCGGCGGCGTCAGCTCGGTGAGCTCGACCGTGACCAGGTCGGCCGGTCCCTCGGCCCCGCCGCCGTCGACCGCCGTAGCGCGCAGCTCGTAAAGACCGAAGGGAAGCGGCGCCGCGTCCCACTCCGTCCCCCACGGCGCCTCCTGGTCGACCCCGAGCAGAGTCCAGTCCGGCGCGCCGGTCTCGCGCACCTCGAAGCGCACCTCGGCGACGTCGAGATCGGGGCTCTCGACCAGCACCGGCACGATCCCCTCGACCCGGGCGCCGTCCGTCGGCTCGACGATCGAGATCACGGGCGCTCCGGTCTCGACCGTCGCCAGCGCCGGCGCGGAGGGCGCGCTCGCGTTGCCGGCACGATCGATCGCGATCACTCGGTAGCTGAAGGTGCCATCGGGACGATCGGCGTCGCGGTGGCTGGTGCCGGTGAGCGCGACGTCGCGCAGATCGCCGCCCGTGGGCCTGCCCAGCGCATCGATCGTCACACCGTCGCGCAGCAGCACGTAGCCAAGCAGGTCCGACTCCACGTTGGCCTGCCAGCTCAGGTCGACATCGTCGCCAGCGCCGTCGCCGGCGACGCTCGCCACCAGCCCCTCGGGGACCGCGGGCGGCTCGTTGTCGACCGTGAGCACGATCGAGACCCGCGCGACGTTGCCGCTGGTGTCCTCGGCCTCGAGCGTCAGCCCGACCTCCTCCCCCTCCGGCGCTCCGCTGGTGTCCCAGAGCCCAAGGACTCCGCTGGTGGTGGCGGCCGGCGAGCGGCGCAACAGGATCGGCTCCGCGGGCGGCGGCGAGACCGCGATCAGCAACCGATACTCGAGGAAGTCCTCGGCGCTCGCAGCGGTGCCCACGATCTCGACCGAGCCGGACACTCGCTCGCCCGGGCGCGGGCGCAGGATCGAGGCGTTCGGCGGCGTCGTGTCGATGACGAGCGAGACCGGACCGGCCGGTGAGCTCTCGTTGCCGGCGTGATCGAAGGCCACCAGTCGGTACTCGTAGCGCCCCTCGAAACGTCCGCCGTCGATGGCCGAGGTCTCGGTCGCGCCGAGCTCGGCGACCACGACGCCGCCGCGGGTCAGTCGGTAGCCGGCGAGGTCCGGCTCGGGGCTCGTCTGCCAGGAGAGCTGGACATCGTCGCCCTCGACCGTGCCCGCGAAACCGGTGGGCGGCGCCGGCGGCGCGCGGTCGACCGCCACCGTCACCGAGTCGATGCTCTGGTTGCCGGCATGGTCCGTCACCGTCAGTCGGAGCAGGTGCTCGCCGTCGGGGGGCAGCGCGGCCCAGGTGAGCAGGACGTCGCCGGCATCGACCGGAGTAACGCCGCTCGCGAGCTCGACCGGAGCGCCGCCCCCTCCGGCCGGAGCCAGCGTCAGCGTCCAGCTCGCGAGGTTGGCGTCGCTGGCCTCCCCCGCGATCGCAACCGGCTCCCGGATCCAGGCGCCGTCCGCCGGCGCGGAGAGGTCGGCGTTGGGGGGCGAGCGGTCGAGCCGGATCCGCCGCCGCGCCTCCCCCCGGTTGCCCGAGCGGTCCAAGGCCACCAGCCGCAGGACGTAGCCGCCGTCCGCGAAGCCGGCGACGTCGACGATGCTCGAGAATTCTCCCGCGGAGGGCGCCGGAGCCTCGACCAGGAGCACGAAGTCCTCGTCGTTCGGATCGGCGCCCGGCGCAAGCTCGATCCGGGTGCGGTCGAGAAACTCCTCGTCGATCGAGGCCGTCACCGTGAGATCACCGCCGAAGGCGCCCCCCTCGACCGGCTGGAGCAGGTGGACCACCGGCGGCTCGCCGTCGACCACGAAGTGGGACTCGAGCGAGCTGGTGCTCTCGGCGAGGTCGCTCGCCTCGAGGCGGAGGCGGTAGGAGCCCTCCTCGAGGCCAGCGAGCTGGGCGACGACCGCCGCGATCGAGCCGGTCCCCGCAGCGAGCTGGTGCCAGGCGGGTGGACCCGCTCCCGGCTCGGGCGCCAGCTCGACGACCCAGGCGCCGGCGTTGGCGTCGGCGACCTCGATCTCGACGTCGGTGGCTGTGGCGTCCGCGAAGCCCGCGGGTCCGAGCACCTGGATCGCGGGCGGAGTGGCGTCCAGCACGACCTGCGTGCGCACCGTCTGCGAGATTCCGGGCTGGCTCGCGAGCCGCGCCGTGATCTCGATCTCGTAGGTGCCGTCCGTCGCGATCGATCCCGAGTCGTCGAGACCGTCCCAGATCCGCACCGCGGCGCCGGCGGGCAGAGCTTCTCCGGCGACGAGCTCGCGCACCAGGGTTCCGTCGCCGTCCAGGATGCGCAGGTCGACGAGGACCGGCTCGACGAGGGTGAGTCGAATCGCGACGTGATCGCGACGCCCGTCGCCGTTGGGCGAGAACAGCCGCGGCGCCGGCTCGAGCAGGGAGACCAGGAGCGGCGCATCCAGCGCCTGCACCGGAACCGTGACCTCGGAGCGGTTTCCGAGCAGGTCGCTGGCGCTCAGGCGCAGCGTCACCGGCCCCGCGGCGCCCTGGAGCCTCCAGGTGGCGAGATGGCGGTCGTGGTCCGGAACCTCGACGTCCGACACATGGATCGGCGTCCAGAGGCCGGGCGCCGTATCGAGCTGGTAGTCGAGCTCGAAGCGATCGAAGGTCAGGAGTTGCCCTGCCGGCAAAGGCGGCCGAACTTCGAGCACCGAACCGCGCACGGCGACCAGCCCCGAGACGGCCGCGCCGGCCGGCGGGCTGGTCACCTCGAGCGCCGGCGGGCTCGCATCCAGCGCGATCGAGCAGAAGGTCTCGGTGCGGTCGTTGCCGCAGGCGTCCTCGATGTGGGCAACCACGCCGTAACGGCCGTCGGCCACCGGCTGGCCGCCGTCGTCGAGACCGTCCCAAACCACCGTCGCCCGCTGCGAGAAGGGAAGCCCCTCGACCAGGGTCCGCACCGGGGTCCCGCCGAGCTCACAGTGCAGCCCGGCAAGGCGCGAATGCACCGCGACGTCGGCGAACACCGCCTCCTCCGCCAGCAGCTCGACCTCGAGCTCGTCGGCGATGCCGTCGCCGATGCCGTCGCCGTTGGGGGAGAGCCCTTGGTACACGCTGCCGGCGCTGGTCGCGAGCGCCACGCCGGCGGCGTCGATCCCACCGCCCAGCACGACGGCGTCGACCACCGCCTGGCGATCGACGCAGGTGGTGTTGCCCACCTGGTCGACGGCGAGCACCCGGAGACCGACCTCGCCCTGGCACCCGTCGAGGGTTCCGAGGAGACCGACGATCGTCCCGGTGGTCGAGTCCTGATGGACGGCCGACACGCTGCACGCCGAACCGGGGAGCGGCTCGAGCAGGAGCGCATACGGAGACTCGCCGTCGGCGGCGCGCCCCTCGATGGCCACCAACCCGCAGCTCGACTGCCCCTCGAGCGGCGAGGTCACCTCGAGGGTCGGCGGCGTGCGATCGACCCACACTGTCTCCCGCCGGGACAGCACGTCGTCGCGCTCGTTGATCAGCGACACGAGGAGCGCGTACTCGCCTTCGGGGAAGCTCGAGAGGTCGAGGTCGAAGCGTCGCGCGACGCCGTTCGCCGGCGTGATCAGGTTGTCGAGCAGCTCGCGGCTGTCGCTCGTGATCAGCTCGAGTCGCAGCTCGCTCAGGGTCGCTCCATCCAGGCTCTCGGGGGTGACGTCGAGACCGAGCGCGCTGCTCGCGCCCGGTGTCGCGCCGCACTGCGGCTCCGGAATCGGGTCGAGATCGACGCGCAGCCTCATGCAGGGCACCGTGATCGCGCCGCCCGAGGAGTACGAATCGCCGTTCTGATCGACCGCTCGCAGGCGCACGACGTAGCTGGCGCACTCGACGGTCGGCACCTCGAAGAGGAAGACCCCGTCCGCGATCGCGACCGCCTCGAACCTCGCCTCTTCCTGATAGCGGCCGTCGTCGGCGCTCTGGACGAACAGCTCCGCGAGCGCCAGCTCGCCGGAGAGCTCCTCGCCGCCCCACAGCAGCCGCGACTCGTCGACACCCGCCGTGCCCGCCAGCGCCCTCGCCGACCGGATGAGCTCGGCGCGTTCGCTCAGGCCGAAGCTGCTCGGGAACGGCGCCTCCCAGGCGTCCTCGAGCCGACCGAGGAAGAACGGGCCGGGCGCGACGGGGATGATCCGCATCGCGGGCGTCACGTGCTCTTCGCCGTCCTGGTCGACGACCCTCAGCCGCGCCACGAGCGATCGGCTACGGTCGACTCCCGCCAGGTCCCACACCAGGTCGAAGCCGTCGAGCGGCAAGCCCACCGCCGGGACGACGCCTTCGGGAGCAAACGCCGCTGGCATCGCGCGCTCGTTCCACAGCAGGTCCTCCTCGCCGCCGCCCAACAGGCTCGGATCGTGCGCCCGGTACTGCAGGACGACTTGCGAGGCGGCGCCCGCGAAGGTGGTCTGGGCGCGAAGCCGGAACGCGCCGTCGGCGGGAAGCCGCGCGAAGCACGGCATCGCGACCGGCTCGACGCAGTTCCCGAGGGCGTCGACGAGCGGACCGTGGAGACCCTCGCTCAGGACCGCGTCGAGGTCGAAGCTGCCGGTCTCGGGGTCGATCCGGTTCGGTCCCGCCGCCACCAGGAAGGCCTCCTCGGCGATCGGTGGATGGGTGACCACCACGCTGCGGTTGCCGGCCGCATCGGTCGCCTCGATCCGGAAGCGACGACCCAGGAGCGAGGCGCGGGCCAGCCTCAGGTTCTCGTCTACCTCCTCGACGAAGCCCGGCCGCTCCGGCTGCTCGGACACGAGGTCGGTGAGCGGCGTCCACGCCTGCGGCGAGTCGCCGAGCCCGCTCTCGACCTTGCCGACCGGTCCCGGCTCGAGGTGCTCGTCGCGAACCGAGAGCGAGAGACTGCCAGTCAGCGGAACGTCGCTTCCGTGGCTGAGCCCCCACTCGATCTCGGGCGGGGTGCGGTCGACCTCGAAGAAGAGCTCGAGCCCGAGCACCTCGACGCTGTAGCCGCCGTCGGGCACCGGCAGACCGTTGCCGTCGCGGCCGTCCCAGCGGAGCTCGACGACCTCTCCGGCGAGCGGGTGGCTGCGGTCGAACGCCCGCACCAGACGCCCGTCGGCGTCGTGGATCTCGAGGCGGAGGAGGATCGGGCGCAGCACCCGGTACGAGATCACCAGCTCGTCGGCGTTGCCGTCGCCGTTGGGCGAGACCAGGCGAGGCGCGACGGTGAGATCGGCGATGTCGGGCGGAGCCGCGGTCGCGACCTGTCGCGTGGCGCGGGCGACGTTGCCGGCCCGGTCCTCGACCGAGAGGCGTACGACGTAGCCGCCGGCCGCCGGCGGGGTCCACAGCGCGAGCGGCCCGTCCAGCACCTGTTGTTGCACAGGCGCGCCGAGCAGGTTCCACGCCTGCGGATCGTGGGCCGGCGCGACCTCGAGCAGATAGCGGCGGAAGTTGCGATCGCTGGCGATCCCCTCG
>DATKBT010000170.1:0-22223 GCA_035546295.1 Thermoanaerobaculia bacterium | reverse complement strand
CCGCCTTCACCGGGCTCCAAAGCTTTAGCCGCCGAGCTCTCTCGCAGAATGAACAACGGCCGCGCCACGCTCAACCCACGAGTCTGGCCCAGCCGACGACCTTGGCAATCCCGCTAACCCGTTTCACACCAGCCACCTAGGGCCCTGTCCAGGTATTCGAGCTGCCGTTCATGGGCTGTTCCCCGGCGACGCGCCGAAGGCGCTTGGAGCCGGGTGTGGATCAGCTAGGCCTGGGAATGGTATTTCACCATTCCCAGGCCTAGCGCGATGGCGAAGAGCAGGCTGAAGAGAAGGAGGAGCCGGGAGGTCTCGCCGAGTGACCGGTTGAGGGCGGCGCCGTCTCGCCGCAGCACCCCGGCGACCGCGACCACCGCCCGCGGCAGGCTCACCAGCGGCAGCAGCGCGACCGCGCTGCGCGCCTGCCAGGCGAGGGCCACCGCGACCAGGTAGGCGAGCGCGACCAGGACCACGACCTCGATCCTCACGGCTCGCGCTCCCCAGCGCACCGCCAGCGTGCGCTTGCCGGCCACTGCGTCGGTGTGGCGATCGCGCAGGTTGTTGACGGCCAGGATCGTGGTGGCGAGAGCCCCCACCGGTCCGGAAGCCCACCAGGCGATGGGGGGAGCCGCGCCGCACTGCACGAACACCGTGCCGACCACCGCGACCACGCCGAAGAAGGAGAACACGAAGAGATCGCCGAGCCCGTGGTAGCCGAGGGGATACGGGCCGCCGGTGTAGGCGATGCCCGAGACGATCGAGGCCACGCCGATCGCGAGGACCCACGGCCCCGCCACCGACGCGAGGTAGATCCCGCACAGAGCGGCCGTTGCGAAGGCCAGGATCGTCGCGCGCAGCATCGTTCGCGGCGAGATCCAGCCCTGTGCGACGGCGCGCGCCGGACCGAGCCGGTGCTCGGTGTCGGCGCCGCGCTCGTGGTCGAACAGGTCGTTGGCGAAGTTGGTGCCGATCTGGATCGAGAGCGCCCCGGCCAGGGCGGCGAGCGCCGGCAGGGCCCGCGCGCAGCCCAGCCCGATGGCGCAGCCCGTGCCCACCGCCACCGGCGCCACCGCCGCCCAGAGCGTCGCGGGACGCACCGCCAGCCACCACCGGCGAAGGGGGCCGGGAGCGGATGGCGTCACGGCGTCGCCGCCGTCGGCCTCGACTCTGCCCTCTTCGAGGGATGCTTCATCGAGCCCGCCTGCCCGCGCTCCGGCCGGCGGTCTGGTCTCACGGCTCTCGGTCACGACCGCCTCGCCGCGAGCTCGCGCAGCCCGGCGGCGACCGCGCCCGGCGCCTCGAGGGGCACGTTGTGGCCGACGCCCGGTACGACCTCGACGCGCGAGCCCGGAATCGAGGCCGCGAGCTCGACGGCGAGGCCCGTGAACCTGCGATCGAGCTCGCCCGTCATCAGCACCACCGGGACTCGCACCCGGCCCAACGCTTCACGATGATCCGGCATCGCGCCGAGCGACAGGACCCGCATCGCGCGCGCCAGGGTCTCCGGCCGGTGTCCCCGGCGGATCCGATCCTGCGCCTCGAGCGCCTCCGCCGGGAGCCGCCGCTGGCTCGCGAACAGCGGCAGCGCCTGCCACTCCTCGACGAAGGCGTCGAGGTCGCGCTCGATCACGGCCGCCCAGCGTTCGTCGGCCGCGCACCGCTCCGCTCTCGCCGGCGAGCCTGCTCGGGAGCAGGGTTCACGACTCCTCCTGCCCTCGTCGCCCGCCGCAGCCCCGGTCGGGACTCGCGTCGCGAGCTCGTCGCCGGGAAGCCCCGGTTGCTGTCCCGGCCCATGGTGGGGCGCCGGAGGACCGGGGTGCGGCCCCGGAGGACCGGGGTGCGGCCCCGGAAGACCGGGGTGGGCTCCGATCACCAGCGCCGCCGCGAACCTTCCCGGATGCCGAGCCAGGAGCCCGAGCGCCAGCCGCCCCCCCAACGAATACCCGCACAGCAGCGACGGCGGTCCGGGACCGATCTCGTGCGCCAGCCGGTCGACCTCGTCCTCGAAGCCGCGGACGTCCTGCGGCCAACCCGCTCGGGGATCGTGGCCGGCGAGAGTCGGGCGGAGCACCCTCCAGTCCTCGGGGAGCCGCTCGACGACGGCATCCCAGCTCGCCGGCGAGCCGGCGAAGCCCTGGATCAGGACGCACCTCTCGCAACGCACGGCTCACGCACCGTCGAGGACCCAGGGACGGGCGGGGTCGAGCCCGGCCGATCCGGCCGGGATCATCCTGCGCCCTCCTGGGCGGCCAGAATGGCGTCACGAGCGACGGCGTCGATCCGGCGCCGCAGCAACTCGCTGGCCAGACGTGCGCTGTCGGGATCGACCTCGATCCTCAGCAGCGCCGAGCGGGTGGACGCCGAGATCAGCTCGTCGAGGAGGTCGCGGAGCGCCGCGATGCTCGCCGCCTCGCGATACTCGAGCCCGAAGGCCGAGGCGACCGCGGGCCATGACGGTCCCTCGGGCGTCAGCCAGAAACGCCACCGATCCCCGAGGTCCAGGTCGCGAGCGGGAAGCTGGTCGAAGATCCGTCCGCCCTCGTTGTCGAGGAGGACGACCAGCAACCGCTGCCCTCCTCGCGGAGCAGCCGGCGCGGTCGAGCGCTCGAGCGCCCCCCTCAGCAGGGCGAGACCGCCGAGGTCGTGGCGCAGGCTGACGTCGCCCAGGAGCAGGACGCTCAGGCCCGGCGCCCGGTCGCGGCGCGCGGTGCGACCCCAGACCGAGAGCGCGCCCGCGGCGCCCGACACCAGCCCGTCGATGCCGTTCGCGCCCCGCTGGCTCCAGACCGGGACCCGGACGCCGGCGCGGGGCGCGTACAGATCGACCGATCGGATGGGCAGGCTGTTGCCCACCGCGAGCAGCCCGTCCTCGGGCAGCGCCTCGAGCAAGGTCCGCACCGCGGCCGGCTCCGCGATGGGCGCCTCCCCCGCCGGCTCGAGCGAGCTGAGCTCGGCGGCCGCCTCCTCGCTCCCGCGGCAGAGCCGTTCGAGTCGAGCGATCCAGTCGTCCTGACGGGCGAAGGACAGGCCGCGGCCCGCCGCCCGCGAGGCCGACGCGCGCAGCGTCGTCGCGGCGTCACCTTCCACCACCCAGCTCGCGGTCGACACCGGATCCGGCCACCCCCCGTCGGCGAGCACGACGTGGCGTGCGCCGGCAGCGCACCAGAGCTCGATCGCGAGCTCCCATCCGCCGGCGGTCGGCGCGGCGCCGAGCTGGAGCACGAGGTCGGGGGCGAGCGCCGTGCGGGCGGCGGCCGAGCCGAGAACGCCGGCAAAACCGTTCAGGCGCCCGAGGTCTGCTCCCGCGGCCCCACCGCACTCGCCGCGGGCGCGCGCGTGGGCGAGTTGGCTGGTCGCCTCGGCGTAGACCGGTAGACCGAGGGCGGCGAGCGACTCGAGCATCGCATCCGCGTCCAGCCAGCGTGCGAGCGCAGCCGGACCGGCGACCGCCAGGGGGCGCCGCGCCGCCGACAGCTCGTCGAGGAGCCGGTCCAGCACCGCCTCGGTCGGGGCGCTCGGCGGCGTCGCGTCGAAGGACGGCGGCCGAGCCAGGATCGCGTCGATCCGCCGCGCGAGCTCCGCGCAACGCGCGGCCCCATCCGCATCGAGCGCCGCCGGATCCTGGGGCTCGAGCGGCTTGCGAACCGGGGCGTTGAGGTGCACGGGTCCCGGGATCGGCCCCAGCGAGCGCACCACGGCGCGCAGCGCCCGCCGCTGGAGCGAGCGCAGCGCCCGCTCGTCGGGGTCGGGCAGGCCGAGCTCGGCGAACCAGCGCACGTGGTCTCCGAACAGTCGCGTCTGGTCGATGGTCTGCGGAGCGCCGCAGTCGCGGCGCTCGAACGGGCGGTCGGCGGTGAGCACGACCAGCGGCACGCGCGCGAGCGATGCCTCGATCACGGCGGGGAAGGCGTGCGCGCCGGCGGTTCCCGATGTGCACACGAACAGGCTCGGACGGCCGCTGGCGCGCCCCTGGCCGAGCGCGAAGAAGGCGCCGGATCGCTCGTCCGCCGCCTCGACGCAGTGCAGCCGGCGCTGGGCGGTCGCCGCCAGGACGAACGGGGTCGAGCGTGAGCCCGGCGCGATGACCACGTCTCGAACGCCGGCCGAGACCAGCCCCTCGACCAGCAGGCGCCCCCACTCGGAGCTCAGGTTCCGGGGTGGATGCAGCATTTCTCAGTCACGCGACGGGCGGGGCGCCTGCCAGTCGTCGCCGGCGGCGACCCGCGCCGCGCCGCGCTCGATCTCGAGCTCGCCGCCCACCGCCGCGGTCAGCGCCGTCCACGCGCCCGCCAGCTTCCAGCGGGTCTCTTCGAGCTCGGCCTGCGGCTGCGAGTCGGCGACGATGCCGGCGCCCGCGAACAGCCGGGCGGAGCTCCGGCCGACCAGCATCGAGCGCAGCGCGACCGACAGCGCGCCGTCGCCACGCTCGTCGAACCAGCCGACCGGCCCCGCGTACCACCCGCGCTCACCGGCCTCGAGCGCAGCCAACAGGGCCAGCGACCGATCGACCGGAACGCCCGCCACCGCCGGGGTGGGATGCAGCGCGGCAGCCAGCTCGAGCACGTGCCGCGGCTCACTCAGCCGACCCTCGATCGGCGTCTCCAGGTGGAGGAGGTGCCGCAGGCTGCGCACCCGCGGCTCGCTCGGGGCCTCGAGCTCAGCGCAGTAGGGAGCGAGCCGGTCGACGATGTGCTCGACCACGAGCTGATGCTCGCGGCGGTCTTTGTCGCGCGCCAGGAGCCGCTCGGCGGCCCCGCCATCGAGGTCGCAGCCGGACTCGACCGAACGCGCTCTTCGCGCCTGCTCCTCGGGCTCGGGATCGTTGCGCTCGGTGCCGGCGAGCGCGTGGGTCCTCAGCTCCAGCCCATGCTGCTCGACCAGCAGCTCGGGGGTCGCTCCCAGGAAGGCGTGGCCGCCGCGCTGGACGACGAAGCGAACGCACTCGGAGCATCCGCGCTCGAAGGCGTCGACGACCCGCTCGACGACACCGTCCGCGGGGAGGGCGCCGTTCGCGGGGAGGTCGGCGCCCGCTCTCGCCGGCGCGAGCTCCGAGGAGGGCAGCCGCACATCGAGCCATCGGGCCGCCACGGCCTTGCGCAGGTCGCCGCGGCGGATCGCGTCGAGGATCCCACGAGTCGCCGCGTACCAACGTTCCTCCTCGGCGGCCGGCTCCTCCCAGCTCGCCTCGATCGGCGCCAGCGCCCCGCAGCCGAGCGAGAACGGAGTGGAGTCGAGCAGACTGTCCGCCTCGCCGAGCAGATCATCGAGGTCGGCAGCCACGAGCTCCGCCGCGCCCAGCGTCAGCTCGAGGGCCGCCGGCTCCCCGGGCGCGCGCCTCACCAGCCACCGCGGCAGCACGAAGCTTGCGTCACCGAATCCCGCCCAGCGGGCGCGCACGGCCCCCTCCGGGCGGAAGGCCCCGCCGCCGACGAACAGTGCCGGAGGCGCCTCGATCCCGGGCTCGGCGAAGACGACCAGCCGGCTCGACACCCGCTCGGCGGCCTCGCGCACCTGGCGCAGCCGCTCCTCGCCGCTGCCCGAGAGCAAGGCCGCACGCCCCAGACCGCCGAGCTGGGCCCCGTCCGGCGGCTCCCAGAGGAAAGACTCGCCAGCGGGCAAGAGCGACACCTTGCCGGCCGGCACCCGCAGCACGGCGCGCGGCTCGAGATCCGGGGCCGAGACCACGAAGCGCGCCAGCTCGCCGGCCGGTGAGCTGGCGCACTGGCGGCGCCCCGTCTCCAGCAGCCGCGCCAGCCGATGCAGGGTGTCCTCGGCCGAGGATTCGCCGGGGGAACGCGCGACGCTCATGCCTGCCCCTCCGCCGGCTCGTGCCGGGGAGCTCCGAGGCCTTCTGCGGCTCCCTCTCGCGGACGCCGACGCTGCGGAACGGAGGCGGTGTAGAGATGGACGACGCCGAAGGTCAGCGGCCGCACCCGAGACCGGATCAGCCCGGCCTGCTCCATCATCGAGGCGAAGACCTCGGCCGGGGGGAACGCGGCGATCGATCGCTGGAGATAGCGATACTCGGGCGCGCGCGCGAGCAGGCTTCCCATCCGCGGCACCAGCACGCGGATGTAGAAGCGAGCGAACGGCGACACGATGCCGCGCCGCGGCTCGGACAGCTCGAGGATCGCCACTCGGCCGCCCGGCCGGACAACGCGCGCCATCTCGCGCAGACCACGGGCGCGATCCGGGAAGTTGCGGATGCCGAAGGCGACGCATGCGGCGTCGAAAGAAGCGTCGTGGTAGGGGAGCTCCTGCCCGTCCGCCTGCTCGAGATGAATCCGCCCGGTGAGGCCGGCGCCCGCGACCTTGCGCCGGCCGATCTCGAGCATGCCCAAAGAGGGGTCGACTCCGACCACGTCGACGCCCGGGCACAGCCGCGCGAGCTCGATCGCGAGATCGGCGGTGCCGGTCGCCACGTCGAGCACACGCTGCCCAGGCTCGAGCACCAGCGCGGCCACCGTCCGGCGGCGCCACCTGGCGTCCGATCCGAACGACAGGATGCGGTTCAGGCGGTCGTATCGGGGCGCGATGGCGTCGAACATGCGGCCCGATCCGTCGGCGATCCGCTCGTCTTCGGGCCGGTCTCGAGGACCACCGCTGAGGCTCATCGCTCGCGCATCCAACGACTCGTTCTCCACGTCCGTTCTCTGATCTGCCTCGAGCCGCTCAGCGCGTGCGCCGCACGGTCGACTCCGCAACCATGGCCAGCGCCGCGGTGGCCTCGGTCTTGGGCAGCCGGCGCAGCGCCCGACCGGCCTTCTCGACCCGCTCGGCGGCGCAGGCGCGGCTCTCTTCGATCGCTCCGCTCTGCTGCAGGAGCTCGCGGATGGCGGTGGCGAGCGGCTGCTCGGTCCTCTCGCCGCCGTCGATGACCGCCTGCAGCAGGGTGGCGAGCGCCGGGTGACGCTCGAGCGCAACGATCACCGGGTACGTCATCTTCCCCTCCCGCAGGTCCGTGAACAGCGCCTTGCCGGTCTCGCTCGGCTCGCCGGTCAGGTCGAGCAGGTCGTCGACGAGCTGGAAGGCGACGCCGAGGTGATTTCCGAACTCCTCGAGCGCAAGGCAGTGATCGGGACCCAGCCCGCCGGCCCGGCCGCCGGCTCCCAGCGCCCACCGGAAGAGGGTCGCGGACTTCCCCTCGGCGATCTCGAAGTAGCTGTCGCGATCGGTGTCGAGCCGCCCCCGCAGCTCGAGCTGCAGGGACTCCGCGTCGATCATCGCGGCGATGGTGTGCAGCAGGGAGTCGATCAGCTCGTCGATCCCGCTTCGGCGGACCCGGAACAGGGCTTCGATCAGCAGCCAATCGCCCGCGAAGATCGACGCGGCATTGCCGAACTCGACCCTGGCCGTCGGCCGGCCACGCCGTGCCGGCGCCAGGTCGACCACGTCGTCGTGGAGCAGGGTGGCGTGATGAACCAGCTCGACGGCGACCGCGAGATCGAGGGCGGCGGGTGTGAACCCGGCGCCGACGCGTGACGCCAGCGCGACGCACAGCGGGCGGACTCTCTTGCCCCCGGTGTCGAGCAGATGGGAGGCCGCCTTCTCGGACAACCGCCGGTGGGATCGCACCGCGAGCAGCTCCTCCTCGAGCTGACTCATGTCGGCGCTGACCAGCTCCCCGAGATCGGTCAGGCTGCTTGCCAGGCGGTCGAGACCTCGGGCCGTGCACAGCTCGCGCAGCCGCACGAGAACGTCGGCGGTGTCGGCCGTCTTCACCAGCTCGGAGAGCATCGTTCCTTCCCCGTCGCGTCGTTCGCGGGGGTTCTGCTCACGCCCCACCTCCCCGGCGACTGCCTTCTATGTGGTGGCTTTCGTCTGCGTCCTTCTCTCGGTCTTTCTCTCGGTCCTCTTCTGGGCGCAGCGCTCTCGGCTTCTCGCGCCGCCGGTCCCTCTGTCCGCCGCCGACCAGCAGCTTGAGCCCGAGGTTCGAGACGGTGCCTCCCCGCAGAATGCGCTCGGCGATCGAATCGGCGAGCTCGACCAGCGCCTCCATCGCCTTGAGCCGCTCGGCGAAGACCGCAGCCTCCGGGGCCGGGTTCTCCTCGAGCGCCGGAATCCACTCCTGAAGGCTCTCGAGGATGGGGTCCCACTCGCGCTGTTTGCGGATCTGGATCACGTGGCGCACCACCTTCTCGAAGTCGGTCTCGGGGTGGTACAGGGTCCGCCGGGATCCCGGCATCCGCTCGGTCGTGATCAGTCGCCACTCGCGCAGCTCCCGGCACGCCATGCTCACCGCTCCACGAGAAAGGTCGAGCCCCTCCATGATCTCGACCGCGTCCGCCGGCTCGGAGCGCGAGAGCAGCCACCCGAAGACGCGGGCCGTCGTCGGCGACACCCCCCAGAAGGTGCCCAACGATCCCCAGAGCTGGACGAATGCATCGCGGACGGCGGTCGGCTCCATCCTCTGACGATAGAGGAGCGCGGTCGAAGTTTCAAGTTTTTTTGAAACTTCAGCTCCGAAGTTGTCACGCCCGCGGAACCCGTTCGGTCGCCCCGGTGGCGACGGCAGAGTCCCCCGCCGAGGACGGGTTCGGGTGTGCGAGCATGGCGCAAGGTCGGACGACGCACCGTTTCATGGCATTGTGCCATCGGGTACGAAACGTGCAGAATGGACCGCACGGCCCAGGACCGCTGGATCGGAACGACCCGTCCGCTCGGCTCGTATGGGCCCGTCTCCGGGAGCCTCGCCGGTCACCGGGCGTTTCTCCCGACCCGCTCTCGTTTCCCGTGCGACGAGATTCTTCCGCGACCCCAACCGACGAGGTTCCTCCATGCGTGCCGAGAGACCGACCCCGCGTGCCCTCCTTCTCGCCCTGTTTTTGATCCTCGCCAGCTCAACCTCGATTCCGGCCGCATCCACCCTCCCGGGATGGCTCGCCGAAGCCCGAGACGGCGCCTCGGTCGAAGTGGATGGCGTGCGGCTCGGCGAGTGCGCCAGCATCCGCCTCTCGGAGCCGCACGTGACCGTCGCCCAGTGGATCGACGGTCGAGTTTACCGATGGAAGGAAATTCCACAGGCCGACGGCAGTCTCTGCACTCTGATGGTCGCGCCCCAGACTCGGCCCCTGAGCGCGTCCCAGGCGGCCGCGCTGCGGGAGGTCTCGGGGGACCTTCTCGCCTCCGCCACCGGCGGCCTCGGCGCCTCCGCACCCAGCGCCCGGCGTCCCAGCCGAGGCGTCGTCCGCGACAACGCGCCAGTGGTCAGCGCCGAAGACCGCGCTCTCGATCGCGGCGCTCGGCGATTGCTCGGCGAGTCTCAGAAGACGGCGCGCGCCCGACTCGCTCCGGGCCGGCCCAGCGCGACGGCCGGAGACGGCAGCCGCCTCGGCCGGCCCCTCGTGTTCGGCGCGGACGATCGCATCCGGACCGGTGACACCACCGTTTTCCCGTACAACACCGTCGCCTTCATCGAGAGCACCTTCCCCGACGGCACCATCGCCTTCGCCTCCGGCGTGCTGGTCGCGCCGTACACCGTGCTGACCACCGCTCTCGCCCTCTACGATCCGCTCCTCGGCGGCTTCGCCGAATCGGTGCTGGTGGTCCCGGGTCAGACGCAGACGGTGCAGGGTGCCGACCTGATCGAGCCCTTCGGCTCGCAGTTCGGCATCGAGATCGAGGTGCCCCAGGCCTGGATCGACTCGGAGGACCCGGCCTCGTCGTACGGAGCGATCTTTCTCGAGGAGTCGTTCGCCGGCATCGGCAAGTTCTATCCGATCGCGTTCGACCTGGTTCCCGGCGGCGCCGTAGAGCTGATCGGCTACGACGAGTCGCCTCAGGGCGAGACGGAGAGCTTCGCGCAGTGGAGACGCACGGGCACCCTGGTCGGCTCGGACGAGCTGTTCGTCGATCATCGGATGGACGACGATTTCGGCGCAGTGGGAGCGCCGCTCGCCACCACCGGCGCCGACCCGAGGCTGTTCGCCATCAACTGCTGCGTCGCCGAGGACGACACCTCCAACGTCGCCGTCCGACTGACCTCGGACATCGAGGACCAGATCACCGGCTGGCTGGAGTTCGAGCCCGTCACCGGGCCGCTCGACGGGCCGCCGCTGTTCATCAACGACGATCGCTTCCGTGTCGTCGTCAACTGGCGGGACTTCGACGGCAACACCGGCGCCGCGCAACCGGTCGAGCTCACAGGCGACACCGGGTACTTCACGATCTTCGATCCGGACAACGTCGAGGTGGTGATCAAGGTCCTCGACGCCTGCGCGATCTCGGACTTCTACTGGGTCTTCGCCGCGGGCCTCACCAACCTCGAGATCCAGCTCGAGGTCACCGACACCCAGACCCAGGAGGTCAACCGGTACAGCAACCGATTGGGCGACGATTTCCAGCCGATCCTGGATACCGCCGCCTTCGACACCTGCCCGTAGACGAGCACCGAACGCCGAGCGGTGCTCGCGAGCACCGCTCGGTGGTCGAGAGACCTGCTCGGTTCGAGGGCGCGTCGGGCCAACCTGAGTCCGAAGACGGGCCGCGAGGATCCGTACGCTCCCCGTCGAAAGGGCGGACGCACCACCCGCTCGGCGCTCGTACGACGTCGCGGGCGCCCCGCGCGCCGGTTCTGTTAGCTTCCCGTCGACTGTTCTCGCTCTCGCGGAGGACGCCATGCGCGACGACTATCTTCTCCGAGACGCCGTCGGACTGGCCGAGCTGGTCCGGCGTCGCGAGGTCTCCCCCAGGGAGCTGCTCGAGACGGCGATCGCACTCGCCGAGGAGCGCAACGACGCGATCAACGCTCTCGTCGTGCCGTTCTTCGAGCGCGCCGTCGACGAGGCGGAAGAGCTCCCCGAGGGACCCTTCCGCGGTGTGCCGTTCCTGCTCAAGGACCTCTACGCGGCGCTCGCCGGGGTGCCCTTGACCAACGGCTCGCATCTGTACGAGGGCTTCGTCCCGCAGTGGACCAGCGAGGTCGTGGAGCGCTACCGGCGCGCCGGGCTCGCGATCTTCGGCCGCACCGCCTCGCCCGAATTCGGTGTGACCACGACGACCGAGTCGCGGCTGCACGGAGCGACCCGCAACCCCTGGAATCTCGAGCACAGCGCCGGCGGCTCCTCCGGCGGCGCCGCGGCTGCCGTCGCCGCCGGCATCGTCCCCGCCGCCCACGCGTCCGACGGCGGCGGGTCGATCCGCATCCCGGCCTCGTGCTGCGGTCTGGTCGGGCTCAAGCCGTCGCGGGGCAGGGTCTCGTTCGGCCCCGAGCAGGGAGAGGGCTGGGCGGGGATGAGCATCCATCACGTCGTCTCCCGCACCGTTCGCGACAGCGCCGCGCTGCTCGACGTGATCGCCGGCAACGCACCGGGCGATCCCTACTCCGCACCTCACCAGGAGCGTCCCTTCCGCGAGGAGGCGGGCAGGGATCCCGGCCGCCTGCAAGTCGCCTGGACCACGCACGCCTTCAACGACGTCGACACCGATCCCGAGTGCGTGGCGGCGGTCGAGTCCACGGCGCGCCGCCTCGAGGCGCTCGGCCACGTCGTCGAGGAGGCCCGCCCCGCGATCGACGGGGATGCCCTCGCCGACGCCGCGCGGGTCATCGTCGGCACCAACCTGCGCCTCGGTCTGGAGCAGCGAGCGCGCCAGCTCGGGAAGACGCTCGAGCCGAACGACGTCGAGCCGATCACCTGGAGCACCGCGACCTCGGTCGACGATCGGCCGCTCACCGCCTACCCCAGCGCCGTCAACATGATCCACGCCATCGGACGTTCGCTCGGCCGGTTCTTCGGGTCCTGGGACCTGCTGCTGTCCCCCACCATGCCGGCGCCGCCGCAGCGAATCGGCGCGCTCGCGCTCGACCACCCCGAGCCGAGGACGTTCCTGGCCAACCTCAAGCGCACGATCGGCTACACCCAGCTGATGAACGCCGCCGGCAATCCCGCGATCTCCCTGCCGCTGCACTGGAGCGAGCAGGGTCTGCCCGTCGGGGTCCAGCTCGCCGCGCCCCTCGGCGGCGAGCCGGCCCTGATCCGGGTCGCTTCGCAGCTCGAACAGGCGGCGCCGTGGAGCGACCGCCGCCCCGCGATCGGCTGAGCCCCGGTCGGGTGAGGCCGACCGGTGAGGCCGAGCCCACGGCCGAGCTGGACCGGATCGGAACCGGCTGCGGCCGGCAGTCGACAGACCCGACGGTCGGCGTCATGATCACGGCGCGCACGCGTGCCCTTCACGAAAGCCTCATGTCCGAAGACCTCCCGGCGGCGCGCCGCTTCTCGCAGATCGCTTCCCCGTCGGCCGCGGTGTACCTGCTGCGCACCGCGCAGCAGCACCACCAGGCGATCAGCACGATGGCCGACCGCAAGGCCAACATCCTGATCACGGTGTCGTCCGTCGTCTTGACCCTGATCCTGGCCAACGTCAGAGAGCCGAATCTGCGCTACGGCCTCTTGACGCTGGGCGCGTTCACGCTGGCCTCGCTCTTCTTCGCCGTCTTCGCCGTCCTCCCTCGCCTCGAGCCGCAGCCGGATGCCAACGGAGAGGAACCCCTGCGCAATCTGCTCTTCTTCGGCCACTACGCGCAGCTCGACGAGCAGCGCTTCCTGGATCGGCTCGACCAGGTGCTCCGGGACGAGCCGCTCACCTACGAGGCGATGGCCCACGATCTCTACAGTCTCGGCGCCTACCTCTACACCCGCAAGTACCGGCGGCTCCGCCGCAGCTACGTCTTCCTGCTCGTCGGGTTCGTCCTCGGTCCGCTCGTCGCAATCCTCACCAGCCTGTAGAGTCGAGGCCGTGCGCGAGACACCCCAGCCCGCAACACCGCTCTCCGGGCGCCACCCCCGTCGAAGTCCCACGGTCGGCCTCCGCCGGGTGCAGAGGCTCCTGTTCGCAGCGGGCGCCGGGATCACGCTCGCGGCCACGGCGGCGGGCGGTGCTGCGACCGGCGCCACCCCGGCCACGCCGGCGACGGTGACCTCGCCCGTGCCGGTGCCCGACGTCACCTGGCGCCGCCTCGTCTTTCGCGCCAGCAAGCTGCTGGTCACGGCCACCGCCGAGGTCGAGCTTTCCTGGCAGGAGGCCCCGGCGGTCGTCGGCGAGCTGGAGAGCTTCGCCAGCGGCGAGCCGCTGCCGCCGAGCGGAGACAGCGTCGCCCACCTCACGGTGAGCTCCCAGCTCCTGGGCAGGGAATCGAGAACCGACATCTGGCTCGATCCGGTCGACCTCGCCGCACTGCAGCGCCGGCAGCTCGAGGAGGGAAAGCGAGAGCGGTTCAAGCTCTACCGCTTCGGCAGACACGAGATCTTCTCGCGACGGGTGAGACCGCGCGAGGAGGAAAGGGGGAACGCCTTCGAGACCTGGACCGACGTCCAGGAGGAGATCCTGCCGCGAGACACCAAGAGCCCGGTCTCCGATCCCTCGGCGCTGTTCTACTGGCTATCGGCGATCGAGCCGACCTCCCTGAGCGACGGCGAGACGCTGGTCGTGTTCTCGAAGAGCATGCTCAACCCGGTCGTCGTCCGCTACGCGGGCGCCGAGGCGATCCGCGTCGACTACGAGCTCTACGGCGCCCCGGATCCGGAGGGCAACGCGATCCAGATCTCGGGGCGGATCCCCGCCTACCGCTACACCCTGACGCCGGGCGCCGGGGACGATGACGAGCTCGAGCTCCTGGGGCTCGAGGGGGAGCTCGAGCTGTGGGTCGACGCGGTGCGCCGCGTGCCGCTGCGGTTGACCGGCCGAGTATCGCCCGTGGGCCGCGTGTCCGCGAACCTCACGCAGGCGTGGTTGGCGCCCGGCGAGGACTGACCGAGATCCGCTCGCGCGAGCATCGGGCCGCGGCTCGCCGGCGCGAAGGTCGTGGAGTCGACGCGGTGTCCGATCATGCCGCATCCCCGAGCGAGACCGTTCGAGCGCGAGTCAAGGAGCCGCGAGGGCGGCGACGCGCCGATCGAGCGCGTTGAGCAGGCTGTCGAGCGTGTCCGCCTCGTAGCGCAGCAGCAGACGGCCCGCGGACGAGCCCCCCAGGATCACCCGCGCTTCCTCCATGCGGGCCGAGGAAACGACGATGGCGACGACACTCTCGTGCTGCTCGCACAGCGACGGTAGGTCGGAGAGCTGGTCGGCGTCGACCAGCCGGTAGCCGGCGTCCGAGAGCAGCCCCCGGACCTTCGCGTCGGCAGCCAGCACGGTCGCGTCGCGGCGAGCGCCGATGATCCGCAGGTATTCGCGCAACGCTTCGTCGAACTCCCGCGGCGCCGACATCACCGCCAGGCCGGCCCCCGGCGCCCGATCGAAGCGGCGGGCGCGCTCCTCGTCGAGGACGTGAGCGACCCGGCACTCGATCTCGAAGCGGCCCAGACCCGGCAGCTCGAGCTCCACCGGGACCACTTGGAGCGGCGTGAGATGGGTCGCGCCGGCGACGAACAGCCCCCCCTCGCTGAGGTTGAACGCGTACTGCTCCACGTAGTCGCGCGCGCCGGTGAAGCGCACCTTGAGGCGAACGACGTGCCGGCGCGCCGGAGCGCTCGATGGCTGGTTCTCGTCTGCCATGGTCGCCGGTGGGACACCAGATGCTAGCAGCCCCCGCCGCTGGCCGCCGCCACTCAGCCGGGGTCGTCGCGACGGCAGCAAGGGTGGGACAGCAACGGCTCGGTCACCCGCCGTTGACCAGTCGCACCTCGATCGTGGAACCAGAGACGGTGAACGATCCGGTGATGCCGAGCGCGGCGAGGTCGAAGACGAGGTGGGTTTCGGGCTGGCCGTTCGCTCCCTGGTGGAGGCCGACCCGCACCCGCGTCAGCTCCGGCGTCCCTGCCGAGAACGACCCCGCGCCGGCGACGCCGGTCAACCTGACGACGTACCGCGGGGGAGTCGGAAGCCCGAAGCTCGACACCGCGCCGCCCGCGACCGGCCCCGACAGCGACACCGTGACCCGGGTCTCACCGCGGAGGTCCTGGACGTCGACGCCGGTCAGCTCGAGCGGACCGTCACGCTGCTGGGCGACGGCCGGAGCGGGCGGCGGCGCTGACTCCCCACGCGGGGGCGCCGCACCGCCAGGCTCGCGCTCCTCGCCGCCCGGCTCCACCTCTTCGCCCGCTGCGGCAGCCTCGCCCGAAGGCGGGAGTGCGGCGGCTCCCGATGCGGCGTCTGCGAGCGCGGCGGCGGCCTCGGAGGGGCGCGCCGGCTCCGACTCCGGCTCCGACTCCGTCGGGGCTCCGTCCGACCGACCGAGCCAGGCATCCCGGGTCCACCAGGCGGCGGCAGCGAACGCCACGATCAGAAGCAGCGCCGGCAGCAGCCAGACGCGAGATCGGGAGGGAGATGTGCTCGGGCTCGCGAATTCGTGGTCGACGTCCCACGGAGCGATCTCTCCGTCGTCCACGGATCGGCGGCCCCCAACGGGTTCGCCGGCGACCCCACCGTCGAGACGACCGCCGACACTGGATTCGCCGCCGCTCGCCGGGCCCTCTTCCCCCTCTCCCGCCCACGACGTGGGCGCCAGGCCACTTGCCTCCTCCGCGGCCGACGGCGCGGTCGTGGGGCGTTGCCAGCCGCCCGCGGGGTCATCGTCGACGGGCGAGTCCGACGCTCGTCCGAGATCCCCTCCCGTGCTCGCCAGCGCCGAGCCCGCGGCCGCTTCGGCTGCCGGTGTCCTGCCGGCGTCCGGTGCCTGGGCACTCGTCCTGCCGCCCCCGGTCACGCCCGCTTCGGCCCTGTCGCGCGCGGCTTCGCCGGGAGACGCTCCCGGTGGGGCCGCTCCCGCCCCCCGCGCCGGCTTCGCGACCTTCCCCCCATCGGCTGGTCCACCTGCGTCGGAACCCTTGCCGGCCTCGACGACTTCGACGACTTCGACGACACCGGCCGCCCCCTCGCCGGCGATGGGGACGAGTGCTTGCCCGCCACCCGCGGCCGGATCATCGTCCCGTCCGCTCGGCTGGCCGAGATCGACGGCTGCGACGTCGCCGGGGTCGATCGGATCGAGCGTCCATCCGCTCGGGGCCGGCGAGGGCTCACGCCCGGCATGGGCGGCCTCGTTGCCGCCCCGACCGGCCTCGGAGGGGACCGACTTCGCGCTGTCGGCCTCGGGCCCCGAGACCTCGAGCGGCGGGGCCGGCTCATGCTCACCTCCCGGCGCCGGCTGGCCGGCCCGCGGCGACTCCGGCGCGGGCGGCCTCTCGGCTGCAGGCGGCGGTGCTTCTCCGACCGACGGCGCCTGTGCGCCCGCCGGCGCCCGTGCGCCCGACCACTCGACGGCGACGCCCGCGTCCTCGGATTCGGAGACCAGCCGTCGCAGCACCGAGCGGCTCTGCTCGTCGACGAACAGGAGCTGGATCAGGATCTCGTGACCGTCACCGCTGGGACGCACGCCGGCGACCTCCCCCATGCCCTGAACCAGATCGGCTCCGGTGGTGAGCTCGAGGTGGACGAGCGATCCGGCCGGAGAGCTCTCGGGTGAGCGCACCAGGAGCGCCTCGTGAGACACCGCGACGACCGGCAGGGTCCAGGCCAGCTCGACGCCTTCCAGGCGCACCGTGGCGTCCCCCACGAACGGCACCAGCGCGCCGATCGAACGCGGCTTGTCGCGAGGGCTCACCTGGTCACCTCGAAGCTCCACGGCTCATCGCCCGAATGGTACGACTTCGGGACGGCGACGGCATCCCCGACCGGTGAGCGCACGTGAAGCCCGCTCTCGTTCTTCAGGCGTCGAGCACCCACGCCAGGCAGACGTCCTCGACCGCGAGGTCCCCCTTGAGCGGACGCACCTCCACCTCCTCGATCCGGAGCTCCGCGGGCGACACGGTGTGGGCGCGCAGCTCGGCGAGCTCCGCCTCGAGCTCGCGCTCGAGCTCCTTGCGCTTCTCGAGAAGGTCTTCCAGGCGCTCCTCCGCGAGATCGACGTCCTCCGCCTCCTTGCGGCTGCGTCCCACGCCGCGAATTGCCGTGCCGGCCCGGTTGACGTTGGTGGCGCTCAGCCTCTTGCGGCCCAACAGGGCGCCGAGCACCGAGGTGCCGACCGAGACCACCGTCGCCATACGGCGATCGGCGAGCTGAGCCCGCTCGCTCGCGACCCTGGCCTCGGCGGACTCGATCCGGCGGTCGAGCCGCTCGAGCTCCCCGGCGTGCCGCTGGCGCAGCTTCTCGACCTCGAGGTCGCGCTCCTCGAGCGCTCTGGTCACCAGGCGCTGGCGAAACGTCGCCTCGTCCTCGAGCGGCTCGGACTGCTCCTTGAACGGCGGGTAGGTGAAGACTCGCAGGACCCTCGTCCGGTAGAGCTCGGCGGCGAGGTCCTTCGACGCTCGGGCGTAGGCGCTGGGGCGCTGAGCGGCGGCCGGCAGGGGGGCGTAGCGCGCTCCAGCCGCCGGCCGCTTGCGCAGGTTCGGGCTCCATTCCTCGCGGATCTCGGCGTCCTGCCACTCGAGCCCGCCCCGGCCGGTCGCACCCGCCGAGATCGGCGCGAGCACGCCGAGGTTTCGCCACAGGTCGACGCCGACGCCGGCGCGCTTGTAGTGCAGGTGCGCGCGGGCGAAGAGATGCGGCCGATAGAGGGGCTCGTCCTCGCCGGCGCTGTCCGCCTCGCCGATCAGGAATCGCTCCTCGATCCCCTGAGGGAGGATCGGGCGCGCCCCGCCCTCCGCGACCGGCTCCGCCGGTTGCAGGCGCGGCGGCGGCACACCGAATGGCGGCGGAGAGGCCGGACGAGCGGCGGGCGACGCGGCGCTGAGCCTCGAGATCTCGGCGCGGGTCAGGGGACCGCGGAGGTACGACATCGCCCACCGGGTCTTGAACAGGACCGGCCCCTCCTCGTGGACGTCGTTCATCAGGAAGGTGCGCTTGCCGAGCCCGCCGATCGTGCGGCGCACCGCCCCCGAGTCGAGGCCGCGACCCGCCGCCGCGCTGGCGCCCTCGAGCCCCGCCATCACACGATCGACGTCGCGCTCGGTCTGCAGCCGGCCGATCCACCAGGTGCCGCAGTTCGACAGGCCCTTGTAGTCGAGGTCGACCGGGTTCTGGGTGGCGAGCACGACGCCGAGGCCGTAGGCGCGCGCCTGCTTGAGCAGGGTCAGCATCGGTCGCTTCGAGGCGGGCTCGGCGGAGGGCGGGAAGAAGCCGAAGATCTCGTCCATGTAGAGCAGCGCCCGCAGCGAGCTGGTGCCGCTCTGCGCGCGCATCCACGAGACGACCTCCCCGAGCAGCAGCGTGACCACGAACATGCGCTCCGCATCCGAGAGATGGGCGATCGAGACGATCGAGATCCGCGGCTTGCCCGACGGCGTGTAGAGCAGAGCGCCGACATCGAGCGGCTCGCCCTCGAGCCAGGCCGCGAAGCCCGGAGAAGCGAGCAGGCCGTTGAGCCGGAGCGCGAGCGCCGTGCGCTCCTTCGCCGGATAGAAGGTCTCGAGATCGATGACGCCGAGCTTCTCGAAGGGCGGCTTCTGGATGCCCTGGACCAGGCCGGCGAGGTCGAGCCCGCGACCTGAGCGCCAGGCCTGGTCGAACAGGTTCGCCAGCAGGATGTGCTCGCGCGAGCCGACCGGGTCGGCGGCGATCCCGAGCAGCGCGAGCAGGCCCGACACGGCTCCCGCGATGCGCTCCTGGAGCGCATCCTCGTCGAGCGCACGCGCGCCCAGCGCTTCACCCGGAGGTTCGAACGACCCCAGCACCGAGAGCTGCCGCCCCGCGGTCGAGCCCGGGGTGTAGATCGCGAGGTCGACGTTGCGCCGGAAGGCGGCGATCCGCTCGCCGTCCTGCCCCCACTTCGCCAGGCCGCCCGCCCACAGCTCGGCGGTCGCCCTCGCCTCCTCCTCGACCGTCCGGCCGTTGCGAGTGGCGACCGCTGGATCGATCCACGGCTCGAAATCCTCGGGTCGGAGCTCGGGGAAGCTCAACAGCAGATTCCCCATGTCCCCCTTGGGATCGATGACCAGGGTCGGCAGCCCGTCGAGCGCCGCCTCCTCGATCAGATCCACGGACAGGCCGGTCTTGCCCGATCCCGTCATGCCCACGATGAGGGCGTGGGTGGTGAGGTCCTTGGCATCGTAGAGGAGCAGCTCGCCGCTGGTCTCGCCCGTCTGCCAGTCAACCTCGCGTCCGAGGTAGAAGACGCCCAGCTTCTCGAAGTGTCGAGCGGACAGAGCGGGGGTCTTCGTCTCGGTCATCGGTGGCCGTCCTTCCTCTCGAGCCTGATCGTGAGCCTGCTCGCCTCCCGAAGCGGAGACGCGCCGCCTTTCGGCGCGGCGGCTTCGACGCGCCCACTCTCACCGAGCGGGGATCGCCAGCCGCCGAGATCGACCGCTACGGAGATCCGGTGCTGTCCTCCTCGCGGTCCCAGTCGAAGAGCACGCCCTCCTCGCCGCGCTCGGCGATCCCCTGGTCGAGCGCCGCGGCGACCAGCTTCCAGCGCTGCAGCAGGGCATCGATCTCGAAGCGATCGAGGATGCCCTCGAGCTGCACCCGGATGGTCTCCTCGTCGAGCGACTTCAGGCGCTCGTAGACCTCGCGCTCGCACCAGGTGATGCCGTCCGGATCGATCAGATGGACGCGCGTGATGAACGACCGCGAGTGATCGATCAGCCAGACCCTCCAGGACTCCTTCTCGATGAGGATGTTCCCCTGGTTGCGATCGATGTTGGCGACCAAGTTGTCGAACAGCTTGCGCATCGCGCGTTGGCGCGCCCACTCGAGCGGCCGGGGAGGAGCGAGCCCCTCCTCCTGCCGCTCCTTCTCGGTCATCGCACCGTTGACCCAGAGCTGGATCGACCCCAGCTTGCCGTCGACCCTGCGCTCGACCGCCGGCGGCACCGCGTCGAGGCCGATCAGGCGGCTCAACCGGTAGGCGGCGGGCTCGTAGCGGAAGGAGTCGCGGAAGTTCGCGATCACCACGCGGCTCGGTAGCTGCCATCGCTCGCGCTGCTCGTCGACGGTGCGGAACACGGCGTGAGCGCGAGCGCCCTCCAGCTCGAGCAGCATCTTGGTCGGCCGGTTGACGCCGGTCGACACCTCCTCGCGCTCCACGACGCGGGCGGTGCGCAGGAACTCGATGATGTCGTCCTCGTCGGCGAACGGCAGCGGCGCGTCCTCGGTGTCGCGAAAGACCACGGTTGGGGTCGGAAAGCCGGACTCACGCGGCCGGTCCGCGCCGACCGCGCCATCGGGGAGATCGCGCTCGCCGTCGAGCCGCACCTCGCGCGCGTCGGCGCCGTCGATCACCAGCGCGACCGGCTGACCCCGGTAGACGCGGCGCAGCATGCCGGTGTCGATCAGGGCGACCTTGCCATCGAATCGGCTTCCGATGCGGGCGTCGCTCTGCGGCGTGTGCCCGACCGCCACCCGCGCGACGCCGAAGCGTCCCAGCACCTCGTCGACCAGCGCCTCGGTCTCGTCGTCGGCGAGCCCGCGCGCGTAGCCGCGGAACCAGACCGGGCTCTCCTCCTTGACCAGGAGCCACTTCTCGTAGTCGAGGCACTCGCGCAGGAAGATCATCTCCTCGCGCTCACGATCGCCCAGCGACTGCGGCGCGCGGGTGAAGCGGTCGATCCGCCGCTGCAGATCGAGCCTGCCCTGGAGGATGAAGTCGCTCGGCTCGGTGGTCTCGACCACCACTTCGTCGCGCAGCAGGATCTCGCGACAGCGGTGGTAGCGGCCGATCTCGGTGGCCGCCATGTCGTTGATCCGCTGGAGCGACCAGTCGGCGTACTCCTCGGAGAGCCCCCCGTGGAGGAACAGCGTGTCTCGGACCACCGCCACCATCGGCAACGAGCGCAGCCAGCGGCCATACCGGCCCTCCGGCTCGAGCGCCTCCTGGTACTCGAGGAAGCCCGGCGGATGGTTGGCGAAGAACCTCTCGCGTTCGGCCCCCTGGTCGGGAAGATCCCGGCCGGCGCGGCGCGCCGCGCGCCGCTGCCAGCTCCAGTGGCGCTGCCACGACTTCTCGAAGCGCTCCTGCGACCCCTCCTCCACGAAGCTCGAATAGGCCTCGGGATTGACGTCGCGGTAGAAGCCGGTGAGGTTCATGGCCTCGTGATTGCCGAGCAGCACGACCACGCGGCCGCCGCTCGCCGGCGCCTGCTCCTGCAGCCTCCTCAGCAGATCCATCACCCCACGCACGTCGGCGCCCCGATCGAGGAAGTCGCCGGTCTGGACCAGGACGGCGTCGCCCCCCGACCAGCTCCCGCTCTCGTCGACCAGTCCCACCCGCGAGAGGATCTCGGTGACCGCCTCGAGGTCGCCGTGGATGTCGCCGATCGCCACCACCCGGGAGTCGGCTCGAGCGAGACCCGATCCGCCAAGAGCCAGCGCCAGAGCCACGAAGGCCGCGCGCGCCGCCGGCGTTGCGAGCGCGCGCGGGGGGATCCGGATCCGGCCGAGGCCGGGGTCGGTGCGCACCGTCACGCCAGCCCTCCCCGCTTCGGTCCGTCCGGCGCGTCGAGGATCTCGCGGAACAGCGCCTTGACGATCTCGATGTTGTTCGAGAGCAGGTCGAAGAAGTCCTCGGCCTCGATCTGGAGCGCACGCGTCGGCTCGATCGCGCGGGCGGTCGCTCGCCGCAGGCGTCCGCTCAGGATCTCGAGCACGCCGAACGAGCAGCGCGGACCGATCTCGCGCGACTCGACGCCGTCCCCCTCGATGCGCACTCGTCCCTCGACGACGCAGTAGAGGGCGCGCGCCGACTCGTCGGTGCGAAACACCAGCTCCCCCTCCGCGAAACGGACCACGTCCGCGATGCCCGCGATGCGCAGAACCTCCTCGACCGTGCAGAACTTGAACAGCGGGACGGTCTGCAGGAGCATCACGCGCTCGATGCGGGGCATCGAGGTCGCCCGGTCCGAGGCAACGGGAAGCGTCATCGCGACGGGACCCGAAAGCCGGCAGGCGGTGTCGTCATGGCTGGCATGTGAACTTCGGATCATATCGCCCTCGCCGGCTCACCGAGCGCACCAGCACAGTGCATACCCGCGCTTCAGAAGGGCCCGCCGGCGCCGGCGAGGCGCCTGCCCGTAGTCTGGGCCAGCGCCCACCGTGCGGTCTCCCGAACGAGCTCGTCGCAGCTCTCCGAAGCCAGCGAGGCGACGCGAGGATAGAGCTCGCTCAGACGTTCGGAGCAGACCCGCTCGAGCGCGGCCGCCGCGATCCAAGACGCGCTCTCGTCGTCCGGCGCGGGATCGCAGAGCAGCTCGCCGAGCGCGGCCGCGGGCGGCTCGGTCCGCCGACCGGGAAACAGCCGCTCGAGCCGCTCGATTCGCTCGCGGCTCGGCACGTCGTCGATCAGCGTCATGATCATCGGA
>DATKBT010000169.1:0-3626 GCA_035546295.1 Thermoanaerobaculia bacterium | reverse complement strand
CCGCGCCTGCGCCAGCTCCTGCTTCTCCCGATCGCGATCGCCGCGCTGGCGATCGGAAGCCTGCTCTCTGCGCTCTGGATCTGGCGGCGCCGGCGCGGCGGGGCGCTGGCGCGCATCGCGTACACCAGCGTCGTTCTGGCGATCTTCGTGGTGCTCTGGCAGCTCTGGCTGTGGCGGTTCCTGTGACGGGCCGGAAGTCGGTGTGCTCCCTGGTCCGCGCCGCCCGTCGGCTCGGGCGGCTGTGAGCGGTCGACCCGGCGGTTCCGAAGCGGCGCGCCGGATCCGTCGCGGGCCTTGGCGGCTCATGCCGATGCGGCTATAGTCCGAGGCTCGGCGCTAGCTCGGGGTATGCCCGGACGAGTCGAGTCGCTCGTCTCGTTCGGGGAGTTGGCGCGGTGCAGCTCTTCAGTCCATCGATCACCCGCCGGGTGACGCTCATCGTCGTCTTCTTCACGGCGATGGAGCTCGCCCTCCTCGGGCTGACCTTGCGCGGCCAGCAGTTGCTCGCCGCCATGGGCGGCTTCGGCGGAGCGCTGCGCGACTGGTCGGCCGCGCGGCAGGAAGCCGTTTACAGCCTTCGCGAGTACGCCAAGAGCGGCACGGCCTCCGATCTCGAGAGCTTCGAGAGCTCGGTCGAGCGGATCCGGCGACTGGGTGTCGTCCGCCAGGAGGTGGCGCGTCCGCTGCCCTCGCTCGCGGTCATCGAGCGAGCGCTGCTCGACGCCGGGAGCCATCCCGACGACGTCGAGGACATGGCGCGCGCCACGCGGTGGGTGAAGTACCTGCCCGACTACGACGCGGCAATGATGTCGTGGGCCGCGTTCGATCATCAGATCGTGAGGCTCGTCGAAACCGCGGAGGACCTGCGGCACCGCCGCGAGCACGACCAGCCGGCGCGGGTCGAGGACACCTTGGCGCGCATCGATCGTCACGATCGCCTGCTGCGCCAGGTCGGCGAGGCTCTCTCGGCGTCGCTCTCGGCGTCGTCGCGCTGGGTGCATCAGCGATTGGTGGTGGCGGAGGTGGTCGCCACGGTGTCGCTGTGCCTGGCCGGCGTCTCGCTGGCGCTGGTGCTGCTCGGCCGCGTCAGACGATCGGAGCGCGCGCGCGCCGACGGCGACCAGCGCTATGCCGCGCTGGTGACGCAGGATGCGGTCGGCATCTGGCAACACAGCCGCGAAGGCCGGGTCCTGTTCGCGAGCCCCGCGCTGTTGCGCATGTTCGGCGTCGACCGCCTGGCGTCGATGCGCCCGTGGGAGCGCTTCTTCACCGCCCAGGACCTCGATGTGATCCGGCGCGAGCTGGAGAAGCAGCTCGACGGCGTGGCCTCGACCTACGAGGTCGAGATCCAGCCGGTCGGGTCCAAGGAGCGCAGGCGACTCCTCATCTCGGGATCGCCCGTCGCCGACGAGCACGGGGTGGTGCAGAGCATCATCGGCACCTGCATCGACATCAGTGAGCGTTCGCGCGTCGAGCGCGCCCTGGCCGATAGCGAGAGCCGCCTCCGCCTGATCATGGGACAGATGCCGGCCTTTCTGTGGACCACCGATCGCGCGCTGCGCTACACGTTCGCGCTCGGGCGATCGGCGGAGCACGGCATGCCGCTCGTTCTGGGGCGGACGGTCGATCAGGTCTTCGGCGCCGGACCGGAGGCAGGGGCAGGAGCCGCCGCGCACAGGCGCGCCCTCCAGGGAGAGTCGGTCACCTTCGAGCACACCGTCGAGGACCGCGTCTATCAGTCCCACGTCGAGCCGCTCCGCGACGGCGAGGGGACGATCACCGGAACCATCGGCGTCAGCCTCGACATCACCGAGCGCAAGAACTTCGAGGCGCGGTTGAGCTACCTGGCGACGCGCGACCCGCTGACCGATCTCTTCAACCGGCGCCGGTTCGAGCAGGAGCTCGACCGCGAGGTGGTGCGCACGGTGCGCAGCGGCGGCTCGAGCGCGCTCCTGTGGTGCGATCTCGACCGTTTCAAGGAGATCAACGACACGCTCGGGCATCACGCCGGCGACGAGCTCCTGATCCACGTCGCGCAGACGTTGCGCCAGGAGCTGCGGGCGGGCGAGATCCTGGGCCGGCTGGGAGGCGACGAGTTCGGGGTGCTGGTGCCGGGCGCCTCGCGCCGTGAGGCGGAGCTCCTCGCCAAGCGGCTGCTCGAAGTGGTGAGCCGGGACGCTCTCGAGGTCGGCGGCCGCGCGGTGCACGCGACGGCGTCGATCGGCATCGTGGTGCTGCCGACCGACGGCGACAGCGCCGAGGAGGTGCTCTCGCACGCCGACCTGGCGATGTACCAGGCCAAGCGCGAGGGTCGCAACCGCTACTCCGTGTTCGCCCTCGAGTCGGAGGCGCGTGCCGTGCTCGGATCCCAGCTCGCGACTGCGGAGCTTCTGCGCGGCTGCCTGCGCGACGATCGCCTGGTTCTGCACATGCAGCCCATCGTGGCGCTCTCGACCGGCGAGGTGGCGCGCTGGGAGGCGCTGGTGCGCCTGCCCGGCCACGACGGGTCGCTGCTGGAGCCGGCGAGCTTCCTCGGCGTGGCCGAGCGCTTCGGCCTGGCCCGTGACATCGATCGCTGGGTGGTCGCGCGCGCGGTCGAGCTGATTCGCAGGCACGAGCGTCGAGGTGAGCGCATCGTGGTCGCGGTGAATCTCTCCGCGGTGTGGCTCGCCGACGACGAGCTCGCGGAGGTGGCGGAGGAGATGACGACGGAGGCCGGGATCGACCCGGCGTCGCTGGTTTTCGAGATCAAGGAGCGCGCGGCGGTGCGCGACCCCGACGGCGCCAAGCGCCTGATCGACCGGTTGGTGACGCTCGGCGCCCAGGTCGCGGTCGACGACTATGGGCTCGGCTTCTCGTCGTTCGATCTCTTCCGCCGGCTCCAGGTGCGCTACCTCAAGATCGACGGCAGCTTCATCCGCGGACTGGGAGAGGACTCGGTGAACCGCGCTCTGGTGCGGGCCATGATCGACATGGCGCACACGCTCGGGATGGGGGTGGTCGCGGAGTTCGTCGACTCCTCGGAGACCGTGACCTGGCTCACCGAGCAGGGCTGCGACTTCGGCGAGGGATGGTTCCTCGGCCGCGCCCGCCCCATCGAGGAGCTCCAGGCCGCCGCCTGGTCCGGCGGGCTGGCGTAGGAACGAGATCCCGCTCTGCAACCTTTTCGCGGGCTCGAGCGTAGGTGTCTTTTGGAGACCCGCCTCATGACCTCCCTAACGGGTCTTCCGGAGCCAAAAGCCCGGGAGGCCCGTTAGCCTTTGTGGGGTCTCGATCCTGTCCGCGGCGTTCCCGGGCATCCTGGTCTACATCATCCTGGCGCCGACCGGCCTCCGGCGCTCTACGGGAGACCCGAGAAGAAGCGGTGCCAGCGCGGCAGGTAGAAGTGGTCGGGGTCGACCGAGATGGCGATCGCGATCGCGCGTCCGACGATGAAGTGCTCGGGCACGAAGCCGAACCACCGCGAGTCGAAGCTCTCGTCGCGGTTGTCGCCCATCACGTAGTAGTGACCCTCGGGAACCAGGATCTCGTTGAAGGAGTGCTTGGTGGTCGGTCGCGCGGGGACCGTCATCACCGGGTGGGCGCGGTCGCCGAGGCGTTCCTGGCGGAAGGTCCGCCCCTGCCGG
>DATKBT010000168.1:0-6722 GCA_035546295.1 Thermoanaerobaculia bacterium | reverse complement strand
CTCGGCGTCAACCTGGGCACCCTCGGGTTCCTCACCGAGATCAACCGCGGCGAGCTCTACCCATCGCTCGTCGAGGTGCTCGCCGGGCGCTACTCCCTCGAGGAGCGGTCGCTGTTCGAGGTCGAGCTGCACCGTTCTTCGGGCATGGTCGCGGGCTACACCGTGTTCAACGACGCGGTGGTCAACAAGAGCGCGCTGGCCCGCATGATCCGCCTGGTCGTGCGGATCGACGGCCGCTTCGTCTCGGTCTACCGCGCCGACGGGCTCATCCTGTCGACGCCGACCGGCTCCACCGCCTACAACCTCTCCGCGGGCGGCCCGATCGTCCACCCCTCGCTGCCGATCGTGGTCATCACCCCGATCTGTCCGCACACCCTCAGCCAGCGTCCCCTGGTCGTGCCGCACGACTGTGAGATCGAGGTCACCCTCGACACCGCCCAGGAGGAGGTCTACCTAACCCTCGACGGCCAGGAGGGCGGCACCCTCGCCTACCGCGACGCCATCCGTGTCCGCCCCGCCCCCGACCGCGTCCGCCTCGTCCAGGTCAGCCGGCGCACCTTCTACGACGCCCTGCGTAGCAAGCTGCGCTGGGGGTAGGCCTCCTTCGCAGGATGCCGGGGCGGGGCCGGCGTCCTCAGCTTCCTCCGCAGCTATACTCCTTCGGAGGTTCGTCCGACCGTCTGCCGAGGAGACGCGCATCGCGTTGGTCTCTCGATTCGACGATCCGACTTCCGACGAGAGATCACCATGGCCGAGAACCCAGCCTTCGCCTCCATCGAGCACTCGATCCAGCGCTTCCGCGCGGGCGAGCTGGTGATCATCGTCGACGACGAGGATCGCGAGAACGAGGGGGACCTCGCGATCGCGGCGGAGAAGGCCACGCCCACCGCGATCAACTTCATGGCGCGCGAGGGCAGGGGGCTGATCTGCCTGGCGATGACCGAGGACCGCTGCGACGAGCTCCAGCTCCCGCTGATGGTGCGCGACAACACCTCGCCTTTCGAGACCGCCTTCACCGTTTCGATCGAGGCGCGCGGCAAGATCACCACCGGCATCTCGGCGGCGGACCGCGCCGCGACCATCCTCACCGCGATCGACCCCGCGACCCGCCCCGACGACCTGCTGCGCCCCGGCCACGTCTTCCCGCTGCGCGCCAAGCGCGGCGGCGTGCTCAAGCGCGCGGGACAGACCGAGGCGGCGGTCGACCTGGCGACGCTGGCCGGGCTCGCCCCCGCAGGCGTCATCTGCGAGATCATGAACGACGACGGAACGATGGCGCGCGTGCCCGACCTGATCCCCTACGCCGAGCGGCACGGTCTGGCGATGATCACGGTGCGCGACCTGATCGAGTACCGGCTGCAGCACGAGACGCTGGTCGAGCGCGTCGCCTCGCCGCGGCTGCCCACCACCTGGGGGGACTTCACGATCCACGCCTACCGCTCCCACGTCACCGGCGAGGAGCATCTGGCGATCGCCCTCGGCGAGTTCTCCCCCGACGAGCCGACCCTGGTGCGCGTCCACAGCCAGTGCCTCACGGGCGACATCTTTGGCTCCCAGCGCTGCGACTGCGGGCCACAGCTCATGAGCGCTCTCGACAAGATCGCCGAGGTCGGCAAGGGGGTGATCCTCTACCTCCTCCAGGAGGGGCGCGGCATCGGTCTGATCAACAAGCTGCGCGCCTACGAGCTGCAGGAGCAGGGGCACGACACGGTCGAGGCGAACGAGCGCCTGGGCTTCCGCGCCGACCACCGCAGCTACGGCGTCGGCGCCCAGATCCTGCGCGACCTCGGCGTGCGCAAGATGCGGCTGATGACCAACAACCCGAACAAGTACATCGCGCTCTCCGGCTACGGCCTCGAGATCGTCGAGCGCGTCGGGCTCGAGATCGCTCCCACCGACCAGACGCGCGACTACCTGCGCACCAAGCGCGAGAAGATGGGTCACCTGCTCAAGCTCGTGTAGGGCGAGAGGCAGGCTTTGGATCGGCGGTCACCGCCGTGGCCGGCCAGGCACGGCCACCGGAATCGAGGGGCGGTGCGGGAGCTCGGAGGTCGATCCGGCTCGTTCGAGCACGTCCGGCGCCCGGCTCTCTCGACCTGCCCTCGCGCCTCCCGCCGCGCCCACCACCGCCCCCGCCGCTCGGTCGATCCCCTTGCATGACAGAATCGCCAGACACGGACCCACGGCGCTCGCAATGCGGGCATCCCTGACTTTCACCACGGGCTCCTAGAGGACGAGTCGACGTGCCATCGATCCCCAGCTCACCGGTTCCAGGCTCCCGAGCTGCCGCTTCGAGCGACGGCCGCAAGGCTCTGATCACGGGCGTCACCGGCCAGGACGGCTCGTATCTCGCCGAGCTCCTGCTGGCCAAGGGCTACGATGTTTGGGGCGTCGTTCGCCGCTCCTCCTCGATCAACACGCAGCGCATCGAGCAGCTCGTCACCGGCCAGTCCGAGCGCAGCGCCGAGCACTTCCACCTGGTCAGCGGCGACCTCAACGACGCCTCGTCGCTCAACCGCATCCTCAAGACCGTGCGCCCCGACGAGATCTACAACCTCGGCGCGCAGTCCCACGTCCAGGTCTCCTTCGACGTTCCCGAGTACACCGGCGAGGTCACCGGCATCGGCTGCGTCCGGCTGCTCGAGGCGATGCGCGAGCTCGACCTCGCCTCGCGCTTCTACCAGGCCTCCTCCTCCGAGCTCTTCGGCAAGGTGCTCGAGACCCCGCAGAGCGAGACGACGCCGTTTTACCCGCGCAGCCCCTACGCCGTGGCCAAGGCCTACGCCTTCCACATCACGCGCAACTACCGCGAGGCCTACGGGATCTTCGCCGTCAACGGCATCCTGTTCAATCACGAGTCCCCGCGTCGCGGCGAGACCTTCGTCACGCGCAAGATCACGCGCGCGGTCGGCGCGATCAGCGAGGGCCTGCAGGACAGCTTGCGCCTCGGCAACCTCGACGCCAGCCGCGACTGGGGATTCGCCGGCGACTACGTCGAGGCGATGTGGCTGATGCTCCAGGCCGACGAGCCGCAGGACTACGTGGTCGCGACCGGCGAGACTCACACCGTGCGCGAGTTCTGCGAGATCGCCTTCGATCACATCGGGATGCCGATCACCTGGCGGGGGAGCGGTCTCGACGAGGTCGGCGTCACCGCCGAGGGGCGCGTCGTCGTTTCGGTCGATCCCCAGTTCTTCCGTCCCGCCGAGGTCGACTTCCTGCTGGGTGACGCGTCCAAGGCTCGCCGCGAGCTCGGCTGGAAGCCGCGGGTCTCCTTCGCGGAGCTGGTGCAGATGATGACCGAAGCCGACCGCGCCGCCGCCCGCCAGTCGGTTCCCGTCACCTCGGCTTCCGTTCACGAGCACCGGTAGCGCCCGGCCTCCGTGCCATCCGTGCCGTCCGTGCCGACAATTCCGTCAATTCCGTCAATTGACGACTGAGGACGGCGAGGTGGCGGCGTGTCGGTCGTCCGAATCGGGGCCACTCGCTGGTTGCCCGGTCTCCGCGCCGGTCCGGGCGCGAGCGGCGCCCGGCACGAGCCTGACCGGCACGAACGCAGGCCGGCACGCAGGCCGGCAGCGCGCAGGCCGGCAGCGCGCAAAGGCCGGCAGCGCGCAGGCGGCAGCACGCAGGCCGGCCGACAGGGCAGGAGACTCGCCGCTGTTGCTCCGATCCCGAGCAGCCCCTAGAATGCACGCCCGACGTCGAGGCGCATCGGGCGCGGCGAGTCCGCGCCGTCCTTCCCGCCGCTCCGTCCCTTCCCTGACGAACTGCGGCGCGCCGGCCGAACGCGCCCGCGACCTCCCCGCCCTGTCCGCGTGCGCTCTTCCTGCGCGCGCTCGAGGATGCACACGACCATGACCGACAAACTGAACGCTCCCCACGGTGGCGAGCTCGTCGAACTGATGGCCTCCGAGGATCGCCGCTCCGAGCTGCTCGAGCTCTCGCGCGACGACCCGTCGTGGACGCTGACCCCCCGCCAGGAGTGCGACCTCGAGATGCTGATCTCGGGCGCCTTCTCGCCGCTGCGCGGCTTCATGACCCGGGCCGAGCACGACGCCGTGTGCGACACGATGCGCCTGCCGGACGGCGCCCTGTGGCCGATTCCGATCACCCTCGACCTCACCGAGGAGGCGGCCTCGCCGTTGTCGGCCGGCTCCAGGCTCGCGCTGCGCGACGTCGAGGGCGTGATGATCGGCGTGCTCACCGTCGAGGACCTGTGGGAGAACGACCGCGAGCACGACGCCCAGTGCGTGTACGGCACCACCGACCAGTCCCACCCCGGTGTCGCCCACCTCTACCAGCGCACCAACAACGTCTCGGTCGGCGGTCGCGTCGAAGGGGTGAACCGCCCCTCGCACTACGACTTCCCGACCCTTCGCCAGACCCCCGCCGAGCTGCGCGAGGAGATGGCCAAGCTGGGTTGGCGCAACGCGGTCGCCTTCCAGACCAGAAACCCCATGCACCGCGCCCACTTCGAGATCACCCTGCGCGCCGCGCGCGAGCGCGCCGCCAACCTGCTGATCCACCCGGTGGTCGGCATGACCAAGCCCGGCGACCTCGATCACTACACGCGGGTGCGCTGCTACCAGAAGCTCCTGCGCCACTACCCCAAGAACACCGCCTACCTGTCGCTGCTGCCGCTCGCCATGCGCATGGCGGGCCCGCGCGAGGCGGTCTGGCACGCGATCATCCGCAAGAATCACGGCTGCACCCACTTCATCGTCGGCCGCGACCACGCCGGGCCCGGCGACGATGCACAGGGCAAGCCCTTCTACGGCCCCTATGACGCGCAGGAGATGCTGAGCGCGCACGAGGAGGAGCTGGGGATCGAGATGGTCCCCTTCCAGATGATGGTGTTCGTCGAGGACCGCGCGACCTACGAGCCGGTCGACGAGGTCGAGCCGGAGACGCGCACCTTGAACATCTCGGGCACCGAGCTGCGCCGGCGCCTCGCGCAGGGGGTCGACATCCCCGAGTGGTTCACCTTCCCCGAGGTCGCTGAGGAGCTGCGCCGCACCCACCCGCCGCGCGCCGAGCAGGGCTTCACCGTGTTCTTCACCGGGCTCTCCGGCGCCGGCAAGTCGACGATCGCGCGCGCTCTCCAGGTCAAGCTGCTCGAGATGGGCGGGCGTCCGGTGACCCTGCTCGACGGCGACATCGTGCGCACCAACCTCTCGTCCGAGCTCGGCTTCTCCAAGGAGCATCGCGACCTCAACATCAAGCGGATCGGCTTCGTCGCCTCCGAGATCACCAAGAACGGCGGCATCGCGATCTGCGCGCCGATCGCCCCCTACGACAGCGTCCGCCGCGAGGTGCGCGAGCTGATCGAGCCGCTCGGCGGCTACGTCCTCGCCTTCGTCGCGACCCCGCTCGAGGTCTGCGAGCAGCGCGACCGCAAGGGGCTCTACGCCAAGGCGCGGGCCGGCATCCTCAAGGGCTTCACCGGCATCTCCGATCCCTACGAAGAGCCCGAGGACGCCGACCTGGTGATCGACACCGAGGCCTACTCCCCCGAGGAGGCCGCCCAGCAGGTGATCCTCCACCTCGAGAAGGAGGGGTTCATCGGGGAGCGGTGAGGGCAGGGGGGAGGAGCGTGAGCCCGTGAGCTCGCGACGACGATCCTCGATGCGATCGTTTTTGCGCCTCCATGCTCCCGCGATCCTGGCGACGCTCTTCCTCGGCGCGGCGCTCCTGGTCACTGGCGAGATGGTCGTGGCGGTGCTCACCGGCGTGGGCGCCGCCGCGCTGCTGCCCTTCGCCGAGCGGCTCCTGGGCCCGCCGAGCCAGCCCGGGGGCGACAAGCTGGTCCATGTGCTCCTCTTCTTCGTCTACACCGCGATCCTGGCGCGCTCCTTCTCGCTCGGTCGGTTGGAGCGCACCGGCGGGAGCGCGCCGCGCCAGGCGCCGGCTCCGCTCGCTGAGCGCGCCAGCTTCGTCGCGGCGAGCCTCGATCGGACGGCGGTCTGGCTCGCCGGCCTCTTCTCCTTCCTCTTCAGCGGATCCCTCGAGCTGGCCCAGGGCGCGGTGGGCCGCTACGGCGATCTCCGGGACCTGCTGGCAAACGGCGTCGGCGTCGGCCTTTGTGTAGCATGGCTCCTGTTTCGCCGGCGCCGTCGATGACCACCTTGGGTCGGCCCTCGAAGAGCCGCGGATCTCGAGCTTGACCGTGATCGTTGCGGCTCCGCCACGACCCCCGTCACCGCCCACGGCCGGTCCTCGAGCATGACTCCGCCCGCGAAGAAGTCGATCGCCAAGAAGCGGCGCTCCCGCGCCGCCGCGACAGGTGCTCAGGCGGCGGCGGGCAGCCAGCGCCGCGCCCCGGGTGGCGGGGTGCCCTCGGGTCCGCGCGGCTGGTGGCGGGCGGTCGTCGAGCGCCGCCTCCTCGAGCGGCTCGGCTGGTGGATCGCGATGGGCGCGCTGCTGCTGCCGCCCTTCGTGATGCTGGCCGGCCTCCGCGACCCCTTCCGGCTGCCCAAGAGCCTCCTCGCCGAGCTCCTGGTGCCGCTGTCGCTCGTCTTCCTCGCCTTCGGTCTGCGGCGCATCGATCGGGTCGACGGGCGCCGGATCCTGGCGCTGCCCGCGGTGCGCGCGCTCGGGCCGTTGTGGATGGTCGCCTTGATCTCGAGGCTCGCCTCCGCACACCCCGAGCACTCCCGCGAGGCGCTGTGGAGCCTGAGCATCGGCCTTCTGGCGGTCGTCGCCTGGAGCGTCGCCCTGCC
>DATKBT010000167.1:0-78653 GCA_035546295.1 Thermoanaerobaculia bacterium | reverse complement strand
GCCCGGCTCATAGCGCTCGAGCGCGAGCTGGAGGTCGGCGAAGTCGGCGACCTTCTCGCCCTCGATCCCCACGATGACGTCGCCGAGCTGAGCGATCGTGCCGCGCCGGTCGACCAGGGTCGGGCGCAGGCCGGCACGCTCGGCGCCGGAGCCGGGGCTGACGTCGAGGATCAGCACGCCCTCGCGCCCCGCGCGCCTGAGGTACTGGTCGTCCCACGAGATGCCGATGACCGGACGACGGATGCGGCCGTAGCGGATGAGGTCGGGCACCACCCAGTTGACGGTGTCGACCGGGATCGCGAAGCCGATGCCGGCCGAGGAGCCGGAGGTGGAGTAGATCTGGGTGTTGACGGCGATCAGGCGGCCGCTCGAGTCGAGCAGCGGTCCGCCGGAGTTCCCGGGGTTGATCGCGGCGTCGGTCTGGATCACGTCGCGGATCGGGACCCGGGCGAGCGACTCGATCTCGCGACCGAGGGCGCTGACTACGCCGGTGGTCAGCGTCTGGTCGAGACCGAACGGGTTGCCGATCGCGTAGACCGACTGCCCGACCTGGAGGTCGCGCGACGAGCCGACCGGCAGCGGCCGCAGCACCGACTCCGGAGCCTCGATGTGGAGCACCGCGAGGTCCTTCTCCGGCGCCCAGCCGAGCACCTCGGCGTCCCACTCGGACTGGTCGGCGAGCCGCACCCGCACGCCCTCGCCGCGGCCCACGCCGCGCACGACGTGGTAGTTGGTGACCACGTGGCCGTCGTTGTCCCACAGGAAGCCCGAGCCGGTGCCGCTGGGGACCTCGTAGACCCGGCGGTCGAAGAACGAGCCGCGGCGGCTGATGGTGGTGATGAAGACGACCGAGGGCGAGGCCTCGCGGAACAGGCGGATGGTGTGTTGCTCGGCGGTGAGCAGCTGGGCGTCCGCGATCGGCCGCGGGGCGGCGGCTTCGATCGCGGTGTGCTCGCGCCCCTCGCGCCAGGAGAGCCCGAGCAGGAAGGCGAGCGCGAGCGACGGGATCAGCAGGATCAGCCTGGCCAACCACGACAGGCGGGCGGAGGGATGCTGCACGGGCTCGAACTCGCTCATCTCGACGATCCTCGACGCGACAGTGTTGCTCTCTGGAGATCCGCTCGCCGGTTGCGCCAAAGGTCGGGCGCAGCGCGTACAAGAGGGTACAACCGGGCTCACCGTCGCGCCACTGATGGCGCCGCCAGCGGGCGGCGGGCAGGTTATCCTGGAGCCCATGACGACCTTGTCCGTCCTCGCCGAGCGCTCGCTGCCCCTCGACCTGTCCGACGCCTGGATCGAGCAGAGGAAGCGCTGGCGCGAGCTCGACGGCACCGCGCGGCTCTGGAGCCGCGACGCCTCGCTGTTCACGGGCGCCGACGAGGATGATTGGCTGGGATGGCTCGATCTGCCGGAGCGTTCGTTCGATCCGAGCTACGAGCGGATCGCGTCGGCGGTGCTTCAGGCGGGCATCCGGCGCGTCGTCCTGCTCGGCATGGGAGGCTCGAGCCTGGGCGCCGAGGCGCTGGTTGCCAATCTCGCGCGCGAGGACCACCGTCCGCGCTTCACGGTGCTCGACACCACCGAGCCTCTCGCCGTGACCGCCGCGCTCGACCGGTCGGCCGCCGAGCCGACCTTCGTGATCGCGGCCAGCAAGTCGGGCGGCACCCTCGAGACCGAGCTGCTCCTGCGCACCTTCGCAGAGCGGGTCCCGCCCGCGCGCCTGGCGGTGATCACCGATCCCGCGTCGAAGCTCGAGCAGTGGGCGCGCGATGCCGGGAGCGATTGGATCCTCTACGGCGATCCGGAGGTGGGCGGTCGCTTCTCGGTCCTCTCCCCGTTCGGCCTGTGCGCGCCAGCGGCGCTGGGGCTGCCCCTCGAGGAGGTCATGAGGGGTGCGCGACGAGCGGCGTCTGCTGGACGCGAGCAGGGCGCGTCGAATCCAGGCGTCGAGCTGGGGACGCTGATGGCGGCAGCCGCGGCGACCGGTCGGATGCTGCTGACGGTGCTGACCTCGACGCCGGCCTCCACGACCTTCGCCGACTGGCTCGAGCAGCTGGTGGCGGAGTCTCTGGGCAAGCGGGGCCGTGGGCTGCTGCCGATCGTCGGTGAGACGATCACCGACGAGCACGACCAGGTGCTCGATCAGCGCGAGGCGCGACTGGTCCTCGCTTGCGAGCCGGGAGCTCCCGCCACCTCGGCGCTCGAGGCGGCGGGAGTGGCGGTGGTCTCGATCGACCTCGAGGATCCGCAGGCGCTGGGGTTCGAGCTCTTCCGTTGCCAGCTGGCGACGGCGGTCGCCGGCGCCTTGCTCGGCATCCACCCCTTCGACCAGCCCGACGTCGAGTCCGCCAAGCGCGCCACGCGCGCCTGGATCGAGCGAACGGCGCAGGGGGGCGGGCTCGCGGCCGGCGCGCCTGCGGGCGCCAGCGATGGGGTGGCCGCTTTCGTCCCCGAGGGGCGGGAGGCCGATCGGTCGGCGAGCGCCGCGCAAGCCCTGGACCGCCTACTCGCCGGCGCGGGCGACGCCCTCTTCTGCGCGCTGCTCGCCTTCCTCCCGGCCGATCCTGCGTCGAGAGCGGCGCTCGAGCGGCTGCGCGCGGTGATCGCGAAGCGTCATCGGCTGGCGACCACCGTCGGCATCGGGCCGCGCTACCTCCACTCGACCGGCCAGTTCCACAAGGGGGGCGCCGATCGCGGCGTCTTCGTGGTCCTCTCACGAGCGGTCGGAGCGATTCCCGCCGCGGTCGCCGGCTCGATCCCGGGCCACCGGGCGACCTTCGCCGAGGTGCACGCCGCGCAGGCCTTGGGCGACTTCGAAGCCCTGGCCGAGAGGGGCCGGCCGGTGCTGCTCCTCGAGGTCACCGGAGACGTACCCGCGACCCTCGATCGTCTCGCCGCCGAGATCTCCGGGTGTAGGAGCCTGTAGCGACCGGCAGCGTACGCAGCAACAGTCGCTGGGTTCTACGGCTGTCCGCGGCGACGCGCCGCAGGCGCTGGGCTCGGCCCGCTTCGCAGGCTCAGCGCGCCTCGCCGTCTCTCGCTTCGGCTCGCGCGTTGCGCGCCCCTCAGCTCGGGTTGGAGCCGCGAGGAATTGCTAGCCGGAGATGTGCCAAAAAGCGCGCGGAGCGCGCGGGCACATCGGAGGCTAGTCGTTGCGGACGGTCTGCCTCAGGAGGCGCAACGCCTCCTCAGCACTGACGAGCCCGCCGGTGTTCACGGTCTGGACCGCGCTCCAGCTCTCTCCAGCGCTCTCGCGGAAATGCAGCGCGCCGTCCTCGCCCTCCCAGGCGACCAACGCCTCTTCGCCGGCCTCGGAGACGAAGATCGAGTGCGGCCTCTGCGGGTCGGTTTCGGGCACGGGACGGTCCGAGGTCAAGCAGATCTCGACCTGGTGCTGGGAGCCGACCATCTCGGTGGGGCTGTCTCCGAGGTAGAGGATGCTGCAGGGCAGATCGCCTTCCCTGAGGCTGTTGCCGAGGATCGAAGCGCCGGATTCGATGACCGCCAGCCAGCCGAGGTCGCCGAGCTGCTCGGCCTCCTCGGGGACGTAGCTGGCGCCGTACGAGAGCAGCGAAGCGTAGGTCTTGCTGGCGATGTACTCGCGCACGCCACGGTGCATGCGGCCGATGAGCACGATCCGAGCGCGAATCTCGTCGGCGATGCGCAGCATCGAGCTGCGCTCCTCGGTGCTGCGCCCGATGAGCACGATGCGGGCGCGGATGTCCTCGGCGATCCGCAACAGTGGCTCGGGGAGGACCCGCATCTGGAGGGTCAGCAGGCGCCCTGAACGATGACGCGGCAGCGCCGCCACCACGGAGCGGATGTCCACACCCGACGCGACGCTGGCGGCTTCGTAGAGCCTCTCGTTGGCGACCGGATCCTCGAGCGCCGGGTTGGCGTCGAAGGCGCCGAGATCGACCACCGGGTTCCACCCGAGGTAGTCGCCCCCCACGAAGACCACGGGGGAGTAGCGGACGAAGGTCTCGCCGGCCTCGTCCTCCTCCCACCAGAGCAGATGGGCGACGGTGCGGCCGGCCGAGAGGACGGAGCTGCCGTACGCGTCACGGGTGACGGACAGGCGCGGGGCGCCCTTGCGCAGCGAGGGATCCCCGGTGACCTCGATCAGGGCGGTCCAGTCGCTGCCGTCGAAACCGATCAGGTTGAGCCGGCTCTCGCCGAGCTCGGCGCGAGTCGACCACAGCACGAACCTCTGGTCGCCGTCGCCGACGAGCGCCCAGGGCTCGTCCGACGCGGCGCCCTCGCTGCCCGGGATCAGCAGCCGCTTCATCGGCTCGCCGGTCCGCGTGATCTGGAGCGCGAGCACCTCGCTGTCGGGCAGGGCGTCGGTCTGCTCGCCGAACAGGGTCTCGTAACGCCCCGCGAGGACCTCGATCAGCTCGCCGTCCGGGCCGAACGAGGAAAGCTCCTGGGACGCCGCCGGAAGCGCGGCGAGCAGCAGTCCCGCGAGGGCGAAGCGAATCCGTGGAGCCGTTCGCAGCACGTCAGGCCTTGAGGTTGATCAGGGCGCGCACGTCCAGCGCCATCAGGACGTTGGGGACGTTGGGCGCACCCGGATAGAAGCGTTGTTGGAGCCGGCAGAAGTGCTCGTAGGCGAGCTCGTCGTTGCCCAGCTGGTTGTGGACCTCTCCGAGCAGGAACAGGGCGTACTTCGCCGAGTCCGGATCATCGTAGCTGGTGGCGATCTCCAGCGCCCGCATGCCGTGCAGCAGCGCCGAGCGGAAGCGCCCGAGGTCCAGGTGGGCGTAGCAGAGGGCGAGGCGGGTGAAGGCCTGAGGACGCTCGAGCTTGAGCTTGAGCAGCATCCGCAGGCTCCGGTGGAGCAACTGCATGGCCTCCTGGTGGCGCCCCTGCATCAGACGGCAGTAGCCGATGTTGTCGAGGACCATCGCGAGCTCGACCGAAGGCTCCTGGGAGAGCAGCCGGTACGCCTGCTCGTACTCGCTGCAGGCTTCCTCGAACTGCGACGCCGCCAGCAGCAGGTTGCCCATCTGGTTCAGGCTGCCGATGCTGTAGTCGGCGCGGTGAAGCCGCTCGACGCGATCGCGGGCGATGTTGGCGTAGAAGCGAGCCCGCTTGCTGTCACCGGAGAGGTCGTAGGCCGTCGCCATGTGGTAGGCGGCGAGAAACCCGGTCTCGGGGTCGCGGCTGCGCAGCACGATCTCGCGCAGCTCGCTCAGCGACTCGCCAGCCTCACCGGCCTCGATCTCGAGCGCGCAGCGATTGCAGAATGCCCGATCCCACAGCTCGGAGGCGCCGTGCTCCAGGGCCCACTGCATCGCCGCGTCGAAGTAAATCATGGCGCGGCGCAGGTCGTGCGTCTCGCGCCAGCAGGTCTGGCCGGCGTCGAGCTGGCTCTGGCCGTAGCTCGACTGGGCCTTTACCGAAGCTGCTGGTGCCACATCTTCTCCCTTCGATCCCAGAGGAGCGATCTGCGCGCCCGGTCACTGATCGCTCGAAGGCTTCTTGGAATCCAACATCTTCGCGCGCTTGAAGCCGATGAACTCCTGGACCTCCCTCTGGTCCTCGGCTGGAAGCGCGCGGAAATGACGAACGAGTTGAACGTCTTGAGGCGTGAACGTGGTACGCGCCACGTCGTCGAAAAACTCACCCACGCCGAGGTCGAACTCGGCGAGGATCTTGAAGAGTGTATCGAGACTGACCCGATACTCGCCCTGCTCCATGCGCGAGAGGTCGGACTGCTGCACGCCGATCCGGCCCGCGAGCTCGCTCTGCGTGAGGCGATGCTCCTTGCGCAGCTGGCGGATCTTGCCGCCGACGAGTTGGACCTGGCGGATCTTGCGAGACACTGGCACCTCTCTGGGAACGTCGCTCGACGGAATCCGAAGGAGCGTCATGCTACGGCAGCATGCTCTCGATTGTCAACGGCAGACTCTCAACGCTGTGGCCTGCCTGGGGGTGCTGTCAAGAGGGCGCTGAGTGATCTCGTGCCACGAGGGCTCGTTCGAGGGTTCCGGAGACTCGGCTCAGAGCGTCCTCGCCGCGATCCAGCCGCCGGCGATGAAGGTGCCCAGCATGCTGCCCAGGTTGGCCAGGACGACGACCAGCAGGATGCGCGAGACGGAGTTGCCCCAGAAGCCCTTGAGCGTGGTGATGTCCTCGGGGAGGTCCTCGAGGTCGCTGACGGTCGGACGGTGGATCCATGCCTGCACCAGCCCCGCCACCCAGCCTGCCGCGATCAGCGGATTGAGGCTGGTGATCGGAGCCGCGACGAAGGCGGCCGCCACCGTCAGTGGATGGCCGAAGGCCGCCAGGGCTCCCAACGCCGCGCAGACGCCGTTGACCAGCACCCACAGCACGATGGACGTGATCGATTCCTCGACGCCGCCGCGCAGGAAGCCGACCACCAGGAGAGCCACGATCGCGACCGGGATCGCCCAGGCGATCAGCCTCGGCACCCAGGAGCGGGGGGGCACCTGCTCGAGCGGGGCGAGATCGCTCTCCTCGTCGAGGTGTCTGGCGATCCCGGCCAGGTGTCCGGCGCCGATCACGGCCAGCACGCGACGGCCGGTCGTCTGGCGAAGCCGCTGCGCCATGTAGCGGTCGCGCTCGTCGATCAGGGTGGATTTCACCTGGGGCAGCGCCGCGGCCATCGCCTCGAGCAGGCCGGCCAGCTCCTCCTCCTGCTTCAGCTTCTCGACCATCTCCTCGTCGATCTCCTGGCCGACGAACAGGCTGCCGACGAGCTGGCTCATCAGCTTGAGCTTCCCCCACCAGCCCAGCCGACCCCAGGTCCGGCGCAGGGTGACCTGGATGTCGCGATCGATCAGCTCGAGCGAGAGGTCCTTCTCCTTCGCGCGTTCGATCGCCTCGAGCATCTCGGCGCCGGGCACGACGCCGAGCTCCTTCGCGATCCGGCGCTGGAACGAGGTCATCACCAGCGAGGAGAGCAGCAGCGGCGCCTTCCCCTCGCGCAGCACCTTGAAGATGTCGAGCCGGCGCCAGGCTTCGCGATCGGTGAGGTTGCGGTAGCGCGCCTCGCACAGCTCGACCGCGATCTGGTCGGGGGCGAGCTCTTCGACCGCCCGCGCGACGTCGGCGACGCTCTGCTTCGAGACGTGCGCGGTGCCCAGCAGGAGGATCTCGCGGCCGTCCGGCAGCGTGTGCTCGCGAAGTGTGGTGAGCGCAGTCACGGGGGCGTCGACCGGCCGAAGCGACATGCCGACGAACGATCCGGAGAATCCGATCCGGCGGCGCTTCTCTCGCCCCGCGACATCGCACGCGCCGCAGGACGCGAGAGGCGGCGGATGGTATCGAAGTGCGGACGCCGCGAACAGCGACGTCACGACGCGATCACGCAGGACACCGCCGGCGCGGCTCGCCCGGTCCAGGCCGGTGTCGAGCATCACGCGGCGCAGGAGCCGGGCTTTGGGTATGCTGCCGTCGCCCGCCGGCCAGTCGTCCCGCCCGCCCCTTCGCTCGTTCTCTTTCCCTTTCTCTTCGGAGGTCTCGCCCGATGGAGATCCACGCCGACATCCTGGAGACGCTCGGCGACACGCCGCTGGTGCGCCTCTCCCGCTTCTGCCCGACCGGGACGCTGGTCGCCAAGCTCGAGGCGTTCAATCCACAGTCGAGCGTCAAGGACCGCATCGGGGTGGCCATGATCGATGCCGCCGAGCGTGAAGGAAAGCTCCAGCCGGGTGGCATGCTCGTCGAGCCGACGTCGGGCAACACCGGCGTCGGTCTGGCGATGGTCGCGGCGCTGCGCGGCTATCGACTGATCTGCACCGCCGCCGACAAGATCCCGAAGGAGAAGGTGGCGCTGCTCGAGGCCTTCGGGGTCGAGGTGATCACCTGCCCGACCGACGTCGCCGCCGACGACCCTCGCTCCTACTACAAGGTGGCGGAACGAATCCGCGACGAGCAGGGCGCGTTCCTCCCCTACCAGTACTACAACCCGGCGAACCCGCAGGCCCACTACCGGACGACCGGGCCCGAGATCTGGCGTCAGACCGATGGGACGATCACCCACTGGGTGGCGGGCATGGGGACCGGCGGTACGATCAGTGGCGTCGGGCGCTATCTCAAGGAGCAGAACCCCGAAATTCGGGTCGTGGGCGTCGACACCGTCGGCAGCATCTATGCTTACTACTTCGAGCACCGGAAGCTGCCCCCCGCCGACCAGATCCACCAGTACGCGATCGATGGCATCGGCGAGGACTTCATGCCCGAGACGATGTGGTGGGACACCATCGACGAGGTGCTCACGGTCGACGACCGGAGCGCCTATCGGGCGGTGCTCGAGCTGGCGAGGAAGGAGGCGATCTTCACCGGCTCATCGGGCGGTGCGGCGGTGGTCGGCGCCCGCCGGGTCGCGGAGCGCGAGAGGCAGGACGCGCTGGTGGTGACCCTGCTCCCGGACTCGGGAGAGCGCTATCTGTCGAAGCTCAACCGGGAGTGGATGGAGGCGAGGGATCTCCTGTAGCAGCGCTCTCGCTTGGGGGGCGTGAGCCCGCCGGCGCCCCTCGCGACGCCGGGGGTCGCGTCAGGCGGGCTCGTCCTTCCCGCCGTCCGGGTCGTCCTCCTCGGGCTCGGCGGTGACCAGCAGGGGCATCCCGGCGTTCTGGGCCGCCGCGGTCGCCTCCGCGACCTTGGTCTCGGCCACCTCGCGCGGGAAGACTCCCGCGACCCCGACTCCCAGGTGGTGGACCTCCAGCATGATGCGCACGGCGTCGGTGCGGGAGCGCTGGAAGCAGCTCACGAGGACCGCGACGACGAACTCCATCGTCGTGTAGTCGTCGTTGTGCAGGAGGACGCGATACATCCGCGGGCGCCGGGTCGCGATCCGGCGCTCGAGGAGGACCTCGCCGTTCTGCTGAGCGTCGTGGCTTCGTCGCTCCGTCATCCGTCGACAATATCGTCGCGGCCGGCTCGCGAGCCCCTCGAGCGCACCGCAGGACGGAGGCTCGCGTCGCCGCGGCCGTTCGGGGCCAAACCAGGCGCGCTGCGCTCAGCGGCCCGGACGGATCGTCCTCGCCAACAGCAAGGTCGCAGCAGCCGGTAGCGTGCTCACCGACGCGAGCAGGCAGATCGGCAGGCCGATGAGCATCACCAGCGCCATCGACTCGAGCCCGGGATGGTCGGTGAACAGCAGCGCGGCGAAGCTGGCGCAGGTGGTCAACGTGGTCAGGGTGATCGCGCGTGCGACGGCGGCGGCGGCGTGGGGGATCGCGGCCGTGCGCTCCTCGCCGCCCGCCGAGGCGAGCTGCTCCCGGATCCGGTGCACGACGTGGATGCCGTCGTCGACACCGAGGCCGACCAGGAGCGGCAGCACGATCGCCGTCATCACGTTGAAGGACAGGCCGAGCCAGCAGAACAGGCCGAGGGTGAGCCCGGAGCCGACCAGCACCGGCAGCAGCGCCAGCGTCATCCAGCGGACGCTGCGGAAGTCGACCAGCAGCACGAGCACCACGAACGCGAGGATGCCGAGGGCCACCGGCAGCAGCCAGGGGCGGTCTCCGAGCATCACGGCCTCGAGCAGCGCGCTCACCGAGGTCGCATCCGGGGCGATGGCCTGCGCCCGCAGCCTTTGCTCGCGCGCGAGCTCGGCGTCCAGGCTGGAGCCGCCGGCGTAGGCGAGCACCAGCAGCTCGCCGTCGCGGCCGACGAGGGCGCGGCGCAGCGCCGGCGGGAGCTCGCCCAGCGATGGAGGCCCGGCGTCCTGAGCCGCGATCAACGCGGCGAGCGCCTTCCTCCCCTGCGCCAGCGCCACGGACGGCGTCGTTCCTTCGGGCGCCATGGCGCCGGCGAGTGCGAGGCGGCTCGAGATCGTCGCCTCGTCCGCGCCCTCGAGCGTCGCGAGCAGACCGAGTCGGGCCCTTGCGGCGGGCGCCGCGGCCGCGAGGCGCGGACCGCGTTGGGCGACGCGTTCCGGCGACGGGATCAGGTCGGCGACCGAGAGCACGCGGGTGAATCCAGGCGCGGCGCGGAATCGGGCGGAGCGCGCGCGCGCACTCTCCAGGCTCGGCGCGCTCGCGATCCACGGCGCGCCGTTGAGGCCGAACAGCTCGCTCACCCGCTGCACGGTCTCGACCGCCGGAACGTGGCGGTTGAACACGCGGGTCAGGTCGGTCTCGAAGGCGAGGCGGGGCAGTCCGAAGGCGGCGGCGGCGAGCGCAGCGGTCGCGAGCGCCAGGTGCGTGCCGGGATGCCGCACCGCGTGCCCGGCGATCGCCGCCAGCGCTCCAAGGCTCGCGGGCGAAGGCGCGCCCGCGGCGCCGCTCCAGGCCCGCCGGCGCTCGTGGGGCGAGCGTCCGCGCCGACCCTCGAGCAGCCACCACAGCGCGGGGAGCATGACCAGCATGAGCACCAGGGAACAGAGCAGCCCGATGCCGCCGGCCAGCCCCAGGTGTCGCGCCACCGGATCCGGGGCGAGCGCCGCGATCATGAAGGCTCCGGCGGTGGTGACCGCGCCCGAGACGACCCCCCGACCGGTCCCGACCAGCGTCGCCTGCAGGGCGTCGTGAAAGCCCTGGCCCCGGCTCCGCTCCTCGCGCAGGCGCACCAGGAGGTGGATGGCGAAGTCGATGCCCAGGCCGAAGACGGTGACGCCGAAGAAGGTCTCCATCAGGGTCAGCTCGCCCGTGATCGCTCCGACGACGCCCAGCGTGGCGGCCACCGCCAGCAGCAGCGGCGTCGCCACCGCCAGCAACCCGAGCGGTCGGCGCTCGACCCGCCGGAAGATCAGGAGCACCAGGAGCAGGCTGACCGGGGTGAGCACCTTGATCGTGCTCAGGGTGCGCGCCTGGTCCTGGGCGGCGATCGCCGGCAGGCCCGAGAAGGAGACGTCGACGTCGGGGTGGCTCGCGGCGAGCGCTGAGCGCACGGCGCGCTCGATCGCCAGGAACGGCCACTCCCCCACCAGCGCGTCGAGCGGATCCTGGGCGAGCCGGGCCTCGATCAAACGCGCTCCCTCGACGCGCCGGCTGTGCGATCCCCCGAGGGCGGCGGCGAGCCGATCCGCCGCGTCGGGGGCGGGGGTTCCCGCCGCGAGCGACAGCCAGTCGTCGAAGACGCCGTCGTCGACCAGCCAGGGGGCCTGTTGCAGCCACCACTCGGGATCGGTCTCGGGCTCCACCGAACCGATCTCGGGGAGCGTGGCGAGGGCGCCGGCGACGACCGCACGCGCCGAGGAGAGCTCCGCCTCGTCGCCTTCGAGCAGCACCAGCAGCGCGCCGCCCAGCCCGAAGCGCCGCGCGGCGCGGAAGTAGCGCTCGACCTCGGGGTTCGAGCGGTCGAGGACGCCCGTGAAGCTGAGGTCGACCGGGGTACGCAGAGCGCCGGCGCCGCCCAGGATCGCGGGCGCCGCGACCGCGACGAGCACGGCGACCGGATGTCGAACGGTCAGGGTGGCGAGCCGAGCGAGGAGAGCGCGCAGCGAAAGGCGGTTCGGCATCGGATGGGCACCAGCATCGGATGGGCGATCGACATCGGACGGGCGGTCGGCCGGACCGGCGATAGCGTACCGGCTGGCGCGAGGCAGGCGGGGAACTCCCTGCGAATGAGGCGACGGGGTGCCGATAGGATGTGCTGGCCCCCGGCGACGCCGTCGCAGACGCAGTGCCCGGGGGCTCGAACCGATGCCGACCCCGAGGGCGAACCACGACGACGGAGGATCCGGCTCGCGCACCGGCGCGGAGGCTCGAAGGGGCGGAGAAGGCGAGTCGGGCGAGCGCGCCGCCGTGACCGAGCGCCCCGCTGCCGCCGCGCGCCCCGAGGCCACCGCCTCGACGAAGCTCGGCACAGCCGCCGCCACTGCGGGCTCCGCCGGACGACGGGCCCTCGTCGAGCGGTGGGTTCGGGAGGCGCGGGCGACGCTGTCCCAGGCCGGCCTCGGTGCCGGCGTCGAGGCGCGGTGGGGCGAGCTCGAGCTGCTGGCAGCCGTCGACCAGGCGCTCGCCGACCTCGCGGCGATCCCCCCGCCCAGTGATCGGCTGATCCGGGCGACGGCGATCGCCCTTGGCGAGGTCCTGGTGCGGGAGCTGACGCTCGACTGGGTGGCGGACGGATCTGCCGAGAACCTCGAGCCGGCGCTGCGTTTCGCCGAATCGGAGGTGACGCTCTACCCGATCCGGATGGTGCGCGCGCACCTCGCCGGCGCCCGTCGCGACCGCACCCCGGTCCGGCTCGAGCGCCTGGTGAGCTCGACGGCCGCTTACGTCGATCACCTGGTTCGCTACTTCCCTTCGCGCCTCGGGCTCGAGCGGCGCGGCCGCGGCGCGCGTCGAGATTGACTCGCCGGAGCGTGCGCTGCGCGGGGGGCTGGCCTGCGATGTGCGTAGTCGCGCTTTTCGGCTGGCAATGTCTTCCCGGCCCCACCCCGGGCCGAAGGCGCGCCGAGCGCGCGAGCCGCAGCGAGCGACGATGAGGTGAGCGACGATGAGGTGAGCGAGCCTGCAAGGCGGACCGTGCCAGCGCCTCAGACGCGCGGCTGGGCGAGCAGCCGTGGACTCGCGTCCCTCATCCACGAGTCTCCCAGAGGGCTCCCCGCTCCCGTTCGGCCGCCCGCTCACCGGCTGCGGGTGTGGCAAGATCCGCGGTTGCGCAACCCGATGCTGGCGATCTCTCGCGTGAGCAACTACCGCCGACACTACCCACGCGCTGCCGATCCCTCGGTGATCCTGGAGCTGCCGGGCGATCGGGGGCCGCTGCGCGCGCCGATTCGAGACCTCTCGGTGGGGGGCGCCCGGGTCCGCCTCAGCCACACCGTCCCGGTGGGAGCCGAGCTCGACGTCCTCCTGAGCCCCGACGTCCTCCTGAGCGACGCGGCGACCGGACAGGACGGGGACCTGAGCTTGCGGGCGCGTGTCCTGAGGATCCAGCGCGACGATGGCGTCACCGATCTCTCCCTCGAGTTCGTCGACCGCGTCGAACGCTCCTCGAGTCGCCTGCAGTCTTGGGTGGAGAGCCTGCGCAGAGGCGGGTCGAGCGCTCCGCGGCCGAACGCCGAGACGGTCGAGCTTGCGAGCATCACGCACCAGCAGCCAGCCGCCGTCGCGCCGCCACGGGAGCCGGTGCCGGCGGTCTCCAGCAGGGGGGAGCGCGCGGAGGGCCGGCGGCTCGAGATCCAGGAGGAGCTGCGCGCCCAGGTCGAGCGGGCGGACCGCGCGGAGGCGTCTCTTCAGGCGCTGCGCGCCGACTTGAACGACGAGCGCGAGCGGCGGGAGGCCGCGGAGCGCACCCTGGTCGGTCTGCAGTCCGAGCTGTCGCGGGTGCGGTCGGAGCGCCCCGAGCTCGAGCGATTGCGCCGAGAGGTCGAGGAGCTGCGTGCGCCCGCGCGCGAGTCCGAGCGGGACGGTCTCGGCCGCGACGCCGGCGGGGGAGTGGCGGAGGTGGGGTTCGTCTCCGATCAACGGTCGCCGGAACGAGAGGCCGCCGGTTGCGCTGCGCCAGCGGCCGCGCAGGATGGTGAGCGGGCCCTGCTCGGGCCTGAGGAGATCCGCTCCCGGGTCGTCTTCGCCCGCTATCTGCGCGATGGTGCGAAGCTGCGGCGGACCGACCGGTTCGATCGCTTCGAGCCGGTCTCCCGCCTCGACCTGAGGGTCCACGACTTCGCCAAGCGTGCGAGCGAGTTGGCCCAGATCCGCAAGCTGGCCGCTCGCCGGGTGAGCGAAGAGGACCTCCTGCGTGTGCTGTTCATCTTCTTCGAGCGCGGGCTCCTCCATCTGGAGCCTTCGGGCCCGGCCGACGACTTCCCCCTGCCCTCCGGATCCGACGCGGCGTCGTGAGCGCAGGCGGTGCTCGGGGGCGCTGAGGCGAGGGCGCTCGCTTTCGTTCTGTCTGGTTCGGGCTTCTCGCCACCGGCTGCGCTGCAAGTCCTCGTCGGCCTCCGGCTGGGTTCGGCCCCCCTCGCAGGCTCGGAGCGCCTCACCGGCGTCGCCGCTCCGCGGCTCAGGCAAGCGGCGGCGTGGGTCCATCTGCGGCGTGGAGGGCGGAGTGCCTCGAGGGGCACTCCGCCCTCTTCGTCGGCTTCGCTGCGCTCAGCCTCAGGTTGAGATCTCCTCGCCGATGTCCCCGCATCGTCTGCGTCGGTCCGCCTTGCATCTGGACTCACGGCGCTCGCATTGCGGGCATCCTGACTTTCACCACGGCTCCTAGTGTTCTGATCGAGCACCTTGAGCTCGCCGATCAACACCAAGCGGGGGGACCTTCGCCGTCTGGCGGTCCTGATGCTCACCGGGTTCGTCGATACCCTCGGCGTCTTCCTGGTCCTGGCACTGCTGCCGTACTACGCGCGCGAGCTCGGAGCGGGCGCGCTCGAGGTCGGCGCGCTGGTGTCGGCGTTCGCGGTCGCCCAGACGATCAGCGCTCCGTTCTGGGGGCGGGCCTCCGATCGATGGGGGCGGCGACCCATCATCCTCCTCGGCCTCGGCATCTCGATCGGGGCGTACCTCCTCTTCGCCTTCGCGACCTCGCTCTGGCTGCTGCTGCTGAGCCGGCTGGCGCAGGGGCTCGGCGGCGGCACCGTGTCGGTCGTCTTCGCCTACATCTCGGATGCGGTGCCCGCCGCCGATCGAGCGGAGCGGATCGGCTGGGTCACTGCCGCCACCAGTGCGGCGGCAATGGTGGGCCCCGTCGTCGGCTCGCTGGCGGTGCGGTTCGATCCGTCCTATCCGGGTCTCGCCGCCGCCCTGCTGTGCGCTGCGAGCCTGGGGCTGGCGCTCCTCTGGCTGCCCGAGCCTCCCGGCGAGCGCAGCGCCGAGCGGGCGACGCAGTCGATCGTCGAGGCGATGCTGCGGGTCTTCTCCCATCCGCGCGAGGCGGCGCACACCCTGATCTGGCTCTATGCCCTCGGCATGGTCGCCACCAACGCGCTGACCGCCGTGATCGGGCTCTACCTGGACGACCGATTCGGCGTCGGAGAGGACGACATCTGGGTTTTCTTCACCTATCTCGCTGGGCTCTCGCTGGTCGTGCGGGTGACCCTGCTGGGGCCGATGGTGCGATCTCTGGGTGAGGTCCGCGTGCTGCGCCTGGGTGCCCTGCTGCTGGCCGCCGGGTTGCTCGCCATGCCGCTGCCGGGCCGCGCGCTGGGCTTGTGGTGGACGGTTCCCCTGGTCGCGCTCGGCAACTCCTTCCTCTATCCGTGCACCACCGCGCTGGTCTCGCGCAGCGCCCGGCGCGCGCACGAGACGGGCCAGATCCTGGGAGTCCAGCAGGCGGTCGGCGGCCTCGCCCGCATCGTCGGTCCGCTGCTCGCCGGCAGCCTGTTCGGGCGCCTGGGGCCGGGCTCGCCGTTCCTCGTGAGCGGAGTCCTGATGGTGGCGGCCTCCTTCTGGGCCCTGCGGCTGCCGCGGCACGTCGACGGCCGTTGAGGGACGGCGGCCCCGCAAACCGGGGACACGGGCGAGCGCGCCCCTACGGTCGGCTCGAGCTCGGGGGAGCCGGCGGCGAGGTGATAGGCCTTGAAACGAAAAACGGGAGCCATCGGCTCCCGTTCGGATCTTCGTTGGTAGCGGGGGCAGGATTTGAACCTGCGACCTTTGGGTTATGAGCCCAACGAGCTACCAGACTGCTCCACCCCGCGTCGCTTGCGTGCGGCTCTCGCCGCCCGTGCGGCTCTCGCCGCCCCGGCGTCGGCCGGGCCGTAGAGTATCCCACGGCAGAGAGACACTGTCAACGCGAGCGGGGCCGACGCCTTGAGCCATCGGCTGGCGCTTCGCTATCGTGAGCCCATGCCTTCCGACCAGCGAACCGCGCGGCCGCCCGACCCGGAGCACGAGCGGTTCCGCGGGCCCGCGGCCTCTCGACGGGAGCGCCCGATGTCGCCCGGGATCTCCTGGGCGGTCGGAGTCATGGTCGGCGCGCTCCTGCTCGCGATGGTGTTGGCGGGCGCGCGCAGCTTCCGCGACCTGGGCCGCGCGCGGGCGAGGACGGCCGAGCTCGCCACCGAGATCGGCGAGGCCGAGGCGCGGATCGTCGAGCTCGAGCGTCGGATCGAGCTGCTGCGCGAGGATCCGGTGACGCTCGAACGTCTCGCCCGCGAGGAGCTCGGTCTGGTGCGACCGGACGACGTCGTGGTCGTCCTGCCTCCCCAGGCTCCAGTCGAAGAACCCTGAGAGCCGGCGGTGACGGCGTTGATCAGCGAGCGCGATCCGTGGCTCGAACCGAGCCGGCGCCTCGCCCGAAGCTCGCCCTTCGAGCAGCTGAGGGAAGGCGCGCGATGGGTCCACGGTCTGCCGGTGACCGCCGCCGGCTGGGTGTGCGGCCTGCTCGCGCGCGAGCGGCGGCGGCCGCTGCTGGCGATCGTGCCTCGTGAGTCGGACGCGCTCGCCTGGCTCGAGACCGCTCAGCTGACGATCCCTGAGGCGACGGCGCTCTACTTCCCGTCGCCGCCGCTCACGCCGTACCAGGAGACCGAGGCGTCGCTGCTGGTCCGCTCCCAGGAGGCGGTGGCGCTCGATGCGATGCGCACCACCGACCAGCCCTGGGTCGTGTGCACGCCGCGCGCTCTGTTCCGACGGCTTCCGCCGAGGGCGAGCTTCGCGCGAGCCACGCTCGAGATCGTCGCCGGACAGGAGCAGCCGCCCGAAGCGCTGGCCTCGCACCTCGTGCGCTACGGCTACCGCCGCAGCGAGTTGGTCGCCGACGTCGGGGTGTTCGCGGTGCGCGGCGGCGTCTTCGACCTCTACCCGCCGGGCGAGCCCCGCCCGGTGCGGCTCGACCTGTTCGGCGACGTGGTCGAGAGCCTGCGCCGGTTCGACCCGGTGAGCCAACGCTCGGCCGAGGAGCTCGAGCGGCTGCGGGTGCTGCCGATGTCGCTGGTGCCCGCCGGCCTGGAGCAGGCGGAGGAGCTCGCCGAGCTGCTGCGTGAGCGCGCGGGCGCCCGCGACGGCACCGAGGCCGCCGAACGCATCGCGGCCCTCGAGCGGGGCGAGACCTTCCCGGGCTGGGAGAACTATCTGCCGGCGCTCGGGCCCGAGGCGAAGGGCGGGGAGAGCACCGATCTGGCCTCGCTGCTGGAGGGCGCGCTGGTGGTGGCGGTCGAGCCCGAGCTGCTGCGCCAGGAGGCGAAGCACCACCGCGAGGTGCTCGAGAGCGACTTCAGGGGCCGACGGGAGCAGGGGCGGCTCTCGCTGCCGCCGAGCGAGCTGACCCTCGAGCTCCACCAGGTGCAGGCGGTGATCGACGGCGCCGAGCTCTGCCTCGGCGAGCCGCTCGACGGCGGCGCCTCGGTGTCGTTCGGAGCGATCGAGACGGAGCGGCTGGTGGGCCAGTTCCCTCGGTTCCCGCGCGAGGTGGCGATCGCCCGGGAGCGCGGCGAGCGCGTCTTCCTGGTTTCCCCCGGCGCCCACCATCAACGCCTCGGCGAGGTGCTCCGCGGACGTGATCTGACGATCGGTCCCGACGGCGTCGAGCTGATCGCGGGCGAGCTGCGCCGCGGCTTCCGCCTGCCTGCCGCCGGCGTGTCGGTGTGGGGAGAGGAGCAGCTCTTCCCGTCGCGCGGCAGGGTCCTCGCCAGCGAGCGGCTGCGCCCCTTCCTCTCCGGCCTGCGCGATCTCAAGGTCGGCGAGTACGTCGTCCACGAGGACCACGGGATCGGCCAGTACACGGGCATGCGCTCGCTCGAGCGCAGCACCGCCGGGGCCGACCTGCCGCCGGCGCTCGCCGGCATGGCCGAGGTCGACGCCTCGCCGCTCGAGGTGATGGAGATCACCTACTCCGACGGCCGCACGCTGCTGCTCCCGCTCGATCGGCTCGACCAGATCCAGCGCTACAGCGGGATCGAGGGCGCCACGCCGCGTCTGGACCGGCTCGGCGGCTCGTCCTGGGCGAAGAAGAAGAGCCGGGTCAGGCGCTCTCTCCAGAAGCTGGCGGTCGACCTGCTCAAGCTGTACGCCGAGCGCGAGCTGGCGCGCGCGCCGGCGGCGCTCCCGGACTCGGACGGGCTGCACCAGTTCGAGGCGGCGTTCGAGTACGACGAGACCGACGACCAGCTGGCGGCGGCGCGCTCGATCAAGGAGGACCTCGAGAAGACGCGGCCGATGGATCGCCTGCTGGTCGGCGACGTCGGCTTCGGCAAGACCGAGGTGGCGATGCGCGCCGCTTTCAAGATGGTCGAGTCGGGGTACCAGGTGGCGGTGCTGGCGCCCACCACCATCCTCGCCGACCAGCACCTGCAGACCTTCCGCGAGCGCTTCTCGGGCTTTCCCGTCAACGTCGAGATGATCTCGCGCTTCCGCTCGCCGGCGGAGGTGCGTGAGATCCGGGAGCGGCTCGAGCGCGGGCAGGTCGACATCCTGATCGGCACCCACCGGTTGCTCGGTCGCGACATCGAGCTGCCCAGGCTCGGCCTGCTGGTGGTCGACGAGGAGCAGCGCTTCGGCGTCGGGCAGAAGGAGAAGCTCAAGGAGCTGCGCAAGAACGTCCACGTCCTGGCGATGTCGGCGACGCCGGTGCCGCGCACCCTGCAGCTCTCGCTCGCCGGCGTTCGCGACCTGTCGACGATCGAATCCCCGCCCAAGGACCGCATGGCGGTCGAGACCAAGATCCTGCCGTTCTCCGAGGAGCTGGTGCGCGAGGTCATCGACTTCGAGCGCGAGCGGGGCGGCCAGATCTACTACGTCTACAACAGGGTCGAGGACATCGAGCGGATCGCCGCCTTCCTGCGCGAGCTGGTGCCCGATCTGCGGCTCACCGTGGGCCACGGACAGCTCGACGAGGCGGAGCTGGCGCGCCGGATGCGGGAATTCAAGGCGGGCGAGATGGACCTGCTGCTCGCCACCACGATCATCGAGAACGGCATCGACATCCCCAACGTCAACACCATGATCGTGCATCGCGCCGATCGCTTCGGGCTCGCCCAGCTCTATCAGCTCCGCGGCCGGGTCGGGCGCAGCGATCAGCTCGCCTTCTGCTACCTGCTGGTGCCGCCGGACACCATCCTCACCGAGGTGGCGCGGCGTCGGCTGCTGGCGATCCGCGAGTTCAGCGAGCTGGGCGCGGGCTTCCGAGTCGCCGCCCGCGACCTCGAGATCCGCGGAGCCGGCAACCTGCTGGGCGCCGAGCAGAGCGGTCACATCGCGGAGCTCGGAATCGAGACCTACCTCAAGATGTTGGAGGATTGCGTCCGGGAGCTGCGCGGAGAGACCACCGAAGCGGCGCCTTCGGCGCATCTCGACCTGCCGGTGGTGGCGACCATCCCCAAGGAGTACGTCGCGGAGACCAACCTGCGCATGGAGATCTATCGGCGCTTCGCGGCCGGCGACGAGAGCGGCGAGCGGATCGTCGACGAGTTGCGCGACCGCTTCGGTCCGCCGCCCGAGAGCGTGGCGACTCTGGCGCGCCTGGCCGACCTCAAGCGGCTGGCCGAGCGCCTGCGGGTGCAGTCGATTCGCGCCAAGAAGAGCTCGCTGGTCTTTCAGCTCCGGCGCGACGCGCGCATCGACGTCGAGGTGCTGATCGGGCTGGTCTCCGAGCGCGAGGACGCCTCCTTCTCGCCCGACGGCGTCCTGACGCTGGGGGGCGTTCCTCCCGGCGAGAGCCTGAGCGTCGCCCTCGAGACGCTCGCGGCGATCTCGCGCGATCCTGCGAGTCCCGGCGTGCCCGAGGGGGCGCCTTCTTGAGCGTGCGAGCACGAGTCGGGATGGCGCTCCTCGCCCTGATCGCGCTGATCGCGCTCGCGACCGGTTCGTGCGTCGGGTCGGATGCCCGGCTGCCTCCCGAGGCGGTCGCTGGCTTCGACGATCGTCGAGTGACCTACGAGGAGTTCGAGCAGTGGGTGCGCAGCGGCACCGGGGACGAGACCGTCGCCCTGTCGGCGCCGGCGCTTTCGGGGCTGTTCGAGCAGTACCTCGACCAGCTCCTGCTGGTGCACCGGGCGCAGGAGCTGGATCTGGTCGACGACCCGGATCCGGCGCGCGCGGTGCGGCGTCTGCTCGAGCGCTTTCCGCCCGAGCCGGTGAGCGACGAGGCGGTGCGCCAGCACTACCTCGAGAACGCCGCCGACTATCGGAGGCCGGAGCGGGTGCGTCTGCGTCAGCTCCTGTTCGAGACCCACGCGCAGGCCGAGGCGGCGCTCGCCGAGATCGAGGGGGGAGCGACCTTCGGTCAGGTGGTCGCGCGCAGGTTTCCCGAGGTCGGGGAGCGGGCGGGCTGGTTGGGGGAGCTGTCGAGGGAGGACCTGCCGCCCGAGCTCGTCGAGCCGGTGTTCGGCGCGCCTGCGGGAACGGTCACCGAGGTGCTCGCCAACGACACCGGCTTCAACCTGTTCTTCGTCGAGGATCGGCTGCCCGCCGAGCGCGTGCCGCTCGAGGCGGTCGCGGAGGACGTCCGCGAGCAACTCGAGACCGAGGCGCGCAGAGCGCAGCTCGCGCAGCTCGCCGCCGAAGCCCGGGAGCGATACAATCTGGTGCTCGCATCCGAGCGGTTGCCGTTCGAATTCCGCTCGTCCCGGCAGCCTCCGTCGGCCTCCTCGTCCCCCTGATCCGGCCACCTCTCACCGTCCGAGCTCGGAGCCCCGATGGCACACCTCCCGCTCAGCCGCCGCTCGCTCGTCGTCCTGGCGCTCGCCGGCGGCCTCGTCCTGGGCACGCTCGGCGTCGCTGCCGAGGCCCGCGCCCAGGACGCCGGTGAGGAAGGGCAGGTGATCGACCGGATCATGCTGCGCGTGAACGATCGCATCGCCACCCTGTGGGAGTACCAGCGGCAGCTCGCCAACGTGCGCCGCGACATCCTCTCGAGCTCCGGGGTGCCGACGGAGCGCCAGCGCGAGCTGCTCGACGATGCGCCACGGCAGGTGCTGCGCTCGATGTTCGACGAGATGCTGGTCCTGTCGCGAGCCGACCAGCTCGGCCTGACCGTCAGCGACATCGAGATCGACGAGCAGATTCAGGCCCAGGCGGAGCAGTTCGGCCTGCAGGACGAGCGCGAGCTGCGCATGGCGCTGGCGCGCGAGGGGCTGACGCTCGAGGAGTACCGCGAGAACCTGAGGGAGCAGCAGCTCTGGCGCCTGGTCACCGGGCGCGAGCTCTACCCGCGCATCGAGGTCGCGGACGAGGATCTTCGGGATCTGTACCAGGAGAATGTGGAGGAGTACCAGGTCCCCGAGCGCCGGCGGATCCGCGAAGTCATCGTGCTCGACACCAACCAGCTCGCCGGCGGCGAGCGCCGCGAAGTCGCTGAGCAGATCGCGGCCTCCTGGCGCGAAGGCGCCGATCCGGAGGCCCTGGCTCAGGAGCACGGTCCCGAGATCGCCATGCTGTTCGACGTCGGGTGGGTTTCGCGCCCCGATCTCTCCGCCGAGCTCGCCGACCAGGTCTTCGCGCTCGAGCCCGGCCAGGTGTCGAGCCCGGTCGAGGCTCGCGGTGGGCTCCACGTGGTCGAGCTGCTCGAGGTGGAGGAGGCATCGGTTCGGCCCTTCGAGGAGGTACGCACGCAGCTGCTCCAGCGCGAGCGTGCGCGTCGCTTCGAGGACGAGCTCGTGGTCTACCTCCAGGAGCTCGAGGAGAAGGCGTACTTCGAGGGCAGCGGTCTGCCGAGCGAGCTGAGCGACTTCCAGACGGCGTCGGGCCGGCTGGTGCGCGAGGGCAGCGCTCAGATCCTCGAACGGGCGGCCGCATCGGGAGAGGCCGGCGCGGGCGAGGACGGCGGCAGCGAAGGTGACGGCTGAGGCCGTGGAGGATCGAGTCCGGCGACCGAAGGCACACCGCGTCGGCGCCCTGCTGGTCGGCAGCCTCGCCGCCCTCGTCCTGCTCGAGGCCGCATCGGCGGCTCTCGATCGTCTCGACAGCGGTGCCTGGTCGAGACCGGGTGAGCTCGAGGCGATCCGCCAGCGGCAGGTCGATGGCTCCGACGCCGGAGTCGCACCAGCCGTACGTCGGGCTCGACGACTGTCTCGCGCCGGCGGGTCGACCGTGCTGCACCCCTTCCTGGGGTACGTTCCAGAACCAGCGCTCGAGACGGCGTCGAATGCCGGCGGGCTCGGCGATCTGATCGCCGCCGGTTCGGAGGTCGAGTCGCTGCTGACCAGGAGTCCGGAGGCCCTGGTCGTCGCAGTCTTCGGCGGCTCGGTGGCCAACGTGCTCGCGACCGAGCACCGCGACCTCCTTCGCTCGGCTCTCGAAGGCCTCGCCCGCGACTCCTCGCGCGAGCTCGAGATCGTCTCCGTCGCTTCCGGCGGCTACAAGCAACCGCAGCAGCTGATGGCGCTCAACTACCTGCTGGTGCTGGGCGCTTCCTTCGACGTGGTGATCGAGCTCGACGGCTTCAACGAGGTGGCGCTGCCTCCCGCTGAGCTGAGCCGCTGGGGAGTGTTTCCGCTCTACCCGCGCAACTGGCCGCTGCGCGCCGCGGCCCTCGAGCCTTCGCTGGTGCGCGAACGCGCGACGCTCGCACTGCTCGAGGAGCGTCGCTCGCGCTGGATGCGGTCCTTCGATCGCCCGCCGCTCTCGCTCAGCTTCCTGGGGCATCGGATCTGGAGGATGGGCGACGAGCGGATCGAGCGCCGGCTGGCCGACCGGCAGGTCGCTCTGCTCGATCGCGACCTCGGCCTCGAGGGCTACCAGACGACGGGGCCGCGGCCTCCACGCAGCGAGGGAGCCCAACTGGAGGTCATCGTGCGCGCATGGAGCGAAGCCTCTGAGTCGATGGCGGCGTTGTGCGCTGCGCGGGGCATCTGGTACGTCCACCTGCTGCAGCCGAATCAGTACGTCGACGGTTCGAAGCCGCTGACGCCGCGCGAGCGGCGGACAGCGTTTCGCGAGGACCACCGCTATCGTCCCGGAGTGGTCGCCGGCTATCCGAAGATGCGAGAGGCCTGCGAGCGGCTTCGGCAGCGCGGCATCCCCTGTCACGACGCGACCGACCTGTTCGCGCAGGTCGACGAGACGGTCTACGTCGACGACTGCTGCCATCTCAACGCGCGGGGGAACGAGCTGCTGGCGGTGGCGATCGCTCGCGCCTTGGAGGACCTGCCTTCCGATCGAGATCGCGGCGGCGCCGAGCCGCCAGCGCGGTCTCCACCACGAGCGCGCTAGCGCTAGCGCGGCGCGCCGAGCCGCGCGCGGCCGCATCGCGTAAGGTTGCCGGACCCAATGACCGAGCCCGCCAACTCGTCCGATCGCTCGATGACCTGGCTCTACGCCGGCGCCCTGCTCGTCGAAGCGGTGGTGTTGGTCGCCCTCGGGTTGATCAGCAACTTCTTCGGTTGAGCGCCCGATGCAGCTGCTCGACTGGTTGATCGTCGTCGGCTACCTGGTCTGGGTGGTCGTCGACGGGGTCCGACGGGCGAAGTCCACCGACAAGCTCGAGGGGTACTTCCTGGCCGATCGCCGGCTTCCGTGGTGGGCGGTCGGACTCAGCGTGATGGCGACCCAGATGAGCGCCATCACCCTGGTCGGCACCACCGGCCAGGGCTTCGAGGACGGGATGCGCTTCGTGCAGTTCTACTTCGGGCTGCCGCTGGCCATGATCCTGCTCTCGGTCACCATCGTGCCGTACTTCCACCGGGCGCGGGTCTACACTGCCTACGAGGTCCTCGAGCGGCGCTTCGACGCCAAGACCCGCGCGCTGACCAGCTTCCTGTTCCTGGTCTCGCGCGGGCTCTCGTGCGGCGTGATCGTCGCCGCGCCGGCCGTGATCCTGTCCATCGTCCTGGGCTGGAATCAGGTGCTCACAATCCTGGCGATCGGCCTCCCGACCACGGTCTACACCATGCTCGGAGGCGTCCAGGCGGTGACCTGGACCGACGTCAAGCAGATGGTCGTCATCCTGCTCGGAGTGGGCGCCGCGATCGTGGTCCTGATCACGGGCCTTCCCGAGGACACGGACTTCCTCGGGACGCTGCACGCCGCCGGCGCCACCGGCCGGATGCAGACGATCGACCTCCGCTTCGACCTGGAGGAGACCTACACCTTCTGGTCGGGCATGATCGGCGGGCTGTTCCTGATGCTGGCCTACTTCGGCTGCGACCAGAGCCAGGTGCAGCGCTATCTCACGGCGAAGTCGGTGGACGAGGGGCGCGCCTCGCTGATGATGAGCGCCTACGCCAAGATTCCGCTCCAGGTCGTGATCCTGTTCATCGGCGTCCTGGTCTTCGTCTTCTATCTGTTCCAGGCGCCTCCCATGCTGTTCAATCCGGTCCACGAGGCCGCGGTGCGCTCGAGCGCGCGGGCCGGCGAGTACCAGCGGCTCGAGGAGGAGTTCGAGGCCGCGTTCGAGCGGCGAAGAGCGGCCGCCGCGGCGGTCGGCGAGGCGCGGCGAGGGGGCGCGGAGAGCGAGCTCGAGGCGGCGCGCGCGCAGTTCGTGACGGCGCAGGACCGGCTCGGCGTCGTACGCGGCGAGGCGATCGAGCTGGTCAAGGACGTCACCGGCGACGCGACCTATCGCGACGTCAACTACGTCTTTCCAACTTTCATCACCACCCGCATGCCGATCGGCCTGGTCGGGCTGCTGATCGCGGCGATCTTCGCGGCGGCGATGTCGAGCATCGCGGCCGAGCTCAACTCGCTCTCGACCGCGACCGTCATGGACTTCTATCGCCGCCACTTGAGGCCGCAGGCGACCGAGCGCCAGTACCTCCTGGTGTCACGAGTCGTGACGCTCCTCTGGGGGCTCTTCGCCTGCTTCGTGGCGACTTTCGCGGTTTCGTTGGGCTCGCTGATCGAGGTGGTCAACCGGTTCGGATCCTTCTTCTACGGTCTGCTGCTCGGCGTCTTCGTGCTCGCCCTCGGCTTTCGCCGATCGACGGCGCGCGGCGCCTTCTTCGGGCTCATCGTCGGCATCGGGGCGGTCTCCTGGGTGGCGTTCGCCAGGCCCGAGATCTCGTACCTGTGGCACAACGTCGTGGGGGTGGTCGTGGTGGTCGTCGCCGGCCTGCTGCTCAGCCTGACCGACCGGAGGCCACGCGAGGCCTGAGGGCCGGCGTCTGACCTGGGCAACGCGTTTCGCCCCGCGGCGAGACGCTTGAGGAGCCGAGAGCCGAGCCGAGAGCCGGGCGACCGAGGGCCATCGGTCGGCTCGGGACCCCGCAGCAGCGGGATCTTCGCCGCGTCGCGTCGAGCCTTTCCCGGTTCTCGAAGCACGGGCCGTTGCGTCCAGGCTGGCGACTTGAACTCAACTCGCTGACCCGAGGCAACTTAACCGCCGAGGTGGAGCAGCGGGTCCGAGTGGTGGAGCGAAGTGGTCTGAAATAGACAAGAGTGGACCAAAGGGCTATTCTCGGGGGCGACCCTCTCCACATGGGGGTGCACCATGCCCTGCGGAGTCGGGCCCACGGAGTCGGCCAGGCGTCGCGTGGCCCCGGGTTCGGGGCCCGCGGCGCCGGGCCCGAGCTCGCGGGGACGGCGACGCCGGAGCTGTTGTGCTGCGAGGAAGGCAACCGGCCGAGATCCCGATGTTCCGCGGAAGCTCCATCACGAAGATCGACGCCAAGGGTCGTCTCAAGCTGCCCAGCGACTTCCGTCGAGTGCTCGAGCAGAGCTGGGGCCGCGAGGTCTTCGTCACCTCGGTGCGCGGGGATGTGGCCTATCTCTACCCCTTGCCGATCTGGGAGTCGATCGAGAGCCGGCTGCTCGAGCTGCCGTCGACCGATCGGACACGCCAGCGCTACCTCCAGCGGGTGAGCTACTTCGGTCAGCAGGGGAGCCTCGATGCGCAGGGCCGCCTGGTGATCAACCCGGTGCTGCGCGAGGCGGCCGAGATGAACGGCGAAGTGGTGGTGTGCGGGAGCCTGGATCACCTGGAGATCTGGAACCGGGATCGCTTCGTGGGCGGGCTCGAGGAGCAGCCCTTCACCGATGAGGACTACGAGAATCTCTCACTCAAGGGGATCTAGAGCGCCGATCGGCTGTGGGCGGAGCTCGTCCGAGGAGGCGGCGTGGCGGGAGCTTACGACCATCGACCCGTGCTGCTCGAGGAGACGCTCCGCCTGCTGGCGCCCGAGCGCGGCGGGCTCTTCGTCGACTGCACGGTCGGTCTCGGCGGCCACGCTCGCGCCCTGCTCGAGCGCTCGCCCTCCGCTCGTCTCCTGGGGATCGACCGCGACCCGGAGGCGCTCGAGATCGCCGGCGAGCGGCTCGCCCCCTTCGGCGAGCGCGCGGCCCTGGTGGAGGGTTCCTTCGATCGGGTCGATCGGATCCTCGCGGAGCGGGGCGAAGGGAGGGTCGCCGGGATGCTGGCCGACCTCGGGGTCTCCTCCCTGCAACTCGATCGGCCCGAGCGCGGCTTCAGCTTCCGCTTCGACGGTCCGCTCGACATGCGGATGGGACCGAGCATCGGACGCACCGCCGCTGACGTGGTGCGAGATTCAACGGAGGCCGAGTTGACTCGAATCCTGCGCGACTATGGTGAGGAGCGCCGGGCGCGACGGATCGCCAAGGCGCTGGTTCAGGCGAGGACCGAGGGACCGATCGAGACCACGGGGCAGCTCCGTGACGCGGTCCACCGCGCGGTCGGTGGCCCGCGAGCCGGGCCCGCCAGGGGGGGACCGCGGATCGACTCCGCGACCCGGACCTTCCAGGCGCTGCGCATCGAGGTGAACCAGGAGCTGGCGGGGCTCGAGCGGTATCTCGACCGCTCGATCGAGCTCTTGGAGGAGGACGGCCGCTTCGTCGTCATCTCCTACCACAGCCTCGAGGACCGGCTGGTCAAGCAGGCGTTGCGCGCTGCCGCCACCGGCGACATCGACCCCGTCACCGGACGGGCTCGTGCCGAGACTCGCCTGATCGAGCTGTTGACGCGCAAGCCGCTGCGCTCCTCCGAGGCCGAGATCGAGCAGAACCCCAGGTCCCGATCCGCCCGTCTGCGGGCGGCGCGGCGGCTGTGAGCCTCAAGGGCCGTGAAGACCGCCTACGCTTTCCACCGCCCGGTCACCAACGCCTATCTCGTCCGCGAGCGGGGGCGGCGGCGGTGGCATGATCTGCTGCGAGTGGTGCTGCTGATCGTACCGCTCGGTACCGCGTTGTTCGGCTACACCTGGATCCACCTCGAGACCCTCGAGGCCGGCTACCAGATCCAGCGCCTCGAGGGCCTGCTCGAGAAGACCCTGGCCGCCGAGCGCCGGCTCCGGCTCGAGGCGGCGCGGCTGTCGAGCCCCGCCCGCGTGGAGAGCCTGGCGCGCCAGCGTCTCGGGATGGAGCCGCCGGAGCTCGACCAGATGATCTTCGTGGAGCAGGCGCCGTGAGCGAGAGCGACCGGCGCTCGCCGCGCTCGGGTCTCGACGTACGGATGAAGTTGTGCGTCGTGCTCGCCGTCCTGTGGGGGCTCGGCGTGGCCGGCCGGCTCTACCATCTGCAGGTCGAGCGGCACGATCACTACGCGCAGCGGGCGAGTCGGCAACACGAGATCGAGGTCGCGCTCGACGCCCCGCGCGGCACGATCTACGACGCCCGGGGACGCGAGCTGGCGGTTTCGGTGCGGGTCGAGTCGGTGGTCGCCAATCCGTCGAGGATCGAGGATCCCGCAGGCGCGGCAGCGGCGCTGGCGCCGGTGCTCGGGGCGCGCGCGCGCGACCTCGAGGCGCTGTTGTCGAGCGATCGGGGCTTCGTCTTCGTCGCGCGCAAGGTCGAGCCACAAGTCGCGGCGGCGGTGCGCGAGCTCGACCTGGAGGGCGTCTGGTTCGAGGAGGAGAGCCGGCGCTACTATCCGATGGGGCGCTTGGCGGCGAACGTGCTCGGCTTCGTTGGCACCGACAGCAAGGGGCTCGCCGGGATCGAATCACAGTACGACGAGCTGGTCGCAGGCCAGATGGTGCGGCGACGGACTCTGCGGGACGGCCGTCGCGGGCGCCTCGCGGTGCCCGGCGCGATGGCGACGCAGGCGGTGCCCGGCGCCGATCTGCACCTGACCCTCGACGCCGCGCTGCAGCACATGGCGGAGTCGGAGCTGGAGCGCGCGATCGACCAGTGGGACGCCAAGGCCGGCATCGTGGTGATGCTCGACGTCGAGGATTCGGCGGTGCTGGCGATGGCCTCCGCGCCCACCTTCGATCCCAACCGCTTCGGCGACTCGGCGCCGGAGGTCTGGCGCAACCGGGCCGTGATGGACGCTTACGAGCCCGGCTCGACCTTCAAGATGGTCACCGCGGCGGCGGCGCTCGACGCTCTGGCGGTGCACCCCGACGATCGGTTCGACTGCGAGCTTGGGGGCGTGAGGCTGGCGGGGACCTTCATCGGCGACCACAAGCCGTTCGGTGTGCTCAGCTTTCGCGAGGTGATCGAGAAGTCGAGCAACGTCGGTGTGATCAAGGCCGCGCTGCGGACGGGGTCGGAGCCGCTCTATCGGACCATCGTCGGCTTCGGCTTCGGCCAGCGCACCGGAATCGACCTGCCCGGCGAGAGCGCCGGCATCGTCCGTCCGATGGAGCGCTGGCGGGGGCTGGCGACCGCCTACGCGTCGTTCGGACACGGGCTTTCGATCACGCCGCTGCAGCTCGCCAACGCCTACGCCGCGCTCGCCAACGGTGGCCGGCTGAACCGGCCCTACGTCGTGCGTGCGGTCGACCGGGGCGAGGGAATCGAGGCCGTCGAGCGTCCGGAGCCGGCGCGCCTGGAGCTGTCGCCGGCGACGCTGCAGGGGCTCTCTCGGCTGCTCGAGGGGGTGGTCGAGCGTGGCACCGGGCAGCTCGCCGCGATCCCCGGATACCGGGTTGCCGGCAAGACCGGCACCGCCGAGAAGTCCGACCGCACCGGCTACTCGGCGACCGCTCGCCTGGCGACCTTCGTCGGCTTCGTGCCGGCGCGAGCGCCGCGCCTCGTCGCGGTGGTCATGCTCGACGAGCCGCGACGCTCGACCGGCGGCGGCGTGGTCGCGGCGCCGGTGTTTCAGGCCATGGTCGGCGAGGCCCTGCTCTACCTCGGGATCGCGCCCGAGCGCGACGCTCTGGAGCAGACCGCCCGCTTCGTCCGGCTGCCGAGGCAGTCCGCTCCGGTGGCCGGGGCGACGATGGTCGCGGCCGCCGGCGGAGGCCGGCCGTGACGCTCGACCACGTGCTCGCGGGCTTGCCGGTCGAGGCCCCGCCGGAGAGCGCCAGGATCGAGATCCGCGGCGTCTGCTGCGACTCCCGCCGGGTGCGCGCCGGCGACCTGTTCGTGGTCTGGTCCGGCGGCCATCACGACGGCCGTGCCTTCGCCGGCGCGGCGGTCGAGCGGGGAGCGTCGGCGGTGCTCGCGCCGCAGGCACCGCTCGAGGGCTGGGGCGCGCGGGTGCCCTGGATCGTCGCCGACGACCCCAGGTGGCTGCTCGGCCCGCTGGCAGCGCGCGTCTACGGGCATCCGGAGCGCGAGCTGCGGATGGTCGCCGTCACCGGCACCAACGGCAAGACGACGACCACCTACCTCCTGCGTTCGCTCCTCGAGCGCGCCGGCTACCCCTGCGGCGTCCTCGGCACGCTGGGGTACCGCTTCGGCACGCTCGCCGAGGCCCCGGCGCGCACCACCCCCGAGGCGAGCGACCTCTACCGGCTGCTGCGCGAGATGCGCGACGCGGGCGCCGCCGCGGTCGCCCTCGAGGCGTCGTCGCACGCGCTCGCTCAGGGGAGGCTGCGCGGGACCCGCTTCGAGGCCGCGGTGTTCACCAACCTGACGCGCGACCATCTCGACTTCCACGGCGACATGGAGAGCTACTTCGCCGCCAAGCGGCGGCTGTTCGAAGAGCACCTCGCCGCGGCCGGCCGGGCGGTGATCAACCGCGACGACGAGTACGGCCGGCGTCTGCTCGAGCAGGTCGGGGGCGCCCTGTCGTACGGCGAGCGCGACGCCGAGGTCTGCGTCGAGCGGGTCGAGCTCGACATCGACGGCATCCACGGCCGGCTGGCGACGCCGCGCGGGCCTCTCGAGCTCGAGACGCCTTTGATCGGTCGCTACAACCTGTGGAACGTGCTGGCGGCGGTCGCCGCCGGCGAGGCGCTGGAGCTCGATCGTGAGGCGATCGCCGAGGCGCTCGCCGAGCAGAGGCCGATCGTGGGCCGGCTCGAGCCGGTCGACGCCGGCCAGAGCTTCCCCGTCCTGATCGACTTCGCGCACACCCCGGCCGGGCTCGAGGCCGCGCTCTCCTCGCTGCGCGCGGTCTGGCCGGGCAAGGTGGTCGTGGTGTTCGGCTGCGGAGGCGACAAGGATCGGGGGAAAAGGCCGCTGATGGGGCGCCTGGCCGGTGAGCTCTCCGACCTCGCGATCGTCACCGACGACAACCCGCGCACCGAAGAGCCCGCCGCGATCCACCGCCAGGTGGTCGAGGGGCTCGAGCAGTCGAGCCGTCCGGAGACCCGCTGGGAGGTCATCGGGAACCGGCGCGCCGCGATCAGGCGAGGGCTCGAAGCCGCCTCCGCCGAGCCGGGCTGGGCGGTCCTGATCGCCGGTAAGGGGCACGAGGACACGCAGGTGGTCGGCACCGTCGCCACCCCGTTCTCGGATCGTGTCGAGGTCGAGAGAATCCTGAAGGAAGGCGCCCGTGGGAAGTCGCAGTCGTGACCGTGGCCGTGCACCGGCACGCGATCTCCGAGAGGCGGTCGAGGTGATGGACGGCCGCGTGATCTCGGGCGCCGCGCTCGGCTCCTGGCGAGGCGTGGCGATCGATTCGCGGCGCGTCGCGGGCGGCGAAATCTTCTTCGCGCTCGCCGGCGAGCGGACCGACGGACACCGCTTCGTCGACGCGGCGCTCGAGCGGGGCGCGGCCGCCGCGGTCGTCGAGCGACCGGTCGAGAGGTCGGCGGCGTTCGCCGAGCGAGCGCTGATCCAGGTCGACAGCTCGATGGGAGCGCTTCACGCGGTGACGCGCTGGGCTCGCCGCAGCACGCCGCGGCGGCTGATCGCGATCACGGGATCGGCCGGCAAGACGACCACCAAGGAGATCCTCGCCTCCCTGCTCGCCGCTCGCTTCCGGGTGGCGGCGAGCCCCGGAAACTACAACAACTTGCTCGGCTTCCCACTCGCGCTGATGGCCATTCCCGCCGACACCGAGTGGATGGTCGCCGAGATGGCGATGTCGATCCCCGGAGAGCTCGCCGAGGTGAGCCGGCTCGGCAGCCCGGACGTCGCGGTGTTCACCAACGTGCGTGCGGTCCACCTCGAGGGGTTCGAGCGCGAGGGACGTCCTGCCGACGTCCACCGAATCGCCCAGGCGAAGGCCGAGCTCCTCGAGGGTCTGACCACAGGCGGTCTGGTGATCGCCAACGCCGCCGACCCCGAGGTGGTGTGGATCGCAGAGCGTCATCGCGCGGCGGGCGGGCGAGTCGCGTGGTTCGCGCTCGATCGCCGGACCGGCGGGATCGCGCCTCGGCTCGAGGTCGAGGGGCTGTCCATGGGCGCGCTGTCGGGCGGGCGCTACGGCTCGACCTTCGAGCTCGCCGATCGCGAGAGCGGCGCGAGCGTCCGCATCGAGCTGGGGCTGCACGGCCGAGTCAACGTCGAAAACTTCCTGGCGGCGGCGACTTGCGCGCTCGAGCTCGGCGTCGAGCTCGACGGGCTCTCAGCGCGAGCGCTCGGACCGCAGCCGGGTCGCGGCTTCGTGCACGCCCTGACTGCGCCGGTCTCGGCGCTGGTGATCGACGACTCCTACAATTCGAACCCGGATGCCCTGAGGCAGGCGGTCGAGGCACGGGCCGGGCTTCCCGGGAAGCGACATTGGGCCGTGATCGGCGAGATGCGGGAGCTCGGGAGCGCAGCTCCGGCGCTCCATCGCACGGCCGGCGAGCAGGCGGCGGCATCGGGGCTCGAGCGGATCCTGGGCGTGGGGACGCTCTCGCGCGAGCTGCTGGCTGCGGCCCAGGCGAAGGGCGTCGCCACCGAGTGGTTCGCCGACGCCGAGCAGGCCGCCGCCCGGGCGAGGGAGCTGCTCGAGGAGGGGGACGTGGTCCTGGTCAAGGGCTCCCGAGGGGTGGGGCTCGAGATCGTCGTCGAGGCGCTGCTCGGCGACCGGTGCGGGCGCGGCTCGGGCTCCGGCAGGGGCGGGGACGCGGGAGCGAAGGCCGCCGCGCGGGACGACGAGGGGGAGCTCTAGGCGATGCTCTACCACCTCCTCTTCCCCCTGCGCGACCTCTGGGGGCCGTTCAATGTCGTCCAGTACATCACCTTCCGCTCGGCCGCGGCGGCGACCACCGCGCTCATCCTCTCGCTCGTCCTGGGCCCGCCCATGATCCGTCTGCTGCGGCGGATGTCGATCGGCCAGGAGATCCGCGAGGAGGGCCCCGAGAGCCACCGGAGCAAGCGCGGCACTCCGACCATGGGCGGCATCCTGATCCTGCTGTCGGTCATGGTCCCGACCCTGTTGTGGGCGAACCTGCAGAACATCTACGTGTGGATGGCGGCGCTCACCACCCTGGCCTTCGGCTGGATCGGGTTCGCCGACGACTACCTCAAGGTCCGCCGCCGGCACAGCCGCGGCCTGACCGCGCGCGGCAAGGTCGCGCTCCAGGTCATCGTCGGGCTGGGGCTCGGCGTCGCTCTGGTCAACCTCGCCGACTTCGATCCGCGGCTCAACTTCCCGTTCTTCAAGACGCTGGTGCTCGACCTCGGGGTCGTCTACGTTCCGTTCGTGGCGCTGGTCCTGGTCTCCGCCTCGAACACCGTGAACCTGACCGATGGTCTCGACGGGCTCGCGATCGGCGCCACCCTGATCGCCGCGGCGACCTACGCGGTCTTCACCTACATCGCCGGCAACTCGATCGCTGCGCGCTACCTGCAGGTCGCCTACGTGCCGGGCGTCGGCGAGGTGGCGATCTTCTGCAGCGCGATGGTCGGAGCCAGCCTCGGCTTCCTCTGGTACAACGCGCACCCCGCTGAAGTGTTCATGGGCGACGTCGGTTCGCTCTCGCTCGGCGGCGGGATCGGGACCGTCGCAGTGCTCGCCAAGCAGGAGCTGCTGCTGGTGCTGGTCGGCGGGCTGTTCGTGATCGAGGGCATCTCGGTGATCGCCCAGGTCACCTCCTTTAAGCTCCGCGGCAAGCGGGTGCTGCGCATGGCGCCGCTGCACCATCACTTCGAGAAGGAGGGGTGGAGCGAGTCGAAGATCATCGTCCGCTTCTGGATTCTGGCCGTTCTGTTCGCCCTGCTCGGGCTCTCCACGCTGAAGCTGCGATGAGCGACGCGCCGACACCTGTTTTCGCGAGCTCCGCTCCGGCCGCCGCCGGGCTGGAGAGCCGTGCGCGGCTGCCCTGGCGCCGGGCCCTGGTTTACGGCCTCGGCCTGTCCGGGCGGGCGGCGGCGCGGTTGCTCCTCGACCGAGGGGTCGCGGTGCTGGCGGTGGACGATCGCGACCCGCTGCCGGAGCTCGAGGCCCTCGCCGGGGACGCTGCGTTCGAGGCGCGCCGCGCCGCCGAGCTGAGCGCGCTCCCCGCGGACGTCGAGGTGGTGGTGACCAGTCCCGGCGTGCCGCCGTCGCGACCGCTCCTGCTCGCCGCCCGCGAGCGCGGAGCCCCCGTCATCGCCGAGGTCGAGCTGGCGTATCGCCTGCTCGAGCGCACCGACGCCATCGTCGTCGGCGTCACGGGCAGCAACGGCAAGAGCACCACCACTGCGCTGGCCGGCGCGCTGATCGGCGCGTCCGGCCGCACGGTCGAAGTGTGCGGTAACATCGGCAAGCCGCTGTGCGGAGTCGTCGACGGACCACCGGGCAGGATCTTCGTCGTCGAGCTCTCGAGCTTCCAGCTCGAGACCGTCGATCGCTTCCGCTCGCACGCCGCCGCGCTGCTCAACCTGGCGCCCGACCACCTCGATCGCCACGCCGGATTCGACGCCTACGCGGCGGCCAAGGCGCGCCTGTTCGAGCGCCAGGGGGAGGGTGACGTCGCCGTGCTCAACGCTGACGACGTCCGCGTGCGCGGCCTCGCACTCCCCGACCGGGTGAGGCGCCGGTTCTTCTCGCGGCTCGCTCCGGTCGGTGACGGCTGCTACCTGCTCGAGGACCGGGTGGTCGAGGTGGCGCCGGGCGAGCCGCCGCGCACCCTCTTCGCCCTAGCGGACCTGCGCCTCGAGGGCGAGCACAACCTCGAGAATGCGATGGCGGCCGCGCTCCTGGCGCGCGCGGAGGGAGTCGATGCCGCGGCGATCGTCAGCGGGCTCGCCGGATTCGGCGGGCTGCCGCACCGGGTCCAGCGGGTCGGAACCCGGGGCGGCGTGGCGTTCGTCGACGATTCGAAGGGGACCAACGTCGCCGCCACGCTGCGATCCCTCGAGGGCTTCGCCGACGGTTCGGTGCACCTGATTCTCGGCGGTCGCGGCAAGGGGGCGGACTTCGGACCGTTGCGCGATGCGGTCTCGGCCAAGGCGCGCAGGGTCTATCTCATCGGCGAGAGCGGCGAGGCGATCGGGTGCGCGCTCGACCTGCCCGAGCGCGCCGAGGCCAGCCGGACCCTCGAGCGGGCGGTGCGCTCGGCGGCCGAGCGGGCGCGCGCCGGCGATGTCGTGCTGCTGTCGCCCGCCTGCGCCAGCTTCGACCAGTTCGAGAGCTTCGTCGACCGCGGGCGCGCCTTCCAGCGCCTGGCACGCTCGCTCGAGGGCTTCTCCTCCGAGACGCGCGAGGAGGGAGCCGGTGGCTAGGAAGCTCGACTTCGACAAGGTGCTGTTCGCGGCGGTGCTCCTGCTCCTCGCGCTCGGCCTCCTGATGGTGTACTCGGCGAGCGTGGCGGTGAGCGCCGGCGACGCCGGCTTCGGCATCTCGCGCTCGCCCTTCGTCAAGCAACTGGTCGCCGCCTGCGTCGGTTTGGTGGCGATGGCCGCCGCGATGGCGCTCGACTACCGCCTCCTGCGCCGTCCCGCGGTGCTCTACGCCGCCGTCCTCGGGGTCCTCGCGCTGCTGGTCGCCGTGCTGTTCGCGCCGATGCTCAACGAGACCCGGCGGTGGCTGTTCGTGGGCGGCATCTCGATCCAGCCATCGGAGCTGGCGAAGCTGGCGCTGGTGCTGTTCCTCGCCTATCAGATCGACCGCAAGCGCGAGGACGTCAACCAGCCGGTCGCGCTGATCCCGTGCGTCGTCTTGCTCGGGGTGCTGTGCGTGCTGATCGTGCTCGAGCCGGACTTCGGCACCGCCATGCTGCTGGTCGCGGTCGCCACGTTCATGCTCTTCGTCGGCGGTCTCTCCTGGCGCTATCTGGGGTTGGCGGCGCTGGGCGCGATCCCGATCTTCTTTTTCCTCGTGCTCTCGGTCCCCTACCGCCGGGATCGGCTGTTCGCCTTCCTCCGCCCAGAGGACGATCCGCTCGACAAGGGCTTCCAGGTGATCCAGTCGCTGATCGCGGTGGGCTCCGGGGGGATCTCGGGGGTCGGGCTCGGCCAGAGCGTCCAGAAGCTCCACTTCCTGCCGCTCGCCAACTCCGACTTCATCTTCGCCATCCTCTGCGAGGAGCTGGGTCTGATCGGCGGAGGGCTGGTGCTGCTGCTGCTCGGCGTCGTCGGCTGGCGGGGGCTGCGAGCCGGCGCGCGCGCCCCCGACGCCTTCGGCCGGTACCTGGCCTGGGGCATCACGGCCATGATCCTGATCCAGGCCCTGGTCAACATCTCGATCACGCTCAACCTGGTCCCGACGACGGGAACTCCGCTGCCGCTGGTCTCCTACGGGGGATCGTCCCTGGTCACCGTGCTGCTGTCCTGCGGGCTGCTGCTCAACGTCTCCCAGCATGCGTGAGCGGCTTTCTCCCTGGACGCTCCTGCTCGCCGGCGCCGCCGCGGCGCCCGCGACCGGCTCGCCGCTGGCGCTGCTCACCGGCGGCAAGAGCGCCGGACACGTGTTCCCCGCCCTGGCGGTCGGCGACGCGCTGCGCGAGCGCGGCTGGCGCCTCGCGTACGCCGGTCTGGCCGACAGCATGGAGGAGCGCCTGGCCGGCAGCCGCGGCATCGAGTTCCACCGGATCGCTGCGCGGCCCCTGGTCGGCCGGGGGATCCTCGAGCGGATCCGGGCGCTGCTCACCGCACTGCGCGAGGGGCTCGCAGCGCGCTCCCTGGTGCGCCGGCTGGGGGCGTGCGTGATCGTCGCGACCGGGGGCTTCGTCTCGGTGCCGGCAGTGCTCGGCGGCTGGCTCGCCCGGCGGGCCGTGGTCCTGCTCGAGCCCAACGCCGAGCCCGGCGCCGCCAACCGGCTGCTCTCCCGCTTCGCCGACTTCGCGGCGCTCGGCCACGCGGCGGCCGCTACGGGCCTACGCTGCCGCTCGGCGGTCACCGGCGTTCCCGTCCGACGCGAGTTCGCCGGGGTCGCGGATCTGCGGGTGACGGACCTGGAACGATCGACCGGCGGTCCTGTGCGCCTGCTGGTGCTGGGCGGCAGCCAGGGCGCCGCCCGGCTCAATGCGGTCCTCCCGCGCGCGCTCGCTGCGCTGCGCCGCGGCGTCCTCCGAGTCGAGGTGCTCCACCAGACCGGCGCCGCGAATCTGGCGGCGACCGCCGACGCCTACCGGGAGCTCTTCTCCGAACAGGGCGAGAGCTGTTTCGAGCGCGCCGGCGTCTCGATCGAGCTGACGCCGTTCGTCGACGACGTCACCGCCGCGGTGGCGAGCTGTCACCTGGTGATCTCCCGGTCGGGCGCCATCACCCTCGCCGAGCTCTGTGCCGCAGGTCGTGGGGCGCTGCTGGTGCCGCTGCGGCTCGCCGGCGGGCACCAGCTCGCCAACGCGCGGGCGCTGGCAGAGGCGGGCGCCGCGGTGGTCGTCGAGGACGCGGGGTCCGAGTTCGGCGAACGGTTGGCCGACGAGCTCTGGGCGCTCCTCGAGTCGCCGGATCGGCTCGTCGAGATGGGACGAAGCGCGCGCACGCTGGGCGCGCCGCGGGCGGCCGCCGAGATCGCCGATCACATCGAGCGGCTGGCCGGGAGGGTCGCGGCATGACGTTCGCGAGCTTCGCGGGGCTGCGGCGCGTGCACTTCGTTGGCATTGGGGGCGCCGGGATGTGCGGCATCGCCGAGCTGCTGCGGGACTACGACCTCGAGGTCACCGGCTCGGACCTCAAGCGAAGCGCAGCCACCGACCGCCTCGAGCGGCTCGGCGTCGAGATCTTCGAGGGGCACGACGCTCGTCACCTGGGCACCGCCGATGTCGTGGTCTACTCGTCGGCGGTGCCCCCGACCAACGTCGAGGTCGCGGCGGCCCGCGAGCGCAGTCTGCCGGTGGTGCGCCGCGCCGAGATGCTTGCCGAGCTAATGCGCCTCAAGTACGGCGTCGCGGTCGCGGGCACCCACGGCAAGACCACGACGACCTCGCTGATTGGACACGTGCTCACCGAGACGGGGCGCGATCCGACCGTGATCGTGGGCGGCCGGCTGCGGGTCACCGGCACCGGCGCCCGCCACGGCAAGAGCGAGCTGATGGTGGTCGAGGCGGACGAGTACGACCGCAGCTTCCTCTCGCTGATGCCGATCGTGGCGGTGATCACCAACATCGACCGCGACCACCTCGACACCTACCGGGACATCGAGGACATCAAGAGCGCCTTCCTCGGCTTCGCCTCGCGGGTCCCCTTCTTCGGCCGAGTCGTGCTCTGCCTCGACGACCCGCGGATCCTGGAGCTGCTTCCGCGGCTCTCGGATCGACGGGTGACGTCCTATGGGCTCTCGCCCCAGGCCGAGCTCTCGGCGCACGCGCTCGAGACCTCGGCGAGCGGCACGCGCTTCACGGTCCGCCACCTGAGTGAAGGGGCGCTCGGCGAGGTCGAGCTGCCGATCCCGGGCGAGCACAACGTGCGCAATGCGCTCGCCGCCATCGCGGTCTGCCGGGTGCTAGGGCTCGGCCTGCCCGAGATCACGGGGGCGCTCGCGAGCTTCGAAGGCATCCACCGGCGGTTCGAGCGCAAGGGGGTGCTGTTCGGCGCCGAATCCGGCGCCGCCGTGGTCGACGACTACGCTCATCACCCGACCGAGGTCGAGGCCACGCTGGAGGCCGCGCGCCAGGTGTTCAGCGGACGGGTGCTCGCCGTCTTCCAGCCGCACCTCTACTCGCGCACCCGCGATCTCGCCGACGAGTTCGGGCGGGCGCTGCTGCTGGCCGACCGCGCCCTGGTGCTCGACATCTACCCGTCGCGCGAGCAGCCGATCGAGGGGGTGACCTCGGAGTTGGTGGTGAGCGCGGCGCGTCGCAGCGGGCACCGCGACGTTCAATGGTGCCGCGACTGGGACGAGGTGCCGGGGCTGCTGCACGACGCCGGGCCCGAGGACGTGGTGCTGAGTCTCGGCGCCGGCGACGTGGTGAGGCTGGCCGAGCGCCTCGCGGAGCCGCTCCGGGCCGGACCCACGCTGGTCGGCGTCGAGGAGGGATCGTGACCCTGATGAACCAGGAGCGGGCGCTCTCCTTCCTGCGCCTGCCGCTGACCGCCAAGCGGCGCCGCGTGCGTCCGCTGCTCGCCCTGCTGCGGCGTCTCGCGCGCTGGGGCTTCGTCGTCGCCGCGCTGGGCGGGGGCGCCGCCTGGTCGCTGGGGTCGCCGGTGTTCGCGCTCAGGGGATTGTCCGTGGAGACCAGCGAGCGGGTCTCGGAGCGCTGGGTCCACCAGCGCTTGGCGGTCTTCACCGAGCGCAACCTGCTGCGGCTCGACCTGGTCGAGGTGCGCGCGCGGCTCGTCGGCCACGAGTGGATCCGCTCGGTCGAGCTCAAGAAGCGCCTCCCCGATCACCTCTGGGTGCGGGTGGTCGAGCACCGTCCCCTGGCGCTGCTGCGCAGCGGCGAAGCGTTCTATTACCTCGACGCCGAGGGCGGGGTCATCACCCGCACCGAGGAGAGCGAGGGGTGGTTGATCGTGGATGCGCCGAGAGCAGGGTCGGCGGGCGCGAACGACCAGGCGGAGGAGCAGCGCTCGGCGAGGAGCCGCCTCCGAGCGCTCGAGCTCGCCGCGCTGCTCGAGCGCGAGACGCCGCCCCACGGGTCGGGACGGCTGATCGGGATCTCGATCCTCGGCGACGAGGACTATCGGCTCGAGTTCGAGGGGCTGCCCTACGTGCTGCTGGTGCATCCGGAGAGCGCGCGTTCGCGCATGGAGCTGTTCGACGAGCTCCGTGACCAGCTGGCAGGAGAGATCGGTGCGTGGGAGGCGGTCGAGGCGGTCGACTTGAGGTTCTCCGGACGGATCGTATTGAGACCGACGGCCGTGGAAGACGCCGCGGGTCGGATCAGTGAGGGATGAGGCCATGGCCAGACCGGACAGGTATTTCGTTGGCATCGACATCGGCTCTTCGAAGGTCGGCGTGCTGATCGGCCAGCGCGCCGAGGAGAACGGTCCGCTCGAGGTGGTCGGCAAGGGCCTGGCTCCCAATCGAGGCACGCGCCGAGGAAACATCGTCAACGTCGACCAGACCGTCGACGCCATCAAGCAGGCCGCCGAGGAGGCCGAGATCATGGCCGGCGTCGAGATCGAGCGGGCCTACGTCGGGGTCGCCGGAGTCGACGTGCGCAGCGTCAACAGCCGGGGCATGGTCTCGGTCGCCCGCAAGGACCGGGAGATCACCGAGCAGGACATCCGGCGGGTGCTCGACGCCGCGCAGTCGGCGGCGCTGCCGTCGGACCGTGAGATCCTCCACGCCATCCCCCAGGAGTTCCTGGTCGATGACCAAGGGGGGGTCGCCGAGCCGTTGGGGATGGTCGGGTCGCGGCTCGAGGCCGCGGTCCACCTGGTGACCGCGCACGCGACGCGCGGCCAGACGCTCGTGACCTGCATCAACCGCGCCGGGATCCGGGTCACCGAGATGGTCTTCGAGCCCCTCGCCGCCGCCGAAGCGGTGCTCTTCCCCGACGAGCGCGACCTGGGCGTGCTGCTGGTCGACATCGGCAGCGGCACCACTGGCTACGGTCTCTTCCAGGAAGGCGAGGTCCACCACTCGGGCGTGGTGCCCATCGGCGCCGGCCACTTCACCAGCGACCTCGCCCAGATGCTGCGCACGCCGTTCGAAGAGGCCGAGAAAATCAAGCTCAAGAGCGGCTGCTGCCTGGCGCATCTGGTGGGAGACGAGGAGGGGATCTCGGTGCCGCCGGTCGGCGGCGGCAGCCCGCACGTGGTGCGCCGACGCGAGCTCACCGAGATCCTGCAGCCGCGCGCCGAGGAGTTGTTCGAGATGATCCGCGACGATCTCCACCGGGTGGGCTGCGACGGACCGCCGCGCGGCGGCGTGGTGCTCACCGGCGGCGGCGCCCAGCTCGCCGGCCTGCTCGAGATGTCCGAGCAGATCTTCAACACGCGCGTGCGCTATGGATTGCCCGCCGGGTTCGGCGGGCTCATCGAGGTCATCAACTCCCCGGCCTGGACCACGGCGGCCGGCCTGCTCGGCTACGCGCTCAAGGCGGAGCAGGCGATCGGCCGCAGGCGTCGCAAGAGCTGGAGCGTCCGCGACGTGGTCGGCAACCTCCGCGGGATGTTCTCCGACCTGCTGTGAGGCGCGACGATGAGACCTGGAGACCTCGACCGAGAGCGCATTGCCCGGGCGCCGGCGCGCGTCCGTCGGGCGCGCGCGAGCAGCGCGCGCCCCGCATCCTGCCCCACCCGATCCACTCGAGACCAACCGTCGTGGCGGCCCCGACGCTGAGACAGAAAGAGGTGCCCAGATGATTCTCTTCGACGACCATCAGACAAAGGACGAGCTCCCGATCACGCTCGACGAGGATCCCATGCTGCCCGCTCGGATCAAGGTCGTCGGCGTCGGCGGCGGCGGCGGCAATGCGGTCAACCGCATGATCGACTCGAACCTGCGCGGTATCGAGTTCATCGCCGCCAACACCGACCTGCAGGCGCTCACCAAGTGCCGCGCGCCCAACCGCCTCCAGCTCGGCATCCAGCTCACCCGAGGCCTGGGCGCCGGCGCCGATCCGGAGGTCGGCCGCAAGGCTGCGCTCGAGGACACCGAGGAAATCCTGCGCCTGCTCGACGGCGCCGACATGGTGTTCCTCACCGCCGGCCTCGGCGGCGGAACCGGGACGGGCGCCGCGCCCATCATCGCGTCACTGGCCGCCGAGATCGGCGCGCTGACGGTCGCCGTGGTCACCAAGCCGTTCTCGTTCGAGGGGCGGCGACGCATGCAGCTCGCCGAGCGCGGGATCGAAGAGCTGCGCGGAGCGGTCGATACCGTGATCGCCATCCCCAACGAACGGCTGCTCAGCTTCGTCGACCGCGGCACGCCGCTCTCCGACGCGTTCCTGATGGCGGACGACGTCCTGCGCCAGGCGGTGCAGGGCATCAGCGACCTGATCACGGTTCCCGGCGAGGTCAACTGCGACTTCGCGGACGTGCGGACGATCATGTCCGGGATGGGCATGGCCCTGATGGGCACGGGCGTCGCGAAGGGCGAGAACCGCGCCCTCGAGGCCGCTCAGCGGGCAGTCTCCTCGCCGCTGCTGGAGGACACCTCGATCCAGGGGGCGCGCGGCGTCCTGATCAACATCACGGGTGGCGCCGACCTGACTCTCCACGAGGTCGCCGAGGCTGCGCGAACCATTTCGGAGGCGGTCGATCCGGACGCCAACATCATCTCGGGCCTGGTGATCGACCGCAACCTGGAGGACGACATGAAGGTGACCGTGATCGCCACCGGCTTCAACTACGAGGCCGACTGCGAGCCCGCGCCGCCGATGCGTCCGTTCGTCCGCGAACGTCTCCCGCGCGAGGCTGCGCCCGCCGAGCCGTCGTCGGATCCCGAGCCGGTCCCCCAGCGCCGCCCGCCCGCCGAGCCGCCGCCCCACACCGAGCCCTCTCTTCAAGGACGCGAGGCGGCGCAACCGGAGCCGGCGCGGGAGCGTGAGCGCACCGAATCCGCCGACGTCGACGACGTTCCCTTCTACAAGAAGGTGATCGCCCACAGCCACCAGGAGGATCCAGGCGGGTTCGGCCCGAACTGGTCGAGCGTTGACGACTACGACATCCCCACCGTCCTGCGCAAGCAGATGGACTAGCCTCGATCTGCTTGGGCGCGCTGCGCGCGCTATAGCAGATCCTCCGGCTAGCGATTTCTCGCGGCTCCACTCCGAGCTGAGCGAAGTCGAAGCGAGAAGCGGTGAAACGCGCTGAGCCTGCGAAGCGGGTCGAGCCAAGCGCCTGCGGCGCGTCGCCGCGGACAGCCGTAGAAGGATCTCGAAATACTCGGACAACCGAAGAATCGTCGGTCGAGCGCCGTTCGGCAGACGTTTCGACGCGCCTCCCCACTGCCGCGGGGGCACGCCTCGCGACGAGCTCCGTTGATAGTCTGATGCGCTCCCGGCGCGCCTTGACTCCCAGGAGCCCACATCCTTGAGCCGCCTCGAGATCGGCAGCATCATCGACGGCAAGTACGAGGTGCTCGGACGCCTCCGCGGGGGAGGCATGGGCGAGGTGTACCGGGTCCGCCACCGCCACCTCGACGAGCTGCGGGTGATCAAGGTCCTGCCGGCCAGGCTCGCCGAGCCCGCCGAGCCCGCCGAGCCCGCCGAGCCCGCCGAGGACGAGCGTGCGGCCGAGCGGTTCATCCGTGAAGCGCGGCTGGCGAGCCAGGTCAAGCACCCGCGGGTGGCCACCCTGCACGACTTCTCGCAGCTCGGAGACGGCTCCTTCTACATGGTCTGGGAGTACATCGAGGGGCAGGACGTCGGGAGCTGGCTGCGGGAGAAGGGGCCGTTCCCGGTCACCATCGCTCTCGAGCTGGCGATTCAGGCGCTCTCCGGCCTGGAGGCCATCCACCACGCCGGCATCGTCCACCGGGACCTGAGCCCCGACAATCTGATGATCACCAGCGATCCACGAGGCCGCCTGAACCTCAAGATCATCGACCTCGGGCTGGCCCAGAGCCTCGACGAGCGCGCGCTCGCCGAGTCGAGCGAGGGGCGATTCGGCGGCAAGCTGAACTACTGCTCCCCCGAGCACGTCTCACTCGATCCCGGGGTACGACCGGACCAGCAGAGCGACGTGTTCTCGTTCGCCGTGGTCCTGTTCCAGATGATCAGCGGGAGCTTCCCTTTCGAGCCACTCGCCAGCAGCGCGGGTCTTGTCGAGCGCTTCGAGAACGGCACGTTCCTGCTCAGCGAGCAGGCGCGCCAGCCGATCCCCGAGGGGCTCGACGAGGTGCTCGCGACGGGCCTCGCCGTCGACCGGTCGGTCCGCTACCGGGCGGCGACGTCGTTCCGGGAAGCGATCCAGACGATCTATGATCCGCGCCGCTCGGTTCGCGCCAAGCGGATGGACCCCGGCGGCGAGACCGAGAGCGCTCCTCCGGGCGCACCGACTCCGGCGGAGGCTGCGGAGGCTGAGCCTTTGGAGCCGATCGTCGAGACGCCCGGCGCAGGTTTCGCGGCAGGGTGGCAGCCGGTCGAAGAGGAGGAGCTCCGAGGGGACGACGTGGAGCACGCCGAGGACCATCCGACCGAGAGCCGGATCGACCAGAAGCGGCGGCTCCAGGCGATGCAGACCCGCGAGATGGTCGATCAGTACCTGGTGACCGGTCAGGACAAGCTGGCGCGACTCGCGTTCGAGACCCTGCTCGAGATCGACCCCAGCTACGCCGACCGGGAGGATCTCGCTCGGCGGATCGAGGAGCGGTCGATCGCAGGAGAGGAGAAGCTCGAGGGGGAGCGCCAGCTCGCAGCGGGCATGGCGGCGATCGAAGCCGGCGATGAGCAGGGCGTCGAGCGAGCGCTCGAGCGCCTCGCGTCGCTTCCGGTGCTGGAGCGGCGGCTGCGCAGCCGCTGGGAGATCGAGCAGCAGCAGCGGCAGCTCGACGAGCAGGTCCGGGTGCGGCGCGCCAGGCTCGACGATCTCATCGCCCAGGGGCGCATGGAGGCGGCATCGAACGAGCTCGAGCTGCTCGCCATGCTCGACGTCCCCAAGCTGGTCCTCGACCTCTACCGCGCCCGCATCCGCGAGTCCCTCGATACCAGGAAGCGCGTCGAGGAGCGGCGCAGCCTCGACAAGCGCTACGAGACGGCCCTGCGCGAGGGCCGGTGGCAGGAGGCGCGCAACCTGGTGCATGCGATGGATGCGCTGCGACCGGACGAGCATCACATCGCCGAGAAGCTCGAGCGCGTCGACCGCGAGGAGCAGGCGGCGCTCCGCCGGGACGGCGTGAAGGAGGCGATCCGGACGATCGAGGAGCTGCTTGCCCGCGACGATCAGCAGCAGGCCGAGATCGCGCTGATGGTGCTCCGCCGGCTGGCTCCCGGTGATCCCCGCACGCTCGAGCTCGGGCAACGGGTCGAGGCCGCGAGCGCGGCGCGAGACGATCACCGGTGACCGCCCCGGACCGAGCGAGCGCGCCGCAGAGCCTTGCGGCGGAGGATCTGCGGCGCCAGCTCCGATACGCCGTGATGAAGCTCTCGCGGGAGCTCGATGCCCGCTTCGAGTCGCTCCGGCTCGGCGGCCGCGTCGCCAAGTGGTACAGCGCGATCGGCAACGAAGCGACCACCGCGCCGGCGGGCCTGTTGCTCGAGCCGGGGGACGTGCTGTGCAGCCTGCACCGGGACCTGGCGGCGATTCTCGGCTATTACCTCGATCCCGAGCGGACCTTCCCGGGCTTCGGCTTCGATGCGATTCGCTCGCTGCCCCCCTCGAGGCCCGAGCCCCGCGACCTGCTGCGGCGGCTCTGCTGCCAGCTCCTGGGCAAGGGGGAGGGGTTCAGCCAGGGGATCGAGCGCTCGTTCCACTACGGCTACTTCCACCGCGAGAGTGGGCTCGCCCACGTCGGAATGATCAGCCATCTCGGCTCGATGATCCCGGTCGCCGCCGGCTGTGCCTTCGCCCTCTCGCGGGGTGAGCAGGAGCCGCCGAGGCTGGCGATCAACTTCATCGGCGAAGGCGGGACTTCGACCGGCGACTTCCACGAGGGGCTGAACCTCGCGGCGGTCTGGCGCCTGCCGCTGATCCTGGTCATCGAGAACAACCGCTACGCCTTCTCCACCCCCGCGGCCGCGCAGTACGCGGCCGCCCGCCTCTCGGACCGCGGCGTCGGCTACGGGATCGAGGCGGCGACCGTCGACGGCAACGATGCCGACGCGGTGGAGAGCCTGCTCGAGCGCGCGGCCGCGCACGTGCGGTCAGGTCGCGGCCCGTTCCTGGTCGAGGCGATGGTCGGCCGCATGCGCGGTCACGCCGAGGGCGACGACTCGCTCAAGGTGGTGCCGCGCACCGAGCTCGAGGGCTACCTCGACGAGGATCCGGTGCCTGCCTACGCCGAGCGGCTCGAGCGCGACCGCGCCCTCGACCCTTCGACGCGCGCGCGGCTCGACGCCAGGATCGCCGAGCTGGTCGAGGACGCCGTCGACTACGGCCTGACGGCGGCGGCGCCCGCGGCGGCGGTGGCGCGGCGTCCCGCCTTCGCTCCGGTCACGGCTGCGTGGCGCGGAGGGCGGGCGACGAGCGCTCCCCGGCGTGAGGAGCTCAGCTACGTCGATGCGGTCCACCGCGCGCTGCTCGAGGAGCTCGAGCGCGATCCCTCCGTGATCCTCCTGGGGCAGGACATCGCCGCCTTCGAGGGGGCGTTCCGCGTCACCCGCGGGTTTCACGCGCGCTGGCCGCACCGCGTCCTCGACACACCGATCTCGGAGAGCGGCACGATCGGGCTGGCGGTGGGCGCCGCGCTGCTCGGCTATCGCCCCGTGATCGAGATGCAGTTCGCGGACTTCGTCTCCTGCGCCTTCAACCAGATCGTCAACGTCGCCGCCAAGCTCTACTACCGCTTCGAGCAGGCCTGCCCGCTGGTGATCCGGCTGCCTTCGGGCGGGAGGGTCGGCGCTGGCGCCTTCCATTCGCAGAACCCGGAGGCCTGGTTCGCCCACACCGCCGGGCTCAAGGTCGTCTGTCCGGCGACCGCGGAGGATGCCCACGACCTGCTGGTGGCCGCGATCCGCGATCCCAACCCGGTCGTCTTCTGCGAGCACAAGTACCTCTACCGGAGGATCAAGGGGCGCCTCGGCGGGCCGATCCCGGCCGGCGAGGAGGAGCCGCTCGGCAGCTCGCGCGTGCTGCGCGAGGGGAACACGGTGACGCTGGTCGGCTACGGCGCCACGACCTGGACCTGCAACGAGGCCGCCGACCTGCTGGCTTCGCGCGGGGCCGATGCCGAGGTCGTCGACCTGCGCACCCTGGTCCCTTTCGACGCCGAGACCGTCCTCGACTCGGTGCGCAAGACCGGCCGGGTGATCGTCGTGCACGAGGCCCAGGCGACGGCCGGCTTCGGCGCGGAGGTCGCCGCGGTGGTCGCGGAGAGGGCGTTCGCCTGGCTCGATGCGCCGGTTCGTCGCGTCGCCTACCCCGACCTTCCGGTCCCCTTCGTCAAGAGCCTGGAGCAGGAGCTGCTGCCGAGCGCGCAGCGGGTCGCGGAGGTCGCCGAGGACCTCCTGGCGTACTAGGAGGTTGTCCGGGTATTGGCCACCCGGTTCTACGGCTGTCCGCGGCGACGCGCCGAAGGCGCTTGGAGCCGCGAAAGAATCTAGCCGGAGAATGTGCTACCCAGCACATTCGGAGGCGACCTACATCCGGTCGGGCTCTTCGACGCCGATCAGCTCGCAGATCGCCCTCAGCGAGCGGCGGAAGACGTGCAGTGCGACAAGGCGCACCGCGCGCAGCTCGACGTCCTCCTCCTGGAGGATGGGGTGCTTGTGGTAGACGGCGTGGAACTTCTGGGCGAGGTCGACGGCACAGCGCGCGATCAGCGAGAGCTCGAGCGTCTCGGCCGCCTTGGCCACCACCTGCTCCGCCTGGGCGCCGGTGAAGACGAGGTCCCACAGGTCGTCTGACCACCGGGCGGGGTCGGCGGCGCGCACCAGGTCGGGGTCGGGAGCGATGGCCAATCCGGCCTCGTCGAGCCGGCGAAGGATGTTCTTCGCCCGCACCAGCGAGTACTGGAGGTAGGGGCCGGAGTCCCCCTCGAAGCTGAGCGCCTCGTCGAGGTCGAAGGCGATGACCCGGGTGGTGGTGGCACGCACCATGAAGTAGCGCACGGCGGCGGTGGCGATCTGGCGCGCGAGGCGATCGAGCTCCTCGCCCTCGAGATCGCGGTTGCGCTTCACGATCTCCTCGCGGCTCTTGGCCTCGAGCCGATCGAGCAGGTCGTCGGCCTTGACTCCGATGCCCTTGCGCCCGGACATCTCCAGCCGCTGGTCCTCGGACTCTTCGCCCAGGTAGCCCAGCACCCGCGCGGTCTGAGGCGAGAGCGAGACCATCTCGTAGGCGAAATGGACCGACCGTCGCGCCTCGTCCTCGTGCCCGAGCGCCTCGAGGCCGGCACGCACGATCTTCTGGAGGTAGCTCTGCCGGGCGTCGATCACGTTGACCACCAACGATCCGCCCCCGAACGGCGGCGGCCCGCCTCCCCCTGGGCCGCCTCCGACCTCAGCGTCCTCCGCAGGGCCCGTCTCCCACAATGCCGGCCAGCCCTCGAACCGCCGGTACTCGAAGTCTCGCCCCAGCAGCGCGAACTTCCAGAGCTGGTAGGCGATGTCCTTGCCGACGTAGGTGACCGTCCCGTCGGAACGGACGATCACCTTGTCGGGATCCTCCAGACCCTGGAACTCCTCGCTCTCCGAGAGCGGCATCACCCAGCAGCCGCGGTTCTTGCCCTCCGCCTCCAGACGGATCGCGCCTCGCTCGTGCAGCTTCTCGAAGGCCGTCCGGAAGAACTCCAGCCGGAGGATCTCACTCTCCCGGGTCAGCAGGTCGTAGCCGACCCCCAGCCGCGCCATGGTGCAAAGGTGACGGCCGACGATCCGGCGCGCGACCAGACGTCCGAGCGCGGCGCGATCGCCCTCCCCGGATTCGAGCTCGTGCAGGGTCGCGCGGCGGCGCTCGAGGCGCGCGGAGTCCTGCTCGTACCAGCGCCCGACCTCGCTGTAGAGGTCCCAGCACAGGTAGTCGAACGGGTCGGGATGGGCAGCGACCTCGGCGGCCGTCTCGCCGCGCAGATCGCAGAATCCGACGACGACGTCCGCGAGCTGCACGCCCGTGTCGTCGATGTAGTTCTGGACCTCGGTGAGATAGCCGAGCGCCCGATAGCTGCGCACCAGGATGTCACCGAGGACGGCGTTGCGCAGGTGCCCGATGTGGGCCGCCTTGTTCGGGTTGATGTTGGTGTGCTCGACGATCACCTTGCCGGCGGCTTTCCCGTCGAGCGCGGGCGGATCGAGCGCCGCGATGGGCTCGGCGTCGAGCAGGTGGGCGGCCGCCGTGCGCCGGTCCAGGAAGAAGTTGAGGTAGCCCGGTCCCTCGACCGACAGCCGTTCGACCAGCGCGGGCAGCTCCAGCTCGCCGGCGAGCGCCTCGGCGATGTCGCGCGGCTTTCGCTTCAGCTCGCGCGCCAGATGCAGGGCCACTGGCGAGGCGAGATCGCCGAGCTCGCGCCGAGGGGGCACCTCCATCACCGCATCGTGCTCGATCGAGAAGCGCGCCCGAAGCAGGGCCGAGATCCGCGCCTGCAGATCGCGCTTGAGCTCGCGGAGCATGGCGGCGCAGTGTACACCAGCCTCCGAGCACGCCCGCTGCGAGCGCCGAGGGAGTGCCGTGCGCCTGCGCGGCCAGGGGAGACGGAGCGGGCCGACTCCCTGGGAACCGACTCCTGGATGAGGTTTGGTGGGATAGAATGCCCCGATCGGGGCATCGATCCTGAGTGTCCGAAGGACAGGTTTGCGCCTCCGGCGGCTCGATCATCCAGATGTCGGAACGGTCGTTCGCGGGCCGAGGGCTCCGAGGATGCCGCTCCTGGAGGCGGCCTCACGACACGGCCGCCGCCGACAGCTCGATCATGGCCGGCGAGGGTTGAAAGCAAGGAGAGGAATCAGGTGGCGGTCAAGATGAACGACACCCTCCTCGATCTCATCGAGGGGGACATCACCGAGCTCGAGGTGGATGCGATCGTCAATTCGGCGAGTCCGGACCTGAAGCTCTCGGGAGGCGTCGGAAAATCGATCCTCTCGAAGGGAGGACGGAGCATCCAGAGCGAGTGCAAGCGGATCGGCGGCACCCCGGTGGGAACCGCCGTGATGACCGGCGCCGGCAAGCTGCGGGTCAAGCAGGTGATCCATGCGGTCGGGCCCCGCGCGGGAGAGGGGGACGAGGACCGCAAGCTGGCGTCCGCCGTGCGCTCGGCGCTCGCTCTCGCCGACCGCAACGGCCTGCGGTCGATCGCGATCCCGGCGATCTCGGCCGGCTCGAAGGGGTTTCCTCTGGATCGTTGCGCGCGGATCCTGCTCACCGAGGTCCATCGCTACTTGCAGGGCGGCACCAAGCTCGAGACCGTCATCGTCGTGCTGCACGGCGACGACAATTACAAGACGTTCCGCCGCGAGCTCCGCCGCGGCTTCCGGTGAGTCTCGCGACCGAGCCCCGAGGACGGCCGCGGCCGTCGTCCCGCCGGCCGATGATCGCTCCGTGGCAGGAGCTCGCCCCGCCCGTCGGCTCCAGCGACGAGCTCGCCGCAGAGCCGTGGCGTCGACTCGGAGGATGGCGTGACCGGCCAGGGGGGCGGCCGCGAGCCGCGACCGAGCCGGCCGGCACGAAGTCCGGCCGCTACGCCCCGAACTTCAGCAGCTTGCCGGCGTTGGCGAGCAAGAGCCCCATCAGCTCGGCGGCCGGGAACGTGCCGAGAGCGCCCCGGCACGCCTGGAGCTCGTCGAAGCGCTCGGTGTCGTCGACGAAGCACACCGCCGAGTGCAGCAGCAGGGGCACGGGGTGCCAGCTATGTGCTCGCATCGGAGCCGGCGTCGAGTGGTCGCCGGTGATGGCGAGCACGTCCGGCGCCAGCTCGAGCAGGCGCGGCAGCGCGCGGTCGACCTCCTCGAGCACCTCGACCTTGGCGGCGGCGTTGCCGTCCTCGCCTGCCATGTCGGTCTGCTTGACGTGCAGGAAGAAGTACTCGAACTCGCTCCAGCGCCGCTCGACGCAGTCGATCAGGTCGTCGATGCGCTTGCCGCACTCGACGACCTGCATCCCGCACACCGAGGCCACCCCGCGATAGAGCGGGTACCCGGCGAAGGCGCCGGAGCGCAGCCCGTAGAGCTCGTGGAAGGTTGGCAGAGTCGGCCGCAGCGAGAAACCGCGCAGCAGGACGGCGTTGGCGTGGGGCTCATCGGCGAGGGCGCCGCCCAGGACTTCGAGCACCGGCTGGAGCCGCCGCACAGTCTCGGCGGAGTCCGCATCCTCCGGATCCTCTGCCGCCAGCTCGAGCGGCGGCACTCCGAGGCCCTGCGGATCGGTGTCGGCGATCGAGGCGCCCAGTCGTCGACCGTCCGGCGCGCGCAGCAGGAGCACGAACCGGTATCCCTCGCCCGGATGGACCTCGACCTCGAGGCCCTCGACCGAGTCGGCGGCGAGCGCCTCCCTCAGCTTCGAGCAGAGCCGCACGCACTCCTCGGTGGGGATGCGACCGGCGCGCCGGTCGGTGAGGTTCCCCTCGGCGTCGACCGTGGCGAAGTTGCCGCGGGCCGCCACCGTTCCGGAGCGCAGCTCGAGCCCGAGTCCCAGCGCCTCGAGGATGCCGCGTCCGATGTCGCACTCCGGCGCGAGCGGATCGTAGCCGAAGAGCGCGAGGTGACCGGGTCCGCTGCCCGGCGTGATGCCCGTGCCCACCGGCACGATGCGCCCGAGCGCCGAGCGGACTGCCAGTGCGTCGAGGTTGGGCGTCGACGCCTGCTCCAGCGCGCTCGAGGGCTGCTCCGCGGTGCGCAGGTCCCCGACGCCGTCGAGCACCAGCAAGACGATCCGCCGATCGTTGGGCCGGGCGAGCTGTTGGAGCAGACGGAGCCGCTGCACGGGCTTCACCCGACGAGGTAGGCGCTGGCTCGCAGTTGCAGGCGGGCGCGCGCTTCGAACCCGCTGCCGTGGAGCTTGAGGGCCATGCGGACCCCCAGCACCGGGAGAACGATCCATCCGTCGAAGCTCTCGCCGCTGTTGTAGGGCGGCACCACCGGCTCGATCTCGGCGAGCTTGGTCCAGTGTTCGAGCTCCGGGTCGAAGCATGCCCGCAGCTCGACGTAGGCGCTGTCGAGATCGATCGACTGCTTCTCCGAAGGATGCCAGAGCGAAACGACCAGGCGGAGCTCGTCGTAGCTCGATGTCTCGAGATGGCTCCTTCCGCCGTCCCGCAGCGGGAACGAGAACGTCCCATGATTGTCGCTGGCGAAGATCTCGGGGGTCGGGTCGAACACCACGTGGAGCGGCGGCGTCGAGCGCGGCGTCATGGCTCGCCGCCGCGGGCCAACGTCAGCGCCCGCGCGATGCGCGCCAGCGAGGCCTGCTCGGAGTCGGCCAAGAGCGGCGCGCCGATGCCGAACGCGGAGGCGCCGGCCGCGCGGTAGGCGGGGATCTCGTCGACCTCGAAGCCGCCGCCCGCGAGCATCGGGATGTCGCCCAGAGGCTGGCGCACGGTGCTCAGGTAGCGAGGGCCGCCGACCGGCGGCAGCGGGTAGACCTTGACCAGGTCGGAGCCGAGCTCGCGCGCGGTGACGATCTCGGTCGGCGACAGCGCGCCGAGGACCAGGTAGCGGCCGGCGGCGAGAGCGACTTCCGCGACCGCCGCGGAGACGTTGGGAGAGACGATGAACTCCGCCCCCGCCGCGACCGCCTGGCGCGCGCGCTCCCCGTCGGTCACGGTCCCCATCCCGATAAAGGGCGGCCCGTCGCCGCTCCGTTGCGAGAGCAGCTCGCGCACCAGTCCGGTGGCTCCCGGGACCGAGAAGGTGATCTCGATCAGCTCGATGCCGCCGGAGCGAAACAGCCGTGCGTGGCGTCCGGCTTCCTCGGTGGTCTCGGTACGCACCACCGACATCACCGGATGACTGTGAACCGACGCGGCGATGCCGGCCTTGGTCGACTGCTCGGAGGATTGGGGCACGGAGTCGGGCGGGGGGAGAGGTCGTGAGCGCGAAAGAGGGGACTGTATCACCGGCAGCACCGTGACTCCGGCGGCCGGCGGGCCTGCGCACTCGTTGCGAGCGAGCCTGCGCACTCGGTGCGAGCGGCCTGCGCACTCGGTGCGAGCGGCCGCAGAGCGCTGCTAGACTCGTTCTCGCACCGATGTCCGAGTCTCCGATCCACGCGCTCCTGATCATCAGTGGCAGCGGGCCGATGCTGATCCTCACCAGCTACCCTGGCCCCGGGGATCCGCGCCTCGTCGAGCAGCTCCGTTGGCGCGGAATCTCGCGATTCCTGGCGTACGAGATCGCGATCGACACGGTTCGCGAGCGCTACCCCGACGCCTTCGCTCGGGTGGCCCAGGACCTCGCCGAGACCGAGGACGCCCGGGTGCTCGACTACAACGGCCACCAGATCATGGCGAAGTTCCGGCACTCGGAGCTGGGCCAGCCGTTGGGCATCGGCGAGGGAGGCTAGCCTCCGATCTGCTTGGGCGCGCTGCGCGCGCTGTAGCAGATCTCCGGCTAGCTGTTTCCCGCGGCTCCAAGCACCTCCGGCGCGTCGCCGCGGACAGCCGGAGAACCGAGCGACTGCGAGTCGGGCACTTGGGGGCTAGCCGGAGATAGAGGAAGCTGTCCGAGCAACTGGCAGCGGGCGCTGCAACACCTGTGCGACAGCCTCCCAGGTCGCGCCGTCGGCCTCACCCGCGGTCGCGGCTTGGGGCGCGCACACTCTCGAGCCGGGCCTCGGGCATCCAGTCGAGCAGGCTGCGGCCCAGCCGGCCGAGCAGGGTCTCGAGCTGGGGCAGCGGGAGTCCCACGACGTTCGCGTAGTTTCCCTCGATCGATTCCACGAACAGCGCCCCGCGTCCCTGGATCGCGTAGGCGCCGGCCTTGTCGTCCCCTTCGCCGGTCGCCACGTACCAGCCGCGGATCGCGGCCGGGATCACCGCAAAGTCGACGCGGGTGGACACCACTTCCGAGACCGCCAGCACCGGCGCGTCGGCCGCCGACCGGTGAGCGGCCGCGATGCCGGTCAGCACGCGATGCGTACGCCCCGAGAGCCCCTCGAGCATGGTGGCCGACTCCGCGGGGGACCGCGGTTTTCCGAGGATCGTGTCCTCGCCGAGCACCACCGAGGTGTCGGCGGCGAGGACCAGCTCGCCGGGCTCGCAACGGGCTGTCGCCTTGGCGCGCGCGAGGCGCTCGACGTAAGACGCCGGCGCCTCGCCCGAGAGCCGGCTCTCGTCGAGATCGACGGGCCGGATCTCGGGCTCGAGGCCGAGGCCGATCAGGAGCTCACTGCGCCTGGGCGAGCCGGAGGCGAGCACCAGGCGGAGTGGGGTCGAGGTTGCGCCCCCCGGGGGATCAGGGGTAGTAGCCACTGATCGTGCGTGCTTTGAGGCCGGGGCGCTTCACGTCGACGCCGATCTCGATGAAGTCGTCCCGGTCGCTCGGAGCGCTCGACTGGTAGGCGAGCAGGTACTGGGAGCGCAGCTCGCGCTCGATGCGCTCGTAGACGCGGTCGAGCTCGGTCGCGCTGTCGATGTAGGTGCAGACGCCTCCGGTCTCCGTGCACAGGCGATTGAGCTTGGAGCGCGAGTCGATATCGCGCTGATCGATCGACAGCCCGATGCCGTAGATCGCCACTCCGGTTCGGCGCGAGTACTCCAGGACTTCGTCGAAGCCGTAGCTGCTGCCCGAGTCCTCGCCGTCGGTGAGCAGGATCAGTGCGCGCTTGCCGCGCAGGCCGTTGAAGTAGAAGAGCGCCTGGATCAGGCTGTCGTAGAGCGCGGTGCCCCCTTCGGCGACCAGATTGCTCAGGCCCCCCGCCAGCACGTCGGGGCTGTTGGTGAACGGCACCACCAGAGAGTAGAGGTCGTTGAAGGTCATCAGGCAGGCCTGGTCGCGAGGGCTCAGCACGCGCTCGAAGAACGCGTACGCCGCCTTCTCGGCGTCCTCGAGGCGATCGGTCATCGAGATCGACGTGTCGAGCAGGATGCCGGCGTAGATCGGAAGGTCGCGCACCAGCTCGAAGCGCCGCACGTCCTGCCGCGCGCCCGCCTCGGTGACTTCGAAGTCGGCCACGGTGAGACCCTCGACCGGTCGTCCCTTGCGATCGAACACGCTGGTGAACAGCTCGACGAAGTTGACGTCGAGGCTCTCGACGGCGTCAGGTGCGTTGACGAATACGACGTCCTCGACCGCGCCGCCGCTCTCCAGCACCCCGAGCACCCTGACGTAGGCGAGGTCGAGCTCGTCGGGGATGGCGATGGTCTGAACGAACGGAGGCTGATAGAGGGACGCGATCAGCGTCTCGTTGAGGTAGAACTCGACGCGGTCGAGGCGCTCGAGGCGCGGCACCTCGACCTCGGCGGCGGCCCGCACCGAGCCGGAGCCGCGGGTGCCTCTCTGGGGCTCGACCAGGCGCACCACGAAGCGATGCGGACCGGCGTTGAGGTCCATCTCGTCGCGGGCGACCTCCCGGCCGTCGGCGTCGAGCGCCACCGCCGCCAGCCGGTGAGTGCGGGGTGCGCGTCCGAGGTCGATCTCGACGCTGTACGGGGCGCTGCCCTTCGAGAGCAGCGCCCTGCCGTCGAGGTCGAAGCGCACGCGCTCGATCTCCTGGCCCTCGGCCAGCGCCTCGACCCGGACCTTGCCGGTGAGGAGCTCGTCGCGCGGCGCCCGCAGCCGCAGCACGGGCCCCAGCTCCCCCTCCGCCGCGAGCTCGGCCTCGAGCCCGCCGAGGCCGTAGCTGTGCGCGCTGCGGACCGGCGGCTGGTCGGCCGGTCCGCCTCCCGAGGCGAGCGAAGACGGCGGGGGCGCGTCCCAGCGCGGCACGTCGAGCTCGGTCTCGGTGGCGAAGTAGCGCCCGCCCTCGAGATCCTGGACCTTGAGCGAGAGCTGGTAGAGCCCGGGGCGCAGGAAGCGCTCGATCTGAACCGGCACGATGGCGCCGTTCTCGCCCTCGGCCGTGATCGAGAGTGGCAGGTCGAAGCGGTAGCGGAAGCTCTCGAACAGGTCGCCGTCGCGCACCACCTCGCCGTCGACCAGCAGGCTGGTCCAGCGCTTTCCCTTGCGCTCGACGCTGGCGATCGCCTCGCGGTCGAGACGGACCACCGCCTGGACGACCGTTCGGCTCTGGTGGCGCCCGACGAAGCCGACGTCGAGTCGTGCCGGGATCGCCTCCACGCCCGCCGGCAGCTCGGTGGAGCTTGCCAGGAAGGACCGCGCCCACTCGCTCCCCGGGTCCGGGGCGAGTCGTTCGGTCAGCGCCGACCAGTCCGGCGACAGCGACAGTGCCGCGATCAGCTGATCGGCCAGCGAGCAGCTCTGCTCGATCTCGGCCAGCGCCTCGCGATCGCCGAGCGCGGTCGAGAACAGGAGCAGGTTCCCGAGTCCTTCGGAGGGGGACCACAGGCGAAAGCGGCCGCCCTGGCGTACGAACACCGCCCAGGTCTCGCTCGGAAGCGCCGCCCCCGCCGGGAAGTGCCAGACCTCGAGCGCCCGCACCCGATCGCAGCGGATCGGCAACGACCGATCGGGCAGGCCGAGCAGCGTGGCGATGCGGGTGCGCGCGTCCTCGGGATCCTGGTAGCGCTCGTGCGCCGCCGCGAAGTTCTCGGACCAGCGGTCGAGCAGCTCGTTGCGCCCGGTCTCGGGGAAGGGATCGCGGACCTGCCAGAAGCGGCGGATGAAGGCGTCGCGCCGGAAGTCCGCGGACAGCGCGAGGAAGACCTCGCGCTCAGCGGGCGTGATCAGCAGCTCGACCTGCTCGAGGAACTCCAGGTGGCGCGGCGCGAGATCGTCGGTCGCGGCGGCCGTCGCGGGCGCCGACAGCGCCGAGGCAAGGCTGAGCACGAGCAGGCATCGGCGCGAGCGCGCACAGGTCGAGGCGCGGGACCGGCTGCGAGAAGCGCGCGCGCGTAGCTCCATCGACGAATCATAGCGTCGCCGAGAACGCGTGGCGGCGGGCCGCGTGTGAGGGGAACGCGGCGTCACGAGCCCGCAAGGTCGACGAGGCCAGCGGGAGGTGCTTGCCTGCCTTGCAGCAGGCGGCGGTCGTTGGTCTCGCGCAAGCGCGAGACCAAGGTGCTTGCTGCCTGCGGCAGGCGGCGGTCATCGGCCTCGCGCAAGCGCGATCGAGGCTCACGGAAGGGTCCAAGTTCGATCAAGGCGGCCCGGCCGCCCATAGGCCTCGTCGTCGGCCCAGTGGACCCGAGCCCGCGCCCGTCTGCGGGCGCTTGGGCGGGGAACCTTGGTCCCGCGCATGCGCGGGACCAACGAGCACACTCCGCTGAGGCCCGAAGGGCCGGAGGCGGAGAAGAACATGAGTCGCGGGCTCGTGGTATGCCGCGCCTCGCCCCCGCCCCTCGTTGGGGAGTGGTGACCACCACGGGCCCGCGCTACGGGTAGTAGCCCGAGAGCGTCTTGACCTGGACCCCCGGCGCCGAGCTGGTCACCGCGATGGTGCGGAAGTCGCGGCTGGGAGTGCTGTTGCTCGACTGGTAGGTGATCAGGTAGCGGGAGCGCAGCTCGCGCTGGATCTGGTCGTAGATCGCGGCCAGCTCGTCGGTGGAGCGGATGAACGACGCGCGCCCGCCGGTCTCCTCGGAGAGCTCCTCGAGCTTCTTCTTGGCGAGCCCGCTCCCCTTACCGTCGAGGTCCAGGCCGATCGAGTAGATGGCGACGCCGGCGCGCCGCGCGTACTCGAGCGTGTCCTCGAAGCTGAAACGGCTGCTCTCGTCCTTGCCGTCGGAGAGCAGCAGGATCGCACGTTGCCCCTTGATGCCGTTGAGGTAGTAGAGCCCGAAGATGATCGCGTCGTAGAGCGAGGTGCCGCGCTCGGCGTCGAGCCCGGCCAGCCCGCCGGCCAACGGCTTGATTTCGTTGGTGAAGTCGACCGCCAGATAGGGATGATCGTTGAAGGTGATGAGCGCCGCCCGGTCCTTGGGCGTCAGCGTGCTCTCGAAGAAACGCAACGCCGCCTGCTGGGTGCCTTCGAGGTCTGCCTCCATCGACGCCGAGACGTCGAGCATGACCTCGACGTGAAGCGGCAGGTCGTCGACCTGCTCGAAGCGGCGGATCTCCTGCGGGACCCCGTCCTCGTTCACCGCGAAATCGGCTTCGGTCAACCCGAGCACCGGGCGCCCCTGCTTGTCGAGCGCGCTGGTGAACAGCTCGACGTACTGGATGTCGACGTTTTCGAGGTAGTCGGGCGCGTTGACGAACACCTGGTCGAACGTCGAGTTGCCGTCGGGGAGATAGGCGACCGCCTGCAGGTAGACGAGCTGGTCGCCCGCGGGCAGCTTCACGGTGTGGGCGAACGGTGGCTGGTAGAGCGTCGCCACCAGCTCCTCGTTCAGGAACAGCTCCACCCGTTCGACGAAGCTCCCCTCCGGCGTCTTGACGTCGAGCCGGACGTCGGCCGAGCCGCCGAGTTGCGCCTTCGAGGTGGGCTCGATGAAGCGCACCTCGAAGGTGTTGCGCCCGGCGTTGACCGTCAGCTCGTCGGAGGCCAGCTCGTTGCCCGCTTCGTCGTGCGAGGTCACCCGCAGCCGGTGGGTCCGCGGAACGCTTCCGAGGTCAAGCTCGATCGAGTAGGGCGGCCGCCGCTTGGTCATGGTCGCGCCGGTGTCGAGCGCGAAGCGCACCTCGGCGACCTCCTCGCCGGTGACCAGCGTGTCGAAACGGAGCATGCCGGTCTGCATCGTGCCGTGCGGCGGCACGATCTCGACGGTCGGCAGCTCGTTGCCGATCGCCTTCGCGGCCTCCTCCAGCACGCGGCGGGTCTCGGGATCGTCGGGCAGATCGGCGACCGCGCTCTCGACGAACGGCACCTCGATCTCGCGCTCCTCGCGGTAGATCCTGTTCGAGTTCAGGTCGTCCACCTTGACCACCAGGCGGTAGGTGCCTGGTCGCAGGCGACGTTGGAAGAGCAGCGGAATCGACGCGGCGCCCTCCACCTGTTCGGCCGGGAAGTCGTAGCGGTAGCGGAAGTTCTCGAACAAGGCATCGCCGAGCAGCACCTCGCCGGTCAGGAAGAAGTTGTAGGTGCGGCTCTCGGCGAGCTCGCTCACCGTGGCGCTCTCCTTCGGGATCTGGACCGCCCCGGCGACGACGGTGCGGGCCTGGATGCGCGACGGATACGCGAGGGTGAGCTCGCCGGGCATCGTCTCGGCCGCTTCCGGAAGATCGGTCGAGTAGGCGCTGAAGGTCGCCAGCCACTCCCCCGACGGCGTCTCGCGCGGAGACTCGATCTTGGCCAGGAGCATCTCGTACTCCATCGGGCGGTTCAGGATCCGGGACAGTGCGGCGACGACGATCTCGCCGTCGCGGCAGGTGTAGACGTCGCGCATCACCTCCTCGAGGTTGCTCGCGCCCGAGCCGGCGCCGTAGAAGTTGAACAGCGAGTCGAGGGAGTCGCCGGCACGGAACAGGGTGTAGTCGGGACGGCCGTAGCGCCGCACGAAGACCAGAAAGAACTCGTAGCCGACCTTCTCGCTGGCGCGATAGAACCAGACTTCGAGCGGGTGCACGGCGGTGCCGCACGTGAACGGGATGCGCACCATCGGCGGACCGTTGAGCAGGATGTACCGCGCGCGCTCGTCCTCGAGCGAGCCGAACATCGCGCGCGCCTCGTCGAGCCGGTCGTACCAGCGGTCGCGGAACTCGTTGCGACCGCTGGAGGGGAACGGGTCGCGCACCTTCCAGAAGCGCTCGATGAAGGCGTCCCGCTGATAGTCCTTGTCGATCTCGAGAAAGGCAACCACCTCCTCGTCGCTGATCAGCAGGTCGACTTCCTGGAGCCAGGTGCGGAACTGTGGCGGAAGCGCCTCGATCGCGGCCTCGATCTCCTTGCGCCGCGGCTTCTTGCGCTTTCCCTCGCGCTTCTCGCGAGCCGTCGGCTCCTCGGTCTTCTCGGCGCGAGTCGTTCCAGCTGGATCGCTCGTCGGGACCGGTTCCTGGCCGGGCGCCGCGCCCGCCGGCGTGGCCGTGCCGGGAGACAGCCCGCCGCCGAGCCACGAGGCGAGGAGGATGGCGGCGAGCAGGCGGGATCGGCAGCGCTGCATCGAGGCGGGGTTCTCTCGGGTCGGTGACACGGTCATGGGCAATCCGCAGCGGACTGACGAAGGGCTGCGGAGTGCTGACGATACAATCGGAAGCTCGCGTCGGTGCACGACCGGCGTACGATTTTCGTGCACGGCGACCGCGAGCCATGCACGGCGGCCCGTGCGATCCCTCGCCGGCTCCACTTTGGGCAACGTGCGTGCCCCGGCCGCTATTTCGGCGGAAGGACCACCGGGGGCCCGGCAGCGCTCGCCCGAGCCGCCAGCACGCTCTTCGAGGACACCTTGAGCGTCCACAACGTCTACTTCGACAACAACGCGACGACTCCGCTCGACTCGAGGGTGCGAGACGCCATGATCGAGTGGCTCGGGTGCGGCTTCGGCAATCCCTCCTCGGTTCACCGCTACGGCCAACGGGCGCGCGGCGTCGTCGAGGCGGCGCGGGTGCGGGTCGCGCACCTGCTCGGCGGCGAGCCCTCGGAGATCGTGTTCTGCGCTTCGGGCACCGAGGCCAACAACGCCGTGCTGGCGATGATCGGACGGCGGGCGCGTCGAGGTGGAGGCGGTCGCCACGTCGTGATCTCGGCGATCGAGCACCCCTCGATCGTGCAGGCTGCGCGCCGGCTCGAGGCCGAGGAGGGCTTCGAGGTGAGCGAGATCGCGCCCGGCGCCGACGGCGTGGTGCGCGTCGAGGACGTGATCGCCGCGCTGCGCCCCGACACCGCCCTGGTGGCCCTGATGCTGGCCAACAACGAGCTGGGGACCCTGCAGCCGGTAGCCGAGCTCGCCCGCGCCTGCCGGGAGCGTGGGGTGCCGGTCCTGTGCGACGCGGTCCAGGCCGCCGGCAAGGTCGCGGTGCGGGTCGCGGAGCTGGGGGTCGACTCCCTGGTCATCGCCGCTCACAAGTTCCACGGTCCGCTCGGTGCTGCGGCGCTGTGGGTGCGCTCGGGGACGGCCTTCGAGCCGTTGCTCGTCGGCGGGGGTCAGGAGCGTCGCCGGCGCGCCTCCACCGAGAACGCGCCCGCGCTGCTCGGCTTCGGTCTCGGCTGCGAGCTGGCGGCCGGCGAGCTCGAGGAGCGCGGCAGGCGCCTCTTGGCGCTGCGCGAGCGCCTCGAGCGCGGCCTGCTGGACGTCCCCGGAGCGATCGTCCGCTGCCGCACCGCGCCGCGGCTCCCGAACACCAGCTGCGTCACCTTCTCCGGCGTCGACGCCACCACCCTCCTGATGCGCCTGGATCTCGAGGGCTTCGCCGTCTCCACCGGCGCCGCGTGCGCCTCGGGGACCGTCGAGCCGAGCCGGACCCTGCGCGCGCTGGGGCTGGAGGAGGACGAGGCCCTCTCGACGCTGCGGGTGAGCTTCGGGTTGGGCAACACCGGCGAGGAGGTCGACGCCTTCCTGCCGGTGCTGTCGAGGGCGGTGACTGCCCTGCGGGCCGGCGCGCCGCGGGAGACGGCCCAGGGCACGATGCGGGGCGGGCGTCGGTGAGGGCCGAGCCGGCGGGCCTGCCCGCGCCCGGTGCGGTGGCGGTTGCGATGAGCGGCGGCCTCGACTCCTCGGTGGCGGCGGCGCTGCTGCGCGAGCGCGGCGAGCCGGTCGTCGGCCTCTCGATGCTGTTGTGGGACCACAGCGGCGAGGAGCGCAACGGCCGTTGCTGCAGCTCTCTCGACCTCGCCGACGCGCGGCGGGTCGCGGACCAGATCGGCATCCCCCACTACACGCTGCGGCTCGATCGTGAGTTCCGCCAGCGGGTGGTCGATCCGTTCGTCGAGGACTACCTCGAGGGGCGCACTCCGAGCCCCTGCGTGCGCTGCAACACATGGATCAAATTCGACCTGCTGATCGAGCGCGCCGCCCAGATCGGCGCCGGGCGGATCGCCACCGGCCACTACGCCAGGATCCTCAGGGGCGAGAGCGGCTGGGAGCTGCACCGCGCGGTCGACGCCGAGAAGGACCAGTCCTACTACCTGTTCGAGCTCGGCCAGGAGCAGCTCGAGGCCAGTGAGTTCCCGCTCGGCGAGCTGCGCAAGGACGAGGTGCGGGAGTGGGCCCGCCGAGCGGGCCTGGCGGTGGCCGAGAAGGGTGAGAGCATGGAGGTCTGCTTCGTGGCCGGAGGGATCCGCGACTTCGTCGAGCGCGAAGTCGCGGCCGCCCCCGATCGGCATTCGCACGGGGTGGCGGCGCGCAGCGCGCGAGCCGCTGAGCTCGTCGACGCCGAGGGCCGCAGGCTCGGCGCCGGGGCCCCCTACTACCGCTACACCGTCGGACAGCGCCGCGGGCTCGGCCTCTCGGCGGCCCAGCCGTTGTATGTCCTCGGCATCGAGCCCGAGGCCAATCGCGTTCGGGTCGGCTCGCGCGCCGAGCTCGTGCAGCGGGGATTGGTAGGCGGCAGGGTACACTGGGTTGCGGGGGCTCCGCCGAGCGGGCTCCCGATGGAGGTCACCGTGAGGATCCGCTCCCGGCATCCAGGAGTTCGTGCGTTCGTCGCCCCCAGGGGCGACAAAGTCGAGGTGGAGTTCTCCGACGGGCAGCAGGGCGTGGCGCCCGGACAGGCCGCGGTCTTCTACCGGGGGACTCAGATCCTGGGGGGCTGTTGGATCGAAGGCCCGTTGCGATGAGCGCCTCCCGAACGAGGGACGAACCGATGACGGTGGCGGAGCAGAATCAACGCAGCCAGCGCAACCCCGAGGCCACCCGCGCCTCGATCATGGCGGCGGCCGAGGGTCTCTTCGTCGCCAAGGGCTTCGCGGCGACCTCGATGAGCGACATCGCGTCCGCCGCGGGGGTGACCAAGAGCCTCATCCACCACCATTTCGGGTCCAAGGAGGAGCTCTGGACCGAGGTCAAGCGGGAGCGCGTCTCGCACTGGGCTCGAGTCCAGCGCGAGCTGATCGCCAACCGCGACGTTGACGAGCCGATCCTGCGGCGCTCGATCGAGACGCTGTTCCGATTCCTCCAGGACAACCCGGAGTTCGTGCGCCTGCGCTCGTGGATGAACCTCGAGGATCCACGCCTCGCCGAAGCTGCCTATCCCGAGATCCTGACCCTCGGTCTGGAGCGCATCCGGGAGCAGCAGAAGGCGGGACGGATTCGATCGGACGTCGAGCCGCGCCACCTGGTGATCCTGTTCGTGGCCATGTGCATGCAGTGGTTCATGTCCCGAGCGAGCTGGCTGACGGCGCTCGACGCGGAGCAGCGCCGAGAGGAGGACGACGCCTACCTCGACGCGCTGCTCAAGGTCTTCTTCGAGGGCGTGCGAGGACGTTAGCCGACGGCGCTCCGGTAGGCACGGCGACCGAGCAGGACGCCGCAGACCGCCGGTGACGCTGCACGAACGAGGTCTCGGCTCCGTGCCCCCAGCTCTTCGGCTCCTCCCCGAACGCTACGCCGTCTGCCGTCTCGATCCCGGCGCGAGCTTCGATCCAACGCTGCTCGAGGGGGAGGGGCTCGCGGTGCTGGCGCGCGCCCCGGGAGAGCTGTCGCTCGTGTGCCGCGAAGATGCGCGGCCGTCGGTGACCGCCGAGCTGGGGTTTCGGGCGCTGGGGGTGGTCGGTCCTCTCGACTTCTCGCTGGTGGGGGTCCTGGCCGGCTTGACCGGGGTCCTGGCCGCCGCCGAGGTTCCGCTGTTCGCGATCTCGACGTACGACACTGACTACCTGCTGGTCCGCGACGCCGATCTCGCATGCGCGCTCGAGGCGCTGGGCGCTGCGGGTTACGACGTCCGCGACTGAGGCGACGGTAGCGCCGAGAGGAGCGCGGCGCCCAGAGACGGCGCTGGGAGACGGTGTGCGCTAAGGAGACAGTGGCGCCAGGACGAGCACCAGCTCCCCTTTGATCGTGGGCCGCTGAGCGAGCCGGTCCCGGAGCTCGGCGAGGGGTGCGCGCAGGGTCTCCTCGTGGAGCTTGGTCAGCTCGCGGCCGAGCGCAGCGGGATGATCGGCGCCGTAGGCGGCGATCGCGTCGTCGAGGGACTTGAGGATGCGGTGGGGGGACTCGTAGACCACGGCGGTGTGACCGAGCTGGGCGAGGCGCTGGTAGAACCTGTGCCGTCGACCCGCCTTGGGAGGCGGGAAGCCGGCGAACGTGAAGGGATGGGGAGGCAGCCCCGAGGCCACCAGCGCCGTCACCGCGGCGAAGGCGCCCGGCACCGGCACCACCGTGACGTCACTCGCGATCGCTTCGCGAACGAGCAGGTAGCCCGGATCGGAGAGCAGCGGCGTGCCGGCGTCCGACACCAGCGCCACCGATTCGCCGGACTCGAGCTGGGAGATCAGCCCCGGAGTCCGCTGCCGCTCGTTGTGTTCGTGCAGCGAGACCAGACGCTGCTCGAGGCCGAGGTGGCGAAGCAGCGCGCCGGTCCGGCGCGTGTCCTCGCAGGCGATGGCGTCGACCTCGGCGAGGACCTCCCGCGCGCGCGCGCTCAGATCCCCGAGGTTTCCGATCGGGGTGGCGACGACGTAGAGCGTCCCGGACATGAGCAAGTATGGCAGCGCCGCGGCCGGTCGCCGGCACGGCGGCCGGCCGGCGCACCGCCACGCTGTCGCGCGTCGGAAACGGCCGCGGTCCGGTCGCCCTAGGGGCCCGTGATCAGGGCCGTGGGACGAACCGTTGCGTACAGGTCGCGGTACTGCGCGTGCCCGGAGAGCACCTTGCGCAGATAGCTCCTGGTCTCGCGGAAGACCACCTTCGTGAGGTACTCGGCCGGTTCGTCGCCGTAGCAGTAGCGCTGCCAGAGAGCCGCCTGCGGCTCGCCGGCGTTGTAGGCGGCCACGATGCGGGAGGGCTCGCCCGCGAACTCTTGGCCGAGGTTGCTCAGGTAGGCGGCGCCGAGCTCGATCGCGATCTCGGGCTGCTCGAGATCGGTCGGACCGAGCGGCCCCATGTCGTGCTGCGCGGCGAGCCTCTGCGCGGTGGCCAGCACGAACTGGGTGAGACCTCGAGCCGCGGCCGCCGAGCTGGCGCGGGGATCGAAGCGGCTCTCCTCGCGAATCAGGGCGGCGAGCAGGTAGGCATCGACGTCGTGACGGGCGGCCGCGCGCTCGATCAGGTAGCGATAACCGAAGGGGTAGAGGAGCTTGCGGAAGCCCTCGTCGATCAGCGGCGCAGGCGTGCGCCGGGGAACGCGCTGGTTGAGGATCTCGACGATCAGCAGCGAATCCTTGAGGCGGCCGGCCTTGCCGAGCTCGTGGCTGGCGGTCAGCGCGAGGATCGGCTCGCTGAGCGGGAAGTGGGTCCGCACCGCGCCCCCGGCCTCGGACCAGACACCGAGCCCGAGGAGCATCTCCTCGGGCTGGACCAGCGGCTGATTCCACAGCGGCCACTCGTCGACCGGAACGGTGACGGTCGGCACCACAGGGCCGCCCCGGCTGGCTCGCTGAAGCCTCGCTTCGACCCGTGCTCTCGCCGCGGCGCCCCGCTCGTCGTCATCGCCGAGCAGCACCCAGAGGTCGAAGGCGCGGTCGGAGTCGTCGGCGATCTGCGCCCCCAGGCGGATCGTCTGCGGCTGCAGGGCGGGTGAACGGAGCCGCTGGAGGGCGAGCTGGGAGTGGGGGTTGAAGTAATCGTTGCGCAGTGCCTCGAGGTAGCTCTCGACCGCGTCCTCCAGGCGACCCTCGAGCTCCGCCAGGCGGCCGCGCCAGTAGTCGACCTCGAGATCGGTGTAGCGGTTGGAGCCGTCGGCGTCGTCGAGCCAGGAGGCGACGCGCGCGGTGTTCCCCTCGACGATCTCGGAGGCGGCCAGGAACAGCGCTGCGTGCACATGTCCGGAACGCGACTGGCCGCGGCTGGCGAGCGCCTGGTACAGCTCGAGCGCCTCCGCCCTCCGACCGGTCCGCCATTCGAGCCGCATGGCCGAGGACAGCGCGCTCTCCGCGAAGTTGCCGAGGGGTTGCGCGTTGTAGGCGCGACGATAGCTCTGGATCGCCGACAGCCAGTCGTCGGCGAGCTCGAGCGCGCGGCCGCGGTGGTACAGGGCCTGAGCCACCTGTCGCGGCGACGACGCGCGCTCCGCGAGCGTCGAGTAGTTGAGCGCGGCGCGGTCGAAGCGGCCGAGCCAGAAGTGGCCGCGCACCCACTGGTAGGCGCGCTCGAAGTCGCGGCTGGATCGGATCGAGACCTGGAAAGAGACCACCGGCTCAAGCAGCTCGGTGGAGCGGTCGAACTGGCGGTGGTGGTGGAAGGTGTTGCCCATCAGCTCGAGCTGCTCGGGGGTCGGCGACGCCAACAACGGCTCGAGCCGGCGTGCCGCCAGCAGGCCGATCAGGTCGGTCTGCTTCTCCTCGATCAGCGAGAGCAGCATGGTGCCGGCGCGGGCGTTCTGGCGAGCGCGGAGCGCGCAGGTCGAGCGCGCCAGCTCGAGCGTCCGGCGCGGGTCCTCCGGGAAGGAGGAGGTGTCGAGCGTCGCCAGCAGCCGGCAGTCGCCACCCTGCTCGAGGGTGCGCGCGAGCAGGTCGGCGGCCGGCTCCACCAGGGCTGCCGGCGGCCGGCGTCCCAGGAGCGTCGCCGCCAGCCCTGCGGCCACTTCCGGGTGCCCGAGCAGCTCCTGGTCGAGCGCGATTCTCAGCCGGGCATGGGGGGCGAGCCGCGAGCCCTGCGCGAGCACCTCGGCGAACGCACCGTTGGCGTCGATCCGGCGCCCCAGCCGATCGAGCAGATCGCCTCGCAGGTAGTGCAGTCCGAGACGGTCGGCCTGATCGGGTGCTTCGGCGATCTGCCGCTCGGTCGCTTCGAGGGCCTGCTGGAGGCGGCCGTCGACCTGGAGCTGGACGAGCGGAACGCGCGGATCCGCAGCAACCAGCACCAGCACCAGCAGAGTCGTGCTCATCACGCGGTTCGCAGGCTGGCGGGACGCGATGCAGGCTCGGCGGTCATCTTCGGCTCGGTTGGTTGAGACTGGGAGGCTGACGCAGGCTGCGGTGAGTCGGAGGTCTGCCGTTCGGGGCGCGGCAGGGCCGGGACAGCGAGACCAAGCTCGGCGGCGTGGTCGAGAGGGGCGCTGCGCCCACCATCGCCAGCCGTGTCGCGGCGACGCAACGTCCGCTCATGAATTGTGCCAAGACGGCACGGGTGCGGGTCGGAAAGGCGCGATCACGCGGTCCTCTCCACCCTCGCTCCCAGATGCTGCAATTTCGATTCCATCTGTTCGTAGCCTCGATCGAGGTGATAGATCCGGTCGACCACGGTTTCGCCCTGCGCGCACAGCGCGGCGAGCACCAGCCCTGCGGACGCCCGCAGGTCGGTGGCCATGACGTGCGCGCCGAGCAATCGGCTCCTGCCCTCGACTCTGGCGCGGCTGCCCTCGATGCGGATTCTGGCGCCCATGCGAGTGAGCTCGGCGGCGTGCTGGAAGCGGTTCTCGAACACCGCCTCGTGGATCGTCGTCGGTCGTTCGCTCTGCGTCGCGAGCGCCATGAACTGCGCCTGGAGGTCAGTGGGAAAGCCGGGGTGGGGCGCCGTCGTGACGTCGGGGCAGTGGAGGGCGCCCCCGTCCTCGCCCTCACCGTCGCCAATCCCGCGCGCGCGGATCGCTCCGCCGGAGGACTCGATCGAGACCCCCGACTCCCGCAAGACCTCGAGCAGCGCGACCAGGTCCTGCGCCCGCGCGCCGTGAACGGCGACGTCGCCGCCGGTGATCGCTGCGCCGATCAGGTAGGTGCCGGCTTCGATTCGATCCCCCGGGATCGCGTGGCGGGCGCCGCCGAGGGTGGGGCTCCCCTCGATCGTGATCGTCTCGGTGCCGGCGCCCTCGATCGTCGCTCCCATGGCTGCGAGCAGCGTCGCGAGGTCTGCGATCTCGGGCTCTCGCGCGCAGTTGCTCAAGCGCGTGACCCCATCCGCCAGGCAAGCCGCCATCAGGAGGTTCTCGGTTCCGGTGACGGTGGGCAGCGAGAACCGGAACCGAGCGCCGCGCAGCCGCTTTGCTCGTGCGGTGACGTAGCCGTGCTCGATGCGGAGCTCGGCTCCGAGCGCTTCGAGCCCGGCGAGGTGCTGGTCGATCGGCCGCACGCCGATCGCGCAGCCCCCCGGCAGCGAAACGCGGGCGCGACCCCATCGCGCGACCGAGGGACCGAGCACCAGCACCGACGCCCGCATCGTCTTCACCAGGTCGTAGGGCGCGACGTTCTCGACCGGGCGCAGCGCCGGCTGCAGCTCGAGACCGGCTCTGTCCTCGCACGCCTCCACGCCGAGATGCTGGAGCAGGCGCACCATGGTGCGGATGTCGCGCACCTGGGGCAGGTTCTCGAGCACGACGGGCTGCTCCGCGAGGAGCGTCGCCGCGAGCGCCGGCAGCGCTGCGTTCTTGGCGCCGGCCACCGTCACGGACCCTTCGAGTCGGGTGGGTCCAGTGATCGTGAAGCGTTCCATCGTGGTGGGCGCCGTGGCTCTCGCAGGCCGCACGATCTCTTATCACGCGTCGTCGGCTCGAGCCAGCTGTCCGAGGATTCGAGACCCGGTTCTACGGCTGTCCGCGGCGACGCGCCGGAGGCGCTGGGCTCGGCCCGCTTCGCAGGCTCAGCGCGCCTCACCTTCGCTCGCTTCGGCTTCGCCTCAGCTCGGGTCGGAGCCGCGAGTCATTGCTAGCCGGAGATCTGCTATAGCGCGCGCAGCGCGCCCAGCAGATCGGAGGCTAGCGGCGGCGCAGGCAGACGACGCGCTCGTGGCCGGCGTAGTCGCGCTCGATGCGCTCGACCGCGAAGGCGTTGCCGGCGAGCTCGGCGACCGCGGGCGCCTGGCTCGTTCCGACCTCGACGATCAGGCGGGCGCCGGTGCGCAGACCGCGGGAGCCCGCGACCAGCCGCCGGAGGTGATCGAGACCGTCCGGCGGAGCGAACAGCGCCCCGTGCGGCTCGTGGTCGCGCACGTCGGTCGCCAGCGAGCCGGCCTCGTCCGGGGACAGGTAGGGCGGGTTGGAGACGACCGCGTCCAGGCCGCCGAGCTCGAAGCCTTCGAGCAGGTCCGCGGCGAGCCAGAGGATGCTGCGACCGGGAGCGAGGCGCCGGCGGTTGGCGCGGGCGACCGCGAGCGCGTCGAGCGAGCGATCACTGGCCAGCAGCGACAGGCTGGAGCTCTCGAGCGCCAGGGTGATGGCGATGCAGCCGCTGCCGGTGCCCACGTCGAGGATGGTCGCCGTCCTCGCCGCGAAGAGCTCGAGCGCGATTTCGACCAGGTGCTCGGTCTCGGGCCGCGGGATCAGCACGCGGGGGTCGACCGCGAAGGTCCTGCCGTAAAACTCCCGCTCCCCCAGCAGGTAGGCGACCGGCTCACCGCTCGCGCGCCGGGCGATCAGGGCCCGATACGCAGCGCAGTGCCGGTCGTCGACGGGCTGCTCGGAGCGGGCGAGGAGCCGTGCCTCGCTCTGCCCCAGGACTGTCGCCAGCAGCAGCGTCGCCTCGCGGGAATCGACGGCGGCGCGCGAGGCGGAGAGCCGGTCGCGGCCCTCCCTCCTGAGCTCGGCGATGGTGGCCAGGGCGCCGCCGTCGCTCACCGGGGCGGCACCGCGAGCGATCCTCCGGCCGCTCAGTGGACGCTGCCGGCCGCCGTCTGCTGCATCTTGGCGGCTTGGAAGTGGGAGAGCAGCGGGTCGATCAGGGGATCGAGGTCTCCCTCCAGGATCGAGGGCAGCCGGTGGATGGTGAGCCCGATGCGGTGATCGGTGACCCGGTTCTCCTTGAAGTTGTAGGTCCGAATCTTCTCGGAGCGGTCACCGCTGCCGACCATCCGGCGCCGCTCCTCGGAGAGCTCGGCCTGTGCCCGTTGCTGCTCGATCTCGTAGAGCCGGCTCTTGAGCACGCGCAGAGCCTTCGCACGGTTCTTGATCTGCGAGCGCTCGTCCTGGCAGGTGACCACGATGCCGGTGGGTAGGTGGGTCAGCCGGACCGCCGAGTAGGTCGTGTTGACTCCCTGCCCGCCGGGTCCGGACGAGCAGAAGCGGTCGACGCGCAGGTCCTTCTCGTCGACCTCGATCTCGACGTCCTCGGCCTCGGGCAGGACGGCGACGGTGACCGCCGAGGTGTGGATGCGGCCCGACGCCTCGGTTTCCGGCACGCGCTGCACCCGATGCACTCCGCCTTCGAACTTGAGCCGGCTGTAAACGCCCCGGCCTTCGACGATCGCCGAGACGTCCTTGATGCCGCCGACCTCCGACTCCGAGACGTCGAGCAGGTCGACCCTCCAGCCGCGCGTCTCGGCGTACCGCGAGTACATGCGAAAGAGCTCGGCCGCGAACAGCGTCGCCTCGTTGCCGCCGGTTCCCGCTCGGATCTCGAGCACGACGTTGCGCCGGTCGTTGGGGTCCTTTGGCACCAGCTCGCGCCGCAGGGTCTCCTCGAGCTCCTCGATCTCGCCGGCCAGCCGGTCGCGCTCCTCGAGGGCCAGCTCGCGCAGCTCGTCGTCGCGCGGGAGCTCCGTCGCCATCGACTCGGCCTGCTCGTGCTCGGAGAGCGCCTTGCGGTACTTCTCGTAGAGCGCGACCACCGGCGCGATCTCGGAGAGCGCCTTGTTGGTGTCACGGTACTCGGCGGGGTTGGAGAGCACCGCCGGGTCCGCGAGCTTGGTGGTCAGCTCGCGGTGGGTGCGGGCGAGCTCTTGCAGCTTGTCGAGCATGGTCGTTCGGTCGGAAGATGGGCGAGCGCAGCGGCCGCGGTGGTCGCGCCCTGCAGACCAGAGTATGGAAGGAACCGCGGGGCGGCAACCGGCGATTCCCGCTGCGGACTGCGCAGGCGGCTCGAGGAAGGGACGGCTCGGCGCCCGGCCTGCCGCTGGGTCGAGATCGGCACGTGGTGGCGGTGGCGCTTGCCTTCGGCTCGCGACACCGCCTCGGCCGACCAGGCGGTCGGCCGCCACCCAGCCTGGCGAGCTGGGCCTTCTGCGGCGCTGCCGGGTGCGCGCGAGTCCTTGTGCGGCGGTGATGCTCGCCTCCGGCTCGCGACACCGCCTCGGCCGACCAAGGGGGTCGGCCGCTACGCAGCCTGGCGAGCTGGGCCTTCTGCCGGCGCTGCCGGCAGCGGGCCTAGCTCGCCAGGCTCTCGGCCGACACGTTGAGGCGCTTCATCATCTCGTGCAGCGTCGTCGGCTTGACCTTGAGCATCTCGGCGGCGCGCTTCTGGACGCCGCCGGTCGCCTGAAGGGCGCGGATGATGAGCTGGCGCTCGTAGCCGCTGACCGCCTCCTTCAGCGACATCCCGTTGGCGGGAAGGCTGCTCGGCACCATCGACATCTGGTGCGGCTGCCGGATGGTGAGCGGCAGCAGATCGATGTCGATCTCGCCCTGCGCCGAAAGCACGACGGCCCGCTCGATGACGTTCTCGAGCTCGCGCATGTTGCCCGGCCAGTAATAGTCGATGAGCAGCTCCATCGCCGAAGGCGCGATCCCGTCGATCTGCTTGTCGTTCTCCTCGGCGTACTTGGTGATGAAATGCTGGGCGATCAGCGGGATGTCCTCGGTGCGCTTGCGCAGCGGGGGCAGGTTGATCGTGATGACGTTGAGGCGGTAGTAGAGGTCCTCGCGGAACTCCGCCTTCTCGATCAGCTCCTGGAGGTCTGCGTTGGTCGCCGCGATGATGCGGGTGTCGGCCTTGAGCGTCTCCACACCGCCGAGGCGCATGAACTCCTTCTCCTGGATGACTCGCAGCAGCTTGGCCTGCGTGTCGAGCGGGATGTTGCCGATCTCGTCGAAGAAGATGGAGCCGCCGTCGGCGACCTCGAACAGCCCCTTCTTGTTGGAGACTGCGCCGGTGAACGCGCCCTTGACGTGGCCGAACAGGTTGCTCTCGAGCAGGTCCGGCGGCATCGATCCGGAGTTGACGATGACGAAGGGGCCGTCGGCGCGCTTGGAGTTGCTGTGGATCGACTTGGCGACCAGCTCCTTGCCAGTGCCGCTCTCGCCGAGGATGAGGATGTTCGACTTCGAGGGCGCCGCCAGGCGGATCAGCTCGAAGACCTCCTGGATCGGCTTGCTCTTGCCGATGATGCTGTCGAACCCGTAGCGATGCTGGAGCTGCTCGCGCAGACGCCGGTTCTCGGTCGTCAGGCGCCGGCGCTCGAGGCCCTTGCGCAGGGTGATGCGCACCTCTTCGTTCTTGAACGGCTTCGGCAGGTAGTGGAACGCGCCCTCGCGCATGGCGGCGATCGCCCCCTCGATCGACGAGTACGCGGTGATCACGACGACGACCTGGTCGGGGTCGCGCTCCCGGATCTGCTTGAGCACCTCCTGCCCGTGCATGTCGGGCAGCATCAGGTCGAGCAGGACGAGGTCGACCTCCTCGCGCTCCAGGAGCTCGAGGCCCTCTCCGCCGGTACGACAGCTCATCGGGTGGTGCCCCTCCTCGCGGATCAGGGCGGTCAGGATGTCCTGGAGGACTTCTTCGTCATCGACGATGAGGATGTTCATCGGACACTCCTCGTCTATTCACGGAACGGTGGGATCACTGCTTCGAGGCGTCGGGCGATCGCGAGCTCCTCCGGCGGGGCATCGAGGCGGTCATCCGGCAGCCCCCTTCGGGCTCGTTGGCGGCTCGGAGCTCGCCGTGGTGACGCCGCAGGATCTCGTAGCTGATCGACAGACCCAGGCCGGTACCGCCGCTGTCCGACTTGGTCGAGAAGAAGGGCTGGAAGATCTGGCCGAGGTGCTCGCGGGGAATGCCGGGCCCGTTGTCGATCACGTGGACGGAGACCTCCTTCGGTCCCGGCTCGAAGACGACGCGGATGGCGGGCCGGCGATCCTCGCCCGGTGGTTGCTGGTCGAGTGCCTCGATCGCGTTGAGCACGAGGTTGGTGAAGACCTGGAGCAGCTCGCTGCTGTTGCCCTCGACCGTCGATCCGTCGGCGGTCTCGAAGCCCTCGCAGCGCAGCTCGATCTCACGAGCGCTCAGGCGCTCCTCGAGCAGCTCGACGCACTCGGTCACCACCTGCTCGAGATCGACCGGATCGGTGTCGTCGCGCGTGGAGCGCGAGAGCTCCAGCAGGCTGTTGACGATGCGCGCCGCACGGAATGTCTGGCGCTCGATCTTCTGGAGAATCGCATGGTTGGGATCGCTCTCCGCTGTGCGCGCCAACAGCATCTGGGCGTACGACGAGATCCCGGTCAGCGGCGTGTTGACCTCGTGGGCGACCCCCGCTGCCATGATGCCGAGCGCCGCCAGGCGCTCCTTCTCCTCGAGCGCGCGCTCCATCGTCGCCAGCTCGGTGACGTCGTTGGCGACCAGGACGTGCAGCGAGCTCGCGCGGTCGCCGACGAAGCCCGCCATGCTGAGCTGGAGCTCGCGCTCGCGGCCGAGCGTGTCGACGAAGGTGGCCTCGACCATGCCGCCGTCTGCCGGCGGCAGCGATTCGAGGTCGAGGACGTCGCCGAGCGAGCGTCGGCGCAGGGCGCTCCGGTCCTCGCCGACCAGGGCGGCGAAGGCGAGGTTGGCGGCCACGATCCGGTTGTCGCCGTCGAGCACCGCCAGACCGGCGGGAGAGGACTCGATGATCTCCTCGTTGAACTTCTTGAGCTCGATGACCTCGCGGAGCTGGCGCTGCATCTGCTCGAGCAGCTGGGCGTTCTCGATCGCCAGCGCGGTCTGGTTGAGGAGCTGCCGGATCAGCAGGGTGTCGTCGCTGTTGAGCGGGATCTGCCCTTCCTTGGCCCCGGTGACCACCAGCCCGACGCGGCGCTCACGGACGGTGAGCGGGAAGGCGGTGCGATAGCCGAGCAGGAAGAGCGCCTGCTCGGCCGGCTCCTCGAGCTCGGGCAGCCCCGAGACGCCGGTGAGGTAGACCCACTCCTCCTCCCACACCGCGGGATCGAGCGCGTCGAGCTCGAGGCTGGACTCGCCGAGCGGCAGCGCCAGCTCGCGCACCGGCACCAGCTCGCCTTCCTCGACCAGATAGAGATTGCAGAGCTCGAGGTCCATCGACTCCTCGAGCTCCTGGAGCAGTCCGGCGGAGAGCCGCTCCAGGTCGCGCTCGTGCAGCATCTCGTGGCCGAACTGCGAGAGCGCGCGTCGCCGGCCGAAGCTGCCGCGGTACTGGAAGCGCTCGAGCGTCGCCGCGATCCCCCGCTTGGTGGGCAGCAGCAGCCCCGCGATCAGGAGGCCGCCGGCAACCGTGCTGAGGTTGCGCGTGAGCGTGAAGTCCTCGGGGATCCCGCGGCGGATGACCAGGTTGAGCAGGGAGAATCCGACCGCGCCCAGCAGCAGGGTCAGCGTGTAGGTGGTGATGTCGCGGACGATCACCGAGATGTCCCACAGGCGGTAGCGCAGGATCGCGTACGCGAAGGAGAGCGGGACCAGGGCGAGCGGCAGCACCGAGAGCACCTGCATCAGCTCGGTCGACTCGTAGCCCGCCGTCGTCGGCACCAGGTAGAGACCCAGGAACGGCAGGTATCCGGCCGCCAGACCCACCGCGATCCACATCACCTGCTGCCCCTGCTCCCATTTTTGAGAGCGCTGGAGGTGACCGATCAGCGCCGCGACCGCGCAGAAGGCGTAGGCGACGAGCAGGCTGAGACCGAGCCGGTCGATCAGCAGGATGCGGGTCGGCGTCGGCGCACCCGCGAATAGTGCGCCGCCGGTGAAGATCAGGTCGAGCTGGTAGGCGAAGAGCGCGGCGCTCGGCGCGTACAGCAGCGGGATCACGCGCCGCGTCCACTTCTCGAGGCCGGTTCCGAGGTGGAGCGGCTGCGGGAAGATCAGGAAGAAGTGCAGCGTCAGCGGCGGCAGGAGCAGCCTCGCCATCTCGTCGACGACGTAGATGAGCTCGTCGAAGGCGTCGGAGGGCGGGATCGCGGGCGTCAGCAGATAGACACCGGAGGAGGCGAGGCACCACAGCGTGAACAGCGCCGATTGCCGGCCGACCCCACGACGCAGGATGTACAGGCCGATGAACAGGTAGACGACGGCGATCACCGTCAGCACCAGGTACGAGAAGTCGACGTCGAGCGGCGGCAGCGGATGGGCGACGACGACCAGCTCGTCTCCCCGCTCGACCATCACCTCGGCCACCGCGACTCGCCGGAGCTGCATTTCGAGCTCGTCGCGGGTGAGCACCTGCTCGCCGTTGACCATCACGATCGCGTCGCCGCGGCGCACCGCGCTGCCTTCGGATGCCGAGACCACGCTCCACGTCGGCCCCGGCCCCCTCGCCTCGATCCCGGTGGGCTGGAAGGTTGTGACCTTGCGCGTGAACGAGATCACGGCCAGCCCGACCACCAGGGTGGCGACGGCGAGCAGGACCACCAGCAGGGCACGCTCGAGCTTCGAGCGGCCGGACGGGGTCGGCTCGAGGACGGCGAGTGGGCTTTTCACGATCGCGGCAGGAGAAAGGTCGGGCCAGCGGTGCGCCGACGGGCGCGGCAGAGGCGTTCAAAATCTTGAAAGCACCTTCCGTGCCACCACCTGGAGAGGGCTCGAGGCTCTACGAAACGGGCCTTTGCCGTCGGCGACAAGCGCCTACAAGTTCAAACAATTGATTGTATCCAGCGCGTTGAATTCAAGGAAGACGGACGCTGGAGCGAAGCGCCCGGTCAAGGCCGGCCGCCGACCCGCGGGCCAGCGGCCTGCCGGCGGGAGGGCGCGACGCCCGCGCGCCGCTGCGGACCGCGGGGTCTGCGGGAGGCCGACCGCGCTCGCTCAGAAGCGGACGGAGAGACCGCCGACGACGCGGTGACGAAGGTCGTCGGAGGGCGCGTGGTACCCGTCCGCCCCGCGGCTGAGCTGCATGTCGAGCAGCAGGGCCCAGTCGTTGGTGAACCCGACCAGCGTGCGCAGGTCCTGGGTGACCTGGAGCTGCAGGCGATCGAGGTCCACGGCCGGCGCCAAGAGCACGGCTCCGGGCCCGATCGCACCGAGGGTCTGTCCGAGCGAATGGAACGACAGCTCGAGGCCGGTGCTGGTCTGCTCGAAATGCGTCTCCATCGTGGTCACCAGATAGGCGATCTCGTTGATGTAGACGCCGTTCGAGATCTGGAGGGCGCCGCCGCCGCCGTGCGCGACGTTGGCCGAGAAGCGCGCCAGCACGGCGGGTCCCAGGCGATGCTGCAGCGAGAAGCTGAGCTCCGGGACGTGATCGCCCTGAACGAAGAAGAGGCTGTCGCTCTGGTCGAAGAAGTCGTCGCTGAAGAACACGCGCAAGGTATCCGAGTACTGCCGGAGCAGACCGCCGATCCGCACCTCTCCGTCGCGGTCGAGGGTGCGCACCAGCGTCAGGCGATAGCAGTCCGCTTCCGCCTCGGTGCAGCGGTTCGTGCCGCCGCCGAAGTAGATCGGGATGAAGTCGGTGAACAGGCGCGGATCCGTGTCGTGAAAGCGCTTTCTGATCGCAGCCTCGGTGCGCCAGTGGTCTCCGAGATGCAGGGTCGCCCCGGTGTGGGGCGTCAGCGCGTAGGTCTCACCGAGCATCGAGGCCAGCATGCCGAGGTGGACGACCACCGTCGGCGTCAGCGTCAGGTCGGTCAGACCGAAGACATCGACGCGGTCCTCGATCCGGGTCGAGTCGACGGGATCCGTGATCCCGTCGGTCGCGCGATTGCGGTAGGTCAGGCCCGTGCGCAATGCGCTGCGAGGCGTGAGCTGCGTATCGAACGAGCCGCGCAGCTCGATCGTGCGGCTCTCGAACGGCAGGGAGAGCCCGCCCAGCGCGGTCAGCCGCGGATCGCGGTAGTAGTTGGACTCCGAGACGTAGTTGGCGCTCACCTCCGACCGGCCGGGGCCGATGTCGCCCGACCACTCGACGCCGTATCGCTCGAGATCGACCGGACCGCCGGACTCCTGACGCATCTCGGCGAGATGGCTGGTGACGCGGAAGGTGTCGGTGCCGGGAGCCTGGACGCGAACGTTGAGCGCGCTGGTCGTCCCCAGGGTGCCTTCGAGCGCCGACTCGGTGCTCGCCCCTTGGGCGATCCGCCGGTAGCCTCCCTCGAGGTCGAGCTCGACGTTCCCCAGCCGTCCCTCGACGTCGAGCAGACCGCCGGTGAGCTGTGCCTCGGAGGCCGACGAGAAGCCGCCGACGCCGCTCAGCGCCTGCATCTGCGTCCGGATCCGCGAGCTCTCGAACGCAGCCTGCTCCGCCAGGCGGCTCTCCAGCTCGCTGCGGCGAGTCGTCTCCAATCCATGCGCGATCGTCATCTCGCGCAGCACGTCGGCCGGGATCTTCTGTCGGATCGACCAGAAGTCCTCCGCCGAGCCCGCCGCGCGACCGTCCTCGGGAGCCAGCTCGAACTCGAGCTCCTGGAACGCCTGCGCGGTGGCGCGAGTGAGCAGGACCACGGCCGGGACGAAGCCGGGCTTGTGAGCGATCACCTTGTAGAGCCCGGCGGGCAGCTCACCGAAGCTGAAACGCCCCTGCTGGTCGGTGAGCACGCGGCGCAGGCTCAGATCGGCGAGTCGATAGGCGTAAACGCTCGCCGACTCGATCGGAGCGACCGTGCCGCTGACCTTGCCGACGACCGCGGTGAGCCCGAGGCCGGCAGTCTCGGAGCGGTTCTCGGCGGCGACCGTCGTCGTCGCGAAAGCCGCCAGAGAGGGCAGGAAGAACGCAATCGCGGCCAGTGCTCCAGCCAAGCGGGCGCCCGAGAGCCCACCGGTCAGGGAGCTGAGAAAGCCCCCCTTCGATGCGTTCGCTTCCTTTGGCAAGCGACCTCTCTTCATAAGGCTGCGGCGTCCTCCGTGGGGTCCCGAGGGGTGGGACGGAAAGACCGTCCGAATCAGTATAGCGCGTTCCCGTCGGAGACCCTCGGCCGACGTCGCGGGGCACAGGACCCACTGGGCACGGACCCGCTGGCCGGTCTCGACGATCTCCAGTGGCATTTCCAGTGGCATCTGCAGTGGCATCGGCGCAAGAACGCGGGGCGGGGGAGCCGAATTCCCCGTGGCTGCTGACACCGCCGCTCGCCGTCTGATACGGGATCTCCGGCGAAGGGGTTTCCCGCAACGCGGGCGGCTGTCCGCAAACCTCGGTCGGGTTTCCTCAAATGCGCACGGGGACCGTGGTGTCGCCGCGACCCCGTTCGCCGCCCTGCTTGCGCGCGCCGAGGTCGCGGCGCCGGCCGTCACTCCAGCGGCGGCGTCCAGAAGGGGGCGAGCGCCAGCACCTCGCGGGCGCCGCCTCGCCGGAGAAGCCGCGTCGCGACCGTCAGGGTGGCGCCGGTGGTAAAAACATCGTCGACCAGCAGCACCCGCTTCGGCACGCTGGCTCGGGATCGCAGACGGAAGGACCGCCGGGCTCGGCGGCGCCGCTCCGCCGGGTCCGACCCCGACATCGCGGCCGAGGGCGCCCTGCGCAGCGGCCGCACCATGTCCTTGCCCAGGCGCAGGGCCAGGGGCCGAGCGATCGCCTCGGTCTGGTTGAAGCCGCGGACCATCCGGCGCGGCCAGGGCAACGGGATCGGCACCAGCGCATCGACGGTGACCATCTCCTCGGCGTGACGATCCCACGCCTGCTCGGCGATCCGCCGAGCGAGGCCTTCGACGCGCAGGAACTTGAGGGCGCGCAGCACCTCGTCCGCCGGTGGGGCGTAGTCCCAGAGCGTGAAGAGTCGCTGCCACGGCGGTGGCGCCCGGCGACATCCTCCGCAGCGGCGATCGGCGGGAGGCGTCGGCGAGCGCAGGCTGCGACCGCAGCAGATGCAGCGACGGTCGTGGTGCTCGCGAAGCTCGCCGCGACACCGGGCGCAGAGGCCGAGGGTCGTGGGGCTCGAGGCCGGACGACAGCGGCAGGCGAGACAGACCGGCGGCAGGACCCAGTCGATCGAGCGCCGGACCAGGACGTCGAGCCCGAGCAGCCCGGCTGTGACGTTCGGGTGGTCTCGCCCGTACCAGTCCCTGGATCCCGCCGCGATTGCCGAGCGCAGCCACGGCGCCTCCCCCTCGGCAGCGGGCGCAGCCACGCGATCGGGTCGCTCGGATGTCGATGACTCCCCCATCGTTCTCAGAGACGCAAATGGCGCCGCTATACTCCCCGGCCGTTCGAGACGATCGCTGTGTACCGTCGCGCGCTGCCCATGCCGTTCCGTCACCGCGAGCCGAGCGGCGAGAGGAGAATCCCCGTGAATCGCTTGCCCCATGAGCTCGAGCAGATGGACGGTGCCTGCGGTGGTGGCCGAGGCCGCCGGCCGCTCGGTCCGGCGCGTCGGCGGCTCCTCCTCGCCGCGCGGTTCATCCGCCGCGCGTTGCCGCTGCTCGCTGTGCTGGCGTCGTGCGGGCTTTTGGCGTCGCCGCTGGGCGCGAGCGAGGCGCGCAACTTCAGGGTGTTCGCGACCGGCGGCCTGGGGGGTCCGCTCGACGCCGAGGCTCCAGATCCGGGAGTGGGCAATTCCAGCTTCCAGCTCGGCTTCAGCTGGGTGACCCAGCCCCAGGCCCGGGTCGGCATCCGGCTGGGCTCCGTTGATCTCGGCGACGCGGTCGAGCAGCTCGTCGACCCCAGCCTGGACTGGGTGACGATCGGAGGTGAGTACCTCTACAGCGAGACCTACTTCGAGTCCGGTCTCTACCTGGGGCTCGGGTACTACCGGCTCGACGGCGCGCTCGACGGGGTCTCCCAGGACGACAGCGCGGTCGGCGTCGTGCTCGGCGCGACCGGCGACTTCCCGATCAACCAGAGGTTCTCGATCATCGGAGAGCTCTCCGTCCATTGGGCCGACCTCGACCAGGCCGGTCAGCTCTTCGGCTTCGCCCACGTGGGAGTCGCCTTCAGCTTCTGAGCGGCCACCGCTTCTGAGCGGCCACCGCCGCCGACCGCGGTGCCCGATCGCGGCCCCGCTTCGTTGACACTCTTCCGAAGCGGCCGGTAGACTCCGCGCCCTCGTGGGGCCGTAGCTCAGCTGGGAGAGCGCCTGAATGGCATTCAGGAGGTCGTCGGTTCGATCCCGATCGGCTCCACCA
>DATKBT010000166.1:0-8191 GCA_035546295.1 Thermoanaerobaculia bacterium | reverse complement strand
TCCCAGCTCTCCGCCCAGCTCGCGACGCCAGCAGTGCCACGCGCGCAGGGCGTGAGCGGTGAGGTCGGGGCTGCTGCGATCGAAGGGGAGACGACCCCAGCCGCGACAGAAGGTGGGGATGCCGCCGTCGCGGTTCTGCAGGTCGAGCAGCCAGCCGACGCCGAGCGCGGCGCGCTCCCGCAGCTCGGCATCCGGAACCTCGCCAGACCCCGTCTTGGACGCCAGGCTCCAGAGCGCCAGCAACGCCCCCGCCGTGTCGTCCGCGTCGGGAACGCCTCCACTCGCATCGGTCCAGGCCCAGCCACCCGGTGCCGCGGCCGTGTACGGGTGCTCGTCCAGGTGCTGCCGAGCGAGCAGCCAGTCGAGCAGCGCGGCCCGCTCGCCCTCCCCGAGGTGGGCGTCGAGCCGGCCGCCCGCGGCGAGCGCATTGACCGCGAGGGTGGTGAGCCAGATGGACAGGTCGGTGTCGATCGGCCACGAGCCGTCGTCGCGCACGGTGCTCTCGAGAAAGCCAGCGGCACGCTCGACCACCGGATGCCGCGGCCGGCCCGCACCGACGAGGCTCATGCCGACGAAGCTGGTGAGCGGGGCGGCCTCGAGGAAGCCGCCGCTGCTGGGCTGGATGCGCTCGAGGACCGCGAGCGTGCGGCGGCGGGTGGCGTCGCGGATCCATCGCACGAGGGGGTTGCGCGGCGGGCGCCGGTGGTGGCGAACCTGGCCGATGGCGATCAGGGCGGGCAACGCATAGCTCACCATCGGCAGCCCGACGCGGTGGAGCCAGTGGTGCGGGAGCGCCGCGAGCTCGAACGGGAGCGCCTCGACGACCCCCCAGGCGTCGCGTCCGTCCCCCAGCCTGCCGCCGAGGGCGGCCATGGTCAGGATCGGCACCGAGAAGGTTCGGTCCTCGCCGTAGGCGCCGACGATCGCGCGTCCGAGCTCGCGCCCTTCGAGCGAGCCGATTCGCCGGCGAATCCACGCCTCCGCGCGCTCGACCGACCGCGATCTCTCGCCGGAGGAGCGGGGCTTTAGACCGAGAGCGACCCAGGCCAGGACCGTCGTGCTCGGATTGCTCGGACTGTCGGTGGTGTCGCCCCAGCCGCCGTCCTCGTTCTGGTGGGTCGCCAGCCAGTCGAGGGCGCTCTCGACCAGCCGCCGGCTCCCCCCGCCGGCGTCGGCTCCGAGCGCGCGCCGCCGCAGCTCGAGCGCACAGGCGGCAGTCGCGGTCGACAGCGCGCTCGACGACAGCTCTCCCCGCCAGCGGACCCCGTCGGGCCGCTCCTCGAGCAGGCGGGAGGCGGCCCGCTCCCGGAATCCCTCGAGGGCCGCCCCCCCGGTCGAGGCAGGAACGGAGAAAGCGCTTCGCACGGTCACAGGCTCAGGTGCCCCAGGGCCAACAGGCCGTAGAAGGTGTACTCGACGTCGGGCTCCTCATCGGCCCAGCTGCCGCAGAAGCCGCGTCCGGTCCACAGGGTGTCGACGAAGTCGAGGCAGGGCTCTTTGACCGCGACCGGCGAGATCTGCAAACCGGCGAGCGCGTGCAGCGCGGTCGCGGTCGACAGGAGATCTGGAATCGGCGCCCCCGGCGCCGCCCGGAACCCCCCGTGCGGGTGCGCACGGTCGAGCAGCCAGGGGCCGGCCGAAGGCGCCGGGGCCTGTCCGACCTGCCTCAGCAGGGTGACCGCGGCGGCGGTGGCGGGGGTGGTGCCCACGCTCATCCCCGGCTCGTTGGCATAGCCCCCGTCGCCGGTCTCGAGCGCGACCAGGGAGGTGGCCATCGCCGCGGCGCTCGGCGGCGGCGCGCCCAGATCCTGGTAGGCGCCCCAGGCGAGAAAGGCGTGGTAGGCGGTCCCGCGCTCGGCGCGCGGGCGGGGGCCGAAGCCGCCGTCGGCAGCGCGGTGGCGAGAGATCCGTTCGAGCAGACCGTTCCGATCGTCGTCGTCCAACCGCTCGATCCCCACCGCTGCCCAGCAGCGCGCCAGGCAGGCCAGGTGGACGAAGTCGAGCCCTTCACCGCCGCCGAACGACTCGAGGTAACGGGCGACGCGTTCGCTCGGGATCTGTGCGCGTAGCGCCACCAGTCCGTCGAGCGCGAACACCGTGTAGTAGAGGTCGCCTTGGTCGGTGCGCCCCCTGGCGCCGCCGTCGGTGTCGAGCGCGGAGCGCAGGTAGTCGGCGACCGCCGGAGCGGCGTCACGCAGCTCCGTGGACGCGAGCCTCGCGACCTGCAGCATTTCGAGCCTCAAACTCACTGCACACCCCTTCCAGCGGCCGCTGGCCGAAGATCTTGCCGATCACCCGGCGCAGCAGCCCCTTGAGGGTGGGAGAACCGAGCGTGCGCAGCGAGCGCACCGCCTGCTCCTCGTACGCGTGGAGCAGCTGGTTGGCCTTCTCCACCACCCCGCGCTCGACCAGGATGGCCTCGAGCTCCTCGGCGACCTGCTCGACCGACACGTTGCGCCGCCACAGCGACTCCACCAGCTCGGTCTGCTCGCCGGCGAGCGCCCGCTTGTGGGCGATGCTGAGCAGCAGCGACGGGCGCAGGTCGGCCAGGTCGTTCGAGTCGCCCGCGCCGGTGAAGTCCTCGAGGTCGTCGCGGATCTGGTAGGCGATGCCGAGCGACTCGCTGTACTGCTCGAGCACCTCGTAGACGCCGGCTTCGGCGCCCGCGTAGAGGGCACCGAGGCGCAGTGCGATCTCGAAGGCGGGCGCGGTCTTCTGACGGAAGATGTCGAGCACCTCGAGCGAGGTGAGCGGCTCCGGGCGGCGCGTCCAGCACAGCTCGGCCCCCTGGCCGCGGCTGAGCGTCACGTGGCCGGCGGCCGCCGCCTGCAGCATCTCGAGGCGGGTCGTGGCCGGCGCGTCGACCTCGCCGATCAGCCGGTAGCCCTCGCCCAGCAGGAAGTCGCCGACGTTGAGCGCGACCGGCACCCCGTGCCGGCGGTGCAGCGTCTCCTCGCCGTAGCGTGAGTCGTCGTCGTCCTCGATGTCGTCGTGCACCAGCGAGGCCTTGTGGAAGCACTCGATCGCCACCGCCAGCTTGCGCAGGTCGGCGGGGAGCTCGGGCCAACGCTCCGAGCCTTCGTGGTGCAGCGCAGCGTAGACGCAGGTCGCGAGATAAGGGCGCCAGCGGTTGCCGGCCCGGGCCAACCAGTCGCGCGCGATGCGCTCGGTCTCGCCGCTCGCAGGCCCCATCGCCGCCTCCAGCGCCTCGGCGACAAACCAGCCCCGGACCTCCTCCTTGAGCGCGTCGAGGTCGAGCCGGTACGAGCGATCCTCCGACGTCAGGTGGATGGCGTCCCACACCCACTCCAGGTCGACGGTGGTGTTGACGCAGTCGTCCTGGAGCAGCGGGATCGAGATCCCCGGCACCGCCGCCGCCTCCATGTGGGGGAAGCAGCGCTCGAGCACGTTGAGGCAGCTGACCCCGACGATCGCCTGGATCTGGCCCGACTCGATCATCTGGGTGACGATCGCAGACCCCTCGGCGACCAGCACGGCGTAGCCGAGGCGCTCGGCCTCGACGGTCAGGTCCTGGATCGAGCACAGGCCGCACTCCTTGCACAGCAGACCGAACTCGTCGAACGGCGCCGGGCAGTGCTCCTCCACACGCAGGCACTTGGGGATCAGCAGCAGCCGCCGCTCGAAGGGGATCGCGGCGAGGCCGTCGCGCCACGCGCGGTTGTTGATGAGGACCGCCAGGTAGTCGGCGTAGACCGGGTCGCAGCCCGCCTTCGCCACCACCTGCCCGGCGTGCTCGCGCAGCTCTTCGATCGAGATCGGCGGCACGATGCCGGCGCCGTCGACGTGCTCGGCGACCACCGCGCCGAGGCGCTCGCGCTCGGCCCGGGCGTCGGGGATGTTGGACTGCGCCTGGCGGTAGCGCTGGCGCGGCACCCGCGGTGGCAGCACCACCAGGGGCTGTCCGGAGGGCCCTGTGCTCATGTGTAGGCTCCGAATCCGAAGTACCAGTGCTTCTTGGCGAACCGGTACAGCCACTGCTTCTCCGGGATCTCGCAGTCGGGGTTGTGCTGGCTGCCCAGCGGCCGCATGCGCTCGAGCTCGGCCATCGCCGAGGCGCGCGCCGTGGTGTCGCGGGCGACGTGGCGCCCGACCAGGTCGCGCAGCAGGTCGGGGCGCTCGAGGACGATGCAGCCGCGGGTGGCGCCGGCGGCGGTGCGACGGAAGTCCTCGAGCAGCGGCGACTCGGTGGCGGTCTTGAACAGGTCGCCGTCGTTGTCGCGGATGGTCTCGTTGGCGAACTGGATGATCGGGCAGGGCTCGATGTCGCCCCACGGCGAGATGTGGTGACTGATGCCGGTCGCCGCCGGACACAGCGCCTGCCCCTTGTCGTTCCAGTAGGCGTCGACGATGCCGATCGGCTTGCGGGTGCGCATCTCGACCGCGAAGCGCCGCACCGCCACCACCTGCTCCGGGGTGAGGGCGAGCTCGGGGGCGGCGTCGGGGCCGACCGCGCGGTAGGTGTGGAACCAACAGTAGAGGACGCCCCGGTCGATCAGCTCGTCGAGCCAACGCTCGGAGACCAGCTCGTCGAAGTTGGTCTGGCAGACGCTGGTGGCGACGCCGGTGATCAGTCGGTTGCGCACCGCCGCGTCGAGACCGCGCAGCGTCTTGTCGAGCACGCCGGTCCGTCCGCGTCGCTGGTCGCTGATCACCCCGGTGCCCTCGATGCTGATCAGCGGCGTGGCGTTGCCGATCCGGCGCAGCTCGGCCGCTACTTCGTCAGTGAGGAACTGGCCGTTGGTGAAGATCTGAAAGTAGCAGTCGGGGTGCGCCTCGAGGATCTCGAGCAGGTCGGGGTGCATGAACGGCTCGCCACCGAGGATCCCGAAGAAGCTGTTGCCGTGGCGCTTGGCGTTGTCGATCAGCCGGTTCATCTCCTCCAGCGAGATCATTGCCCGCGGCGCTGCCACGTCGACCCAGCAGCCGGTGCAGCGCAGGTTGCAGCTGTTGATGATCGAGATGTAGAGGAAGGGCGGGAAGACCTTGCCCTGGCGCAGGCGCCGCTTGAAGCGCTGCACCGACCTCATGCCCTTGAAGCCGAAGTTGTAGCCGAACTTCCAGAGCAGGCGCGGGTCGGTGCCACGCCACATGCGCCGCGCCAGACTGGGAATGACCATCGTATTCATCGCGACCCTCAGATTCCCCAATCGTCCTCGCTGGGAGCGATCCGTCTTTGGTCCTGGACGCTCTTGGAGCGCTCCAGGCGCTGCTTGCGCTTCTCCCGGGCCCGCCGCGCGCGCTCCTCGATGTCTCCCGCCGAGGGCAGGCTCATCAGCACCTCGGACGGGATGTCGAGGTCCTTCTGCAGCTTGGCCAGGCAGCGCTTGCGCTCGAGCAGGGCACGCGACTCGTCGCGCTCGGTGGAGAAGCGCTCGCGCGCCTCGCGCTGGCGGTTCCGCAACGCCGAGTAGATGTCGCCGCCGAGCAGGGACGAGATGTCGACCTTCATCGACTCGCGGTCGAGATCCTCCTCGCGCACCACATCGCCGTTGATCGGCCCGCTCTTGTACTTGGGGAACATGATCGCGGCCTCGGGGCAGACCCGCGAGCAGGCCGGGCAGTTGGTCTTGCAGTTGCTCTGGTTCTGGACCTGGATCTTGCTGTCGTCGTCGACGCCGTAGACGTCGAACAGGCAGAAGCTCAGGCACTGCATGCAGTTGGTGCAGCGCTCGTAGTCGATCACCGGAAACCACGGCGTCCACCCGCCGGGCTCGGAGACCTCCAGCTCCTCACACACACCGGCCACCGCCGCCAGCAGCTGCTCGGGCTCGAGATCGGCGACGTCGAGAAAGCGCAGCTGGGTTCCCTGCGCGCTCGCTGCAGTCGGCGCCCGGCCCCGGTCGAACTGGCCGAGCGCCAGTACCGGCGACTGGTCGGCCGGCGCCACCTCGCCACCTGCGACCACGCGGGTGACCTGATAGCCCGCCTCGAGCAGGCCGGCGACGATCCGGAGGCGACGTTCGGGCTCGAGGGGGGTGCTCTCGGCGCCCTCGTAGAGAACGATCCTCAGGCCGGGCTCCGCGCTGCCCCGGCTGCCGCCGCCGGTCCCCGCCTTCCCGGTCCGCTGGCGGGCGGTCGGCACGACCGTCATCGGTCGGTCGCCTGGTTCGTGCCGCCGAGCTGCACCAGCCGGGAGAGGATCTCCTCCGACCCCTGCTCGCGCATGTTGAGGATCTCGCCGCCCTGCTCCGGCAGTGGCGTGCGACCGGCGTGGAAGAGCCAGCGGACCGCCCGTGGATAGCAGGCGACGATGGTCACCTCGCCGCCTTCCGCGATCCGACGCAGCGCCGGATCCTGCCGCGCCGACAGCTCACAGAGGTCGGCCACCGAGTCGAAGGCGAGCTCCGAACGGCAGAGCCCGGCGAGCACCTCGCTCTTGACCTCGGGTGGAACCACCTTGGCGTAGGTGCAGTTGCAGTAGAGGACTCGTGGCGGCCGGCGCCCCGCCGCCGAGACTGGCGCGCTCACGGCGCCTCGGCCTTGACGGCTTCGGTTCCGCCGAGCGTGATCCGATGGGTCGGCACCGGCTCGGCGGGCCGGAAGTGCTCGGAGTGCTCGAGCTCGAGGGCGAGGCCGGGGCGCTCTGCCGCCGCGAGCTCCTCGGTCGTCACCCGCGCGAGCCGCTCGGGATCGGCCTCGGCGCGCAGATTGATGATCAGGCTGCCGCCGCTCACCCGGTCCAACAGCGACTCGCGCAGATCGACCTCCTGGTCGCTTCCCACCAGGCTGACCACCGACAGGTTGCCGCCGCCGTCGGGGGAGTCGAGGGTCATCTTCAGGTGGGCGATCTCGACCCCGTCGGAGGCGAGACGCCGGCCGATCTGCTCCGCGAGCCGCACCAGCAGCCGGTTGCCGTCGACGGTGCCAGCGGCCTCCTCGCCGGGCTCGCCCGCCTCCGCGCCGACGTGCACCCGAACGGTGCAGTTGAGCCAGCCGAGCAGCGCCTCGCCCGCCGCGTACTCGCGGTAGTCGATGTCCATGGTCGCGTCCTCCGAATGCTCCCGCGCGTCGATCAGGTCGAACCACCGATCGAGCCCGTCGCCCTGCTGCGCCGAGCAGCAGACCACGGTTGCCTGAGGGAACTCCTCTTCGAAGACTGCTACGAGCCGATCGCGCAGAGGTTCGTCGATCCGGTCGCATTTGTTGATCACGATCAGGTTCGCCTCCTCGAGCTGTTTGCGGTAGACGTAGACCACCTTGTCCGAGAAGGAGCGCCCCTCGCGCAGGCCGAAGATGCGTGCGGCGCGCAGCGGATCGACCATCACGCTCAGCGGAGCGATGGTGAAGCGGTCACCGTAGATGCGGCGCAGCGGGTAGCTGACGGTGGCGACCAGGTCGGTGCAGCTGCCCACCGGCTCGGCGAGGAACACCTCGGGGCGGGTGTCACGGGTGAGGCGCTCTGCGGCTTGGGTGAGCGAGTCGAAGCGGCAGCAGAAGCAACCGCCGGCGATCTCTTCGACCTGGAAACCTTTGGAACGCAGCAGCGTGGTGTCGACCAGCCCAACGCTCTGGTCGTTGGTGATCAGCCCGGTCCGCACGCCGCGAGCCTCGAGCCGGCGGGCCAGCGCCGCCACCGCGGTGGTCTTGCCGGCGCCCAGGAAGCCGCCAATCATGACGTAGCGAGCGGGCGGGCCGGAACGCGCCTCTACCGTCACTCGTACTCTCCCATCATGCTGTCGATCGTCACGTCCAGCTCGCGGGCATAGCCCTCGGCGTCGAGCACGTCGTCGCCGGGTTCGCCCTCGATCTCGAACAGCCACCCTAACGTATAGGGCTTGGCGTGGACCGAGCCGATGCTCTCGTCGAGCCCGGGATTGCCGCCGCGGAAGATTCCCGCCATGGGGCTGAACAGATCGCTCACCGCCTTGAAGCCCTCCATCCAGCCGACCACGTCCCCCACCTCGACCTGGCTGCCGGCCTCGACCTCGAAGTCGATCTCGACCGCCTCGCCCAACATCCGCATCGCGAACTTAGTGTAGCCAATGCGCCAGATCCCCTCAGCCCGCTCGAGCAGCCAGTAGTGGCTGGGGGTGTAGGAGCGGTCGCGGGGGAAACGGGCGACGAACTTCGCCCGCCGGTAGCGCAGCAGACCAGGCGGGGACGTCCCGTCGTCTCGGTTGGACTCTGGCATCGCGCGGTCGGTGGGCGGAGGCTCGACACCCTGGCGTCG
>DATKBT010000165.1:0-4101 GCA_035546295.1 Thermoanaerobaculia bacterium | reverse complement strand
AAGCCCGGAGCGGGGCGGCTCGCGCGACCTCGCTCGACAGCCTCGACAGCAGGGAAGTGGAGTGACGCATTGGTTGTTAGCCTCGTATGCTGGGTGTTACGCTGCCACGGCGCCGGCGCGCCGGCAGGCGAGGAGAAGATGACCGCACGCAATACGACGGCGATCGCCCGGCTGCGCCTCCTCCGGGCGGCCCTCCTGATCGTGCTCTCGAGCGCCGCCCTGCTGGTCGCTGGGCTCGGTCGCAGCGATGCGGCTCGCGCTCAGACCTCCGTCCAGTTCGAACGCGACGTTTGGCCGATCCTGCGGGCCAAGTGCGTCACCTGCCACGGACCCGAGGACCAGTTCAACAACCTGCGGCTCGACTCCAAGGAGCGCATCCTACGCGGCGGGAAGAACGGCAGGATCCTCGTTCCCGGTGACCCCGCCACGAGCCCCATGTACGTCAGGGTGAGCCTGCCCGCCGACGACCTCGACATCATGCCCGCAGAGGGCGATCCGCTGACGCCGGCGCAGGTCGACACGCTGCGCCGCTGGATCGCGGAAGGCGCGGACTTCGGGAGCTGGACCGGTCCCGGCACGTAGGGGCCGACCACGCCGGCCACCACCACCTCGCCGGCGGCCGTCGGCGATTCCTGCCGTTTGCCGCCGATTCCCCGGCCGGGGAGTCGAACGAGATCTCCACTTGGTGGTCCTATCCTTTCGGGTGTGGGGCCGGGCGGCGGGAGCAGGGTAGGGTATGCCGCGACGGAAGCTCCAGGCGGCGACGTCCCGCTACTGAGCCGTCGAGAGCGGCGGAGGTGACTCCCCGATGAAGCGGTGGTGGTCGTCGGGACGGCTGACCATGGACCATCGGCGGTCGAAGGGAGGCAATCCATGAAGACGTCGAGGCGGTGGTACCTGTCGAGCGTCGCGGCGGCGTGCTTCGCGCTGCTCCTTCTTCCCTCCGCCCTGTCGGCGGCCAAGGGCGAGCACGAGTTCGTCGGCAGCACCGGCTGCAAGAAGTGTCATCTCAAGGAGTGGAAGTCCTGGGCGGAGACCAAGATGGCGAACGCGTTCGAGAACCTCAAGCCGGGCGTGGCCGCCGACGCCAAGAAGAAGGCGGGTCTCGACCCCAGCAAGGACTACACCCTCGACCAGACCTGCGTCGCGTGCCACACCACGGGATACGGCAAGGCCGGCGGATTCGTCAGCGTCGAGAAGACCCCCGATCTGGTCGGCGTCGGCTGCGAGATGTGCCATGGCCCCGGTGGGACCTACATCAAGGACGGCTACATGACGATGGACAACAAGGAGTACAAGAAGGCGGACCTGGTCGCCGTCGGCATGGTCGATGTCGTCAAGAAGGAGCAGTGTCTGAGCTGCCACAACGCCGAGAGTCCGTTCGTCGAAGAGGGGTTCGTCTTCGACTTCGAGGCGAACAAGGACAAGGGGACTCACGAGAAGATCCCGCTCAAGTACAAGCACTGACGTTCCTCCCGTCCGCGGCGCGCGCGCTGACCGCGGCCCAAGGGCGAGCGCGAGGCCGGTCGGCGGCGCGCCGCCGCTGGCCTCGGTCCGGCCCGCTCGACCCAGACCTTCCTCCTGACCCATGACGTAGGCCTCTCCGGTCGAGCGCCGGCGGGCTCCCGATTTCGCCACTCGATAGGTGGGTCGGACGCGGCTCCAGACCACCCCGCGGCGCCTACCCGAGCGGGTGTCGGAGGCCGCAGCCGTGTGCGCCTACAGTAGGCCGACCTTCATCTCGGGGTCGGCTTCGACGGTCGGGAACGGGCGCGGCCGCCACTCGAGATCCAGACGAGTGGGACGGCGCCCATCGTCGACTGACGAGGCAACAGCATGCGCTGGCCGCGAACAGAGGGATCGCTGCGAGGGGCTCCTACCACCCCCGGCGCGCGGGGACGGGCGCGGTCGGAGGCGGTGCGCTCAAGCGTGCTGGTCTCCCTCGGTCTCCTGGCGGCCTTGAGCCTGGCGTGCCAGCCGATCCACCAGCCTCTCGCCTTCAACCATCGGCTGCACGTCGAGGAGGTGGGAGCGGAGTGCACCGACTGTCACCTCCACGCTCGCACCGGCGTGCGAGCCACGATCCCGAATCTCGAGGTCTGCGCCGAATGCCATGAGGAGGCGTTGACGGACTCGGAGGTGGAGGCGCGCCTGGTCGCGTACATCCAGGAAGCGGAGCCGATTCCGTGGCAGAAGGTGTACTGGGTCCCGGACCACGTCTACTTCTCTCACCGGCGTCACACCGCCATCGCCGAGATCGAGTGCGAGACCTGCCACGGGCCGATGCGCGAGCGCGAGCAGCCGGTGACGCGCGCGGAGGCCGACATGACCATGGAGGCGTGCATGGCGTGCCATCAGCACGCTGGAGCGTCGAATGACTGCCTGCTCTGCCATCGCTGAGCGAGCTCGAGAAGCGGAGGCGAGCACCATGCGGCGCCGTGACCTGCTGAAGCTCGCCGGGCTCGCGACCGGCGCGGCGGGGCTCGGAGGGTGCGGCCCGTGGTTGAGCCCCGACCAGCGGATCGCCCTGGCCCTGCGCGGACCCGGGCTCCAGACCGAGGCCCACACCATCTGCGGTCTGTGCGAGGCGGGCTGCGGTCTCACTGTGCGCCTGATCGACGGCCTGCCGGTCGGGCTCAAGGGCGACCCCCGCCACCCCCTGAACCGCGGTGGTCTGTGTCCGGTTGGCCTGGCGGGGCTCGAGGTCCTCTACGCGCGGGACCGGCTCCAGGGCCCGCTGCGCCGCGGCGCCGATGGCGTCCACGAGCCGACGACCTGGGACGCGGCGCTGACAGAGATAGCCGCCCGCCTCTCGCAGCTTCGTGCCGAGGGGGAGGGGCGTCGGGTCGCCTTCTTGACCGGCGAGTCGAGCGAGCTCTTCCACGATCTCGCTCGCGCCTTCATGCTCGCTCTCGGCTCGGGCAGCATCGCCCGTGTCGGCGCCCGTCCTGCGGTTTCCTATCGGCTGACCCAGGGTCTCGACGAGCCACCGGGCTTCGACCTCGCGCACGCCGATCTGGTCCTCACCTTCGGTCTCGACCTCTTCGAGGACGGACCGGCTCCCGTGCACGCGATCTCGACGCTGGTGGGATCGCGTCCCACCGAGCGGCGGTGCGCGCTTCTCCACGTCGGTACCCGGCTGTCCCCGACCGCGGCGAAGGCCGAAGAGCGGGTCGCGATCCGTCCCGGGACCTACGCCGCCCTCGCCCTCGGCGTCGCCCACGTCCTGGTGCGCGAGGGCAGCTACGACCGGCGGTTCGTCGAGGAGCACACCTTCGGCTTCGAGGACTGGACCGACGAGGAGGGCCGCGCTCGCCTCGGCTTCCGGCGCCTCCTGCTCGAGCGCTACTACCCGGATCGTGCGGCGCAGCTGTGCGGCTGCGAGCCCGCGACCGTCGTCCGTCTGGCGCGGCGCTTCGCCCAGGCCTCGGCTCCACTGGCGGTGGCGGGAGGCGAGGCGCTGTGGGGCTCGAACGCGACCTGGACGGCGATGGCGGTCCACGCGCTCAACGCGCTGCGTGGAGTGTTCGGCCGGTCGGGCGGCGTGGTCCTGCCGCCCCCGATCCCGCTCACCCCGCTGTTCGAGGTCGGGGCACAAGGCGCCGCGGAAGAGCGGTCGATCTTCGCCGCGCCCTTGGGAGAGGGCGCGCTGGGGATCGATCCGATCGAGGCACTGGCCGATGGTGTGCTCGACGGCTCGCGTCCGGTCGAGGTTCTGTTCCTGGCGGGCTGCGATCCGGTCCATTCGAGCCCGGCCGGAGAACGACTCCGGCAGGCCCTGGAGCGGATCCCGATGGTGGTGGCGCTGGCGCCGGTTCTCGACGCGACGGCGGCGAACGCCGCCTTCGTCCTGCCGACGCCGATCTTCCTCGAGTCCTGGTCGGACTCGACGACGCCCTCCACCGTCGCCTTCTCGACGCTCGGCCTCGGCCGCCCGGTGATGGACCCCTTCTTCGACAGCCGCCACCCCGGCGACGCTCTGCTCGAGCTGGCGCGGCGCACCGGCCCCGATGCCGCGGAGAGGCTGCCCTGGAGCGGCTACGGGGACTACCTGCGGCACCGCGTCGAGGGCCTGACGGTCTCGGGACAGGGCTCGATCGT
>DATKBT010000164.1:0-97903 GCA_035546295.1 Thermoanaerobaculia bacterium | reverse complement strand
CTGCTGGTCAGCCAGGGGCTCTACCAGGTGCGCAGCGAGCCGCCGTTCATCCCGGGCCTGGAGGCGGCCGGGCGCGTGCGCTCGGCGCCCGCGGGGAGCGGCTTCGAGCCGGGCGACCGGGTCTGCGCCAGCTCGACCGGCTGCTTCGCCGAGGTCGTGGCCGCCGAGCCCGGCCGCGTCTTCCACCTCCCCGAGGCGCTGTCGTTCGTCGAGGGCGCGGCGCTCACCGTCAACTACCAGACCGCCATGTTCGCTCTCGACGACCGCGCGTCGTTCCGGCGCGGCGAGAGCGCGCTCGTCCTGGGCGCCGCCGGCGGCACCGGCACCGCCGCGATCCAGGTCCTGCGCGGGCTCGGCGCCTCGAGGATCGTCGGCCTCGTGTCGAGCGCAGAGAAAGCCGAGATCGCGCGCGCCGCGGGCGCTGACGAGACCGTGGCGATCTCCGAGCGCTGGAAGGACGACGCCCGCGAGCTCACCGGCGGACGCGGCTACGACCTGGTCTACGACCCGGTGGGAGGCGACCTCTTCCTCGACGGGCTGCGCTCGCTGGCGCTGGGCGGCCGCCTGCTGGTGATCGGCTTCGCCGGCGGCTCGATCCCCGAGCTCAAGGTGAACCGCCTCCTGCTCAACAACGTCGGCGTCCTCGGCGCCGCCTGGGGGGAGGCGGTGCGTCGCGATCCAGAGCTGCCGCGGCGCATCCACGAGCGGCTGGTGCCCCTGATCGAGGGCGGCCACGTCCGCCCCCCGATCGGCGCCGAGCTGCCGCTCGAGCGCGCCGCCGACGCCTACCGGCTGTTGGCGCGGCGCGAGGCGCTGGGCAAGGTGGTCCTGCGGGCGCGCTGAGCGTTGTCGCGCGTTCGCTTCGGACGCGCGACGACGTTGGTCCGCCTCTATCGGCACTGAGAGCGCCGAGCTGACCGCCGGCAGCGCGGGGTCGAAGAGCGGAAGTCGCCATCGCATAGGATCGAAGTCGATGTCCGGATCGGACCAGGACGATGCGCCCGCTCCCGCCACCGACTTCACGGGCGCCGAGACGCGGATCTGGCAGGAAGAGGCGGACGAAGGGGTCGTCGCGCTGATCGAGCAGGTGCTTCCGAAGCCGCACGAGCGCCTGCAGACCAGGAAGCCGCTCGGCGCCGGCGGCATGGCGCACGTCGAGGTGGCGCTCGACGTCGCGCTCCAGCGGCGGGTGGCGAAGAAGATCATCGCCCCGCGCCTGCAGGCGAGCTCGATCGCGGTGCGGCTGTTCCTGCGCGAGGCCCAGATCACGGCGCAGCTCGACCACCCCGCGATCGTCCCCGTGCACGAGGTCGGGATCGACCCGGCGGGCCGGCTCTATTTCACGATGAAGCTGGTCGAGGGCAGCACCTTCAAGAAGTGGGTGAGAGAGCTGTCGGAGAGACCTCTGAGTCCCGACGACCTCGCCGACCTGGTGGAGACCATCATCAAGCTGTGCGACGCGCTGGCCTTCGCCCACAGCCGGGGCGTGATCCACGGCGACCTCAAGCCCGACAACGTGATGGTGGGCACCTACGGCGCCGTCTATCTCATGGACTGGGGCCTGGCGCGGGTCCAGGACGGCGCGTCGACGAGGACCAGCGCAGCGCTGGCGCCCACCGACAAGGAGTCGGTGGGCGGCTCCCCCTCCTACATGGCTCCGGAGCAGGCCCGTGGAGAGCCGATCGATGCCCGCACCGACATCTTCGCGATCGGGGCCCTGCTCTACTACGCGCTCTCGGGCCGGGCTCCCTTCCAGGCCTCCAACGCCGGTTCGGCGATCGTCAGGGCGCGGGAGGGACGCTGCCGTCCGCTCAACGACGACGCCGGCAAGCCGAAGGTGTCGCGCGAGCTCGAGAGCATCGTCGCTCGCGCCATGGCTGCCGATCCGGACCAGCGCTTCCCCTCGGTGTCGGAGCTGCGGCAGGAGCTGCGCGGCTTCCTGCGCGGCAGCGCCGAGTACCCGATGCGCGAGGTCGCCAGCGGCGAGCACATCATCCACGAGGGCGAGGACGGCGACGAGGTCTTCATCCTGGTCAGCGGCAGGGTCGAGATCTACCGCGACGTCGACGGCGAGCGCGTCGTCCTGCGCGAGATGGGCCCGGGGGAGGTCTTCGGCGAGATGGCGATCCTCACCTCGTCGCCGCGCACCGCCTCGGTGGTCGCGATCGAGCCCTGCGTGCTGCGCGTGCTGACCGCCGAGATCCTCGACCGCGAGGTCCACGGCCTCAAGCCCTGGATGGCGGTGCTGACGCGAACCCTGGCGCACCGGTTGCTGGAGCGCGAGGAACGGGGCGGAGGGGCCGGGGTCTCGTGATCGACAGGGGCGCCTGAGGCGCCCTCTGCAGACACGCCGTCTGACACGGACCCCACCGAAGTCGGGCCCGTGAGAATCTCCGCGGCCCGAGTCACCGCTTCGGTCCGAGCCCAGGACGCACCCTGCTCGGCCCTCGGAGCTGGACAACAGAGCCCGTGCTAGCCTCCGCGGTCCGCGCCTGTAGCTCAACTGGACAGAGCATCAGACTTCGGATCTGAGGGTTGGGGGTTCGAATCCTCCCGGGCGCGCCAAGATAACCGCTGAAAACAAAGACCTTACGCGGCGGGCGCCGGGCAGGCTGCGGGGTCAGCCGATACGCCCCCCGCCCCGAAGGCTGGCGATGACCGAGGTCAGGTCGTGCGGATCGACCGGCTTGGGCACATGAACCTGGAATCCAGCCAAGAGCGCCAAGCGTGCGTCGTCCTCCCTGACGTACGCGGTGAGTGCCACGGCTGGCAGCGCCGTCGCGTCGTGCCCGTGGTCGCGTACGTGTCGGATCAGGTCGAAGCCGTCCTGATCCGGCATGCCCAGGTCGCTGACGAGGACGTCTGGCCGCGCCTCGGGGATGACCTCAATGGCCTCGCGGGCGCTGCTCACGGCCGTGACGATGGCGCCCACTTGTTCCAGCACCATGACCAGGACCCGCCGGGCGTCGGTTTCATCGTCCACGACGAGCACCCGCACGCCGTCGAGACGGGCCAGATGGGGATGGGCGACGATTTGGGCCGTGTTCTCAGACTCAACCTGGTGAGCCTCGCCGGCCGTCTCATCCTCTTCACTGCCTGCGGCGATCACCGCGCGGACGGGAAGGCGAACGGTGAACGTTGCACCCTCGCCCTCGCCAGGGCTCGTGGTTTCGATCGTTCCGCCATGTGCCTCAACGATGTACCTCGCGATGGACAATCCCAGCCCCAAACCGGAGTATCTCCGTCGCGTACTACTATCCGCCTGGCTAAAGCGGTCGAAAATGCGAGGGAGCAGCTCTGCACTGATTCCCTGTCCGTTGTCGCTCACCTGAATCTGAAGACTGGACCGCTCGCGGCTCAACGTGACCTCAACCCGTCCTCCCTTTGGCGTGAACTTCACGGCGTTCGACACCAGATTCCACACCACCTGTTGCATGCGAACGGCATCACAGAAGGCGCGGCTGGCCGACGGATCAAGGTGCATGTCCAACGTGATGCTCCGGGCTTCCGCTGCTGGACGTACGGCATCCACGCCAGCATTGATCACGTCGATCAACTCGCAGCGAGAAATGGCGACACGCAGTTTGCCGGAAACGATGCGCGACACGTCCAAGAGGTCGTCGATGAGTTGCACCTGCGCCTGAGTGCTGCGCTCAATGACCTTGAGCCCCTCCTGAAAATGCTCTTTCTCCGTATGCTCGCGGCGCAAGATGCTTAGCCACCCGACGATGGAGTTGAGCGGCGTGCGCATCTCGTGGCTGAGCGTGGCCAGGAACACGTCCTTGGCGCGGTTGGCCGCCTCCGCGTCCCTCCGCGCTGTCTGTTCGTTCGTCAGCAGCGTCTCACGGTCGCACTCGACCCGATCCACATAGCTGCGGACGGCAACAGTGAGCGATTCGTCAATCGATTCATTGAACCGAGTCAGGTCATCCAGGTCGCGCCGGTCCAGAGCCGGGCGGCTTTCGCGCCACAATCGGAGCACGCTCGCCCGGAGGGCGCGGTATTCCGCGACCACCGCCGACAGATCGAAGCCCGACGCCACCCGGCCGCTCCCGTGGGATGACGACGCGCGCGTCAAATCAGCACTCTCGTGCCCGGGGTGGGCCCCCTTCGATTTCTCGGCCTGCTGTTCGCTGGTTTGAGCCGACCGCATGTCCGACACCGTGGCGCGAAGGATGTCTTCGGCATGATCGCGCAGCTCGGCCGGATCGGCCTTCGCCCCTTTGGGCCAAATACGGCGCGCGAACCCGTCCCATTCGATGAGAATGGGTTCCAGGTTCGCCCGAACAAAATCCGCGAGCCGCATGAGCGGTCGACCCTATCAGCCGGGTCGCCTAAACTAAGGCCGTCTTGCAGCCGGGTCATGGGCTAGAGCCCATCACCTGCAGCCGGGCCAATATGCCGACGCGGAAGTCGCGAGTTCGAGCCTCGCGCCATCGACCACTTTCCTCAACATTCCGCAAGTCGGTGGCCTCGCCATCCTCCGGATAGCGCAGGATCAAGCGCTTAGCCGGGAGCTGAGCGGCCTGGACACTGCCCTCAGCCTCTCACGTGCGGCCATCGCGCCCTCAGGGGTTGGCCTGTTCAGTGGGCGATGCGCCGGCAAACTGTCAATCTCTGCGATCCCGCTCTCCGCGGTCGCCATCGCCGAGAGCCGAGTCGCTTCCGCCAGCTCTTGAAGGGCTTGCGCCACGCTCGCTACGAGGTTCCAACTCCAGCCAGTTGGGGCGCCAGGGCGCACATCGGGAGGCCGGCGGCGTGACCGGGAGAAGGCGCTACACTCCCCGCCATGCCTCGCCTCTTCCTGCCGAGCATCCTGTGCGAGCGCGGTGGCGGCATCGATGCGCCGCTCGAGGTCGAGGGCGGCTCGGTCGGCGCCGTCTTCGATGCGGCCTGCGAGCGTCACCCGGCTCTGCGACGGTGGGTCGTCGACGAGGCCGGGCATCTTCGCCAGCATGTCAAGGTGTTCGTCAACGAGCGTGAGGCGGGGCTCGACACCTCAGTCGAGCCGGCGGACGAGGTGCACGTGGTTCCGGCGATCTCAGGAGGTTGAAGGTCGATGGTCGAGATGAGCGGAGGAGCTGACGAGTCCGAGCAGCTCGAGCTGTTGGCGGGCACGCGCAAGGGGCTGTTCGTGCTTCGCGGCGAGCGCGGAGGCCCGCTCGAGGTGGCGGGGCGCGCATTCAAGGGCGAGGAGGTGGAGTACGCGATCCGCGATCCGCGGCGAGGCCGCTACCTCGCCTCGGTCACGCACGGGCAGTTCGGTCCGCACCTCTACCTCGCCGACGATCCGCTCGGGGAGTGGACGCAGGCCGACGGCCCGGCCTTTCCGGAGAACGCCGGCGCCGCGGTGACGCGGATCTGGACGATCGAGCCCGGACAGCGCGAAGGCGAGCTCTGGTGCGGTGTGGCGCCTGCCGCGCTGTTCCACAGCACCGACGGCGGCCGCTCCTGGGAGCTCAATCAGGCGCTGTGGGACGTGCCGCAGCGTCCGCGCTGGGAGGGGGGCGCCGGCGGTCTCTGCCTGCACTCGATCTGTCCGCACCCCGACGATCCCCGGCGGCTGGCGGTCGGCATCTCGGCAGCCGGCGTCTGGATCACCGAGGACGGCGGCGCGTCCTGGCGTTGGGGGGTCGAGGGCCTGGTGCCGCGCTACCTCCCCAACGAGGCGCGCGGCGAGGCGACGAGTTTTTGTGTGCACGACATCAAGAGGGCGCCGCTCGAGCCGGACACGATCTACATGCAGTTCCACGGCGGCGTCTACCGCTCGGACGACGCCGGCGCCACCTGGAACGACATCGGCACCGACACCGGGCTGCCCAGCGACTTCGGCTTCCCGCTGGTGATCGACCCGCGCGACCCGGCGCGCGCCTTCGTCATCCCGCTGGTCGCCGACGTCGACCGGGTGACGCCGGAGGGCAAGGTCCGCGTCTACGAGACGCGCGACCGCGGCGCGAGCTGGCAGGCGCGGGGAAAGGGTCTCCCCGGCAACGACGCCTTCCTCACCGTGCTCCGCCAGGCCTTCGACCACGACGGCCGAGACCCGCTCGGGCTCTACTTCGGCGCCGAGTCGGGCGAGGTGTTCGGCTCGCCGGACGGCGGCGAGACCTGGTCGACGCTCGCCGAGCACCTGCCGCCGGTCTATTCGGTCCGCTGCGCGGTCGCGGGCTGAGTCGGTCGGCCGCCGGGTCGTCGGGGTCGGCTACAGGCGCAGCGCGACGACCGGGTCGATCTGCGCGGCGCGGCGGGCCGGCAGCCAGCAGGCCGCCAGCGCCGCGGCTCCGGTCACCACCAGCACCACGACGAAGGTGGCGGGATCGAGTGGACTCACCTCGAACAGCAGGCTGTCGAGCCAGCGCGTCACGCCGATGGCGGCGAGCAGGCCGAGACCGAGACCGAGGGTGGCGAGACGGAGACCCGAGCGGAGCATCATGGCCACCAGCTCCTCCCGGGTCGCTCCGAGTGCGGCGCGCACGCCGACCTCGCCGGCCCGCCTGGTCACTTGGTACGAGAGGACGCCGAGGATGCCGACCAGCGCCAGCAGGAGCGCCACCACGCCGAAGCTCCCGATCAGGGCAGCCGCGAAGCGGTCGCGCGCGATGGTCGCGGCGACCAGCGCGGCCAGTGGCTCCACCCCGTAGGCGGGCTGCATCGGGTCGACTTCGAGGACCGCGCGGCGCAGGTCGGAGAGGAGCGCCTGCGGATCCCCCGCCGTTCGCACCACCACGTTCATGATCAGGTACGAGCGCTGCGCGTGGGGGAAGAAGACCTCGGGCCTGGGCTCGGAGCGCATGCCATCGAAGCGCACGTCCCCGACCACGCCCACGATCTCGTACGGATAGACTCCGGCACTCCCGTAGTCGACGACGAGGCGCTTGCCGACCGCTTCCTCGCCGGGCCAGACCTCGCCGGCCAGCCGCTCGTTGACCACCAGGACCGCCGGCGCCTCGTGAGCGTCGCGCCGGTCGAAGGGGCGGCCCGATCGCACCGGGATGCCGAGCGTCTCGAAGTAGCCGGGCGTCGCGATCCGCACGTCGGCGCGCCGGGCGCCCCCCGGCGGCGGCGGCTCGCCCTCGGCCCAGATCGGGCGGTCGAAGTCGGGGCCGATCGGGCTCGTCGGCAGCGCAGTCACGGCTCCCACCGAGACCACGCCGGGGACGGCGGACAGGGTCCCGAGCAGCTCGCGGTAGTAGGCGCGGCTCTTCGCTCCGCTGTCGTATTCGTGGTTGTCGAGCGCGATCGGCAGCACCGCGACGCGGTCCGGCTGGAAGCCGAGGTCGACGCGGTCGAGCCGCAGGTAGCTGCGCACCAGGAGGCCGGCCGAGGCGAGCAGCACCACCGCCAGCGCCAGCTCGGCGACCACCAGGAACCCGCGCAGTCGCTCCCAGCGCGGTGCCGAGCCCGCGCTGCGGCCGCTGGCCTCGCTCAGCGCCATCGCCAGGTCGCGGCGCGCTCCGGCCCCGAGCGGCGCCAGTCCCAGGAAGACGCCGACCGCGAGGCTGACCGCGGCCGCGACCGCCACCACCCGCAGGTCGAGCTCGGCCTCGCCGAGCCGGGGGATCGCATCGGGGCCCAGGAAGGCGGCGCCCGCGAGCGCCAGCAGGCGAATGGCGGCGTAGGCCACGAGCAGGGCGGCCGCGCCGCCCGCCAGCGCGAGCAAGAGGTTCTCCACGACGAGCTGCCGCGCGACCCGCAGGCGCGAGGCTCCCAGCGCGAGCCGCAACGCCATCTCGCGCTGGCGCTCGCCGATGCGCGCGAGCTGGAGGCAGGCGAGGTTCGAGCAGGCGACGAGCAACACGACCGTGACCGCCCCGAGCAGCACCAGCAAGGTGGCGCGCGCGCCGCCGACCCGCTCCTCGTGGAGCGGCTCCAGCGCGACGCCCCAGCCCTCGTTCGAGCTGGGCAGCTCCTCCCCGAGCGCCACCGCGACGCCGTCGAGCTGCGCCTCGGCGCGATCGGGCGTTACTCCGGGCTCGAGCCGCGCGATCGCCGAGGCGTAGCGCTGATCGTGGGGACGATCGCCCTCGAAGCTCCACGGGATCCACATCTCGGCATCCGGGTGCGGAAAGTCGAAGCCCGGGGGCATCACGCCCGCGATCCGCCACCTCTGGCGGTCGAGGACGAAGGTGCGCTCGAGCACCGCGGGATCGCGGCCGAAGCGCCGCACCCAGGCGCGATGGCTCAGGACGGCGACCGGATCGGCGCCGCTGTGGGCCGCCGCCGAGTTGAAGGTGGCGGCGGCGGTCTCCTCGCGGGTGAAGGTACGCCCCAGCAGCGGAGCGGTCCTCAGCACCGGGAAGAAGTCCTCGGAGACCTGGGCGACGTTGACGATCTCGGCCGGCTGCAGCGCCTCTTCGGAGGCCGTCGCGGCCCCGACCGAGGTGAGCGTCCGGCCCATCACGTACCAGGCCGCTATGCCTTCGAAGACGGAGCTGCCGTCGAACAGCGAGCTGCGGCGACGCCACTCGACGACGTCGCCGGTCGACACCCCGGCCCGCTCGATCCCCTCGTCCGCGTGGTCGCTCCACACCCTCACCAGCTCGTCCGGGTCGGGGTACGGCAACGGCGTCAGCAGCACCGCGTCGACCACACTGAAGATCGCGGCGTTGGCGCCGATCCCGAGCGCTAGGGTGACGAGCACCACCGCCGAGAAGCCGGGGGACCCGGCGATGGCGCGCAGACCGGAGTGGAGATCCCGACCGATTCCCGACAGCATTCTCGACCTAGACCTCCTCGCATGGACTCGCTCGGACCCTTCGAACCGCCGCAACGGGACGCGACGTTCGACGGCGGACGCATCGGCCCGATCGAGCTCGTAGAGAAGCGCTCGCCAGTCCGGGACCTGTGCGCGAGCGCGCGCGATCGCCTGTTCGGCGCTGACACCGCGCTCGAGCGCCTCGCGCTCGCAGTCCGCCAGCATCTCGGCGAGGTCCTCGACGACGCGCTGGTCGGGGGCTGGCAGCCCCCGATCAGCGCGCCGGAGCTGCTCGCGGACCCACGCCTCGCAATCGTTCCGCTCCGAGTCTTTCGGCGCCGACACGCCCATCGCCGGGTCACGCATGGCGGACCCTCGCCACCCGTGCGATCGCGGCCACCACCTCGCTCCAGGTGCCGCGCTGGTCCTCGAGCACCCGGCGACCCTCCTCGGTGATCGCGTAGGCGCGCCGCCGGCGGCCGCCTCGCGCCTTCTCCCCGTGAACCCACTCGCCGCGGACCCAGCCCCTCTTCTCGAGGCGGTAGAGGATCGGGTAGACCGAGCCGATGTGGAGCTCGATCACGCCCTCGGATCTCTCCTCGAGGAGCTTCAGGATCTCGTAGCCGTGACGGGCCTGTTCCTCCACCAGGGAGAGGATCATCATCTCGGCGCTGCCCCGCTTGAGCTCCCGGTCGATCGTCATGGCGCTCCTGGTCGTGTGGAGGTTCGTTGGTGACTTTATACGTTCCCGACGTATATCGGTTGCATCCCGCCGAGACCTCGCGACGCGGGGCTGTAACGAAACGTGCGCCTGCGGAGTAGGGAAGGAAGGCACGCCCGGCCATGGCGAGGCGGACGCGCAAAAACAGCACCCGAGGGGATCGTGAATGGCCGTGTCGAGATCGCTGTCGAGATCGCTGTCTAGATCGCTCCTGAGCAGCACGATCCGCAGGCTGGCGAGGACGCCGGCCTTCACCGCCACCGCCGCGGTCACCCTCGCGCTCGGGATCGGCGCCAACGTCGCGATCTTCAGCGTGGTGCGCGGCGTCCTCCTCGAGCCCCTGCCCTACCCCGAGCAGGATCGGCTGGTCGCGATCTGGCACGAGGCTCCCGGCCTCGGCTTCGACCAGGTCGATCAGTCGGCGGCCACCCACCTGACCTACCTCGAGCAGGGGCGCGTCTTCGACCGGCTTGCATTGTGGAGCTCCGACTCGGTCGCCGTCACCGGGCTGGAGTCGCCCGAGCAGGTCGACGCCATCGTCGCCAGCCCGAGCTACCTGCGGATGCTGGGCGCCGAGCCCGTGCTCGGACGACTGTTCTCCGACGAGGAGGAGTCCCCCGACGCGCCGCTCACGGTCGTGCTCTCGAACGCCTACTGGCAGAGCCGGCTGGGCGGCGATCCCGACGTCGTCGGCACCTCGCTGCGTCTCAACGGTCGCGCTCGCGAGGTGATCGGCGTGCTCGCGCCCGGCTTCCGCCCGCCGCAGCGCGAGGCCCAGCTCTACCTGCCGCAGACCATCGACCGCGCCGAGACCTTCATGGGCCAGTTCAACTATCGCGGTCTCGGTCGGCTCGCCGAAGGTGTCACCCTCGAGCAGGCCGACGCCGAGGTCGACCGGCTGGTCCTGGTCGCCGCCGAGAGCTTCCCCGGAGGCCTGACCCGGCAGATGCTCGAGGAGTCCCGGTTCGCGGGCAACCTCCGGAGCCTGCGCGACGACATCGTCGGTGACGTCGGAGAGGTCCTGTGGGTGCTGATGGGCACGGTGGGGCTGGTGCTGCTGATCGCGTGCGCCAACGTCGCCAACCTCTTCCTGGTTCGCGCCGAGGGGCGAGAGCGCGAGATCGCCGTGCGCATCGCGATGGGCGCCGGACGCGGCGACGTCGCCCGACAGCTCCTGGCCGAGAGCCTCCTGCTCGGAGCGCTGGGCGGCGCGCTCGGGCTCGGCCTCGCCCAGGTCGTCCTCCGGCTGCTGGTGCGTCTCGGGCCGGGACGCCTGCCGCGGCTCCACGAGATCGGCATCGACGGCACGATCGTCGCCTTCACCGCCGCGATCTCGCTGGTCACCGCGCTGCTCTTCGGCCTCTTTCCACTGCTCCGCCTCGGGCGCCGCACCTGGGCCGCGGCGCTCAAGGAGGGGGGCCGCGGCGGCTCGAGCGGCCGCGAGCGCCACCGCCTGCGGCGGGTGCTGGTCGCGACCCAGGTCGCGCTGGCGCTGGTGCTGCTGATCGCCTCCGGGCTGATGCTGCGCAGCTTCGCGGCTCTGCGCCAGGTCGAGCCGGGCTACACCGAGCCGGAGAAGGTCCAGACGGTGCGTCTCGCAGTTCCGGGGGCCGAGATCGAGGACGAAGCAGAAGTGGCGCGGCTGTACGAGGACCTCGCGCAACGGATGGCGGCCCTTCCCGGCATCCAGTCGGTCGCGCTGACCTCGGCCCTGCCGCTCTCGGACCGCCAGAGCGCCGATGCGGTGGCGATCGAGGATTTCCCGACGCCGGAGGGGCAGCTCCCTCCGGTCCACGTCTTCAAATTCGTGTCTCCAGGCTACTTCCGCACGATGGGGAACCCGGTCCTGGCAGGACGCGAGCTCGAGTGGCGCGACGTTCGCGAGCGACGGCCGGTCGCCGTGGTCTCCGCCAACTTCGCTCGCGAGTACTGGTCGGACCCGGCCGAAGCCGTGGGCAAGCGGCTGGGTACGATGACCAACCGCATCGAGGACGGGTACTCGTGGCGCGAGATCGTCGGCGTGGTCGGAGACGTTCGCCACCACGGTCTCGAGCAGGAGGCGCCGATCATCGTCTACTGGCCGTTCGCACTCGGCGATTTCTGGGGAGCGAGCGGGGAGGAGATCTGGATCGAACGCTCGATCTCGTTCGTGCTGCGCACGCCGCGCGCCGGGACCAGCGGGCTGACCGACGAGATCCAGGCCCTGATCCGGGAAGCCCACCCGAACCTGCCGGTGGTCCGCGCCGAGACCCTCGCCGAGATCGAGCAAGTCTCGATGGCGAGGACGTCGTTCACCATGACGATGCTCGGCCTCGCAGCGGTCGCGGCCCTACTGCTCGGCGCGATCGGCATCTACGCCGTCATCGCCTACATCGTCGCGCAACGCACCCGCGAGATCGGAGTCCGCATGGCGCTCGGCGCGCGTCGCGGCGACGTCACTCGCCAGGTCGTCGCCCAGGGGCTGGGCATGACGCTGCTCGGGATCACGGCCGGGCTGCTCGCCGCCATCGGGCTCACGCGGCTCATGGCGACGCTGCTCTACGGTGTCGAGAGCACCGACCCGCTGACCTACGCCGCCACCGCGGTCGCGCTGACCGCGCTGGCGACGCTGGCGAGCTGGGCCGCCGCGCGGCGGGCGACCGGGGTGGACCCGGTCGTCGCGCTGCGCGCGGAGTAGGCTTCCTTCCGGCCGCCGTTTCCGGTCACGGGATCTCCTCGAGCCGCGGATCGCGCGGCCCCTCCACGCTCTCGACCTCGACCCCGTGGCCTTCGAGGTACTGGACGCCGTTGGCGCCGGCATAGCCGCCGCCGACCACGATCACCTGGGTGATCCCGGCGTGATGGACGAGCTTCGCGCACAGCATGCACGGCTCGCCCGTCACCAGCAGCCAGGCGCCCTTGGTCGGTACGCCCGACGCCGCACAGTTGCAGACCACGTTCATCTCGGCGTGGTGGCAACCGATCTCCATGCGCTCACCGGAGGCCACGGCGAGGTCGTCGCGCAGGCAGGTCTCGCCGCCGCACAAATCGCCGCCGCCGCGCGGCCCGCCGTTGTAGCCGTCCATCAGCACGACATTGCGCTCCGGGTCGAGCAGCAGGGCGCCGAACTTGCGACGAGGGCAGTTCGAGGCGCGCGCCAGCGCCAGGCACTGCTCGATGCGGATGCTGACGTGCTTGGGCTTCACGAGGACGCTGCGGCCTGAGCGGACACTGCGATCCGACGGCGTCGATGGGAGCGGGCAGTCTAGCCGAGAGCCCCGGGCCGGTACGCTCCCGCGATATGCTCCATTCCGACGAGTCGCTCCCATGGACGAAGGCAGCAAGGCACCAGTCTGGATCCTGGTCGTGGTCGGCGGCTGCGGCTGCCTACTGGTGCTCACCGCCGTCCTCGGTGTGGTCGCCGCCATCGTCGTGCCGAACTACGTCGACGCGCTGGACAAGGCCAAGCAGAAGCGGACGGTCGCCGACGTGCGCAACGTCGGCACCGCCTGGCTCTCCTGGATGGTCGACCAGATCGGCGAGGACCAGCCGTTCGAGCTGTCACCGGGCACGGTGGCGCCCGAGCGTCTTCGCGAGCTGCTGACACCCATGTACATTTCCGAGGTTCCCGAGCTGGACGGCTGGGGTCATCCGCTCGAGTACTCGGTGCTCGAGTCGGAGCCGTCCGGGCTTCCCGTGGTGCAGATTCGAAGCCCTGGGCGCGACGGGTTCTTCGAGCAGGTCCCCGAGGACGAGGTGGCGTTTCCGGCGCGCGACTACGATCGCGACCTGGTCTGGAGGGACGGCTTCTTCGTGCAGTTCCCGGTGGCTTCGCCATCGGCCACGGGCTCCTAGCCAGCACCACGGCGGCGACGGCCCGACATCGTCCGAACCGCTCTGCAGCAGGGCCGTCCTGCGCGAAGGGTCGCCGAACGTCAGGAGGCGTTCGGCGGGCTCGCCCCGACCAGCTCGGGCTCCTCGTGCAGAGGCCGACTCTCCTCCTGGGACAGATCCGGACGCTGGTCGACCTCGAAGGGCGACAGGGGCACGATCCGCCCCTCGGCGGCCGATCGATGCAGGGCGCGGAGGATCCGGACGTCGGCGAGACCCTCGCGGCCCGATGGCTCCGGCTCGCGGTCCTCTAGGATGCAGTCGGAGAAGTGCAGGAGCTCCGGAGCGATCTGGTCGCGCTCGGGGAACTCCAGCGCGCAACAGCGGTTGCCGACCGCCAGCCGATGGCGGAGCGTGCCCCGGAAGTGGAACGCCGGCTGGACGCGCAGGCTGCCCTCGGTTCCGTGCACCGTGTAGCGGTCGTGGTCGGCGAGCCCGAAGCTCGAGCTGAAGGTCGCCATGCGACCGCCCGGGAAGCGCAGCATCGCCGACGTGGTCTCGTCGTAGCCGCGCGCAAAGCCGCCGGAGCTGCCGCCGGAGCCCCCGAGCTTCGACATCGCAAAGACTTCCTCGGGCTCGCAGCGGAAGATGTTGCGCGCTGCATTGATGCAGTAGATGCCGATGTCGTAGAGCGAGCCACCACCCCTCTCGATGGGATCGAAGCGGATGTTGTCGGGGTCGTCGACCTGGTTGGAGAACACCGCCTCGATCAGGGTCGGCACTCCGATCCTGCCGCTCTCCACCCGCTCGATCGCGCACAGGTTCGCCTGTTCGAAGTGGAGCCGGTACGCGACCATCAGCTTGACGCCTGCCCGATCGCAGGCCTCGATCATTGCGGAGCAGTCCTCCTCGGTGACCGCCATCGGCTTCTCGCAGAGCACGTGCGCGCCGCACGCGGCGGCACGCAGCGTGAAGTCGCGATGGAGGTGGTTGGGAACCGCCAGGTAGAGGGCGTCGATGCCCTCGTCGCGCACCGCGGCCTCGAGCTGGTCGTAGGAGTAGCAGGCGCGGACGCCGTGCTCCTGGCCGAGGGCTCGCCGCTTCTCGGCGTCACCCGAGAACAGAGCCGCCAACCGTGAGTTCCTCCTCGCGTTGCGGAAGGCCGGCAGGATCGCGGCCTGCGCGAACCATCCCAGCCCCACGACGCCGTAGCGGACCTCGCCGGCGTCACGTCCATCCGCTCTGGCTTCACCGTGTCCGTTGCTCTTGGATCCGTTGGGGTTGGCAGGCTGCATCGACGTTCCCTCCGCTCCTGGCGTTCGAGCCCGTTCTCGGAACCAAGCAGGAGGTTGCAGAGGGCGTGCCACGCGACCGCTTCGCGCCCGCGATCCCCAGAAGAGACCATCCACGAGCCGAGAAGGGCGAAAACGCGCGTCCTGCAGCGGTCCGCTGCCCGCCCGAATCGTCGCCGTCTCCGGACTGCCCCCGGGCGGGGCTGTCGTCTCGGCAGGCTTTACCACAGCGAGGTACAGATTTCACGCGCATCCCGCCACCGGACACGCGTCGAGCGGCAGCAGCAGGAGCGGCCGAAAGTGCTGATGCGCGAATGTCTTGAACCCCTGGAAACAGAGGTGGCACCGATCTGGCACCGGAGAGACCGGGGAGTCGGCGCTTGGCGCGGGTGCTCGTGAGTCCGGCACCCCCGCAAGCCGCTCCACCCAGAGAACGACACCAGGAAGGCAAAGCCACACATGACACATCCTCCGCGAAACGCCCGACTCCACCTCCCGCCGCTCGCCCTGGCCGGGCTGGGCGCTCTCGTCCTCGCCCTGTTCCTGGCCCCGGCCGCCGGCGCCTCCGGCAGCTTCAGCCTGTACGGCTCCTTCTGGGAGACCGACGCCCTCGACGACACCTTCGGCGGCGGATTGGCCTTCGGAATCCCGATCACCGAGCGACTGGCGCTCGACTTGAGAGCCGCCTACTACCAGGAGCTCGAGAGCGATAGCTTCGACGAGTTCATCGACGACGTCTTCGATGACGACCAGAACGTCTTTCGCGAGAACAGCCTCGAGGTCATCCCGATCGAGGTCGGGGTCCGCTACAACTTCGTCCCTCGCGAGACGGTCAACGTCTACGTCGGCGGCGGACTCGCTTACTACCTGATCGCCGCGGACCTCGGCGAGGTCGACGACGAGCTCGGCGCCTACGCCCTGCTCGGCGCGCAGTTCGGTGATCCAGCGGGGATCTCCTTCCTGCTCGAGGGCCAATACCGCAAGGTCGAGGGGTCGATCCGTGACCGGGACGGCGAGCTGGGCAACCGTGACCTCACCGACGCCGTCGACGTCGACCTCGACGGCTTCGCCGTCAACGCCGGAGTGGTCTGGCGCTGGTAGCCGCCTGATCCGCCCCCCCAGAGGGGCCGGTCCGGCACCGGATCGCGCCGACTCTCCGGACTCGTTCGAAGACGCCGCTTCCACCAACGGGGAAGCGGCGTTTTTGCGTTGTGACCCGAGATCGGACTCTGTCGGTTTTTTCCGCACGGATGTAAAGAAAACAAGGAACCCCGGCGACGCCGCCGCCGCGGTCCACCGGGGATTCACTTTTGAAACTCCAGGTGTTCGGTTCGCTGCTGATGATTCCGTCGGCCCTGCTTGGCATCGAAGCTGCACTTGAACCACTCGACCAAGCTCAGACGAGCATGGTCGTCTGTCTCAGAAGCAATTCAAACCGCTCCGCCGACACTCCAGGTCCCGGAGCAAGGAGGAGATCGATGAAAGTCAAGACGCTCATTCGTAGCTGGCCGGTATTGCTGCTGGCTTCCAGCCTCACTCTCACCCTCGGCTGCGCGCACGAGAACGGCATGCGCACCGCCGAGACCCAGGACCCCGACCCCGCTGCTGAGTCCTGGGCCGACCAGGTCGAGCCCGGCGACGAGCGCGTCCTCGGCACCGTCGCCAGCGTTCGCGACGACACCTTCGAGCTGAAGACCTACGGTGATAACGATGTCTACCTGTTCGAGATCCCGAGCGACGTGGACCAGAGGGCCGACGTCCGGACCGGCAACGAAGTCCAGGTCTGGTACGACTCGGAGGCCTTCGAGCGAGACGGTGACACCTACTATCGGGTGAACCGCATCGCCATGGCCGACCGCGAGGTCGCGGCAACCGAGAGCGGCTTGGCTTCGGACCAGCAGGCGGACCTCTCCGCCAGTGCCGAGCTCGACGCCGAACAGGAGCTGGCTTCCGACACCTCGACCGAGCAGGCCGAGGAATATGCTCAGGACGAGCTCGACGAGCAGAACGCTCAGCGCGAGCAGGAGCTCGCCCAGAGCGAGCCGCTCGAGCAGACAGCGACGGCTGAGAGCCAGGCGACCGACACCAGACAGGAAGAGCGCTACGCCGACGACGAGCTGCGCCGGGACGAGTTCACCGACGATCAGCTCACCGACGATCAGTTCGACGAGGACCAGGTCGCCGACGATCAGTTCGCCGACGATCAGTTCGCCGACGATCGGTTCGACGAGGACGCGCAGGTGCTGCCACAGACCGCCGGAACGCTTCCGCTGGTCGCTCTCGGCGGCCTCATTGCTCTGTTCGGAGCGATCGCCCTGCGACTCTACCGTTCGTAACACCAGGCAACGGGAAGCGGCGACCGCCGCTTCCCCCTCTGCCCTGACCGGCCTGTCCCGTTCTCGACGGGGCAGGCGCCGGTCGACTCGACGGTCGAAGCCGGCCTCTGATGCTCAGAACAACTTGGCTTGCATCGAAACATCGCTCTTCGAGACGAAGACCATGGCCAAAACCGAAAGCGTTCAGATCGAAGAACGAACCACTGTTGACCCGCTCGTCGGGTCATTCCTCATGATCTGCTGCTCTGCTGATCTGCTGACCTGCTGATCTTCGGGGGAGGCGACCCATGCGCACTCACACGACACGACCGGTCTCACTCGCTGTGGCCGCGATCGCCGCTCTGCTCACTCTCCACTGCTCGATGAATCCGGCTACCGGAGAGCGTGAGCTCAGCCTGGTCAGCGAGTCGCAGGAGATCGCCACCGGCCGCGACGCCGACCCGCAGATCGTGGCCCAATTCGGGCTCTACCCCGACGAATCGGTGCAGCGTTACGTCGCCGACTTGGGCGCCCGCCTCGCCGCTCGCTCCGAGCGGCCCGATCTCCCGTGGACCTTCCGGGTGCTCGACGACCCGTTGGTCAACGCTTTCGCGTTGCCGGGAGGTTACATCTACCTCACCCGGGGCATCCTCGCCCACCTCGAGTCCGAGGCGGAGCTGGTCGGCGTGCTCGGACACGAGATCGGTCACGTCACTGCCCGCCACAGCGCCAGCCAGATGTCGAAGTCCCTGCTGGCCCAGATCGGGCTGATCGCGGGGGCGATCGCGGCGCCCGAAGCCGCCCAGGATTACGGCGGGCTCGCCCAGCAGCTCGCCGGGCTGCTCTTCCTCAAGTACGGGCGCGACGACGAGCGCCAGGCAGATCGTCTGTCGGTGCGCTACTCGGTCGCCGCCGGCTTCGACCCGAACGCCATGCTCGGCGTGTTCGAGACGCTCGAGCGCGTGAGCCAGGCGACCGACGGTTCGCGACTGCCCGGATGGGCCTCGACCCACCCCTCCCCCGAGAACCGAACCCGCCTGATCGCCGAGGTGATCGACGAGGCCGGCGTCCAGCGTCAGGGGCTCGAGGTCGATCGCGCCAGCTACCTGCAGCGGCTCGAGGGCATGACCTACGGCTCCAATCCCAGGGAGGGCTTCTTCCGCGGGGGGACCTTCTACCACCCCGAGCTCGAGTTCCAGCTCGCCTTCCCGAACGGCTGGCCGCGGCAGAACAGCCGCCAGTTCGTGGCCGCCATCTCGCCCGGGCAGAACGCCGTGATCGAGCTGCGGCTCGCGCAGGAGGACAGCCTGGCCGCCGCCGAGCAGTCGTTCTTCGGGCAGCAGGGAGTGCGCGCCGGACAGGAGGGTCCGAACCGCATCAACGGGCTGCAGGCGCGGACCCGGGAGTTCGCGGTCGTCGATACCGCCGGGCGCGCGAGCATCGTCGGGCGCGCAGCCTTCGTCGAGCACCAGGGGCGCGTCTTCCGGCTGCTCGGCTACCAGCGACCCGAGGTCGGCCATGCCAGCGAGCTCACCCGCACGCTCGAGTCCTTCGCGGTGCTGCGCGACCGCAGCCTCCTGAACGTCGAGCCGATGACGTTGCGGGTGGTGCGAGCCGAGCGCTCTGCACCCTTCTCCCAGCAGCCGGCGATCCGGCGCTCATCGCTCGACATCGAACGTCTGGCCTTGATCAACCGGGCGGAACCGGGGGCCACGATCCCCGGCGGAGCGCTGATCAAGACGGTCGAAGGCTCCGACTACTCGAGCCCCGCTTCGTGAGGTGAAGCGAATGCCGACTCCTCTCACCGGACCACGACCGACGAGATCGACGCCCTCTGGGATGTCGGCCGAGCGGACGCTGTGCTCGATCCTCGCCCTCCTCGCCTCGGCCATGCTGCTGCTGGGTTGGGCGGCGGCCGACGCCCCGCGCGACCTCGAAGCGACCGGAGGGAACGACCGAAGCTCGGTCGCCGATGCCGACGTGCCGCGGAGCGCTCCCGACGACGACGGTGAGCCCACCCTGCTGCGTGTGTTTCGGGACGAGCTGGCAGAGCTTCCGCCCGCCCTCGCCGCGCTCGATGGCAGCACGCGGGCCGAGCTCACCCGCGCGATCGACGACTTCTACCGCGAGCGCGGCGACCGCGTCGCCTGGATCGACGGCAAGGAGCTCTCGCCTCGAGGACGCGGTCTGCTCGACGGGCTCGGCGCGGCCGAGCAACACGGGCTGGAGCCCGCGGACTACGGGCGGCAGGCGCTCGAGACGCGCGCCGCAGTGCTGGCCACCCGGCGGGGGCCGGTCCTGCGCGAGCAACTCCAGCTCGAGCTCGACCTCGCGGGCGCCTTCGCCCTCTACGCCTCCGACCTGGCTCGAGGGCGCCTCGACCCGGAGCGCTTCGACCAGCTCGAGTGGCACATTCAACGCGAGACCGTCGACCTGGCGCGCACCCTCGAGGAGCTGGCGCAAGGCGCCACCAGCGGGTTCGACCGGCTGACGCCCCGGCGGACGGAGTACGACGCGCTGGTCGCCGCCCTGGCGCGATACCGTGAGATCGCCGCGAACGGCGGCTGGATGCGGCTCGAGGACGCCGAGGTCCCCGCCCCCGAGCCCGCCGAAGGGATCTTGGTCGAGCGGCTCCGCGCGCTGGCTCACCGGCTGGTCGCCGAGAGGGACCTGGCGACGGCGGACGCCGAGCGGTTGGAGCGGCTCTGGCTCCGAGCCGACTCCGCGGCCCTGCCGTACCCGAACGAGCTCGAGGAGGCGGTGCGGCGATTCCAGCGCCGCGCCGGCCTCGACGACGACGGCCGCGTCGGCGAGAACACGCGGGCGGCGCTCGACGTCCGCGTCGAGGATCGCATCGAGCAGCTCACCCTCAACCTGGAGCGGCTGCGCTGGCTGCCCGACCCCGCCGACCCCGCCGAGCGCCGGATCCTGGTCAGCGTCCCCCAGTTCGAGCTCACCGCCTACGCCTCCGGCGAGCCGGCTCTCACGATGAGGGTGGTCGCCGGCAGACCGTACTGGAGGACGCCCTCGTTCAGCGAGCGGATGACCTACCTGGTGGTCAACCCGGTCTGGAACGTGCCGACCGGGATCGCCGGCAACGAGGTGGTCCCCGCCACGATCGACGACACCGCCTATCTCGACCAGGAGAACATGGAGCTGATCGAGCGAGAGACCGACCGGGTGGTCGATCCGACGACGGTCGACTTCGAGCGCTTCGACCACGCGCGCTACCGATTCCGGCAGAGCGCCGGCGCCGCGAACGCGCTCGGACGGATCAAGTTCATGCTCCCCAACCGGTTCGACGTCTATCTGCACGACACCCCCGCCCGCGCGGCGTTCGAGCGCGCCTACCGCGCGGTGAGCCACGGCTGCATTCGCCTCGCCGAGCCGCTGCGACTCGCCGACTTCGTCATCGACGGTCATCCGGAGTGGAGCGCCGGGGAGCTGCGTTCCGCCGTCGAGAGCGGCCGCCGGGAGACCGTCTCCCTGGAGCACGAGATCCCTGTCGAGATCCTCTACCTGACGGCCGGCGTCGACCGGGACGGAGGTGTCCGCTTCGCGAGCGACGTCTACGGGCACGACCAGGAGCTGAGCCGGGTCCTGGCGTCGCTGCGCCAGGACGTCCGGGCATCACGAGCAACTCGACCGACGACCGAGAGCCCCTGATCACTCGATGAGCGACGGCAGGCCGTTGGGCTCGCGCGGCGCCTGGCGCCGCTTCCTCGAGCGCGCCGCGCACCTCCTCGGCTCGCTCGTCCTCGAAGGGCCCCTCGTCTTCGCGCTCGTCTTGGGGGCCTGGATCATGGCGGAGCGCAGCGGCTGGGCGCCCGCCGCGACCGACCTCGCGAACCGGCACGACCCGCGGAAGCCGACGTTCGCCGGCGCTGTCTCCGAAGACGCTGTCTCCGAAGACGATCGAGCCGACGGCGCGATCCGCGAGGCGCCCGGGCCCGTCGAGCCCGGCGATCTCGCGGCGCTGCAGGCGAAGCGCCTGGCGATGCCGGTCGACGGGATCACGCGCGAGGATCTCTTCGACCACTTCGACGATCCCCGCAACGGTCGCCGACACGAGGCGATCGACATCATGGCGCCGCGCGGCACGCCTGTGCGCGCGGTCGAGGACGGCGTCATCGCCAAGCTCTTCGAGAGCCGCCTGGGCGGTCTCACCATCTACCAGTTCGACCCCGAGAGCCGCTTCGCCTATTACTACGCGCACCTCGACCGCTATGCCCCGTCGCTGTCGGACGGCGATGCCGTCGGCCGCGGCGAGGTCATCGGCTACGTCGGCACCACCGGAAACGTGCCGGACGAGGCGCCGCACCTCCACTTCGCCATCTACCGCCTCGGCCCAGACCAGCGCTGGTGGGAGGGAGAGGCGCTCAACCCCTACGAGGTCCTTAGCGCCCCATGAATTCGCCGACGGCTCCGAGATGGGGCACGCGGTCGCAGACGATCTTGAGCACGACCATCATCGGGACCGCCAGCAGCGCGCCCGGAATCCCCCAGAGCCACCCCCAAAAGAAGAGGCCCAGGAAGACCGCGACCGGGTTGAGCGCCAGCCGCTGCCCGAGGATCATGGGCGTCACCAGCGTCCCCTCGAACGTCGTGAGGCCCAGGTAGACCAGCGGGGGCGCCACCATCTGGCCGAGCTGGTCGAAGTTCAGGAAAGAAGCGACCGCGATCGCGGCGATGCCGACCGCGGCTCCCAGGTAGGGGACGAAGTTGAAGCTGGCGGCCATCGCCCCCCACAACATCGGCGTCGGCATGTCGAGCCAGTGCATCGCCAGGGTGACGGCCGCACCGAGCCCGACGTTGATCAGCGTGATCGTGAAGAGATAGGTGGAGACGTCTCGCTCGACCTGCCGTGCGATCTCGACCGCCCGCTTCTTGTCGCGCAGACGCGACAGCACCGCCACGACCTTGCGCAGGAAGAGGTCGCCCGACGCGAGCAGGAAGTACAGCAGGGCGACGGTGACGGCGGCGGCCGCGGCCAGCGCCCGCATCCCGGCGAAGAACGATTCGCTGAGGCTCGCGCCCTTCATCTCGACCGACGGCTTCGCGTCGTTTCCGTCGTCGCCGGCGATCTCGTCCACCTGGCGCGCGACCTCGGCGACGGCATCGACCGGCTCGCGCACGTCCCCCATCTTCAACTCCGCCCTCCTGAGGGTCTCGGGGAGCTCCCAGAGCCAGACCTGCGCCGGCTCGTAGATCCTCACGAGCACCAGCGCCAGCGCGCAAAGGGCGCCCGCGACCACCAGCAAGGAGGAGATCGCAGCCGGCACCCGCAGCCTCTCGAGCGCTCGAGCCACCGGGTCGAGCAGGAACTTCAGCATGACCGCCAGCACGACCGGCAGGAACAGCTCGCGCGCGAAGCGAAGCGCCGCGACCAGAGCGATCAGGAACAGACCCGTGGTCGCGAACGAGCGCGCGTGGATCGCTCCGCGCACGAGCAGCGGAGGGGTCTCCTCGTTCGCGGCCGGCCGCGGCTGAGGTAGCGGATCGGGCGCAACGATCCGGGCGGACGCTGGTTCTATCACTCGACGCCCCGATTCAAGTCGTCTCCTCGATGAGGTCGGCGCCCGAGGGCCTCGGGCGCCGGGATCTACACCGGCGTCAGGTCGACGCCGAGCTCAGCAGGCGGTCAGCGCAGGTCGTGACGGCGCTCCCACGCGTCCACCTCGCGCTCGACCTCGCCGCGGGTGCGGCCGTAACGCTGCTGGATCTTGCCGACGAGCTGCTCGCGCTTGCCCTCGACCTGGTCGAGCTCGTCGTTGGTCAGCTCGCCCCACTCCTCCTTCGCCTTGCCCTTGAATTCCTTCCACTTTCCCTTGAGCCACGGCTCGTTCATCGTTGGGGCCATCTCGGTCTCGCTTTCTCTCGTCGCCGCCTTGCGGCTCTCGAGTCATGGTTCGTGCTGTGACGCCCCAGGCGGGCGGCATCGCGTTGGACTTTCGATAGAGCAAAGGAGGTGCCAGCTCCCAGCAGAGCAGTCCGCGCCGATCAGCCCTCGCCGCTCACCTCCAGCCGGTTGCACTTCTTGCCCTCCGTTCCGGTAAGGCCTGCCTAGCAGCCCGTGGTAGAAACAGCCTGCGCGGCGGCTCCTGCAGCAGGGGCGAAGGCCGTTCGAGCGGCGGGGGTACCGGGCTTGCATAGGGTCTCCCGCGAGATGGTGTGCCCACGAGACGTGCTTCTGGCAGAGACGAGGCCTGCCGCGAGATGAAGCGGGACCGCAACCGCGCCGGGGCGCCGGCAGGAGCTCACGACGGAGCCGATCGGCCCGACGGCCGTCGCGACGTCGGAGCGCTTTCGCCGGAGCGGCTGCGCCGGCGGAGCGACCTCGACCGTCTCGACTTCGAGACCACCGACGAGCTCGAGGCGACGCCGCGCAACGGCTCGCTGGACCTTCTCGGGCAGCCGCGCGCCGAGCAGGCGCTCGACTTCGGTCTGGGGATCGAGGACGAGGGCTTCAACCTCTTCGCGCTCGGCCCGTCCGGCTGCGGCAAGCTGGAGCTGGTGCGCGAGTTGCTCGAGGCGAAGGCCGCGACCCGGCCGGTCCCCGACGATTGGTGCTACGTGCACGACTTCGAGGACGCCTCGCGCCCGCGCTCGCTCCGTCTGCCGGCCGGCAGCGGCCGAAGGCTCCAGCGGGACATGGAGAAGCTGGTCGAAGAGCTACGCGGAGCGCTCGCCGCTGCGATGGAGAGCGAGGAGTACCACGCGCGGCGACACGAGATCGAGCAGGAGCTCCAGGAGCACCAGGAGGAGATCTTCGAGGAGCTGCGTCAGGAGTCCGAGAAGCGGGGCCTCACCACCGTCCGCACGGCCGCCGGCGTGGCGCTCGCCCCGGTCGCGGACGGTGAGCCGATCTCGGCCGAGGAGCTGCAGAAGCTCCCGAAGGAGCGCCGGGAGGAGCTCGAGAAGGCGGCCGCCGAGCTCCAAAGCGACCTCCAGCGCAAGCTGCGTCAGATGCCGCGCATCCACCGGGCGCTGCGCGAAAGGATCGACCAGCTCAGCCGCGAGTTCGCCCACATCGCCAGCGGCGGCCTGGTCGAGGAGATGCAGGAGCGCTACCAGGAGCTGCCGCAGGTCGTCGACTACCTCTCCGAGGTACAGCGCGACGTCGTCGACAACGCGCGGCGGCTGCTGGAGCGGGATCGCGCCCCCACCGAGGAGCAGCGCCCCGACCGCAAGCAGATCCCTGGGCTCGAGGACGGTCGTGGCGAGCGCTTCGGTCCGTCGCGCCGCTACCGGGTGAACGTGCTGGTGGAGCACCGCGGCGAGCAGAGCGCGCCGGTGGTCTACGAGAGCAATCCGACCCTGCGCAACCTGATCGGCGAGGTCGAGCACCGCGCCCACCTCGGCGCGCTCACCACCGATTTCAACCTGATCAAGGCCGGCGCCCTGCACCGGGCGAACGGCGGCTACCTGCTGCTCGACGCCCGCAAGGTGCTCGCCTCGCCGTTCGTCTGGGAGAGTCTCAAGCGCGCCCTGCAGTCGTCGTGCGTGCGCATCGAGTCGCCGGCGGAGCAGTACAGCTTGATCCGCACGGTGTCGCTCGAGCCGGAGCCGATCCCCCTCGATCTCAAGGTCACGCTGCTGGGAGAGCCGCTGCTCTACTACCTGCTCGCCGCTCACGACCCCGACTTCGAGGAGCTCTTCAAGGTGCAGGTGGACTTCGCCGAGAAGATGGAGCGCACCCCCGAGACCGAGGCTCTGTACGCCCGGATGGTGGCGCGCCTGATCGCCGAGCACGACCTGCGTCCATTCCATCGCGAGGCCGTCGCGGCCGTGCTCGAGCGCAGCGCCCGCCTGGCGGACGACGCCGAGCGGCTCTCCACCGAGGGGCGAGCGGTCCTCGACCTGCTGCGACAAGCCAACTACTGGGCGGGCAAAGACGGCAGCGACGCGGTGGAGGCCCGCCACGTCCGACAGGCGATCGAGGCCCAGATCTTCCGCGCCGACCGGGTGCGCGAGCGCACCTACGAGGCGATCGAGCGCGGCGACTTGCTGATCGACACCCAGGGGGTGCACGTGGCGCAGGTCAACGCCCTGTCGGTCACCACGCTGGGCAGCTTCACCTTCGCACGACCCAACCGCATCACGGCACGCGTGCGCATGGGCGAGGGGGAGGTGGTGGACATCGAGCGCGAGACCAAGCTCGGCGGCCCGCTGCACTCGAAGGGAGTGCTCATCCTCGCCGGCTACCTCGGCGCCCGCGCCGGACGCGACCTGCCGCTCTCGATCAGCGCCAGCCTGGTCTTCGAGCAGTCCTACGGCGGCGTCGACGGCGACAGCGCCTCCTCGGCCGAGCTCTACGCGCTGATCTCGGCGATCACCGAGATTCCGCTCCGCCAGTCGATCGCAGTCACCGGCTCGGTGAATCAGCACGGCGACGTGCAGGCGATCGGCGGCGTCAACGAGAAGGTCGAGGGCTTCTTCGACATCTGCCGCGCCCGCGGGCTCGACGGCGAGCAGGGGGTGATGATCCCGTCCGCCAACGTCAAGCACCTCATGTTGCGCGAGGACGTGGTCGAGGCGGTGCGGGAGGGCCGCTTCCAGGTCTACGGCGTCGAGACCATCGACCAGGGCATCGAGCTGCTGACCGGGGTGCCCGCGGGCGAGCCCGACGACGACGGCGAGTACCCGGAGGACTCCGTCAACGGACGGCTGCGCTCTGCGCTGGCGCGCATCGCGCGGCGGCGGCTCGCGCTGCTGCGCCGGCGGCCGCGTTCGTCGGCCGAGCTCCCGTCGTGAGCCCGCAGGCTCCGAACGGCACCGAAGCCGCCGGCGGAGCGCACCGGGTGCTGGTGGCCCTCGACGCCTCGGGCTCCAGCCTCGACGTGATCGAGCGCACGTTCGAGCAGGCGGCGAGGATCGCCCGGCGGCTCGAGGCGGAGCTGGTGGGGTTGTTCGTCGAAAATCGGCTGCTCTTCGAGCTCGGACCGCTCCACGAGATCGGCACCTTCTCCGGCGCCCTGCGCACGCTCGATCGCGCGGCCGTCGATCGCTCGCTGCGCACTCAGGGGGCGCTGGTCGGCGCGCGCCTCGCGCGGCGCGCCGCCAACGAGCACGTGCGCTGGTCCTTCCGCTGCGTTCGCGGCAACGTGGTCGACGAGCTGCTCCTCCAGGCGACCGAAGGCGAGCTGTTCGTCCTCGGACGATCGGGCCGGCCGTCGCGTCGCCGCCGCACGCTGGGCTCGGTCGCGCGGGCGCTGCTGCCGAGGCTTCCCCGTTCAGTCCTCCTGTTGACTCGGGAGGGCGGAGCGGACGCGCCGCCGGGGCACGCGGTCGTCCTCCACGAGGGCACCGCCGCCTCCGACCGCGCGCTCGCCGTGGCGATCCGCCTCGGCGCCGGCGAGCGGGGCATCGCGGTGCTCCCGATCGAGCCGCCGGCCGGCGACGCGGCAGCAGTGCCGGGCGCCGACAGAGGACTGCCGAACCTCCCTTCGCAGGTCGAGGTGCTGCCCGCCTGCGACAGCACGCCGGCCTCGATCGTCGAGGCGCTGCGCGCGCGGCCGACCGGAGTCCTGGTCGTGCCGAAGAGCGGCGCCCTGGCGCAGCCGGCGACCCTGGTCGAGCTGGCGGAAGGGCTCGACGCGCCGCTGCTGGTCGTCGAATGAGCAGCGGCGAAGCCCGACGGGTCCCTCCCGTGGCTACTGCGTGGTGGAAAGCAACGAAAGCGAAGGAGGTCCTATGTCGAATCGCACGGCGGTCGAACAGTTCGAGGAGAGGTTTCGTGGAACGACGGCGCAGCCGGGCGATCCCGGGTACGACGAAGCGCGCACGATCTTCAACGCCATGATCGACAAGTCTCCGCGCCTCATCGCCCGGTGCACCGACGTCGCCGACGTGATGGCGGCGGTAGAGCTCGGCCGTGAGCAGGGGCTCGACACCTCGGTGCGCGGCGGCGGTCGACCCCGACCCCGACCAGCGCGAGACCATCAGCGAGTGGGCCCGCAGCTACTGGGAGGCCCTGCACCCCCACTCCGCAGGCGCCGCCTACGTCAACTTCATGATGGAGGAGGGGCGGGAGCGCATCGAGGCGACCTACCGCGGCAACTACGAGCGTCTGCGCCGGGTCAAAGCCGAGTACGACCCCGAGAACTTCTCCACGTCAACCAGAACATCGAGCCGCAGGTCTGAACGGAGAGCCTCGGTACGCTTCGACTTGACATGTCGTATCGGCATATCGCAAGATACGGCCGCCCGGTCGAAGGCGCCGCGCGGGCTCGCTTCGACGAGCTCCCGGAACCGCGACAGGATGAGCGCTCGCCCACTGCCACAGATCCAGCCTCGAGGTGAGCGTCGAGCGCCTCGAGACGAGCGTTCGCCGGGGAGCCGGCGCGGGTGCGCTCACCGGGCGTTCCTCGCGATCGTGATCTCGCACGCCTTGGGCGCCGGAGCGGGCGCCCTGGGCGCCGGCCCCCCGGCCGAAGCCACCGCCGCGAGGGGCGACACCTGCACGCCCTCGAACGAGACCCTCACCTTCGAGGAGCTGGTGGCTCGTGTCGAAGCCGAGGAGCGGCGATATGTGTTCGTCGGGGAACGCCACGGCATCGGGCCGGTCAAGCGGTTCGCCGTCGAGCTGGCGAACGCGCTCGATGCGCGCGGCCACCAAGTCGCCCTCTACGTCGAGGGATTCCGCACCGACTGCCCGCCGTCCGATGAGAGCTGCTGGACGCTCGCTCGCTGGTTCAACCCGGACGCCTTCGGCACCCTGCTCGAGGAGGCCCGGGTCCCGGTGCACGCGCTCGATCCTCCCGAGCGGGACGCGCGCGCGATGCGCATGGCGGCGACCATCGCCTCCGGCTCCGAACCGATCCGCATCGTGCTCGTGGGCGGGTCCCACGTCCGCTTCGCGGGCGACCCCCGAGCCGAGGTGCGAGTGTTCGGCGGCGCCCTCGGCTTCCCGGATCCTGGCGACGTCGTGGAGGCCTTTCCCCGCGCTCACTCCCTCACCATCGGCCTCGACACGGCGCCGCCCGCGCACGCCACCGGCTCCGGCCTGAGGGTCGACGGCTGCGAGTACGACGTGGTGCTGAGCACGCCGGAGTCGCCCGGCTACTGGACGGGCAGCGCTCTAGCGGAACGATCCCCCGCCCCTTCCCAGGTGCTCCCGACACCCGAGTCCGCGGCCTCGGATGCCGGGAGCCTGGCAGGGTCGAACCGCCCCTGAGGAGAGGTCCGGAACGACGCTTCCGGACGCCCTACTGGGCCCGTTCGACCTTCGTGACCGCGAAGTAGCGGTAGCCGTGGCTGTCCTCGACCCAACGGCCGGTGAGCCGAACCATGGTCCCGACCGCCTGCGCGAGCTCGGCGGGTCCAGTGATCGTGATCGACTCGCCGCTCTCCTGCTCGATCAGCACGTAGCCTCCCGCCTCGCTCTCGGCGAGCTGGCCGGTCAGCGTCACCTTTTCCTCCGGCGCCTGCTCTTCTGGCGCCTGCTCCTGGAGCGCGAGCGCCGACGTCGGCACGATCGCGAGCAGCGAGAATGTCACGAGGCTGGCCAGGATCTGTCGGGTCGAGAGGTTCGTCATCACGTCCTCCGATCATCTCGGCGCAGCGCGTGCCGCGCCTCGCCAGTGACAAGGCAAGGGACGTGCCACCGAGGAAGCTCGACCGGCGCCACACGGGCGGGCGGCTCGAACGACCGGACCGATCGCCCCGGACCAGCGCCGCGGCTTGCCAGCGGGCCCCTGGCCGAGCTCACGGTCGACGAGCGAAAGAGAGACCCGTTGCGCTCGCTCCAGGTCCCGAGACGCGGTCACGCGACGCGGAGCGCAAGATCCACAACACCTCGAGGTCCCGCTCCGCGGCGGGAATCCGCGCGCTCTGTAAATCGCGACCGCAGACGGTGTAAGAAGTGCGCCCCGCGGAGTCGCCCGCGCCGGCCAGCAGGCCCGCCCCACGGGTGTGCAGCACGCGGCCGCCGTGGCACAGCCGTTGCAGCCCAGGCGCTGCATCGGAGAGGCCGCGGCGAAGCTCCCTCGAGGCGACGAAACGACGTCGTCGATGCCCGCGGCGAACACCGACTCAAGAGAGGCCATGATGGAGACGATCTCTCGTTCCTCCGACTCCGCCGACACCGACTCGCTGCGCGTGAACGACCTCGATGGCGACCCGTCGATCGTGGAGCGGATCCGCGCGCCGCTGGCGGACGCGCAGCCCTCGATCTGGCGCTGGCGCCAGTGGCTGGAGCGGCGGGGGGGCTCCCCCGCCCGGCGGGTCTACCGGGGCGTTCGCCGATGAGCGAGGCGCCGGGCGGCGCGGGTGCGGGCGCCGATCGGCCTCTGGTCAGCGTCTGCATCCCGACTCGGGAGCGGGCGACCTGGCTCGGCGAGGCGCTGCGCAGCGTCTACTGCCAGACCCTTCGCGACCTCGAGGTCATCGTGTTCGACGACGCTTCGGAGGACGACACGCTCGGCACGGTCGCCCGTTGCCAGGACCCGCGGCTGGTCTACCTGCGCCACGAGCAGGCGGTCGGTCCCGGCGCCAACCGCAACGCCTGCCTCGCCGTCGCGCGCGGCCGTTACGTCGCGTGGCTGGATCCCGACGACCGCTACCTGCCCGAGATGCTGGCCACCCAGACAGCTGCGCTCGAACGGCACCCGGAGGCGGCGATGGTCCACGGCGCGTTCCACCTGGTCGAAGCCTCCGGGCGGCGGCTCCCCGACCGGCCGCGGTTGTTCGGACGCGACCGCGTGGAGCCCGGGATCGAGGCCTTTCGAGAGCTCAGCCTGGGCTGCCACGTCTCGGCGTCGACCGTGGTCGTCCGGCGGCAGGTGTACGACGCCGTCGGGCCCTACGAGGCCTCGCGGCCCGGCGCGCAGGACTGGGAGATGTGGATGCGCATGGCGCTCCACGGCAGCCTCGCCTACACCGCGCGGCCGATGGCCGAGGCCCGTTGGCGCCCCCCCGCGCCGGCGCGACCGGCAAACGCCGCGCAAGATCCTCTCGTTCTCGACCTGGCGGCGATCCGCGCCGTCCTCGCGCGCCACGGCCGGAGGATCCCGGACGCGCGAGCCTGCGCCCGGCGGGCGCGGGCTTCCCTCGCTGCACGCGCCGTCGAACGCGTCACCGACGCCCTCGCCCGCGGGGACCGGCGAGCCGCCGTCGCGCGCCTGATGCTGGTGGTGCGGCTTCGTCCCGGCCTGCTTGGACGCGCCTCGAGCTGGCTCGCCCTGCTCAGCGCGGCCTGCGGAGCCGAGTACCACTGGCACGTCGCGTCCCGGGCGGCGTTGCGCCGGCTCGCGGTCGAGCTCGAGGGCACCCGGACGGGCGAGCGGCTGAGCTCCGCCGTCGCCTCCTCGATCCGCTGGCAGGGGACGCTGCGCGATCTCGCACCGACCGTCCGGCGCGTGGTGCCGCGCGGCGAGGCGGTGACCGTCATCGACCGCTGGGACCCGACCCTGCTCCACCTCTCGCGCAGGCGCGGCTGGCACTTCCCCGATCGGGAGGCCTTCCCGCACGGCGACCCCCCGACCTCGATGCTGGCGGTCGCCCACCTCGAGGACCTGCAGCGCCGCGGCGCCGGCTATCTGGTGGTGCCGCGGGCGGCGTCGTGGTGGCTCGACCACTACCCCGGGCTCGCCTGGCACCTCGACAGCACCGGCTCGGTGGTGTGGGTCGACGCCCAGTGCACCATCTACCGGCTCGCGGGCGCCGCCGTCCAGTGCGCAGCCTGAGACCGCGACCAACGGGAACGGGCAGCGCCGGCGAGCAACCTCCTCAGGCGAGTCCGGGCGGGATCTCCACGGCCCGGCGCGCGTGTCCGGGGAGCAGGCCCTCGAGGTCGAGCGGACGCGGGTGGGGCGCCGACGCCTGACGGTAGACCTCGAGATACTGCCCCGCCACGCGCTCGGGAGTCTGGTCCAGAGCGCGCAGCCTCGAGGCCGCGGCCAGCTCGCGGCGCCGGCCCGGGTCCTCGATCAGGCCGACCAGGGCGTCGCGCAGCGCCCGTTCGTCCCCCGGCGGCACCAGCTCGGCCACCCCCTCCCACTGCTCGCGCAGGCTGGGGATGTCCGACAGCACCAGGGCGCAGCCGGCGAGCGCCGCCTCGAGCACAGTCAGCCCGAAGGGCTCGTACCGGACCGGGTGGGCGAACACCGCCGCCCGGCCGAGGAGATCGGCGAGCGCCTCGGCGTCCAGGTGCCCCATCCGTTCGACGGCGGTCGCGGGCCCGGCGCCGTTTGCGGGAGCCGGTCCTCTCCCCCGGTCGACCCGCTGGGCGTGGTGGCCGGCGACGCGCACCGGCCAGGCGAGATGCCGGGCGGCCGATTCGAGGAGGCCCAGGTCCTTGGCGTCGTCCCATCGTCGGGCGGCGGCCGCCACGTACGGCTCCTTGATCCGAGGGAGCACATCGGCGGCGCTCCGCCCGTGGCCGATGACGCGGACCGGGTGCAGCGGCCCATGCAAGAAGTCGGTCCACTCGAGCGCGGCGCGAGTCGGCGCCACCACCATCTCCGCGCCGCGCAGACCGCCCGCGAAACGCTCGCATTGAGGCTGCAGGGACGCCGGCGCCGCCCGCCCCTTCCCCGCCCACCACCAGGAGAGGGCGCACGAGTGGACGATCGCGACCACCGGCGCGGTGAAGGGCAGATCGCCGTAGAGCGGAGCGTTGAGGTGCACCACGTCCGGTCGCAGACGCCGCTCCAGCGCGAGCAACCAGCGTCCGGTCGCTTCGACGTCGTCTCCGTTCGAGCCTCCAGCGAGCTCGCTGCCGTCTCGCATGCCGCCGCGTCCCGGGTGGAGCTCGACGTTGCGCATCACCGACGCCTCACGCACCTGCTCGTGGCCGAGCGGCGCTCCGATCGTCGCCAGGTGGACCTCGACCCCGCGGCGCCCCAGCGCGCGCGCCAGCTCCACCGAGTAGGTCCAGATTCCTCCGCTCGACTCCGCCGTCATCAAAACCTTCAAGGCTGTGTGTGCTCCTTCTGGCGCGAGGTGGTCGTCCTGCCCCCGCTCTCGTTTCCAGTTCGGCGTTCCATCGTCCGTCCGCCTTCGCGATCCGCCCCCGCTGCTGCTACGTGGACTCGCGGGCATGGCTCCGCTTCTCAAGATCCGTGCCACGGCAGACTTCCGCGCGCGCGCTCCGTCGTGAGGCCGCAGCAGGGTCAGCGGGCGCTCGCGGCGAGGAGAAACTGCCGGCCCGGCGGCAACCTTTCCCCAGCCGATCGGACCTGGCAGGGCCGTCTCCGGTCAAGAGTGGAAGGTGCGTCCGCTCCTTGCCATCGACACCAGCCGCTCGGCCGGCTCGAAACGGGCGCCGCAGGAAGCCGCCAGGACCTCGAGGCCGGAGACGACCTCGTCGGCGCCCCTTCGGTCGATCCAGCGCAGCGGACCGCCGAGGAACGGCGGGAAGCCGAGGCCGAAGACGGCCCCCACCTCGGCGTCGCGCACCGAGCTCACGACCCCCTCGTCGAGGCAGCGCACCGCCTCGTTGGCCATCGCCAGGACGCAGCGGTCGACGATCCGCGCCGGCGCCACCGCCCCCTCCTCGGGCTCGACGCCGAGCAGGTCGTAGACCTCCTCGTCGACGCCGTCGCTGCGCTTCCATCCGCGCCCGCGCCGCACGTAGCGGTAGAAGCCGCGGCCGTTCTTGCGGCCGCGGCGGTCGTCCCCGACCAGCGCCGACTGGGCCGGCGCCGGGGCCATCCGCTCGCCGAAAGCCTCGTGCAGAACGGCCGCGATCTCGCCGCCGACGTCGATCCCCACCTCGTCGAGGAGCCGGAGCGGACCGACCGGGAAGCCGAAGCCGGTCAGCGCCTGGTCGATCTCCTCGATCGGCGCTCCCTCTCCCAGCAGCCTGCACGCCTCGCTCAGATACGGCGCCAGGATGCGGGTGGTGTAAAAGCCGGGGCCGTCGCGCACCACGATCACCGTCTTGCCCTGGCGCTTGCCGAGCTCGACGCAGGTGGCGACCGCCTCCGGCGACGTCCGCTCGCCGCGCACCACCTCGAGCAACGGCACCCGCTCCGCCGGCGAGAAGAAGTGCATGCCGAGGACGCGCTCCGGCCGCCGCGCCGCCTCCGCGATCTGCGCGATCGGCAGCGACGACGTATTGGTGGCGAAGATCGCGTCCTCGGTGACGCTCTCCTCCACCGTCCGCAGCACCCGCCGCTTGACCTCCAGGTCCTCGACCACCGCCTCGATGACGACGTCGGCCCGTCTCAGGCCGCTGGCGCCCGTCGTCGGGTGGATCCGCGCCAGGATGCGCTCCCGCTCCCGCTCCGACAACCGCTTCCTCTCCACCTCGCGGGCGAGACCGTCGGCGATACGCCGCAGCCCGGAGAGCAGCGGCTGGTGATCGACGTCGCGCAAGCGCACGGGCAGACCGGCCTCCTGCGCCGTGATCCTGGCGATCCCGGCGCCCATCAGTCCGGCTCCGACGACCGCGACCTTCTCGACGAGCCTGGGCGCGACCTCCGGGTCCTCGCAGCCACTCTCCTTCGACAGCTCCTGGCGCCACAGGAAGAGGTCGACCAGCGCCGCCGACTGCGGGCTCGCCGCCAGCCGGCCGAACGCCTCCGCCTCGAAGCGCAGCCCCCGCTCGGAGCCCTCCTCCACCCCGACCCGGATCGCCTCGAGCGCCTCGAGGGGCGCCGGCATGTGTCCGCCGGTCTTCTCCCGCGCCCGCTTCTCGGCCTGCGAGAACAGGAGCCTGCGACCGAGGGGGTTGTGCTCCAGCAACAGGCTCTTGAGGTCGCTGTGCGGCCTCGATCTCGACGCGTGCGGGCGTCGCTCGTTCGCGGCGAGCGACCGGGCGCGGGCGGCGGCGACCTCGACCAGGATCGAGCGATGCACGACCTCGTCGACCAGCCCGATCTCGAGGGCGCGCTGCGCCGGAATGCGGCGACCGGCGAGGATCAGGTCGAGCGCCTCCTCGAGGCCGACCAGCCGCGGCAGACGCTGGGTGCCGCCGGCCCCCGGCAGGAGGCCGAGCTTGACCTCTGGAAGACCGAGTCTCGTGACGTCGTCGCTGCTCGCGACCCGCCCGTCGCAGGCGAGCGCGATCTCGAGCCCGCCGCCGAGGCAGTCGCCGTGGATGGCGGCCACGATCGGCTTGGGGAAGGCCTCGAGCGCATTGGTGGCGTCCTGGGCCTCGAGCGCCAGCTCGCGCCCCTCCTGCTCGGATCCGACCTGCTTCAGCAGCTCGACGTCGGCGCCCACGACGAAGCTGTCGGTCTTGGCCGAGGCGAGCACCAGGGCGTCGACACCGGGATCGCCCTCCACGTCGGCGAGGACCTCGCGAAGCGGCGCGACGAGCGACGGATCGAGCGTGTTGACGCTGCGGTTCGGGAGGTCGAACCAGAGCACTGCGACGCGATCCTGCCGGCGCTCGAGCCGGAACGGCACTCCGTCGTTGCCGCCTTCGTCGCTGCCGCCGTCGTCGCCGGCCGCCGCGGCGAACCCCGCGCGCGGCTCGGTGGTCGTCGTGCCGTCGCTCATGCTGCCTCCACGATCGCGGCCGCCCCCATGCCGCCCGCGGCGCAGGCCGCGCACAGACCGAGGCCGCCGCCGCGCCGGCGCAGCTCGGTCAGGGTCTGAACGATCTGACGGATCCCGGTTGCGGCGAAGGGGTGTCCGAGGGCGATCGAGCCGCCGTCGACGTTGAGCCGGTCGGGGTCGATCTCGCCGACCGCTCGGCTGCGACCGAGCTGCTCGCGGGCGAAGCGATCCGAGGCGAGCGCGTCGAGCACCGACAGGACCGCCGAGGAGAACGCCTCGTGGAGGTCGACCAGGTCGATCGCATCGAGCTCGAGCCCGGCGCGATCGAGCACCGCCGGGATCGCATAGGCGGGGCCGATCAGGAGCTGGCCCGCCGGATCGACCGCCGTGAACGCCCACGCCCGCAGAAACCCGAGCGGCTCGTGGCCGAGGGCGCGCGCCCGCTCGCTCGCCATCAGCAGGACCGCCGCCGCGCCGTCGGTCAGCGGCGAGCTGTTGCCGGCGGTGACGGTGCCGTGCTCGCGGTCGAACACCGGCGGCAGCTCGGCGTAGCGCTCGAGCTCGGAGTCCTCGCGCACGAGGTTGTCGCGCTCGAGCATCTGCTCGTAGTCCGGAGGGGCGTAGAGCGGCATGACCTGCCCGTCGAAGCGTCCCTGCTTCCACGCCGCCGCCGCGCGCACGTGGCTGCGATGGGCAAAGGCGTCCTGGTCCTGGCGCGAGATCGAGTTGGTCTTGGCCATGCGCTCGGCCCCCTCCCCCATCGTCTCGCCGGTGGTCGGCTCGGTGAGATCGGGTGCGTGCGGCACCAGGTCGGCCGGGCGGACCTCCCGAAACGCCTTCAGCTTGTCGAGCGAGCCCTCGGCGCGCGCCGCGCCCAGCAGGGCGTCGCGCATCGCGTCGTTGACACCGACCGGGACCTGGGAGGCGCTGTCGGCGCCGGCGGCGAGGCCGCAGCCGAGGCCGCCGTCGCGGATCGCCAGAAGCAGGTCGACCACGGTCTGATAGCCCGTGATGCACGCCTTCGAGACGGTGTGCGCTTCGACCGAGGCCGGCAGGCCGGTGCGCAGCACCACCTCGCGCGCCGGGTTGTGAACGTCGAGGGCCGGCACCACCCGTCCGAACACGACGCGCTCGACCTCGGCGGGATCGAGGTCCTGGCGCTCGAGCAGCTCGGACGCCACCAGCGCCCCGAGCTCGTGCGCGGCCAGCGAGCGCAGCTCGGTCATGCGCTTCGCGAAGGGCGTGCGCAGACCGGCGACGATCGCGACGTCGTGGTGGTCGGGGCTCATGGGCAGGGCATTCGTTGGAAGATCGCGCGACGGACCCGGCGGAGGCAGTGTGCGGAGTGCGGGAACTGCACGTTCTGTGCCGCGGGCGGTGTCCGTGGGGGAGCGAGGCGCCGTTTGGCATCCGACTTGCGGACGGCGGCCCCGGGGTCCCATGCACTCGACCGAGAAACTGCTCGCAAGTCACCTGCTTCCTCCACGCGAGGCCGAGAACGCCAACGTGACGCTCCGAGGGGAAGCCACCGTCCGGAGTTGTAGGTATTTCCGATGGCCCCTTTCCGAATTACCGGATCGGGAACTGGAACCGGACGGCTGTTAACGTGAACGACATGGCTTCCATCCTCATCGTCGAAGACGACTCGGCCGCACTCGCGGCGTTGGCGAGCGTGGTCGAGAACGAGGGGCACGAGGTGCTGACCGCCGCGACGCTGGCGGGAGCGCAGTCGACCCTCAAGTCACGCAGCATCGACCTCGTCCTCGCCGACTTCGGACTGCCCGACGGCAACGGGCTCGATCTGCTCGAGCCCAGCGCCGACTACGACCTGGCGATCATCACCGGGCAGGCGACGCTGTCGACCGCCATCGACGCGCTGCGTCGCGGCGCCGTCGACTACCTGACCAAGCCGATCGACGTGGCGCGGCTGCGGGCGCTGCTGAGCAGCTTCGAGCGCACGGTCGAGCTGCGCAGCGAAGTCTCGACCTTGCGCGAGGAGCTGCGCGATGCCGGGCGCTTCGGGGCCATCGTCGGCAACTCCGAGCCGATGAGGCAGGTCTACAACCTGATCGAGAAGGTGGCCAAGACCGACGCGACGGTGTTCATCACCGGCGAGAGCGGAACCGGCAAGGAGCTGGTCGCCGAGACCATCCACCGGATGAGCCCGCGGCGGAAGGGAGAGTTGCTGCCTCTCAACTGCGGCGCGGTTTCGCCCACCCTCATCGAGAGCGAGCTGTTCGGGCACGAGAAGGGCTCGTTCACGGGCGCCGAGAGACGGCACGCCGGTCATTTCGAGCGCGCCTCCGGCGGCACGCTGTTCCTCGACGAGATCACCGAGATGCCGATCGAGCTCCAGGTCAAGCTCCTGCGCGTGCTCGAGACCGGCACCTTTCTGCGAGTCGGAGGCACCAAACCACAGACCGTCGACGTGCGGGTGGTCGCCGCCAGCAACCAGGACGCGGCGCAGGCCGTCGACGAGGGCAGGCTGCGCGAGGACCTGTACTACCGCCTGCGGGTCTTCCCCATCCACCTGCCGCCGCTGCGCGACCGCGGTCCCGACGACATCGAGTTGCTGGCGCGCTCGTTCCTCGCCGAGCTCGGCCGGCGCGACGGAACGACGCGAAGGCTGACCGACGAAGCGCTCGAGCTGCTGACCAGCTATTCCTGGCCCGGCAACGTGCGCGAGCTCAAGAACGCGATCGAGCGGGCCAACATCCTCGCCGAGGACTCGATCGACGCCGACTGCCTGTCGCGTGAGGTCCGCATGCAGCTCGCAACGCCGCAGAGCGGCCCGTACATCCGGGTGCGCATCGGATCCTCGCTCGAGGAATCGGAGAAGCGGCTGATCCTGGCCACCCTCGACGAGCTCGACGGCAACCGCAAGGAGACCGCGTCGACCCTCGGGATCAGCCCCAAGACGCTCTACAACCGGCTCAAGTCGTACGGGGTCAATCGCAAGTCGGAGCACGCCTAGCCCTCACCTCCGCGACCTGCTCTTTCCTGGCAGGCGAATTGCTCCCCCTCTGAGCCCAGAACGACTGGGAGACGAGATGCCCGAAGAACAGGAGCAGCGAGCAGCGGTCGCGATCACGGGAGGCGCCGGTCTGATCGGCTCGCGCGCGGTCGAGGCGCTGGTCAGCGACCACCGGGTCTTCGTCCTCGACGCCGCGGACTGGCCGCAGGGGGAGCCGCCCCCGGGCTGCGAGCTCATCCACGTCGACCTCACCGACGACGGCAGCGTCGCCGCTGCGCTCGAGGAGCTCCGCGAGCGCTGCGGCGGCCGGCTCGCCAGCCTGATCCACCTGGCCGCCTACTACGACTTCTCGGGCAGTGACAGCCCCCTCTACTCCGACCTCACGGTCGAGGGCACCCGCCGGTTGCTCCGCGGGCTGCGGCGCGATTTCGACGTCGGGCAATTCGTGTTCTCGAGCACCCTGCTGGTGATGGAGCCGGTCGACGAGGAGGACGAGCGACTCACCGAGGAATCGCCGACCGAGGCCGAGTGGCCCTACCCGGAATCGAAGCTCGAGGCGGAGGCGGTGCTGCGGGCCGAGCGGGGCGACATCCCGGTGGTCGTCCTGCGCATCGCGGGGGCCTACGACGAGGACGGCCACTCGCCCCCCCTGGGCCAGCACATCAAGCGCATCCACGACAAGCAGCTCGAGAGCTACCTGTTCCCGGGCGACGCCGACCACGGCCAGCCCTACGTCCACCTCGACGACGTGGTGAGCTGCCTGGTGAAGACCGTCGAGAGGCGCGCGGCCCTCGGCGACTTCGAGGTGTTCCTCGTCGCCGAGCCCGACCTGATGAGCCACGACGAGCTGCAGGACACCCTCGGCGAGCTGATCCACGGCCGCGAGTGGCCGACCATCCTCGTGCCCAAGACCGTCGCCCGGACCGGCGCCTGGCTCAAGGAGCACGTGCTGGGGCAGGAGATGTTCATCAAGCCCTGGATGGTCGCGCTCGCCGACGACCACTACCCGGTCGAGATCGGGAAGGCGCGCCGGCTGCTGGAATGGGAACCCCGGCACCGTTTGCGCGAGACCCTCCCCGAGATGGTCCGACGGATGAAGGAGGACCCACGGGGCTGGTTCGAGCGCAACGGGCTCGTCGAGACCGAGGAAGACACCGAGGAAGACATCGAGGAAGCCATGGAGGCCGAGGAAGAACGCGAGAACGAAGAGGCGAGCTCGCCGGCGGCGAGCGGCTCCCGGAGCTAGCGGCCCTTGCAGCGAGCGCGCAGCGAGGACGGAGCCGAGCGGGACACCGAGGCTCCCGAAGTCGCTCGGGGGCTCGAGCACATCCTCGAGCACGTCGTCGACCTCGACGTCACTCCTCCGCCCTGGGACTACAACCCCTCCTCCTGGCGTCAACGGGTGCGGGTCGCCGTGGTCGCCATCCCGGGTTTCCTGGTCTCCGTCTATCTCGGCCTCTTCGATCCGGGAGCGACCCTGCTGTGGGTCCACGCCCTCGCCGGCGGCGCCGCCATCGCATTCCTGGCGCTGGCGTCGATGAGCCGCCGGCTCGACCGCCTCCACCTGGGCATCCTGGCCGTCGCGGCCTGGCTCGCCGGCCACACCTTCCTGTTCGCGCCGGCGCCGACGCCAGCCGCCCACCAGAACCAGCTCGTCGTCGCGCTGCTGCTCGCGATGGTGGCCATCCTGCCGACCCGGTCCGCCGAGCCGCCGGCCTCGTGGGTCGACTTCTACGCCCGGCGGAAGCCGAGCGGCCGGCGCGAGGGTTGAGGCTCAGCCGAGCCGCTGTTCCTCGTCCTCCCGATCGACCGGACGGCTGACCTCCTCGCTGACCACGTAGTGGATGCGAGCGGCCGGGATCAGAAAGGTCCGGCTGCCATGGGTGACGCGGAGGGAGCCGTTGCGGTCGAGCGCGCTCGAGATCGCAGCGAGCACCTCGTCGCGCTGCTGCTCGTCGTCGAAGACACCGTAGGAGAGATGGGTGAACGCGGGAGGGGCGAACACGCCGGCGTGGCCCTGTGGGGCCGGATCCGTGCGGCCTTCGTCGCCCCCGCCCTCGGCGTCGGGGTGCACCAGCCAGAGCATCACGCTGTGCGGCATCGGCCCAAGCCCTCGATCGGTTCTCCTTGCTGGGTGTCGATGGCCATCCCGGTCCTCCTCCGTCCGCTCGTCCTCGATCCACCAGAATCGACTGCTGGGCTCGATGGAAGCAACCGCCGTGCCACGACGATCACGGCTCACCCGAGCGGCGCTCCGGACATGAAGAACAGGATCGTGTAGCCGGCCAGGAACAGGGCGGCGATCAGCCAGCCCTCCCAGCCGATGCCGCCCGGCCCCTCGCGCTGCCGGCTGAGCAGCCCGAGCAGCAGGACCGACATCAGCAGCGCGGTGAGCGCGATCACGAATCCCTGCTCGGTGCTCGAGGAGTGCAACAGCGAGCCGTCGCGGTAGACGAAGTCCGCACCCGCCACCACCAGCACCTCGAAGGAGTTGCCGCCGACGATGTTGGCGACCGCCAGGGTGAGCGCACCGCGGCGCACGGCCTGCACCGACACCACCAGCTCCGGCAGCGAGGTCGCGATCGCCATGAACAGGCTGCCGACGAAGGAATCGCCGAGCGCGGTCCGGCGCGAGATCTCGGCGCCCGTGATCGAGACCGTCCAGCCGGCGGCGGCCACCGCCAGCCCGAGGCCGGTGAGCGAGAGCACGATCCGCGTCATGCTCTCACCGCCCGAGGAGTCGTCGGGTTCGTCGCTCACCGTTTCGGCGGTCCGGGTCGGCAGCCACATGGGGTCGGCGCGGGCCTTGCGGGCCGCAGCGATGCCGCAGCCGTAGGCGACGAACACGAGGTAGGAGCCCGGATGCGCGCCCGCCAGGGTCACCGCGGGCGTGGCGACGACGGCCAGCAGCAGGACCAGCAGCGCCAGGAGCAGGCCGGCGTTGAACAGGTTGCCGATCGACGCCGCCGCGTGCTCGAGGTTGGCCGGACGGTAGGCGAGATCGGCGACCGCCAGGAACAGCGTCTGAACGGCGATCCCGCCGATCGCGTTGCCGACCGCCAGCGTCGGATGATCGTGTGCGGCAGCGGTCAGGGTGGTGACGACACCGGCCAGCGACGTCATCCCGCCGAGGAGGATCGCCCCGACCAGGGCCTCGCCGATCCCGGAGCGGTCGGCGAACACGTCGGCGCGGCGGGTGAGCGCGGTGCCCGCGAACGCGATGACGCCGGCCGCCGCCAGGAACGCCAGGACGACGACCGTGAACGAGAGGTCTTCGACCGGCAGAAGGGTCATGATCCGACCGGAGCGCTACCGGAACAAGCGATTCTCCCTGCGGCGTCGCGCCGAACCGCGGACCTCTCGCGATCGATCTCCTGGCGCGCTCACTCCCGCGTGAACGTGAAGTCGTTGCTCGCGGAGCCGCCCTCCTCCACCGTGACCGTCGCGGTCTGGGTCCCGAGCCGCTCGTGCCACGCCTCGATCTCGTAGGTGCCGGCCGGCAGCCCCTCGATCGTGAACGTGCCGTCGGTGTCCGAAACGTCGAAGAAGGGGTGCTCGGTGACCTCGATGTAGGCGTTCATCCAGGGGTGCACGTCACACTTGACCTGAAACGCGTCCTCGGGCCTGGGCAGCTCGAACACCGTCTCCTCGACCGCCGCCGGCATCGCCCGATTGAACGCCGGGTTGACCCTCGACAGGGCGTGGACGTTGTGCAGCAGCTCGTCGGAGTTGAGCACCTTGAGGTCCTGCCCGGCGACCAACGCCATCACGTGCGGCTGGTACTGGCAGCCCTGCTGGTCCATCACGAACGGTTCCTCGGGCGGCGGATAGTTGCCCTCGGGCAGCCCCGAGGTGACCTTGACCAGGACGTTGGCGAGCCCCCGATCGTCGCCGACGACCAGCGCCTGCGACCTCACCGGCTCGTCGTGCTTGGCCGCACACTGGGGATCGGCGTCCATCGCGATCCTGGGCAGCGTCGGGATCTCGCCCTGGTAAACGATGCGACCCTCGATGCTCGACGAGCCCTCGACTCCCATCGGCTCGGTGTCCGCGTCGACCGAGGAGACCGCATCCTGGTCGGCGGGAGGCGGCTCCTCGGTGGTGTCGGGTGGCGGAACGTCGTCGTCGCTCGCTCCGCAGGCGACCAGCGCCAGGCCGAGACCGCAGCCGGCCAGCGTCAGCCAGAGGCCGGCCCCCAGCGCGAACAGACTCCTGGTGTGCTTTTTCACAGCGAAACCTCCTGAAGGATCCCTCGACGACGGGGGCATCGCGTCGCCGCTCGTTGCTGCCTTGCAGGCAGATGTGTTCCGATGGCCGGCAATGCAACCGACGTACCAGCAACCGACGTACCAGCAACCCTGGACCAGCAACCCTGGACCAGCAACCGCGTCCCTCGCTCTGGCACGACGCTTGCGGCCATCGAGCGTCGAGTGAACGCGGACACGAGACGGACGACACGGCACGAGGCGTCCAGGAGGCAAGCGTGACAGCGAGTCCACGAGGTAGAGCACACCACAACGACCGGCCCCCGCTGCTGGAGCTGGCGGACCGGCTCGAGGCGCCGACCGTCTCCCTCTTCACCGAGTGGGGTCGCGGCGGCGAAGGGCGCGCCAACGAGATCCGAACGCGGCACTGCGTGTCGATGACGGGCGAGCGGCTGCAGAGCTGGGGCGCCTCCGACGAACGCCGGCGGGCGATGCAGGACGCGATCGAGGAGCGGCTGGTCGAGATCGAGATGGGAACCGCGCACGACCACCTGGCCCTGTTCACGGACGGCGAGAACACGGAGCTGTGGCCGCTGCCCGCGGGTCCGTCCGAGCTCGTCCACGTCGCAGAGCGTCCGTTCGTTCGTCCTCTGCTGCCGCTGGTCCAGCGGAACCGTTCCTTCCTCGTGCTCGAGCTCGCACTTCGCGACCCCCACCTCTACCTGGGCACCTGGCTGACCTTCGAGAAGACTTCGACCGACCTTCCGAAGTCGTTCGAGGAAGTGGTCGGCGGTGAGACCGAGAGCCAGGGCGTCCAGTTCCGCACGCAGCAGGCGATCTCCAGCCCCAGCGCGCTCTATCACGGCCACGGCGGCGGGCACGACGACGTGGTTCCCGAGCTCGAGCAGTACCTGCACGAGATCGACAAGCGGCTGCGCGACGAGTGGGGATCGAGCGGACTGCCCCTCGTCCTCGCCGGGGTCGAGCGTGAGCGCGGACATTTCCGCAAGGTCTCCGACTACGAGCCGATCGTCGACGGAGAGCTGCCGCTCGTGCGCGAGAGCGAGGCTTCCGCCGAGGCGAGCGCGCGCCTCCACCAGAAGGCCGTCGCTCTCTTCGAGGAGCAGTGGCGGCGCGAGCATCGGGCCGAGCTCGGGCGCCTGCGAGGCCACCTCGACGGCGACGGCCGGGTCGCCGCGGGCGGGCTCGAGAACCTGCTGATCGACGCCTACGCCGGCCAGCTCACGCGCCTCTACCTGCTTCGCGACGAGAACGTCTGGGGCCGGTTCGACCCCACCAGCGGCGAGGTCACGAAGGCGGAGGCCCATTCCGGCGACTGCGAAGAGTTGCTCAACCACCTCGCCCTGGTGACCCTCGAAAGCCGTGGGCAGGTCTTCGAGCTGAGCCGAGAAGATCTCGAAGAGACCGATCTCGCCGAGCTGTGGCCGCAGGGTGAGCCCGCGGTCGCTCTCGAGCGCGGCACGTGAGAGCGCGGGCGTGTGAGAACAGGAGCGCTAGTGGGCGGCCCCCGGAGCGCTGACTTTCTTACGCCCTGATCCGTCGTTTTTGCCGCTCGGGCCGCTCCTGCGCCGACTCGGGCGGTTTCGGACCGGGTCGGGTCGGCATCGGATCGGCAGTGGATCGGTCAGTGGCTCGGCATCAGATCGCCGATGACGCCCGTCAGCCGGCAAGCGATGCGCCGGCCTGCGGGTGGCATCGTGATTGCGACGAATCCCTTCGCGTCGAAGCGGTTCGGTGACCCACATGGCAACGAGCGCCCGATCCCGACCGCGAAGCGAACAGGAGGTCCCCATGACCCGCCCGACCCGAAAACGACTGTCCGACACGGCGCCCGAGACCCCCGAGGCCCGACGGCGCCGCCAGCAGCAGGTGACCGCTTCGCAGCTCGCGACTCCGCAGCCGCACCCACAGGCCAACCGCGCCGCCTCGCTGCTCACGCCGCTGGCCCTGATCACGGTCCTGGCCGTGGTCGCCGGCGCCCTGGTGTGGGTCCTGTTCTACCCGCGGCAGCAGACCACCTACGGCCTCGTGAGCTCGATCCAGGGCGACGAGATCGCGGTCGAGACCCTCGATGGACCGGTCGAGCGCTTCGCCCTCGACGCTGAAACCACCTATCCTCGCGAGCTGACCCCGGGCGATCCCGTCGTCGTCCACTACCGCGAGCTCGACGGCTCGAAGGTCGCCGTCGAGATCTCCGAGCGCGAAAGCCCTGAGGGCGAGCTGTCCGGGCCAGGACCCGCCCCGGCGCCCGCGGAGCCGCCTCCGCCATGAAGAGAAGAAACGACGATCCACAGCCCGACCCGCGCGAAGCCGCGGTTCGTGGCGGAGATCCGCCGAGCGAGCGCGTCGCCGAGGAGCCCCCGGGAGCCCGCTCGCAGAGCCCCGACGACGACCGTCAGCGCTCCGGCGCCCTGACCTTTCAGCGGATCCGCGATCTGGTGGAGCACTGCTCAGAGCTCCACCGGACGATGGGTGAGATCCTCCAGGAGCGGTCCGAGCAGGCCCCCGACGAGAAGGAGCGCATCCTGTTGCAGACGATCGGGAAGACGGAGATCGAGCTCGCGGACGAGCTGACCGAGTCGTTTCGCCGGGTGCGCGCGAACCAGGAGCGGGATCGCCGCCAGGCCGAGAAGTGGATCCAGTCGACGCCCGCGTCGCTGGTCGACGACGCCGAACGGCGCTGCGAAGGACTCCGGGACCTCACCACGGCCGAGCTCGATCACGAGGCTCGCGCGGCCAGCCGGGCGCTGACGCGCTTCTTCGAAGAGCTCCAGGCCACGGCGCCCACCGAGGACCAGCAGGAGCTGTTGCAGGGGCTGTCCGAGATCGAGTCCCGCTACGACCGGCGACACTCGACGACCGTCGACGCCAGCCTGGTGTGAACCCGGGCCCGGTCCCCGGCGCTCGCGCCGACGCCGGCCGGGGTCCGGATCCTCGGCCGCAGTCACCTCACCGATCACCGCGCTTGACCACCGACACGCTGGGGTGGTGGCCGCGGGCGTCGGGGGGGCCGGAGGCGACGTCGCCGTGCGGCGTGATCGGACCGGAGCCCTCGCCGACGACCGCCACGTCCCCGGCCTCGATCAATTTCTTGACGGATTCGCGGTCGGCGTCCCTGGTCGCGATCTGACCCTTCTTTCCGGGTCCGAGGTGGAGGACACGGCCGCGAGCCAGGTGGATCTTGAGCGGCCTGTGCGTCTGGTTGACGATGGTCTTCATGGCGTCCCGCCTCCTTCGAGCGCGCGCGGGCGCTGGAATGCGTCGCGGTCGGGCCATCGTACACCGGAGGAGCTTCGAGAGCCCGCGTTGGCCTCGCGATTGCACTCAGCCGGGAGACCGGAGGTGCCGATGGATCACGAAGCGGGACCGAGAGCTCCGTGAACGAACATCTCGCCGAGAATCTCGACATGGGAAGCCGCGGCGTGGCGCGGCCGATGGCGCTCCGCCAGCATCGCCAGGAGCCCGACGAGCAGCACGCCGAGGAGCACAGTGGCGGCCACGACCACGGTGACCACGACCGGCTCGAGATGCTGCGCCTGCACCATCGGCACACGCTGTGGATCCCGTGGACGATCCTGGCGCTCGGGGTCTGGCAGATGCTGGCGCCGGTCACCCTCGGCCATCTGAAGCCGGAGCACTGGGTGCATCCCAGCGGCGGCCGCGGAGTCTGGTTCAGCGAGCAGACCCACGACCTGCTGCGCGCCCAGCTCATGACCTACTCGGACGTCCTGTCGGGCGTTCTGCTCCTGGTGTTCGGTTGGCGGACGCTGCGGCCGAACCGGCCGGTCGGCATCGCGATCGCACCCTGGCTGATGTCGGGAGCCGGCCTTGCGGCACAGGTCAACGCCACCCTGTGCGGCCTGCTGATCGCGGCGCTCGCCGCACCCCGCGGAGTCGTGCGCGAGCGCTACGGGACCTGGGACCGCTTCGTACGGTAGCGGGGCGGCCGGAACGACCGGTTCGGACCCATAACCGAATGTCTCTTCACTTCTGTCCTGCCAGCTCGAGCGCCTCCTGACCGGCGGATGATTACTTCCACTCCCGGAGAGAACCCAATGAACGACCAGCGCAAGCTCGACATCCTCGTCCTCGGCCTCTCGATCACCTCGTCGTGGGGCAACGGGCACGCCACCACCTACCGGTCGCTGATCCGCGGCCTGCACGGTCGCGGCCATCGGGTGCGCTTCCTCGAGCGTGAGAGGCCGTGGCACGCGACGACCCGCGACCTGGTGCGCTCGCCGCACTGCGAGGTCGTGGTCTACGAGGACCTGCCGGCGCTGCGCGAGCACGTCCAGGCGGTGCGCGACGCCGACCTGGTCCTCGTCGGCTCTTACGTCCCCGACGGCGCCGAGGTCGCGAAGTGGGTGCTCGACACTGCGCGCGGTGTCACCGCCTTCTACGACATCGACACGCCGGTGACCATGAGCAGCCTCGAGAACGGAGGCTGCGCCTATCTCCAGGCCGATCAGATCCCGGGCTTCGACCTCTACCTCACCTTCAACGGCGGGCCGACGCTCGACCGGCTCCACAGCGAGTACGGCGCCCGGCAGGCGCGGCCCCTCTACTGCTCGGTCGACCCCGACGTCTATCGTCCCGAGCCCGATGGCTACCCGGTCTGGCACCTCGGCTACATGGGCACGTACAGCGACGACCGCCAGCCGGGACTCGAGCGGCTGCTGCTCGAGCCGGCGCGCCGCAAACCCCGAGGGCGCTTCCTGGTCGTCGGCTCCAAGTACCCCGACGGCATCGTGTGGCCCGCGAACACCCGCCGTGTCGACCACTTGGCGCCGGTCAAGCACTCGCTCTTCTACAACACCCAGCGCTTCACGCTGAACCTGACGCGCGCCGCGATGTGCGAGGCCGGCTGGGCGCCGAGCGTGCGTCTGTTCGAGGCCGCGGCCTGCGCCACGCCCGTGATCAGCGACTCGTGGCCCGGCATCGACGTCTTCTTCGACGTCGGCACAGAGATCCTGCTCGCCGACGATTGCGAAGAGGTGCTGCGGCTGCTGGAGGAGGTGTCGGAGGAGGAGCGCCGCGCGATCGGCGAGCGGGCGCGCCGGCGGGTGCTCGCCGCGCACACCGCGGAACATCGGGCGGCCGAGCTCGAGCGCTTCGCGATGGAGGCCCGCGCTCTGCAGACAGCGGTCGCCTAGGAGCGAGGCCGCGCCCGACCACCCCGCGCTGCAAGCGACGCCGGATCGAGCCCTGCTGCCAACGCCGGCTCCGACAGCCTCGAGCTGGCTCGTGGTATGAGCTCGCCTCGCTTTCGCAGCTCGTTGGGAATGATGACCACCACGAGCCCGCCAGGTCGACGCCCCCCACCTTCTTAGGGCAATCTCCTAGAGAAGATACGAGATCCCCCTCATTGTGCTTCTTGCCAGGGGCCTTCACAATGGACACGTCTGAAGCTCTCTTGAAATTTTCCGATTCGATGCCCCTCTCCTGCCAAGATCCAAGGGGAGGCCCCAGGGGGAGGTCATAGACGTGTCCGGTCGGCGACGAGCGGACGATGGGAGCACAGCCATGAACAGCATGAACAGGACGACGCCGCAGGGCACGGGCGGCGCGGCGGGGAAACCGAAGGGCAGCCTCCGGAACGAAGACCCCACCATCGAGCTCATCGAGCGGGCGCGTCTCTCGTACGGCCGCACCCTCTCGGCCTGTGGGGGGGCGAGTCTGCCGGCCGAGCTGGCCAACACGCTGGCTCTAGTCCCCACGCTCTGTCTGCAGTTGGAGCGGCTCCACGAGCTGCACAGCAGTCAGCGATCCGGCGTCGATGGATGCAGCGCCGATGGATCCAGCGTCGATGGGCTCGGGGCCAACCCGGAGATGGCGAGCCTCGAGCGACAGCGCGACCAGGTGCTACGGATGGTCGGCCACGAGCTGCGCAATCGGCTCAACAGCCCTCGCCTCCATGCCCGCCTGCTCGCGGAGCGCCTCCCCGCCGGCGGCGAGCAGGAAGCGCGGCTCAGCAAGTTGCTGCTCTCGGGGATCGAGTCCGCCGCCTCGGTCGTCGACGACGTCGCCTTCTTGCTGTCGGCCCCGGCAGAGTCGCACGTCCCCCTGCGCAGCCTGATCGTCGACCTCGCCGCCCAGCACGCCGAGCGAGCAGTGCAGCAGGGGATCTCGCTCGAGGTCGTCGAGCCGCTGAGCACCGCCCCGGTCCCGAGGAGCGGGTTGAAGCTCGTGCTCGAGAACCTGATCGTCAACGCCATCGAGCACCACGACGGCGGCGACGGCGCCTGGGTGCGCATCTCGACGTTCCGCAACGGCGACGAGGTCGCGGTGCGGGTGCAGGACAACGGTCCAGGGATGCCCGAGGAGGTCGAGCGACGCCTGAACGGGGGGCCCGGCCAACAGAACCGGCACGGGCTCGGACTCGTCGTCGTCGCGCGTGCGGTCGAGTCGCTCGACGGACGCCTCGACGTGCTGCGCTCGGAGCACGGCACCGGCACCAGCGTCGTGCTCCATCTGCGATCCAGGCGCCGCTCGCCGAGACGCCGTCCGAGCCGCCGGCCTGTCAACGATGCCGACCTCGGAGGATCGCGAGCAGCCCGCGCCTCCCACTCCCAGCCGTTCGCCTCCTGAACCGAGGCCCGTGAAGAGGATCCTGATCGTCGACGACCACCCGGTGGTTCGTGAGGGATTGCGCGGCATCCTGTCGCGAGAGGACGGGCTCGACGTCTGTGCGGTCGCCGACTGCGGCGCCACCGCGGTGGCGCTCACCGCCGACCAGGCGCCCGATCTGGCGCTGGTCGACATCTCGCTCCCGGACCGCAGCGGGCTCGACCTGATCGCCGACCTGCTGAAGGCGCGCTCGTCGATGCAGGTCCTGGTCAGCTCGATCCACGACGAGGCGCTGTTCGCAGAGCGCGCCTTGGCCGAGGGCGCAGCCGGCTATGTCTCGAAGCACGAGGAGGCCGAGACCCTGGTCGAGGCCGTGCGCACCGTGCTCGCCGGCGACATCTACCTGAGCCCGCGGATGCACCAGCGCCTGCTGCGCCGGGCGGCCGGTCGGGCGGCGCCGCCGACCGGGAACGCGAGGCTCGCCACTCTCACCCCGCGTGAGCTCGAGGTGTTCACCCTGTTCGGCGAGGGTTTGAGCGCGCGCCGCATCGGCGAGCGCCTCGGGATCAGCATCAAGACCGTGCAGGCGCATCGCGAGAACATCAAGGAGAAGCTCGAAATCAGGAGCGCCAGCGAGCTCCTGAGGTCGGCGTTCGAGTACCTGTTCACGCAGCAGGCCGCCCCGCGATCCGCGAGCGCCCCGGCGCCAGCGCCAGCAGCGGAGGGATCCGAGCCGCGGGACGAAGGGTAGGGGCGAAAGGGCGAGCGGGGTTCGACCGGCGCCGGAGCCGCGGGAGCGGGTCAGTCGGAGCCGGCGGCGAGCGGAATGTGCACGACCACGCGAGCGCCTTCGCCGGGGCGGCTCACCGTCTCTATCTCCCCCCCCAGAAGCTCGAGGCGGCGCCGGACGGTCTGCAGGCCGAAGCCCCGCTCGGCGACCTCGGCATCGAATCCCCTGCCGCTGTCCTCGATGGTCAGGACGAGGTCGCCGTCCTGCTGGGTGCTGGTGACGATCGCGGACCTGACCCCCGAGTGCTTGACCACGTTGAACAGGAGCTCGCGGACGATCTGGTGGACGACGATCCGCAGGCTCTCGCCGGTCTTCGGCGGCGGGCCATCGTGGCGCACCTCGACCACGAGCTCGTGGAGGCTCTCCATCTGCTGGGCGAGGCTGTCGAGCACCTCGTTCAGGTCGGTCCCCTGCCCCGGCAGCGACAGGCGCGCAGCGAGCCGCCGGGTGATGGCGATCGCCTCGGCGAGCTGGTCGTAGATCTCGGCCAGGCGCTCGGCGTCGGCGGCGGCCGCGCCCTCGGTGCTGCGCAGCAGCTCGGTGATGCGCAGGCGGACACCATAGAGCTGCTGCTGCAGGTCGTCGTGCAGCACCTGCGCGAGCTGACGGCGCTCCTCCTGCTCGGCCTGGGTCAGGCTCGAGACCATGGCGTGCAGCTCGTCGGCACTCCTCGCGACCGCCTGCTCGCGCTCGTCGGAGCCGCGGAGATCCTGCCGGTCGAGCTCCTCGAGCAATCGCTGGATCCGCTTCTGCTCGGTGACGTCGATCAGCACCGCGACCAGGCGCGCGTCGCCGATCGCCGGGTAGAGGCGGCCTCGCGACAGCAGCCAGCGCCAGGAGCCGTCGGCGCGTCGCACGCGCAGCTCGAGCTCGATCTCCGAACGCTCGCGGCCGGCTTCCGAGAACGCGGCGAGGAAGTCGGCGCGGTCTTCCTCGGGAAGCAGCCGCTCGGCGAGCTCCTGCAGCGTCGCCGGCTCGTCGCCCTCCTCGAGCCCGAGGAGCGTCCGCGCCGAGTCGGACCAGCCGATCTCGCCGCGGTCGAGGTCGACCGTCCACCAACCGACCTGCGCCGTCTGGTGGGCCAGCTCGAGCTGGGCCTCGCGCTCGAGCAGCGTGAGCTCGGTGCGCTTGCGCCCGGTGATCTCGAAGAAGGTGAGCACCACGCCGTCGATGCGGTCCTCGACCGTGCGGTAGGGACGCAGGCGCAGCGAGAACCAGCGTCGGTCGTCGCTCCTCACCTCGCGCTCGACCACCGCCAGCTCGTGGAGCACGCGGTGACAGTCGGAGAGCAGCTCGCGATACTCGAGCGAGTGGGTGAAGTCGCCGATCGGCCGGCCGCGGTCGTCCGCGATGACCGCGAAGAGCTGAGAGACTTTCGGGCTGTATCGTTGAATGCGCAGCTCGCGGTCGAGGAAGAGGGTGCCGATCTCGGTGTTGGCGATCAGGTTCTCGAGGTCGCTGTGGGCGCTCGACACCTCCTCGAGCTTGTGCTTGAGCTCGTTGTTGACGGTGTGCAGCTCCTCGTTGATCGACTGCAGCTCCTCCTTGCTGGTCTCGAGCTCTTCGGAGGTCGAGCGGTACTCCTCGTTGACCGACTGGAGCTCCTCGTTGGACGCCCGCAGCTCCTCGTTGGCGGCCTCGTAGTCCTCGCGGGTGGCGCGCAGCTGCTCTTGGGACTCGCACAGCTCCTCGCGCAGCCGGCTGACGCCGTCCCGGTCGGTCGGATCGAGCGGCTTCCGCTCGCGCCGATCGATCTCCTCCCCCTCGAGGAAGAGCACCAGCGCGAGCCGCTCCTTCGAGCCCTCCCGCCAGCGCGGCAGGACTTGCAGCGACACGCTCTTCGCCTTGCCGTTGAAGGCGACCGGCAGCGGCGAGGTGAGCACCGGAGTGCCATGGCGGAAGACCCGGAACAGCGAGGAGCGCAGCTCGTGGGCGAGCTCGGGGCGCACCAGCTCGGTGATCTCGGCCGTGAACGGTCCGCCGGCCGGCTGCAGGTAGCGCCCGGCGCTCTCCGACAGGTGGACGACCTGGGAGGCGCCGTCGACCAGCGCGCTGGGCGGCGACACCGCCTCGAGCGCCATTCGGTGAGCCTCGATCGCCGTCCTCGGCGACGGGCGGCGGGAGGGGCGCGATGTGATGCCGGCGGGACGCGGCTCGGCCAGCAGGGTCGGCAGCTCCACGCTGCCGGTCAAGCTCTCGCGCTTCTCGTAGATCCAGTGCTCTCGATCGAGCGCCAGGAACCGCTCGCGGTCGGCGTTGTCGGCCGAGCCCAGGAACAGCCGCCCGCCCGCGGCGAGCGCGTAGTGCAGCACCGATAAGACCTGGGGCTGCAGCTCGGTGTCGAGGTAGATCAGGAGGTTGCGGCACGAAATCAGGTCGATCTGGTGGAAGGGCGGATCGCGCAGCAGGTTGTGGCAGGCGAACAGCAGCGACTTGCGCAGCTCGGGCTTGACCACGTAGTGCTCGCCGCGCTGAACGAAGAAACGAGCCAGCCGCTCCACCGAGACGTCGGTCTCGATCGCCTTCGGGTAGCGCCCCTCGCGGGCGATGGCGAGCGCGCGCTCGTCGAGGTCGGTGGCGAAGATCTCGAGCTGGGGCTGGGGCTGGACCTGGTGGCGGTCGGCGGCCTCGTGCAGCAGCATCGCGATCGAGTACGCCTCCTCGCCGGTCGCGCAGCCCGGGATCCAGATGCGGATGGGAGGCCCCTCCCCTCGGCTCTGGACCAGCGGCTCGATCACCTTTTCGGCGAGAACCTCGTAGGCCGCGGGATCGCGGAAGAACGAGGTGACCGAGATCAGCAGCTCCTGCAGCAGCCGGCGGGCCTCGTCCGGCTCGCCGCTCAACAGGCTCAGGTACTCCTCGACCGCGTCGCAGCGGTTGATCTGCATCCGGCGCGCCAGGCGCCGCAGCACCGTGCTGCGCTTGTAGCGCGAGAAATCGTGCCCCGTCGAGGCTCTCAGCACGGCCAGGATGCGGCGCACGATCGCCTGCTCGCCATCGCCGAGCTCGGCGCCGTCCACGGTGAGCGAGCTCGGCCGGCGCTTGAGCTCGACCAGCTCCACGAAGCGGTCGGCGAGCTTCTCGATCGGCAGCACCAGGTCGACGCAGCCGGTGGCGATCGCGCTCTGCGGCATGCCGCCGAAGTCCGCCTCGCGCGGTTCTTGCACCAGCACGATGCCGCCCTCCTCCTTGATCGAGCGGATCCCGAGCGAGCCGTCGGAGCCGCTGCCCGAGAGCACGATCGCGAAGCCGTCGCCGTGCTCGCGCGCGAGCGAGCGGAAGAAGTGGTCGATGGGAACCCGCTGACCGCGCGGCTCATCGAATGCCGCGGTCGTGAGCGAGCTGTCGGTGGCGAGGAGCTCGCGGTCGGGCGGGATCACGTAGACGTGATCGCGCTCGAGCGGCACCGTGCCGAGCACCTGACGCACCGGCATCTCGGTGCTCTTGGCCAGCAGCTCCGGCATCGAGCTGCGGTGCTCGGGCGACAGGTGGGTGATCACCACGTAGGCGACGCCGAGGTCGGGCGGCATCCTCTTGAAGAAGCGGCCGAGCGGCTCGAGCCCGCCCGCCGAGGCGCCGATGCCGACCACGGTCAGCTTCTCGCCCTGCTCGTCGGTGCTCGCTTCGGGCTGCTCGGCGGGTTCGGGGGCGGCCGGAGGGCGCACGGCCTCCTCTTCCGTCGAGGGGCTGTCCTTGCGATCGTCGGCCATGACTCGGCTGATCTGCCTCGCGCACCGTGGAGGAGGATCGCCCCATCCTATCGATCGCTTCGCCTCTCCGCCCGGGTCGAGCTCAGCCCATCTTCTCGAGGCGCGGGCGCAGCTCGCGCTCGAAGAAATCGAGGAAGCCGGACTGCTCGGGGCCGATCTGGCGGAGCACGATGTGGTCGAAGCCGGCGTCGAGGTGCTCCTGGATCTCCTCCAGGAGCGGCTCGGGGTCGGGGCCGCACGGGGCGTTCTCTGCGATCTGCTCGCGGGTGGTGCGCTCGGCGACGCTCGCGAACGCCTCCGGATCGGGCAGCTCGGGCATCACGTCCCACCCGAGCCCCCCCCACCGGTTGTACTCGAACGCGGTGTCGATCGCCTCCTCGCGGGTCTTCGCCCAGCTCAGGCTGACCTCGGCGTAGCAGGGTCCGCCGTTGCTGCGTCCGCTGTCGCGGCCGTCACCGTTGCGAAAGGCCTCGACCACCTCGCGATCGGCGCTGGTGGTGATCAGCCCGTCGCAGCACTCCGCCGCCAGCGACGCCGCCTGCGGGCCGCCGGCGGCGAGCACGCGCGTTGGCGACCAGGTCCGACGGCCCCTGCTCCTCGGACATCAGCTTGTATCCCCACTGCGGCATGGTCGGCTCCTCTGCGGTCGATCTGTCGGTCGTCACGTCCGGCCCTCGGCGGCGGCGTTCCCCTCTACGAGGGGGGAAGGCTGGGCCGGGAGCCGCCGGCGACCTCGGCGACCAGCGAGCGGAGGTGGTCGGGCGACAGCGGCTTGACCAAGTGGTCGTCGAAGCCGGCCGCCTTGGAGCGGTCGCGGTCGCCGGGCTGGCCGTAGCCGGTCACCGCCACGATCCGCGCGTCCTCCACCCCCTCGAGGTCGCGCAGGCGCGTCGCCACCTCGTAGCCGTCCATCACCGGCAGGCCGATGTCGAGCAGCACCAGCGCCGGCTCGTGCTCCTGGGCGGCGAGCAGCGCCGAGGGTCCGTCGTGGGCGAGGCTGGTCTTGCAGCCCATGGTGTCGAGCAGCTCGCCGAGGCTGGCGGCGGCGTCGACGTTGTCGTCCACCACCAGCACGTGCAGCCCCTGGCCGAGTGCGTCGAAGGTGGTCGCCCGCGCGACCGACTGCGACTCTTCGAGCGGCGGCGCCAGGGGCAGCCGGACGACGAACTCAGCGCCCTGGCCGCGCCCGTTGCTGGAGGCCGACACCGAGCCGTCGTGGAGCTCGACCAGGCTGCGCACGATCGCCAGCCCCAGGCCCAGCCCCCCCTCGGAGCGCGCCCGCGAGACCGGCCCCTGGACGAATGACTCGAACACCGTCGGCAGCAGCTCCGGAGAGATTCCGACGCCGTCGTCGAGCACCCGCAGGACGACCTCGCCTTCGGCGCTGGTTGCCGAGACCTCGAGCGTCCCGGTCCCCGGCGTGAACTTGGCCGCATTGCTGAGCAGGTTGGCGACCACCTGCGCCAGCCGGCCGGCGTCGCCGTCGACCACCAGGCCCTTCGGCGGCACGTCGACGATCAGGCGGTGGCGGCGCTGGTCGAGCAGAGGCCCGACGTCGTCGATCGCCCGCGCCACGACCTCGGAGATCTCGACCCGAGCGTGGGTGAGCTCGATCCGTCCGCTGGTGATCCGCGACACGTCGAGCAGATCCTCGACCAGGCGCAGCAGATGGTCCACCTGCCGCTCGATCACGGCGCGCTCCCGATCGAGCGCGTTGGCGTCGCGCATCCTCATCAGCTCGAGGGTGGTGACGATCGGGCCGAGCGGGTTGCGCAGCTCGTGACCCAGCATCGCCAGGAACTCGTCCTTGGCGCGGCTCGCCTGCTCGGCCTTCTCGCGCGCCGCGCGGGCGTCGCGGTAGAGGCGGGCGCGATCGAGCGCCACCGCGACCTGGCCGGCGACGTCCTGGAGTAGGGCGCGCTCGGCGGGGCGGATCTCTCGGTTGCGCAGCCAGCCGAAGGCGAGCGCGCCCAGCCGGCGGTCGGGGCTGTCCACCGGCAGGCAGGCCATCGTCCTGTAGCGATCGGCCTCCGCCGCTTCCGCCCGCTCCGCCGGCCTCCACTGTCTCCACTGTGGCTTTCCGGAGCGAAAGGCCTCCATCGCGGTGCGGTGCAGCCCCGGCTCCTCGCGCGGCGGTGAACGGCCGGGCTCGAAGCCGCCGAGCGACTCGCCGTCGTCGCCGGCGAGGGCCAGCAGCGCGACGTCGGCGCTGACCGCTCTCCTCACCTCGCGGCCGACCGCGCGGGAGATGTCCGGGGAGCTCGTGAGCTCGGAGAGGCAGGCGGTCACCGACTGCAGCCGGCTGAGCTGGTCGGCGGCGCGGCGCGCGACGCGGCTGCGCTGCCGGAGCTCGGCGAGCAGGCGCTCCTGGGAGAGCGGCTGCTCGGTCGAAGGCTCGCGCAGGAACACCTCGCGATGCAGGTCGCAGACCGCGCGGAAGCTGTCGGAGTTGCCGTCGTGCTCGAAGGCGGAGAGGTGATAGCCGCAGAGCAGGCGCACGGGGCGTTCGGCGAGCAGCTCGTTCCACAGATGCTCGAGGTTGATCGCCTCCTCCATCCGCCCCTCCCCCGCCAACAGATCGACCATCTCTCCGTAGGCGTGCACGCAGCCGAAGTCGTCGATCAGCCGCGAGAGGACGATTCCGACCTGCTCGCCCAGCAGCGGGCCGTCCGGCTCGCCATCGGCGCAGATCCTCGACAGGAGCTCCTCGGCGTCGAGCGCGACCAGCCGGCCGCTCCGCTTCGCATCCTCGGGGTCGATCGAGAACGCCCAGAGCGCCGGCTCGATCGCGCGCCGGTGCTCGTCGGTGACGATGAGCAGGGCGGCGCCGCCGGCCTGCAGCCCGTCGGCCAGGTGCTCGGCAATGCTCTCGGCGTCGTACTCGCGCTCGTGGAACTGGACGGCGTGACCCAGCGCCGGGCGCCTGACGCGTCGCGAGCTCCGCGAGCCGTTCTCGCGAGCCATCAGCTCGGTGGCGTTGCGCACGGCCTCGCAGGAGCCGTCCTCGCGGACGAAGGCGGCGTCGTGGCTCTGCAGCGCCTCCAGGATCTGGTCGGAGTGGCACTGCTCGAGCGAGTAGCAGCACAGCGCGACGATGCGACGATCCCGGAACTCGCGTTGCACGCGCTCCTCGTACTCGGCGAACCGCTGCCAGTCCTCGGGCGCCACGAACGACGTGTTGCCGCTGATGCGCAGGCCCTCGTAGCCGCACCGAAGGGCCTCGGCCTCGCGCACGAGCCAGGCCGCCATCACGCCGTCCATGGTCGTGCCAGCGAACCGCTCGTACCAGTCGTCGTGATCCAGGATCTCGATCTGGCCGCTGTGCTCGCGGGCGTCGAGATCCTCGACCACCTCGAGCAGAGCCGATCGCGCCTCCTCGGCGCGGAGCGGATCAGCCGTGATCCAGAGACACCGTTCGTTGCCGCGCAGGCCGGCACGGAAGAAGGGGACCAGCGTCTCCAGCAGCTCCTCGCGATCGCGATAGAGCTGACAGAGGTGCGACCCCCACTGCAGATCCGGCAGGTCGTCCAGCCCGGACGAGACAGTCTCCCGCATCGACGGTCGGTCTTCCTGCTGTTCGTCGGGGCTCTCGCGCTGCATGGACCTCCCCTGTACCGGGAGCGGCACCCCAGCACCTGCGAGATCGATGCCACGGCCAAGAGCCCCGGGAAGCTCGTTTCGGGCTCCGAGAAAGGCGTAGCGGGCTCGTGGTGGTCACCACTCCCCAACGAGCGGCGTGATCGAAGCGCCCTCATACCACGAGCCCGCTACTCTCATGTTCCCCGCCCAAGCGCCGCAAGCGGCGCGGGCTCAGGTCGACTCGACCGAAACCGCGAAATCCTGGCGACACGGCTTGATCAAACTTTGACCGTTTTGTGAGCCTTGGTCTCGCGCTTGCGCGAGGCCAATGACCGCCGCCTGCCGCAGGCAGGCAAGAACTTCCCGCTGGCCTAGTCGACCTAGACCGTCGTCTCCTGCCCCTTCTTACCTCCGACGCCGGAAAGAAGTACAAGCGGTGACGATGGGCTCACCCGCCGCCCAGGACCTCCTCGATCGCCGAGATCAGCTCGCGCACCCTGACCGGCTTGGTCAGGTGCCGCGCGAAGCCCGCCCGGGCCGTCGACGCCTTGTCGCTCGGCGAAGTGAACCCGCTGAGCGCGATGGCCGGGAACCCACGCTCGGGAGGCAGGCGCGCCAGCAGCTCGAGCCCGTCGCCGTCGGGCAGTTGGAGGTCGGCGATCAGCACGTCGGGCGGCGGGGCGCTCTCGAGCGTGTCGAGCGCGGCTGCCATCGACGCCGCGACGTCGACTTCGAAGCCCTCGATCTTCAGCAGCTCGGAGAGCCCGTAGGCGCTGTCGGCGTCGTCCTCGACCAGCAGCACGCGGCGTCCGGCATCGGCAGTCATGGCGTGTCCCCCGCGGCGTCGTGGTGGAGCCGGACGGCCGGTCGGACGCCGCTGGAGGAGACGACCGACTCGATGACGGCGCTCAGCTCGCGCGGCGAGACCGGCTTCGTCAGGTAGCTGTCGAAGCCGGCGTCGATCGCGCGCTCCCGCGTTTCCCGCTGACCGTAGCCGGTGAGCGCGATCAGGCCCAGGCTCCGGCCTTCCGACCACGCGCGCAATCGCCGCGCCACCTCGTAGCCGTCGAGCCCCGGGAGTCCGATGTCGATGACGGCGACGTCCGGCCGCGTGGCGCCGATCGAAGCGAGCGCAGCCGGCCCATCGGCGGCCTCGAACACCTCGTGCCCCTGGCCGCGAAGCGCCTCCTGGAGCGCCTGGCGGGCGTCCTCGTTGTCCTCGACGATGAGGACCCTGCGACTCGGCGCGGGCGCCTCGAGGCGGCCGGCGGCCGCCTCGTTCGCCACGGGCGCCTCGATCGCGGGCAGGGCGACCGTGAACTGCGAGCCGTGCCCCTCCCCGGCGCTGGCGGCGGTGACCGTGCCTCCGTGCCGCTCCACCAGCCGCTTGACCAGGGTCAGCCCGATTCCGAGGCCGCCCAGGGTCCGGTCGAGCGTGCGTTCGCCCTGGACGAAGAGCTCGAACACCCGGGGGAGGAGCTCGGGGGAGAGTCCGATGCCGGAGTCGCTCACCACCAACATCGCCCTCTCCCCCTCGCGGCGGGTCGAGATCTCGATGCGGCCGCCGGCCGGCGTGTACTTGAGGGCGTTGCCGACGAGGTTCGCGAGCACCTGCTCGAGGCGGGTGACGTCGGCGTCCACCCAGACGGAGCCGGCATCGAGGTTCACCTGGTGGTCGTCGAGCGCCCCGGCGGAGTCGAGCGAGTCGACCACCGTCGTCGCCACCTCGGCGAGGTCGACCGGCTGGCGCGACAGCTCGAACTTGCCGGTCGTGACCCGGCTGACGTCGAGCAGGTCGTCGACCATGCGCGTCATGTGACGCACCTGTCGCGAGACGATGCGGGGGGCGGCCGCTCCCGGTCCCTCGGTCGGACCGGTCGCCTCGAGCAGCTCGGCCGCCGACAGCAGCGCGGCGAGCGGGTTGCGCAGCTCGTGGCCGAGCATGGCCAGGAACTCGTCCTTGGCACGATCGGCGGACCGCAGCTCCTCCTCGCGCGCGCGCACCGCCAGGCCGCCCTCGGCGAGAGCGCGGGCGACCTCGTTCACTTCTTCGACGTCACTCGTGGGCGCCGGTCCGGCGAACGCCGGGATCACGGGCTCGCCGGCGCCGAGGGCTCGAGCGGCGGTGGCCAGCTCCGAGATCGGCGCCGAGATGCGCCGGCCGAGGGCGGCGGCCAGGAGGCCGGCGAGCATCAGGGCCGCGATCACGCCGAGCGCCAGCGCCATCGCCATGCGCCGCGGACCGGTATCGACCGCCGCCACCGGGATCCCCATCGCCACCGTCCAACCGGTCTCGGGGGAGCGGTTGAACGGCGTGTAGACCTCACTGCCTTCGATCGTCGCGCCGTGGAACCATCCCTCGTCGTCGTGGGCGAGCGCCGCACGCAGGCTCTCGGAGGCGGGGCGGCCGATCGTTCGCTGCTGGTCGACGGTCCTGGCCACGATCCTCTCGTTGGCGTCGAGCACCACTCCCACCCAGTCCGACGGCAGGCGTTGACGCGCCAGCAGGTCGCTGATCACCCGCGGGTCGACCCGCGCGGTCAACACGTACTGCCGATTGGCGTCGTCGGTGATCGGCACCCTCACCCGGAAGTGGTACTCGCCGTCCTCCTGGTGCAGGTTGCCGATCGCCACGCGACCGGTCTCGGCGGCGGCACGGAAGCTCTCGTCGTCGACGGGGGTGGCTCCCACCTCGGGAGGGAGGTCCCGGGTGTCCCAGATCCGCTCGCCACCGCTCTCGGCGAGGTTGATCGCACGCCAGCCCGGCTGGATCGCCAGCGCCCGCAGCGCCTCCTCGCGAAAGGCCGACCGGTTGCCGGACTCGAAGCTGCGCGAGCTCCCCAGCGCCTGGAGGGTCGAGGAGTGCCGGCTCAGCTCGGCGTCGACGGCGGTGAGCAGCGCCAGCATGCGCTCGGTCGCTCCGCGCTGAAACAGCGCGCGCTCGCGCTCGGCGATCAGGCCGGTGGCGATCACTCCCAGGATCACCATCGGCAGCAGGGTGCCCAGGGTGAGGGTGAGGAGGTGCGAGCGGAGCCTCATCGATCGGCCATCGCCCCGGACCGAACGCAAAACACGATTCTATACGACCCTCTTCGCCGGCGAGGGATTCTCGGCGCGGCTGCCGCTGCCGAAACTCGAGCTCCGCAGAGGCGAGGATCGTGCGCCCGGTTCCTACCGAGGCTGTGGGAATTCCTACCTGATGGGCTCTCCCAGTCGAGCGCTCGAAGCGCGGCGTGCGGGGGCGAATCGCTCTCCGCAGTGCGACGCGAGCGAGCTCGAGGTCCGGAGCCGTTTCGCTTGATCAGCGGTGCACGAAGTGCAGGAAGGCTTTTGCCAGCCGAGAGGCTTTGGGCGCGCTCGATCGGGCGCGGCGCTTGCTTCTAGAACGTTCGGCACGGCGGCATGGTGCCTCCGTCGCCGATCGAAGGAGAAGCGAACGATGCCCCAGGAAAAGCGGGAAGAGTCGAAAAAGCGGGAAGAGTCGAAAAAGCACAGCGGCCAGGCCGACCGCGGACAGGATCGCCAAAAGGGGCAGGATCCCGAGGCTCGCCGCCGCGAGGAGGAGCGCGAGCGCCAGCAGGGCGGCCCCCGCGGCGTGCGCGGCGAGGAGGCCGACGAGAAGAAGAAGAAAGAGCGGCCCGCGCCGTAGGTCTGGGCTTGGAGCGGCTGCAGGGCGTGATGCATGCAGCCGCTCTCCTTTTTGACGTTTCACCGGTCGCATCGTCGTGCCATTGGAGTCGAGCCATTGGAGTGCGCGCTCGGCTGGATCGAAAAGCACGGCGATCTCGACGGCGACGCCGATCGCCGAGGAGAGGTCGAGGGGGCGAGCCTCAAGGAGCCCGGGCGTCGTCCTCGTCGTCGTCTTGGACGTCGTCTTCGTTGACGGGGTCCCCGTTGTCGGGGTCCTCGTCGTCGGCGTCGTCGGAGTCCTCGTTGCCGGCGATCATCGGGTGATCGCGTCGGCGGAGTCCCGAGACCTCGACGATGTCCGAGATCGTGCCGTAGAGCATGAAGACCACGGTCGCCAGCCAGCCGGCGAGCAGCGAGGCCGCTCCCAGGACGCTGTAGTAGAGGCCCTCGAACCAGCCGGCGGGGAAACGGTCGCTCTCCGCCACCGGCATCGTCAGGAAGAGCAGGAAGAGCAGAGCGCCGACCATCGAAACCGCGACGTGGCGGGCGATCCACCGGATCCGCAGGTAGTGGCTCCTCGCCAGCCGGTGCTCGGTCGAGAAGCTCAGGCCCAGCAGGGTCAGCATCAGGGCGAGGATGGTCCCCGACCCGGTGATCATCGCCGAGCACAGGAAGCGCAGCGTCGGCAGGCTCGCCTCGAGGAGCTGCCGCGCCTCGAAGTCGCCGGGGTTGCCGAGGGCGATCGCGCCGCCGAGGCAGGCGCCGGCCGTCATCACGCCGCCGATCAGCGGCTTGCGATCGCCGATGCCCGACTTCTCTCGACCGCTCAACGCTCTCTAAGCGGAGACTCGGACGGCACCCCGACCGTCTCGAGGTGGCGGCGCGCCGCACGCTCGCTTCGCCGCCTCAGCATCGGCGGCAGCCACGACTTGCCGACGCGCCAGCCCGGCATCGCAAGCCGGCCGTCGCCATTCGCGGGAGCGCGCGGCAGGAGGCGCGCGACGACTCCGACCAGCCGCCGCACCGCACCCGGCATCAACCCCTCGACCCGGGTCGCCAGCGAGGCCGTGAAGTTGAAGGTGAGATACGGATCGCCGTGCCGCGCCGCCTCGACGATGCGCTCCGCCGCCTCCCGGGGGTCGAGCGTCAAGAGCGGCGCGACCGCCGAGGCCGTGAACCAGGTCGCCTCGCTCCGGCGATTGCCCTTGAACTGCGCGTGCAGGTGCGAGCCGGTGCGCATCAGGCCGGGACAGACCGTAGTCACCTTGATGCCGCGTGGCACCAGCTCCGGACGCAGCGCGTCCGAGAGCCCGATCAGCGCCGCCTTGCTCGCGCAGTACGGAGCGAGGTGCGGAACCGGAACCCGGCCTCCGAACGAGGCGATGTTGACGATCCGGCCCTGTCCGGAGCGCTCGAGGTGCGGCAGAGCAGCGAGGATCAGGCGCAGCGGGCCGCCGAAATGCACGGCCATCTGCTCGTCGAAGTCCTCCGCCGTCATCTCCGAGAGGGGTCCGACCGTGATCACACCGGCGTTGTTGACCAGCAGGTCGAGGCCGCCGAACACGCTGACGATCGCGCGGACCGCGCGCTGAGAGTCGGCCGGCCGGCGCAGGTCGGCGACGATGGTCAGCGGCTCCGGACCGACCGCCCGGATCCTCTCCGCCGCCGCATCGAGCTCCACCGGGTCGCGGGCCAGGATCGCCACCTGCACCCCCTGGCGCGCCAGCTCCTCGGCGATGCAGAGACCGAGCCCGCGGCTGCCGCCGGTGACCAGCGCGCGTCGGCCCTCGAGGTCGAGAGCACGATGGCGGCGCACGGCGCGAGCGAGCACCAGGACGGCGCCGAGAGCGCCCAAGCCGAGCGCCAGCCGGAGCTCAGGGGAGTGGTCGCTATCGCCGGCAGGGCGCTGGGCGCGGCCCGGCACCGCGCGGAGCGCGCGCCGGCGGTGGGGCTGGTGGAAATCGTCCTCGTCGTATTGCTCGGCTCGATCGATTGGTTGCACGATTGGTTGCACGATGTCTCGTCCTCTGTCGGTAGCGTCCCTGGTTCCGTCGTCTCCTGCCGGAGTCCTCGCCGCTGCCGGTGCTACGCAAGGCACGTGCCGCCTGGGCACGCTCCCGCGCTGCTAGGAGCCCGTGGTGACCACCACGAGCCCGCTACGACTTGCAGCGGAGCCGGTGGCGGGAAGCCGATCGAGACCCGGCGACGAGCACCGGTCGGGTGAGTGGCTCCTGGCCGCCGGCGGAGCGGAAAGACCTTGTCGTGCGGGCGTGCTGAGTTTCACCACGGGCTCCTAGGCTCAACCAGCGTCGAGCCGGACCTTCTGCGGCGCCGAGACCGCCGGGCGAACGCCGCGCGACGCATGCACTCGCGGCGCTCCCGAGACGTCGAAGCCGGCCCGCTCGACCAGGTCCTGGTCGAGACCCTCGAGCTCCAGCATCCCCTCCGGCACCAGCGGGTAGGGTCGGTGACGCACTCCGGCGCGAAACAGCCGACCGCCCGAGGTCGCATAGAGCGTGTAGCGCTCGACCAGGAACTCCTCGAGCGAGCCGGCCGGCGCCGGACCTTCGGCGGGCGAGAGCCGCCGTCTCCACTGCACGGTGCAGCGGCCGTCGCCGCCAGGACGTCGGCTCGCAAAGCGGATCCGATCGCCGCGCCGGCGCAGCCGGCCGCGTGCAAAGCGGTAGGGCAGCCGATAGGCGAGACGCGCGCCGGCCACGGCGAGCCGGCTGGCGGCGTCCAGGCTGAAGAACCACACGCCCGGAGGACCGTCCCCGAGGCGCACGTAGGTGCGCACGTTGACCTCTGCGAAGCGGGACGCGAACGGCACCGGCGGCAGCAGGGGTGGGCGCAGCCCTCTCACCTCGAAGGCGACCAGCCCGATCCAGGCCTGTCCCTCGTGGGTATCGATGACGAGCGGCGACGGGACGCGCCGCGCGAGCGCGGCGGCGTCGATGCGCCAGTGGAGGAAGAGCAGCTCTCGCCACTCCTGGCGCATGACGGCCCGGAACGGATCGGCACGTCTGTCGGGCCGAGTCGGCATCGTCTACCTGCGGGCGCGCGGGCTCGAGACGGGAAGCCGGCAGGCGCCGGACGGCTCAGTCCTCGAGCCCCAACCGCTCGCGCAACTGGGCCGGCAGCCGCTGAGGCCGCGCGCCCTCCCACGGATCGGAACGCAGCGACGCGAGCCGCCGGCCCACGTTGCGCAGGTGGTAGGAGTCGGGGCGCCGGCGCGGGGTCAGCTCGTCCCACCGGATCGGCACCGCGACCGGCAGGCCGGGGCGCGCGCGCGGCGAGTACGAGGCAATCGCGGTCGAGCCGAAGGCGTTGCGGAGGTAGTCGATGAAGATCCGCCCGCGCCGCTTCGACTCGAGCGGGTTGAGGGTGTAGAGACCGCGCTCGCGCGGGATCGAGCCCTCGAAGCCCCCGTACTCGAGCGGGTGGTCCTCGACCTCGAGCGCGAGGCGCTTGTCGTCCGGGTCGAGCGACGGGCCCTTGGGCACCGCCCAGCTCTTGAGCGCACCGTCGAGCTCGAGCCGAAAGTCGTAGTGGAGCTGCCGAGCGGCGTGCTTCTGCACGACGAACGACAGTGCACCATCGCCGTCGTCACCGGGGGCATCCTGCTCACCGTCGGCGGCCTGCTCGCCGGAGGGGCCGTCATCCGCCGGCTCGGGCGTCGCCTGGAAATCGCGCTTCTTGCGGTACTCGGTCAGCGATCCCACGCGTGCTCTCGCATGCGAGCCACGTGCCAGGGCGTAGTTCGTCGCGCTTCTGTCCGGCGATCTCTGGAGCGGCTCCCCGAGCAGCCGGGGCCTTCGCGACGATGGCCACCCCGAGGCGCGGCGGGTCTTAAGACAAAACCCTAGGAGCATGGCCCTCGTGCCGCCGATTGCCCGGTGGTCTCGACGACTGCAAGATGGGCACACTGCAACAACGGCACCTCGACGCGGAGGCCGCTCGCCGTCCAGCCCCGGAGCTTCCGGATGCCGTACGAGATCGAGCCGGGCCCGCGCGAAACCGCCAATCAGGAAGCGACCCGCCGCGCAGGCTCCATCCAGCGATCATGTCTCCGCCGAGCACAGCTCATCAGAGCATCGTCACCGAAACACCCCTGCATCTGCAGGGCACCGTGGAGCTGGTCGACCGTGCTCGCCGGTGCTACCTGCGCGCGCTCACCTCCAGCCGGCACAGCTTCCCCGCCGAGCTCGCGAGCACGCTGGCGTTGGTGCCCGTCCTGTGCCGGCAGCTCGAGATCCTCGAGGAGTCGGCTCCGGGTGCGGGCGCGGCCCCGCCGGCGCCGGACGGCGAGCGAGACCGCGTGCTGCGAGTCGTTGCCCACGAGCTGCGCAACCGGCTCAACAGCCCGCGGCTCCACGCACGGCTGCTCGAAGATGCCCTCGGCAAGCACGCGGAGGACGAGGAGCCCCGCCGGTTGAGCGAGCTGTTGGGCTCGGGCATCGAGTCCGCTGCCTCGGTGGTCGAAGACATCGCGTCCCTGCTGTCGCCCGCCCCGAGCCATCAGGGCCCCCTGAGCACACTGATCCGGGATCTCGCGCAGCAGCACGCTGCGCGAGCCGAGGAGCTCGGCGTGTCGTTGGAGGTGATCGAGCCGCTGAGCTCCGCGAGCTTCTCGCGATGCGGCATGAGGCTCGTGCTCGAGAACTTGATCCTCAACGCCCTCGAGCATCACGACGGCAGCCCGGCCCCGTGGGTGCGCGTGTCGGCGGAGGACGGGGACGACGAGGTCGCCGTGCGGGTCGAGGACAACGGACCCGGTCTGCCGCAGGAGGTCCAGGATCGGCTGCGGGCAAAGTCGGTGACCGACCACCCACGCTCGCGAGATGCGGGGCTGGGGCTGGTCGTCGTGCGCCGTGCGGCAGAGTCGTTGGGGGCTCGGCTCGAGCTGGTCACCGGGTCGGAGCGCGGCACCTGCCTGGTGCTCCGTCTGCAGGCCGAACGGCCGTAACAGCGCCTTCGGCAGGCGCCGCTCGAACGCCCGCGAGACGTGGCGGCGTCTCGCGACCACGACACGGAACGGCTCTTGCATCCTCAGCCGCGTCGGAAAGCGCTTCGTGGCGCCCAGCGTCGCTCCGGGCTCGATGCGTCCGGGGACGGCGACCCGCCAGCCGACCCGAGGAACCACCACAGGGGCCACTGATGTCGAGACAGTCCTTCGAGCGATTCCTGCGCGAGGCGACTCGCGACGAAGCGCTGCGCGAGCGGCTGCTCGCGGTGTCCGACCAGGAGCAGTTCCTGGCGATCGCGAGCGATGCCGGCTACCAGCTAGGCCACGACGACTATCAGCGCTATCGTGAGCGTTGGGTGGTCGGCGAGGATTGGGCGGAGCCCGAAGATCTCTGAGCTGGAGCCCGAAGATCTCTGAGCTGGAGTCTGCCGAGAACGCGATGAGACCGTCGAAGCCCGGAGAGCGCAGCTCGCCCGGATCCGAGGGCGGCGCGGCAACGCCGCCGCCCGCAGCCTCTGATCCGGAGGGCGGCGGCCGCCGCCGCCAGCGAGTCTGCGCGATCGTTCCCGCCTACAACGAGGAGGCGACCGTCACCGAGGCCATCCGGCCGGTGCTCGCCTGCCCCCTCGTCGATCGCGTGCTGGTGATCTCCGACGGCTCGCACGACCGCACCGTCGAGGCGGCGAGCGCGGCCGGCGCCGAGGTTCTCGAGCTCCCCCGCAACGGCGGCAAGGGCGCTGCCCTGCTCGCCGGCGCAAAAATGACCGAATGCGACATCCTGCTGTTCTCGGATGCAGATCTTACCGGGCTCGACCGTGATCTGTACCGATCGCTGGTTGCTCCGGTACTGGACGGAGAGCGATCGATGATGGTCGCCGTCCGGGACCGCGGCCCGCTGCTGAACGCCATCCAGCGACGCTGGGGACCCCTGCTCTCAGGCGTCCGTTGTCTCGAGCGCCGGCTGCTGCTCGCCACCCCCTCCTGGGCGCTCGAGGGCTATCGGGTCGAGACCGGCCTCAACCAGACCGCCCGCAGGCAGGGGGCGACGGTCGGCCTGATCGTCATGCCGCGCTCCGTCAGCCACCGCGTCAAGGAGCACAAGATCGGCGTCGGCGGAGGCCTGCGGGCCCGGGCCGTGATGTTCGCACAGGTGTTCACGGCCTATCTGCGCCTGCGCCGTATCGGTCCTCCAGATCCCCACACAGACCCCTCGCGCCTCTCTTCGCGGCGACCCGAAGGCGTCTCGTAGGCGGCTCCGGCTATCCGCGGCGGACGCGGACGGCGATCGACTCCGGGCTGCGGCTCGCGGAACAGCCCCAGCGGAGCCGGCGCCGTGAAGCGCGGCATAGGGGCGACGCGCAACCCTCTGATCGCGAACAGGTTGGGGCTGCGCTCTCGCCGCCGTGAAGCGCGCGATGACCTTAGATCTGACGAAATCAGCACTTCCCTTATCGATAGGAATCTTGCTACCGTCCCATACACATACGGATAGATCAACCGGTACAGACCGGACCGCGTTCGGGTCCGTGGGGCCAAATGGGAATTGGATTGCGGGAGCTGAGGGGCGTTTCCAGGAGTCCAGGGGTGGCGTGGCAGGACGCGGGCCGAAAGGACCGGCGCTCGGTCGGAGAACCGTGGCCAGGTACCAGCATCCAAGGAGATCGTTCATGCTCGCTCGCTCCCCGCTCGTTCGACCGCCGCTCGCCCTCCGCCTCCTCCCGCTCCTCCTGGTCCTGATCGCAGCCGCGAGCCCGGTGCTCGGCGGGACCGTGTACGTCGCCTTCGTGGGCGACGGCGAGGTCGACGGCGTGTCTCTCGAGACCACCCTCGTGGTCAGCAACCCGACCGACGATCTGCGCTTCGTCTCCCTCGACTTCCTCCCGGGCATCGTCGACGGCGTCCGCCTCGAAGTCGACCCGAGCCCCGAGATCTACGGCATACCGGCGAGGCAGACGAGGGTCTTCACCGGATTGAGCCGCGATCTCGGGACGATCGGGCTGCTCGAGGTGACCGGCGACGACCAGCTGGTGGTCGATGCGCGCCTGCGTGTGACCACTGATTCGGGAGAGAGCCGACTCGTCCAGCTCCCGGTGGTGGGCTCGGATCACGTCCAGGAGCCGAACAAGCTCCACGTGCTCCCGGGCTGGTACCGAGACGACAGCCAGCGAACCAGCTTCGCCCTGATCAACCTGTCGCCCGCCGCGAACGAATGCTCGCTCGATCTTCGGGCGCTCCTCGGCGAGCCGCTGATGGACACGGTGGTCCTCACGCTGCCGCCGGTCTCCATGTTCTACAGCAGCGACCCGCTCGCCGGCATCGGCGTGCCCGCCACCGCCGAGTCCCGCCTCGAGGTGACCTGTCGCGAGCCTTCCTACTCCTACGTGCTGGTGACCGACCTGGAGACCGGAGACGTCGTCCGCCGCGGCGCCGCCGTCGACCTGACCTCCTCGCTCAACAGCGAGTTCGAAGACGACACCTCCGATCCCGCCGATCCGGGCGACGATCCCGGCTCCGGCGGCGGCGGCGGCAACCCCGGCGAGGGCGTGATCGTCGAGAGCGGCCCCGGCTTCGTGCGCATGCGTGTTCCGGGCGTCGTGCACGCCCCGACCCGCGGCAACGACCGATGGATCTACCGGCTGGACCTCCCCGGGATCTCGACGATCGACAGCCTCACGGCAACCGTCGTCGTCCGGACCGGCCCCTGGGGCACTCTCCGCACCCGCCCGCAGCATCACCTGCTGCAGATCTCGAACGCGCGGTGGGGGGACGGCGGCTGGGACTTCTGGGTCCGGCCGGACCGCACCGCCGGCCTCACCCAGACCGGCCTGCTCGCCACCCGCGGGCGCGGGTTGCACAACGAGGTCGTGCGCGGCACGATGAGCGGCCTGCCGAACAACTTTCGGGTCAGCATCAACCAGAACGGACGCAGGCTCGACGGACACGGGCTGAGCCTCAATCAGGGCGTCTTCCCGCCGCGCACCGGGCCGCTGTTCATCCAGCTCGGCGCCAACCTCGGTATCCCGCACGATCCCAAGGTGCCGAGCTACGGCTGGGTCTGGCGCGACCTCGAGATCGAGATCCGCGGGCGCTAGCGGCCCCGAAAGACGGCGAGGCGGTGCGGCTGCGCAGCGCGGCCGCCCCGAGAGGTTCTACCCGACGCTCATGCCCTGCTCGACCAGCCGGCGCCGCCGGCGCGGAACCGCCGAGAGGATCTCCTCCACCCAGTGGTGGACGTCGTGCTTGGTGACCCGGCGGCGAGCTCTGCGCATCCGGCGCTCCTGCTCGGCATGCGGCATGACGATCGACTGGTGGAGCGCCTCCGCCATCTCGTGGACCGCGTAGGGGTTCACCGTCAGCGCCGCGCCGTCGAGCAGCTCGGAGGCGCCCGCGAACTCCGAGAGCACCAGGACTCCGTCCTCCTGCGTGCGGCAGGCGCAGAATTCGAGGGCGACCAGGTTCATTCCGTCGCGCAGCGGCGTGACCAGGCAGACGTCGCACGCCAGGTAGTACGCGACCAGCTCCTCGCGCTCGAGCCCGTCGTTCGAGTAGCGGATCGGCTGCCACTCGGCGTCGCCGTACCCTCCGTTGATGCGGCCCACCAGCTCGTCGACGCGCTGCTTGGTCTCCTGGTACTCGGGAATCCGGCTGCGGCTGCGTACCGCCACCTGCACGAAGGTCACCCGTCGTCGGTGCTCGGGGTGCCGCTCGAACAGCTCGTCGATCGCCTGGAGCCGCGCCGCGATCCCCTTGGTGTAGTCGAGGCGGTCGACTCCAAGGATCACCTTCTCCGCACCGAGCCTCTCGCGGATCTCGAGGCTACGCGCGACCACGGCCGGATCGCGCGAAAGCGACTCGAACTCCTGCACCTCGATGCCGATCGGGGCCGCCACCACCCGGGAGCGGCGGCCCTCGAAGACCACCGTGCCGCCGTCGAGGCTGACGTCGGCCCCCAGGAACTGACGGCAGGAGGCGACGAAGTGGCGAGCATACGAGATGCAGTGGAAGCCGATCAGGTCGGCGCCCAGCAGCCCGGCGAGCACGGCTCGGCGCCAGGGCAGGAGTTGGAAGATCTCGGGCGCCGGGAACGGGATGTGACAGAAGTAGGCGATCGGCGCGGAGCAGCCGCGTTCACGGGCCAGCCGGGGCAGCAGGCAGAAGTGGTAGTCGTGGATCCACACCAGCGCCTCGTCGTCCGCCTCCTCCACGAGGACGTCGGCGAAGCGCTCGTTGATGCGCCTGTACTCCTCCCAGTGGTCGCACTCGAAGCGGCAGCGATCGACAAAAGAGTGGAAGAGCGGCCAGAGCGCGCCATTTGCGAAGCCTTCGTAGTAGCGCTCGACCTCGTCGCTCGACAGCGGCACCTGCAGCATCGCGAACGATGCGCCGTCCCCGGGGACGCGGGAGCGCACGATTCGCCGCTCCGCGCCTGGGCTCCACGCGATCCACGTGCCATTCCGACGGCGCACCAGGGGCTCGAGCGCCGACACCAGGCCGCCGGTCGTTCGCTTCCAGCCGGTCGCGCCGTCCTCCATCCGCGGGCGGTAGGGCTCGCGATTGCTGACCACGATCAGGCGCGGTTCGTCGGTCGCCTCCCTGAGCGAGGGTCGAAGGTGTCGCGCGGCTGCTGCGGTGGTCGAGAGATGGGTAGACAATCCAGCTCCGGTAGCGGTCTTGCTTCGAGTCGTTGGACGGTCGAACGCGGGAGATCTCGCGCGTTCCATTTGAGCAAGTGATGTGCCAGCTCGGGCGACGGCAGGCGCGAGGACGAGAGGAGAACGAGAATGGTCAGCACCCCCGCCATCGGACGTCGTCGCTGGGCGATCGCCGAGGGCTACATCCCCTCCGGCAGCACCGGCCCCGAGCCGGCGATGACCAGTCACGAGACGGCCTGCATCCTCAACGCGTCGGACCGCGACGCCAAGGTCGAGCTCGTGCTGTTCTTCGCGGATCGCGAGCCGGCCGGCCCGTTCCGGATCACCGTCCCGGCCCGGCGAACGCTCCACCTGCGCTTCAACGAGCTGAGCGAACCCGAGCGGGTCCCCCGCGATACCGATTTCGCGAGCGTGATCACGGCCGACCAGCCGGTGGTGGTGCAGCACACCCGCCTCGACTCGCGGCGGTCGGAGCTGGCGCTCCTGAGCACGCTCGCCTATGCGGAGAGCTGAGATCCGGCGCCGGGGGTCGGTAGGGCCTACAGCTTCTGGCGGAAGGCATTACCACAGGTCCGCGGCGAGCGTGAGGGCAAAGGCGGCGCGGCGTCGGCGTGAGCATCGCGCACCTTCGTCCGCGCGGCGCGGAACGGTCGTTGCATTCCTTGGAGGGCCAGGCCGGATCGGCTCGTGATGCGTCCCGCGTCGTGGCAACCGGTGGCAGAATCCAAGAGGAACGCCATGGCTCGGACCGTCAGCGATCAGCTCTTCCAGCGCCTCCGGGAGTGGGGGTTCACCGGATCGACGGCGATCCGCCAGGCGATCAAGAAGCAGGTCGAGCGGCTGAAGGTCTGAGGTGAGCGGGCTTGCTCATCGGCCGAACGATCGCCGCTGTCTGCGGCGAAAGCCAACACGGGAGGGCAGGAGATGACCGAGAGAACGGTCGTGGTGACCGGCGCATCGGCCGGCGTCGGGCGCGCCGTCGCACGCCGTTTCGCCGCGGATGGAGCCCGGATCGGGCTCATCGCGCGCGGCCGGGACGGGCTCGAAGGCGCCGCCGAGGAGGTGCGCACGGCCGGGGGTGAGGCGCTCGTCCTGCCGCTCGACGTCGCCGACGCCGAGGCGGTCGAGCGGGCGACCCAGCGGGTCGAGGACGAGCTCGGCCCGATCGACGTCTGGGTCAACGACGCGATGGTCACCGTTCTCGCCCCCGTGCACGAGCTGTCGGCCGAGGACGTCCGGCGGGTCACCGAGGTCACCTACCTCGGAGCCGTGAACGGAACACTGGCGGCGCTGGCCCGGATGCGACCGCGCGACCACGGCACCATCGTCCAGGTCGGCTCGGCGCTCGCCTACCGGGCGATCCCCCTGCAAGCCGCGTACTGCGGTGCCAAGCACGCCCTGCGTGGATTCACCGACGCGCTGCGCTGCGAGCTGCTCCACGACGGCAGCCGGGTCCACGTGACCTCGGTCCACCTGCCGGCGCTCGACACGCCTCAGTTCAGCTGGTGCAAGACGACGCTGTCCAACCACCCGCAGCCGGTGCCGCCGATCTTCGAGCCCGAGGTGGCCGCCGAAGGGGTGCACTTCGCCGCCGGCCGGCGCCGGCGCGAGGTCTGGGTCGGCGGGCCCACCGTCTGGACCATCCTCGGCAACCGCCTCGCACCCTGGTTCGCCGACCGCTACCTCGCCCGCAACGGCTACCGATCCCAGCAGACCGACCAGCCGATCCTGCCCGACCGTCCCGACAACCTGCACCGGCCGCTGCCCGGCGATCACGGGGCCCGCGGCATCTTCAGCGCCTGCGCCCACGACCGCAGCCTCCAGCTCCGGCTGACCAAGCGCCGCGGTTGGCTGCTCGGCGGCATCGCGCTGGCCGGCGGTATGCTGGCCGCGGGCCTGCTCGGACAGTCGCTCCGGAGGAGCTCGGACTAGACGGACAGGACCTTCCCCCGATCCGCCCCGATCGCGGCAGGCCGGGGCGAGAGCGCACCGACGATGCGACACTCGATCCCCGAAGCCGGCAAGCTGCTCCTCAACTCGCTGCGCGCCAGCTTCTGGTTCGTTCCGGGGACGATGCTGCTCGGCAGCCTGGTCCTCGCGATCGGGGCGATCCGGCTCGACCGCGCCGGACTCGAGGTGCCCTGGCTGCGGTGGTTCGAGACCACCGAGGGAGCGCGCGCGATCCTGACCACGGTGGCGAGCTCGATGATCACGGTCACCGGCGTGGTCTTCTCGATCACCATCGTCGCGTTGACCCTTGCCTCCTCGCAGTTCGGCCCCCGGCTGCTGCGCGGGTTCATGCGGGACCGCGCCAATCAGCTCGTGCTCGGTACGTTCGTCTCGACCTTCCTGTACTGCCTCGTCGTTCTGTCACTCCTCCCTCCGCCGTCGAGCCCCGGCAGCATCCCCCAGATCTCGGTCTCGCTGGCCGTGGTGCTGGCGCTGTCGAGCCTGCTGGTGCTGGTGTTCTTCATCCACCACGTCTCGACTTCGATCCAGGCGGAGAGCGTGATCGGCTCGGTGATCGACGAGATGGACGGGCAGCTCCGCCGGCTGGAGTCCAGAGCGCGCGCGCCGGATCCCGGCTCGCCGGACCACGTGCTCGAGGACACCGGCGAGCCTCGTTGTGTCCGGGCGCGCTCGACGGGATACCTGAGGGGAGTCGACGACGAGGAGCTCGTCCGCTGGGCCCAGCGGCGCGACGCGATCGTCGCGCTGGAGCAGGAGTTCGGGGACTTCGTCATCGAGGGGGACGTGCTGATGCGGGTGTACGGTGCAGCGACTGCGGGCGAGGTCGACGACGAAGCCGATGAGATGCGCGAAGCCCTCTCCCTCGGGGAACGCCGCACCCCCGAACGAGACCTGCGATTCCTGTTCCAGCAGCTCGTGGAGATCGCGCTGCGCGCTCTGTCTCCCGGCATCAACGATCCGATCACGGCGGTCGCCTGCATCCGCCGACTCGCCGCCGCCCTGTGCGCGGTCGCCCCGCTGCCGCCGCCCCCGCAGGTGCACTGCGACCGGGAAGGGAGACCCCGGCTGCTGATGCGGGAGCCGAGCTTCGACGATTACCTCTCGTGCAGTCTCGATCCGCTGCGCGCGGCCGGCGCCTCGCACACGATGGTCCTCCTCGCGATGCTCGATCTCCTCGGCGCCGTTGCGGAGCGCACCGAGTCTCCCGAGCGGCGGGCGACGCTCGCCGGCCACCTCGATGCTCTGCGCATCGCCGGCGAGCGTGGGCTCCCGCATCCGCGCGACCGGCAGGAGATCGAGCGACGGGCCGAGCCCCTCCGCCGCGCGCTGGCTCAGGTGGTTTCGGTCTCGTCCTCGGACGCGTAGCGTTGGTGCAGCTCGACCGGCTTCTCGGGCTGCTTGCCGCGCATCTTCAGGTTGAGCATCTCGACGAAGATCGAGAAGCCCATCGCGAAGTAGAGGTAGCCCTTCGGGATGTGCTGGTCGAGCCCCTCGGCGACCAGCGACATGCCGATCAGGAGCAGGAAGGAGAGGGCCAGGATCTTCACTGTCGGCCGGTTCTCGACGAATCTCGAGATCGGTCCGGCGGCGATCATCATGACGCCCACCGCGATCACCACCGCCGCGATCATCACGCCGAACTCGTCGACCATACCGACCGCCGTGATCACCGAGTCGAGCGAGAAAACCGCGTCGAGCAGCATGATCTGGACGATCACCGCGCCGAACTTCGCGGCGACGCGCTTCGACGAGTGGCCGTGCTCCCCCTCCAGCTTGTCGTGGATCTCATAGGTGCTCTTGGCGAGCAGGAACAGGCCGCCCCCGATCAGGATCAGGTCGCGGCCCGAGATCTCCTCCCCGAGCACGGTGAACAGCGGCGCCGTCAACCGGATCACCCAGGCGAGCGAGAACAGCAGCAGGATGCGAATGAGCATCGCCGCGCCCAGCCCAATCCGCCGGGCGCGCGGCTGCTGCGCCGGCGGCAGCTTGCCCGCCAGGATCGAGATGAAGATGATGTTGTCGATCCCGAGGACCACCTCGAGCGACGTGAGGGTGACCAGCGCGATCCAGATGTCGGGGTCGGTGAGCCATTCCATGGGAGGGGATTATGTGGCCACCACGAGATTTTCACGTACCCACGCGGCGCGCCGTCACCGGCAGACCCTCCGGATCCGTCGGCTCCGCGCTTCCGCCCAACGGAAGAGCGTTACGATCGGACGCGGGGACACGTCGTCCCCCCGGGACCCAGCATCCGGAGCCGGAGAGCACGGCGGGCAAGCCCCGAAGCGAACCGAAGAGAGGGTCATGGAGCGCATGCGATGCCGAGCGACCCCGTCGATCGGACGGCCGGGAGGCCCGACTTGAGCGGCCTGCTCCGGAGCTGGCCGCTGATCCGCCAGCTCCTCGACCGGGACGATGGCACCGGCCCGGCGGCGATGAGCGCGCGCACCGGGTCCCTGCGACCGCGCACGGAGGGCTGCTCCGTCGCGCATTCGGTCTGCCCCTACTGCGGCGTCGGCTGCGGGCAACGCATCTTCCACCGCGACGGCGAGCTGGTGGCGATCGAGGGCGATCCCGAGTCGCCGATCTCGCGCGGGAAGCTCTGCCCGAAGGGCGCCGCCAGCCACCAGCTCTTGACCCACGAGGGGCGCGAGCACCGGGTCAAGGTCCGCGCCCCCTACTCCGACCACTGGGAGTCGATCGACCTCGAGACCGCGATGGACCGGCTCGCCGATCGCATCTGGGAAAGCCGCGAGCGGACGTTCGAGGAGGAACGCGACGGGCGCAGCCTGATGCAGTGCCGGGGCATCGCCCACCTCGGCGGCGCCACCCTCGACAACGAGGAGAACTACCTCATCAAGAAGCTGTTCACGGCGGGTCTGGGCATGACCAGGGTGTCGAACCAGGCCCGCATATGACATAGCTCCACGGTGCCCGGTCTGGGCACCTCGTTCGGCCGGGGGGGCGCGACCACCGCCCAGCAGGATCTCGCCAACGCCGACGCCATCCTGATCATGGGATCCTCGATGGCCGAGAACCACCCGGTCGGCTTCCAGTGGGTGATGGAGGCGCGCGAGCGGGGGGCGAAGGTGATCCACGTCGACCCGCGCTTCACCCGCACCTCGGCGATGGCCGATCACTGGCTGCCGCTGCGCGCCGGCAGCGACATCGTGTTCCTCGGCGCACTGATCCACCGCGCGATCGAGACCGGTCGCTTCTTCCGCGAGTACGTGACCCACTACACGAACGCGCCGATCCTGCTGCGCGACGACCTCGCCCTCCCCGACGAGCTCGACGGCCTGTTCTCGGGGTGGGACGAGGAGACCGGCAGCTACTCACCGGCGAGCTGGACCTACCGCGGCTCGCGCCTCTCCGAGCGCGATGGCGCCGGGAACGATGGTGGCGGTGGCGGCGAGGCGGCCGGACACGAGGCAGAGTCCGGCGGGCACGGAAAGGACCGCGGCGGCGAAGCCCAGCCGCTCGACGAGGCCGAGCGCGACGAGAGCCTCGAGCATCCCCGCTGCGTCTTCCAGGTCCTGCGCCGCCACTTCGCGCGCTACACGCCGGAGTTGGTGGAGCGCGTCTGCGGGGTGCCGCGCGACCGCTTCGTCGAGATCGCCGACGTCTTCCTCGACGCCTCCGGACCGGAGCGCACCGGCGCCATCTGCTACGCGGTCGGCTGGACGCAGCATTCGACCGGTGTCCAGATCATCCGCGCCGCCGCCATCCTCCAGCTCCTGCTCGGCAACGTCGGAAGGCCGGGCGGCGGCGTGCTCGCCCTGCGCGGCCACGCTTCGATCCAGGGCTCGACCGACATCCCCACCCTCTACGACATCCTCCCCGGCTACCTGGCGATGCCGTTCTTCGAGGCCGACTCGGACAGCCTCGAGACCTACCTCGAGAAGCATCGGAGCGAGCGCGGCTGGTGGCACAATCTCGATCGCTACGTGGTCAGCCTGCTCAAGGCCTACTACGGCGACGCGGCCACCGGCGACAACGACTTCGGCTTCGACCTGCTGCCCCGGGTCGACGGCGACCACTCGCACCAGGGCTACTGGCTGGAGATGGCCGACGGGGCGCTCGAGGGGCTCTTCGTCATCGGTCAGAACCCGGCGGTCGGAGCCCCCAACAGCCGTCTGGAGCGGCGCGCGCTGGCGAACCTGAAATGGCTGGTGGTGCGCGACCTGGTCGAAACCGAGACCGCCAGCTTCTGGTACGACTCCCCCGAGGTCGAGCGCGGCGAGCTGTCGACCGCCGACATCGCCACCGAGGTCTTCTTCTTCCCCGCCGCCGGCCACGCCGAGAAGGACGGCACCTTCACCAACACCCAGCGACTGCTGCAGTGGCACGAGAAGGCGGTCGAGCCGCCCGGGGACTGCCGCAGCGAGACTTCGTTCATCTACCACCTCGGTCGCCGCCTGTGCGAGCGCGCCGCTGCCAGCGACGCCCGGCGTCACCGGCCCCTGCGGGCGCTGACCTGGGGCTACCCCACCCACGGCCCCCACGACGAGCCCGAGGTCGAGGCCGTGCTCCGCGAGATCAACGGCTTCCAGGTCGTGAGCGGCGAGCTCGTGCCGGGCTTCGGGGAGCTGTGCGCCGACGGCTCGACCGCCTGCGGCTGCTGGATCTACTCCGGGGTCCTTCCCGCGCCGGGGGAGAACCGGGCGCGCCAGCGTGAGCCGCGCGACGCCCTCGGACATGGCTGGGGGTTCTCCTGGCCGGCCGACCGCCGCATCCTCTACAACCGCTGCTCGGCGCGTCCGGATGGCCAACCCTGGAGCGAGCGCAAGAAGCTGGTCTGGTGGGACGAGGCGTCCGGCGAATGGACGGGGCTCGACGTGCCGGACTTCACCATCGACAAAGCGCCCGGCTACCGGCCGGCTCCAGGCGCCCGAGGGGACGACGCGCTCGACGGCCGGCGGCCCTTCATCATGCACCCGGACGGCGTCGGCTGGCTGTGGGTGCCCTCGGGTCTCGAGGACGGGCCGCTGCCCACCCACTACGAGCCGCTCGAGAGCCCGCTGCGCAACCCGGTCTACGGCCGCCAGAGCAACCCCGCCGCCGATGACCTCGAGCGTCCCGACAACCGCTACGCGACCTGCGGCGATCCGGCGTTCCCCTACGTCCTCACCACTTACCGCCTGACCGAGCACCACACCGCCGGCGGCATGAGCCGGCACCTCCCGCACCTGGCCGAGCTCCAGCCCGAGCTGTTCTGCGAGCTGTCGCCGGAGCTCGCAGCCGAGATCGGGGTCGAGCACGGAGGCTGGGCCACGATCACCACGCCGCGTGGGAGCATCGCGGCCCGGGCCCTGGTCACCGCCCGCATCCGCCCGCTCGAGCTCGACGGACGGCGCATCCACCAGGTCGGCCTCCCCTACCATTGGGGCCGGCGCGGGCTGGTCCGCGGCGACGTGGTCAACGACCTGGTGGCGATGTCGGAGGAGCCCAACGTGCGCATCATGGAAGCCAAGGGCCTGCTCTGTCGAGTCGAGGCGGGACGCCGCCAGAGCAGATCGAACCAGGGAGCGTGCACGTGACGACGACCGGCTTCCTGACCGACTCGACGCTGTGCATCGGATGCAAGGCGTGCGAGGTGGCGTGCAAGGAGTGGAACCAGGTCCCCGACGACGGCTTCTCGTTCAGCGGCCTTTCCTACGACAACACCTGCTCTCTCGGCGCCTCGACCTGGCGTCACGTGAAGTTCGTCGAGCACGAGCCCGAGATCGGCTGCGGCGGCAACGATCCCGACCTGCTGTCCTGGCAGTTCTCGTCGGACGTGTGCAAGCACTGCGAGGTCGCGGGCTGCCTCGAGGCCTGCCCGACCGGCGCCATCGTGCGCACCGAGCTGGGCGGAGTCCTGGTGCAGCCTGACGTCTGCAACGGCTGCGGCTACTGCGTCGTCGCCTGCCCCTTCGGTGTCGTCGACCAGCGCCCGGACGACGGCCGAGCGTTCAAGTGCACGTTCTGCTACGACCGCCAGCGCGGCGGCCTCGAGCCCGCCTGCGCGTCGGTCTGCCCCACGGAGTCGATCCTCTTCGGCGAGCTCGAGGACCTGCGCCGCCGCGCGCAGGAGCGGATCGCCTACCTGCACGCGCTGGGCATGGACGACGCGACGCTGTGGGATCCACGCGAGAGCAGCGTCGGCGGCGTCCACGCGATGTTCATCGTGCGCGGCGACCCCCGCGCCTACAATCTCCCCGCCGACCCCGAGGTGCCGACCGTCCACCTGCGGGCGGCGTGGACCTCGGCCCTCGCCGCCGCGGCCGGGCTGCTCGCGGTCTCGATCGCCGCCTTCCTGGGCGAGGAGAGGCCTTGACCACCGCGGCGCGGCGAGAGCAGCGCCTGGACGAGATCCGCGCGCGCGCGCAGAGCGGCCTCACCGCCGAGACCGCCGGCGTGCGCCCCCCCGGCGCGCCCTTCCCGCGCGCCGACGCCGAGTCCGGCTACTACGGGATGCCCCTGCTCAAGAGGCCGGTCTGGACCTGGGAGGTGCCCGCCTACTTCTTCGTCGGCGGCGCGGCGGGCGCCGGCGCCGTGGTCGCGGCGGCCGCCGACCTCGCCGGCGGCGATCCCCGGCTGGCGCACGACGCGCGCTGGCTGGCGGCGGTCGGAGGCGCGGCGGCGCCAGCGCTCCTGATCAGCGATCTCGGCCGCCCGGAGCGCTTCCTCAACATGCTGCGCATCTTCAAGCCGCAGAGCCCGATGTCGGTCGGAGCGTGGACCCTGGTCGCGTTCTCGACCTCGTCGGCAGCGCACGCGTTCGCGTCGCTAGCCGAGGAGCGCTTCGGACACCACCGGCCGGTGCGCGTCCTGCGCGACGCCGCCGGGGTGCTGGCGGCCGCGACCGGCACGGTGATGAGCAGCTACACCGGGGTGCTGATCGGCGCCACCGCGATCCCGGTGTGGAACCGCAACGTGCGCGTGCTGCCCGTCCACTTCACCGCCTCGGGGCTGGCCTCGGCGGTCGCCATCCTCGAGCTGCTCGGCCACCGGCAACGCTCGCTGCACTGGCTCGGCCTCTCCGCCGCCGCCGTCGAGACCGCGGTCGGCGTCTACCACGAGAGCGACCGCCGGCCGGCCACCCGACCGCTGCGCCACGGAACGAGCGGCGGGGTGGTGCGGACCGGCGGCCTGCTCGCGGGCCCGGTGGCGCTCGGGCTGCGCCTGCTCGGCCGCCGGTCCGAGGCCGCGATCGCGGCGCTCGCCGGCTCGCTGCTCACGCGCTTCGGCTGGATCGCCGCCGGCCGGGCCTCGGCGGAGGATGCCGCGACTCCGCTCCAGCTCGAGGCCGCCGCCGAGATCGCGGCCGCGCCTGGGCCGAGCCCGCCGCAGGCGTCCTCCGGCGCCGCCTGAGGCGAGTGCCGACGGCGTCTGGTCAGCGGCTCGAGCGCCCGCTACCCACGAGAGGGTCGAGCGTCGGCCCATAGCGAGGACCGCGCAAGGGCTCGTCACGCAGCAGATCCGCCATCCGATCCGCCGCCATCGGCCAGTGCACGTGGAAACCCTGCAGCTCGTCACAACCGTGCTCACGGAGAAACACCGCCTGCTCGTCGGTCTCCACCCCCTGGCCGACGACGACGAGGCTCAGGGCCCGGCCGACCGCGACGACCGCGTCGGTCAGCCCGGCCGACGCCTCGGGAGGGTGTCGCACGAAGGAGCGGTCGATCTTGATCGAGCTCAGCGGGAAGTCTTCGAGCCCCGCCAGGGAGGAGTAGCCGACCCCGAACTGGTCGAGGACGAGACGAACGCCCAGTCCGGCGAGCTCGTTCAGCACCTTCGCCGCCGACGAGAGATCGCCCAGCAGCAGTCTCTCGCTGATCTCGAGCTCGAGGAGATCGGCATCCATCCCCGAGCCGTCGAGCGCGCTGCTGACCTCGCGCACGAGACCCTCGTCGAAGAACTGAGGAGCGGTCACGTTGACCGCCATGCGCAGGCGCGGCAGACCCTCCCGCTGCCAGGCCACGTTCTGCCGGCACGCCTTCTGCAGTGTCCAGCGTCCGATCGCGACGATCAGACCGGTCTCCTCCGCCACCGCCAGGAACCGCGCCGGAGTGACGGTCGCGAGCTCGGGGTGCTCCCAACGCAGGAGCGCCTCGACGCCCGTAATGCGACCGCTCCGAGCATCTCGCTTGGCCTGATAGTGGAGCTCGAACTCGCCGCTCTCCATCGCATGCCGGAGCCGGGACTCGAGAGCGAGCCGCTCGAGCGAGTGGGTGTTGATCTCCTCGGAGTAGAACCGGTAGCTGTTTCTGCCCTCTTGCTTCGCCTGGTACATGGCGATGTCGGCGTTTTTGGTCAGCGTCTGCTCGTCGGCGCCGTGGTCGGGGAAGACGCTGATGCCGAGGCTCCCCGTGATGCGGAGCTCCTGGCCGAGCAGGACGAAAGGCATCGCGAGCTGGTCGAGGATGGTGTCCGCCACGATCCCGGCGGCCTCCGTCCCGCTGAGCTCCGGCAGCAGCACCACGAACTCGTCGCCGCCCAGGCGCGCGACCGTGTCGCTCTCGCGCAAGCAGCCTCTCAGCCGTCGCGCGACCTTCCGCAGCAGCTCGTCCCCGGCCTCGTGACCGAGTGTGTCGTTGATCTCCTTGAACCGGTCGAGATCGATGAACATCACCGCGAGCTTGCTCCCGCGACGGGACGAGAGCCGAATCGAGCGCTCGAGCAGCCGGCTGAAGAGAGACCGGTTGGGGAGATCCGTCAGCGCATCGTGATGGGCGAGATACTCGACGCGCTCCAGGTGGGCGACCTTGGCCTCGTACTCGCGGTGGCGAATTCGCTGGAGCTGCCAGCTCATCCTCCCCAGCCAGGTCAGGATGGCGATCAGGAGCAGCGAGCCGGCGGCGGCGCGGGTCCAGTAGACGGCGGCCTGCCGCGCCGCGGGAGCGAGGGCCTCCTCGACCGAGATCCCCACCGCGACCGCCAGGGGAAACGCGTAGAGGACGCGGGCGGCCATGAAACGCTGCTCGCCGTCCCAGGGGCTTCGCCCTCGCACGACGCGACCATCCTCGTCGAGAGCCGCGAGAGCGTCGATCCCCAGCCCGGCGGTCGTCCGGTCGCCGACCCGCAGAGCCCGCACCACCCCGTCGGTCCCCAGGACGACGAGGGCTCCCCGGCTGCCCAGCGCCTCCGGCTCGTAGCTGCTGACGAAGAAGGCGGATTCGACCACGACGATCGCCGCTCCGGCGAGCTCGCCGTCCGCGTCGCGCAGCGGACGGCTGAAGCTCAGGGTCCACTCGCCAGTCGAGCGATCGATGGCCGGTGGCCCGACCGCGGTGCCTTCTTCGGACCTCAGAGCCTCGACCTCCACGCTGGCGGCGTCGACGCCGTTGCCGGCGGGCCCGGTGCTCTCGATCAGAACGCCATGTCGATCGAAGAGACTGACCTCGAAGACCAGGCCGGGAGGAAGCAGACCTCGTGAGTCGAGCTTGACCAGCGACACCCCGTCTCCCTGCTCGTGCTCGTACTGGATCAGCTTGAGGGTCTGGTCGATCTCGCGCAGCGCCCGCAGCACCTGCGCCTCGTAGGTCTCGAGCAACTCGCGGGTGAGGGTCGACGCCACCTCCTCGGCGTTGGTGCGTTCGCTCCGCACCAGGCTCGAGGTGGCGGACCACACCAGGCCCAGCAGCAGCAGGCCCAGCAGAGGGAACATCACCAGCGGGCTCGTCAAGCGACCGAGCCGGGCGTGGGTCGTCCGGTCGATCCGGCGCCGGAGCGCCCTCAGCGACGGCCACCGCCGTGCTCGTCGCGCCGAACCTCTCATCGGCTGCCGTTCATTCGATCCGGACCTTCTTGACGCTGTCGTCGACCAACGAAAGCTCCAGATAGCCGATGGCGCCGGGGTCCTGGGCCACCAGCCGGCGCATCTCGAGCCCGTTGGCGACTTCTCGCGGGGGGCTTCCTCTGCCGGTGAAGATGATCTTCGACCAGTGCGCCTTGATCTGGGCGGCCGAGCGTCCGAGGTACGTCTCGTAGAACTCGGCGCGAGCCGAGGAACCCTCCCTGAGATCGAGGGCCACCGCCGGTCGACCATCCGGAAGGCGACTGGTCCGGCCCAGGAAGACGTCGCTGAGCGCCGCCTGCGACAGGCTTTCGAGGGGGCTCGCTGCCGCCACCACGACGACCACTTCGCTGCTGTTGATGTCGTTGGCACTGGCGGCGCCGGCCAGCAGGAGCAGGGCGAGCGCGAGACGCGGGCGCAACCAACCCCACCGGCTCGAATCCTCGCTGCGATCCACGCGCTTGCAACCCATGCTCGGAGCCCGACGTCCCATTCAGAAGACGAAGTCGCAGTTGAGCGTGATCAAGGTGGCGTCGGCGCCGGCCTCGAATCCCGGATCGCGGTTGACGAAGGGGCCATACGACTCCGGGCCGGCTTCGATCCGATCCAGCTGGAGCTTGAGCGCGACGTCCGGCCGAAAGTCCCAGCGCAGGCCGAGCGAGACCGTCCGCTGCTCCACGATCGAGGTGAGGACCTCGTCGAGGGCGGCGTTGAGCGCCGAAGCCGGCGGCACGAGCTCGGGCGGCAGTGTCGACAGGGTGAGTCCCGAGCGCGGGATCGAGCCGTTCCTCACGGCCTCCGAGTAGGTGACGTGAACGGTGAGATCGCCCATCCGGCGCCCCCCGGTGACGTAGCCGGACGTGCGGTCGGCGACCAGAGAACTCCCCCGGATCTGGCCGCCCTCGGCGGTGACGAACCACTCCCCGGGGTCGTAGCCGACGCCGACCGACGCGAAGTCGATGCGCTGATCATCGACGTCGAAGCGGTCGGCGATGGCCACTCCCTCGGGACCGAAAGCGCGAAAGAGGTCGAACAGCGGCTGGGAGAAGTCGATCGTCACCCTGCCGGTGGCCAGCGCGGTCCGAAGGGTGAGCGCACTCCGCTCGAAGGTGTCGAAGAGACCATAGAGATCGCGGATCTCGGCCCTGCTCCCTCCCGGCAGATCGGCGTTGGAGAAGCCGGCGATCGCCTGGATCGTATGCCCCCAGCCGCCGCCGAGGCGATGGCGGTAGCTGAGGTCGAGGCCGTCGCTGTTGAATACCGGAACCAGCCCGTAGAGCTCGATCGGCGGCCGCACCCAGGGGTTGGCGAAACCGACCTTGCGGTGATCGGCCACCAGGAAGGTGGGCAGCGCCGTCCTGCCGATCCGAACACCGAGGTCCTCGGTGATAGAGAACTTCAGATTGGCCCACTCGATCGTCGGCTCGTAGTCGTCGTCGTGCGTCTGCTCTACCACCACCTGGACGACGGCGGTGAGCTTCGGCATCAGATCGGCGCTGAGCTGGAGGCCGAGGCGGCTGTCGACGTCGGGGCTCCACTCGTCGCTGCGGCCGGGACCCTGAGGGCGCAGCGAGTTCGCCACGAAGTCCGCCCCGCGCTCGTTCGAGCGTGTGAGACCGAGGGTTCCGAATCCGTTGAAGGTGAAGCCGGGGTAGCGCGAGGGTCGCGACCGGCCGTCCTCCTCTGCCTCCGCTCCCGGCTCCTGGGAGCCGCTCGCCGGCCCGAGGCTCTGCGCGCTCGACGCCGACGGCGCAAAGAGAAGTCCGATGGCGAGAAATCGGATGGCGAGAAGCCCGGTGGCGAAGAGCGCCGCGACGACTCGCCCGCCGCTCGGCGGGCGAGCTCCGGCTCGATCCTGGGGGTGTTCTCGCATCTCCGCCCATCCACCGGGTGGGGTCGCTCGAAGCCTCGAGATCAGCGCCCAGAGTGCCGCCCTCCGGTCAAACACTGGCTGAAGCCGCAGGCAGCGCGCCGCCGTGGCTCGCACCGGGATGTCTCTTCCTCTCGAGGTCCCCAGCTTACGTGCGTTTCGGCCGCCCCGAGACAGTTCGGCGCCAGCTTGCTAAGAGGGGTCCGCAGCTCTGGTGGCGCTGCAGCGACTTCCAGCCGGATCGGAGCCCCGATCGCGACTCGAGGGTCCCTGAACCCAAACGCCGGTCAGCCCGTATCTCATGCCGACGAACCGTCGTGGAGACGTCGAATGACTCGAGGCTCGTCGGCGCCCCTGCGCGGCTATCTCTGCCCTCCCCGCTCTCTGGGATTGCTGCTGGGCCTCTACGCCGTCCTCGCCGGCCCGCCGCTCGCGGCCAGCGAGATCGCGGCGGGGGTCGAGCTGATCCCAGGCTCGTTCGTCGCCGGCACGCAACCGGACGGCAACACCGTGGTGCTCCGCGGCGCCGACGGTCTGGTGGTGGTCGACACCGGGCGCCACCGAGAGCACACCCAGCGCGTCGTCGACTGCGCCCGCACCGCCGGAGCCGGCGTCCGCTTCGTCGTCAACACCCACTGGCATCTCGACTACGTCGGCGGCAACCCGGTCCTCCGCGCGGAGTTCCCCCAGGCGAGAGTGGTCTCGAGTGACGCGATCGAAGGAGCGCTGACCGGCTTCCTCGCCCGCTACCGCGCTCAGCTCGAGGAGATACTCGAGGAGATGGTGGCACGCGTCTCCGGACGCAGCGGCTCCCCTGCGCGCCGAGCTGGCGATCCTCGATGCCGCTCCCGCGCTGGTCCCCGACGAGGTCGTCGCGGCGTCCGGTCGGCGCACGCTCGCCGGCCGCGTCCTCGACATCCACCTCGAGACCGGTGCGGTCACGGCCGGCGACCTCTGGCCAAGCGCTCGCTGAGCGTTCCGTATACGGAGAAAACCCGGAAAGGTGGGATCAGGACATGCTCGAAGCCGCGACCCACGCCGGCCCGAGGCTCGATCCCCGCGCGCGAGGAGCAACCAACCGCCGGGCTCCTGGCTTTTCTTACACCGCGAGGACAGGACTTCCATGGAGCGCGGCTGCCCTTCGCCCGCCGGACGGAGGCGACGCCGCGCGCTCGACGGGCTCAGACGGCGGGGGTCGGGAGGGCGCCCTCGACCTCGAAGACCTCGCGGGGGAACCGGTACGTCGACCCCTTCGCCACGTTCGGACGGCTCAGCGCGCGGCGCGTGAGCTCGACCGCCGCGCGGGTCGCCACGCAGTACCAGGTCTCGGGCGGCTCGGGCTCGCGGGCGGCGAAGGCGGCGGGCGTGAACAGCGCGATGTTCGCACCGCCGCCCACATCGCGCGCCGAACGATAGCGGAAGGCTTCGACGCCGGCCTCGCGCAGCACCCGCCCCAGCGCCTGCGACGCCGCATAGGAAACCGGTGAGGAGACCTCGGCCTCGTGCGCGGAGAATGGCGGCCGTCGCAGGTCGACGCCGGCCCGCGTGCGCACGCGCACGCGGAACGCGGAGAGGTCGACCAGGATCGGCTCGAGGTCGGCCTCGGTGCCCTCCAGGAACACCAGCCGGTAGTAGGCGACCTCGGCGAGCGCCGTCGGCAGCGCGTCGGCCCCGTACCAGATGCCGCGCTCGGCGCGGGTGCCGAAGCGCGAGCCGTGGCGGAGCGGCGGATAGCGAAACGGCGTGACCAGGAGATAGTGCAGGCGCGTCGCGCGCGCGCGACGCGGCGCCCGCACGGCCTCGGGCTCCGGCGGCAGCGGCGGCTTCGCGCGCTCGAGCAGCTCCTCGAGCAGAGCCTGCTCCGCGGCGGTGTCGACCAGCTTGCGGGTCGACACCACGTGCTGCGCCTCGACCACCCGCCAGGGGCGACCCTGCAGCGTTCTGAGCTCAGCCGTGACCGCGGAGAGCGTCCAGGTAGTCGGCGACACGGACCAGTCCGTGGGCGGTCTGCAGCAGGTCGGCGGGCACGCCGGCCAGGTGGTGGTTGTGGGCGCGCAGCCATCGTCGACTCTGTTCGCCGTCCCCGCCGAGCAGACCGTCGAGGCTGCGGAAGACGCGCAGGAGCAGGAGCGCCAGCTCGCCCTCCTTGCTCTGCGGGTCGATCGTGCGGGTGCCGTGGAACAGCCGCGAGACCGACGACGGGCTCACGCCGAGCACGCCCGCGATCTCGCGGTCGGTGAAGCCGAGGAGCTCGGCGGCGCGCTCCAGCGCCTTGGAGAGCACAGCCGGTGCGGAGGGGAGGCTTTCGACGAGGAGCTGCATTTCACCTGCAAGATTAGTCGATGTTTCTGTCATATACAATGGGCGCCTGCATTACGCCGATCGAGGAGCAAGCGCCCGGCGCCAGCGTCGCGATCCCGCGCACGGACCCGCTCCGGCAGCCGCGAGATCGTCGTCGAGGGGCCGGTCCCTCTACAATCTACGCGCGATGTCCGCCCCGCTTCCGCTGCCGCCCACGTCGGCCGATCTCGCCGACGACTCGACCCGCCCCTACTTCCTGTGGTGGACGGGAGCGACCGTGGGCGACCTGCGCCGCCACCTCCGTTCCGAGGATCCCGACGAGCGCGCCTACTGGATGGGGGCTCTGCTCCGGGAAGCCAACACCCGCGATGTCTGGATGTTCGTCACTGCCGACCAGATCGGGAGCGAGTGGCCGAGACTCGTCCGCCACCTGGGACGCTCGAGAGCGATGTGGGCGTGGCTGCTGGGCCTCCCTACGTCCGAGTGGCCGCCGGCCGCTGCCCGATCGGCCGGATCGACTCGAGCGGCCCGTGCGTAGCTCCTTCGACCGCCGGGTCGTCTCCGAGACGATCCTCCGCTTCGTGCGGCAGTGCCAGCAGAGGATCCCCTGCCATCTCGGCGGAGGCGCCGCCCTCGCCGGTGTCTATCTCGCTCACCGGACGACGGGGGACGTCGATCTGTTCGTTCACGACGCGGAAGACATGCGGGCGCTCGTCGGCCTGCTGGAGGAGGTCGCTGGCGCTTCCGGCGTCTCGGCGACGGTCGTGCGGGACACCGGTCGGCTCGTCCGCGCTCGCCTGGACGCAGACGGCCGAATCACCGAGCTGGACGTCGTCCACGAGCCGCTCCCCGACCTGGAGCCGCCGCCGCCCCCGGTCGAGGGGATCACCGTCGAGTCTCTGACCGACCTGCGCGCCAACAAGTTGACGTGCGTGTTGTCGCGCTCCGAGCCCCGAGACCTGGTCGTCCTCTACTTCCTCGACCGGGCCGGCCATCCCCCCGAGCAGGACCTCTCTCTGGCCCTCGCCAAGGACGCCGGCATCGACCCTGGGGTCCTCGCCTGGCTGCTCGCACGCTTTCCGCTCGAGCCCCTGCCCGACATGCTCGAGGAGCTGAGCGTCTCCGAGCTGGAGAGCTTCCGCGACTCGCTCGCCCAGCGGCTCCGTCGGGTCGCGCTCGGCTCTCAGGCGCTCGACGGGTCTGCGGTCGAGTCCGACCAGCCGGAGGGCTCGTAAATCGTTCCGGCTCAGCCCCCGGCTCTGGATCCCGATGGAAGGGGAGCTGCCCGCTTTCGCTCGACGCACGGGTCCCTTCCGCCGCCGTGTTACCGTGGCCGGCGCCACTCGAGGAGCAGATAAACGCCCTCACCTCCACCGTGCCGCCGCCGGTGGCATTGAAGCCGATGCCGGAGGTGGTGTCGACGTCGAGACCGCCGTTCGTCAGCTGATCGTGTGGCCGGTGTTGTTGACCAGTTGGACGCCGTTCTGGGTGCCAGACTTGATCACCTTGCTGGCGCCGCTGAGCACCGTGCTGCCCGCCGAGTTGCCGGTGATCTCGATGCCGATGTGATTGGTCGCCCCGCCGGCGCCGTTGTCGTGGGTTATGTTGCCCGACAGCGTCACCGTGCGGCCGGCTGTCGCCCGCCCGGTGATCTCGACCGCGTTGTCGACGGTGTTGCGAATCGTGCCGCCGTGGAGACGTTGGCCGTCCCACCGTTGACGTCGAAGGCCACGCCCGCCGCCGCGTTCACGTCGCCAACGCTGATCGTCACCGTCCCGGTGTTGTTGGTCAGCACGATGCCGGCGCCCGCGGTCGTGTCGACGTCGACCGCGTTGATCGTGACCGGCGCCGACGACGTCGCCACGTCGATGCCCGCGGCTGTGCCGCCGGTGGTGTTCACGGTCACGGTCCCGGTCACCTGGAAGGTCGCCCCGGCGACGTTGTCGAGGTCGACGCCCTCGTTGGTGCCGGTGTTGCTGGCGCTGATCGACGCGAAGGTAACCCCCGAGCCGCCGATCGCCGTGTTCGACATCTCGACTGCCGAGTGACCGGTGGTGGTGATCTGGTTCGTCGCGCCAGTCAGGTTCAGCGTTCCGGCGTTGCCCGCGAACAGACCACGTGAGCCGCTGGTGTCACGCTGAGGCCCCCGACGTTCGTCGTGCCGGCGTTGTCCTCGAGGTGCAGGGCGTCGACGCCGGCCGGCGGCGCGGTGGTGATCACGACGGCCGGGAAGCTGTGGGTGCCCGCGCTGTTGACCAGCCGCTTGCCGTGGTGGTTGGTGGTCGAGACGGTGGTTCCGGTGAAGTCCGAGCCGCCGTCCATGTTGTCGAAGTCGATCGCCCGGCCACCCGAGTGGGTGATGGTGCCCATCGTCATCGCGAACGAGCCGTCGTGGTTCAAACCGAAGATCGCCGCCCCGCCCCCGGTGGTCCGCGTCGCGCTCACCCCCGAGAAGGTGACCGCCGAGGTGCCGCCCTCGACCCGGATCGCCTCGCCGGTGCTCGAGAGGCTGCTGGCCGCCCCCGCGTCGACGATCGAGACGTCGCCGCCGAGCACGCGCAGCAACTCCACGCCCCGGGTGGAGCCGGAGGAGACGATGCGGTTCAGCACGAAGTCGTCGGTCGGGTCGATCCCGACATCGGTCAGCAGGATTCCGTGACTGTCGCCGGTCGACTCCACCTGGCCGTCCGCCACCGACAGCTCGAAGCCGGTGCCACCCGAGGTATCGGCCACCGCCTGGATCGCGACGCCCCCGGTGTTGAACACGTCGAGCTGGGTAAAGTGGAGGTTGCCCTTGACGCCGGTCAGCTTCAGCCCGTCTCCCGCCACCACCTCCTCGAAGCCCGGCGTGCCGGGATCGGCGTCGAAAGTCACGCCGTTGGCGAACAGGCCGTCGGCCGCGGTCGCGCCGTCGACGCCGTTGCCGCCGAAGCTGGTGACGAACAGCGCACCGCCGCCTGTGCTGTCGAGCAGAACCCCGCTGCCGCCGGCCGCGATCCCGGTGTTGGCGTCGAGCACGAGGCGCAGCTCGCCGGCCGTGGTCCGAGCGTCGATGCCGTGGCTGCCCGCGCCCGAGATCGTGTTGTCGTGGATGCTGGCGGTGAAGGTGCCGGCGATCGTCGAGCGGATCTGCACCGCGTTGTCGGTGCCCGAGATGTCGAGGCCAGCGACCTCGACCCCGGTGGCATCGGTGATCGTCACCCCGTCGCCTGCCACGTTCACGTTGTCGATCTTGGGGCGCGCGCCCGGGCTCGGCGTCTGCACCGTGATCCCGCCAAGCAGCAGCGTCGCCGTAGAGTGGCCGAACAGCTTCTGGTTCGCCTCGAGCGTGATCCCCTGGTCCTGGTTGTCGGCGGTCCCGTCTCCCAGGAACACCAGGATCGACTCCCCGGTCGTCGACACGTCCTCGGCGTCGTTCATGGTGCCGGGGTCCGACAGGCTGCTGAACGGATCGCTCGAGGTGCCGTCGCCGGCCTCCGGGGTGTAGACGAAGCGGCCGTCGGCGAGAAGCGTCACGGTGCCGCCTGCCGAGGTCGTGCCCGTGAACGGCGCCGCCGTGTCCCCCTGGAGCTCGACGATCGTGATCGGCGTGCCCTCGACCGGATCCGAGTCGTTCGCCAGCACGTTGCCGGCCGCCGACACGAAGGCCGGGCCCGAAGGCATCGAGCCGTCGCCGAGCTCCGCCGCCACCAGCTCCACGTTGCCCACCGTGCTGAACGCGTCGTTGCCCGCGACCGGCGGGTCGGGCACGGAGTTGACGGTGATCGAGACCGTGGCGGCGGCCGAGGAGACCGTGCCGTCGTTCACCGTGAAGGTGAAACTGTCGCTCCGAAGAAATTCGCGTTCGGCGTATAGGTCACCTGCGCCGACGTCGCGTCGATCGGCGTGATCGCGCTGAGGCCGCCGTTGCTCGGGACGGTGGCGATCGCGAACGTCAACGAATCGCCGTCCACGTCCGCGCCCGTCAGCGTGATCACCAGTGGCGTGTCCTCGTCGGTCATCACGACTGCGAGTTGGCGGTCGGCGGATCGTTGACCGCGTTGACCGTGATCGAGACCGTGGCCGCCGCCGAAGAGACGGTGCCGTCGTTGGCCGTGAAGGTGAAGCTGTCCGCCCCGTTGAAGTTCCCGTTCGGCGTGTACGTCACCTGCGACGACGTCGCGTCGATCGGCGTGATCGCCGACAACGAGCCGTTGACCGGCCCGGTCCCGATCGCGAACGTCAACGAGTCGCCGTCGAGGTCGCTGCCGGTCAGCGTGATTACCACCGGCACGTCCTCGCCCGTCGTCACCGACTGCGCGTTGGCGGTGGGCGGATCCTGCACCGGGTCGACCGTGATCGACACCGTCGCCGTGTCGGTCCCCCCCGAAGGATCCTCGACCTGGAATTCGAACGAGTCCGGCCCGTTGAAGTCGGGGTCCGGCGTGTAGGTCAGGTTCGGCGGCGCTCCGCTCAGCGTTCCGTTCGACGGACCCGACCCCGGCACGATCGAGAACGTCACCGGATCGCTCTCCGGGTCGCTCCCGGTCAGCGTGATCGCGATCGGCACATCCTCGTCCGTCGTCACCGACTGCGGGTCCGCCACCGGCGGCGTGTTGAACAGCAGCTCGACGTCGACCCGTAGGCACAGGTCGTCGACGGCTCGCTTGCCGAACAGCACGATCCCGTCCGAGCCCAGCAGATCCCCCGGAGCCCAGTCGTCGACCAGGCCGTCGAGGCTCCCCGCCGCCCACGCCACTCCCGCCCACCCCACCAGCACCACCAGCAGCAGAGCCACCGCGCCCCGCGTGCCGAGCACCCGCACCGCGACGCCCGACAGCAGCAGGCACAGCAACAGCAGCGACCACTCGCCCAGGGTCGGGATCTCGATCGCCACCCCGAGGTCGATCACGATCGGATCGCCCTCCGGCGTGTCGTCGACAGTCAGCAGCGCCTCCTCGCCGCCGAATTCGTCGGTCACCACCACGCCCATTCGCACGAGACCGAGGTTGCCCAGCGCCAGTGACGCGATCGGCGCGTAGGTCTCGACCACGTCGAGCGCGCCCGATCCGTTGTCGACGCCACCATCGACCCCGATCGGCCAGCCGCCGTCGAACGACGCGGGAGGTCCGAACGTGTCCGTCGCCGGGTTCACGCAGTCGAGCAGCGCCACGTCGGTCACCGTGCCCGCCGGCGGCGGCGAGGTCGTCTCGACCGTCGTGAGAAGGATCTGCTCGACACCGTCGAACGGACCGTCGACCGTGACCACCGTGCAACCCGTGGTCGCGTCGTCGTCCAGATCGAGCAGGATCTGGACCTCGTGCTGGATCGCGTGCGCGGCGGAAGCGAGCGCCAGCGCCGGGAGGATCGAGCAGAGAAACGCCACCACGCGAAGCGAGGCACCTCGAAGCACACCCACGGGTCCACTCCTTTGATCGAGGCCCAACCGAAGCTCCTCAGCCCCTGCCGGCCACGCTTTTCAGTGCAAGGGTGCACGTCGATTCGCCCCGCTCGGCTCGCGTACGTCACGCAGTGGAGCGGCGAATCGGTCGACTCACGTCATCTGATGGGAGAACGCTAGCCGCTAGCACGAGGCGATCCGCAGCAACAGGACCGTTTTTCGACCGGTTGCGAGCCTTCTCTCGGGTGCCGCCGGTCACTCCGCGCGCAACGCCTCGCTCGGCTCGACCCGGGTCGCGCGCGCGGCGGGGAGCGCCGCCGCCGCGCAGCCGACCGCCAGCAGCAACGCGATCACTGCGAGGTACGTCGTCGGGTCGCCGGGCTCGACCTCGTAGAGCTGCGAGCGGTAGACGCGAAGCAGCCCGAACGCCGCCGCGCCGCCGAGCAGCAGCCCCGAGCCGACGATCGCCAGCGCCTGACGCACCACTCCTCGTGCGACGCTTCCCCGCGAGGCGCCGAGCGCGATCCGCAGGCCGATCTCGCCGCGTTGCTGGCGCACGCGATGGGCGAGCGCGCCGTAGAGACCGAGCGCCGCGACCACCAGCGCGATCACGGCGAACACGCCGACCAGGGCGAGCGCGACGCGACGCTCGGCGGTGGCGCGGCGCACGCTCTCCTCGAGCGGCCGGTAGTCGTCGAGCACCATCCCGGGGCCGAGCTCGGCGAGGACCGAGGAGATCGCCGCGCGCAGGTCGACCCCCGGCTCCTCGAGGCGCACCACGAAGTCGAGGGCGACGCTGTGCGGCCAGTACGGGAGCCAAGCCTGCGGGAGCTGCTCGGAGTGCAGGTCGACCTCGCGCATCTCGGCGACGACGCCGATCACCTCGACGCTGCGGCGCTCGGTGCCGCCGTCGCCGGTGGCGAACTCGACCTGGAGGCTCTGCCCCACCGCCCGCTCGACGCCCCAGGCGCGGCGGGCGAGGGTGTCGCTGACGATCGTCACGTGCGCTCCGTTCTCGGTGTCGGAGCGGCTGAAGTCGCGCCCCGCGAGGAGGGGCGCGCCGAGGGTCTCGAAGTAGCCGGGCAGCACGCGGTGGAACGAGCCGGTGAGCTCGCCGAAGCTGCGCTCGGTCTCCTCGTCCCACGACCAGCTCGCCAGGTTGAGGCCCCCTTCGAGCGGCACCAGGTTGGTGACTCCCGCCGAGCGCACCTCCGGCAACGCGACGAGCCTCTCGCTGACCTCGCGCACCAGACGCAGCCGCGCCGCGTGGTCCTGCCAGAGCTCGCGCGGAGTCGAGAAGTCGAAGGTGACGAGCCCCTCCGGATCGAAACCCAGCTCGACACGCTGGAGGTTCACCACGGTGCGCAGCAGGGCGCCGGCGCCGGCGAGCAGGGTCAGCGCGATCGCGATCTGGGCGACCGCCAGCCAGCGCGCGGGGCGGCCTCCCGAGCCGACGGTGCGATGGGAGACCGCGAGGCTGGAGCGCAGCGAGACGAGCGCCGGGAGCACACCAGCGAGCAGCCCCGCGAGCGTGGTGGCGGCGAGCGCGAAGAGCAGCACCGGCCCGTCGATTTGGGCGGTCTCGAGCCGGGGCAGGGCGATCTCCTCGGCGCCGCGCAGCGTGCGCACCACCGCCATCGCGATCGCCACCGCCAGAGCACCGCCGGCGACCGACAGCACCAGCCCCTCGGCGAGCCCCGCCCACACGATCCGCCCACGCCGCGCCCCGAGCGCCGAGCGCAGCGCCCACTCCTCGCGTCGCGAGAGGCTGCGCACCACCAGCAGGCCTGCGACGTTGGCGCAGACCAACCCGAGGACGCAGGCGCCGGCCACCAGCAGCGCGACGAGGCTGCGCCGGTAGGGCTCGGCCAGGTGCTCGGCCAGCGGCACGACCTCGTAGGTCGCCGCCTCGTCGTCGCGCGCGCCGTCGAGCTCGAGCGAGCGCTCGGCGATGGCGTCGAGCTCGAGCGACGCCTCCGCGAAGGAGATCCCGGGCGCGAGCCGGACCAGCGCCTGGCGCGTGAACACGGTCCCGCGCTCGACCGGCCGGGGCGACGCGATCCACAGGTCGCGCCGCTCGCTGCGCCCGCGCTCCGAGTGGAAGCGGAAGCCCGGCGCCAGCACACCGACGACGCGCGCCGGCCGATCGCCGACTGTCACCGTGGCGCCCACCGAGCTCGGGTCGCCTTCGAACCGCCGCTCGAAGAGGTGGTGGCTGATCAGGACGTTGCGCGGCTCGGCGTCCTCCGGCAGGAAGGCGCGGCCGTGGATCACCGGCGCCCCGATCAGGTCGGGGAGCCCGGGGCTGACCCAGATCGCGTTCTCGAGGGTCATCGCGCCCTCGATCTCGAGCGCCTCCTTGCCCGGATCGAACAGCTCGAGCGCGGCCAGCGTCGAGGCGCCCGCGAAATCGACGACGTTGGAGCTCGAGATGCGCGGCAGGCCCCGCTGGCCGAGCGCGTCGATCCTCACCAGGCCGAGCCGCTCCGACTCGGCGAGCGGCAGGGGCGCCAGCAGGATCGCGTGGATCACCGAGTAGACCGCGGTGGTGACCCCGATGCCGAGCGCCAGCACCAGGATCGAGACTAGGCTCAGGGCACGCTGGCGTCGCAGCCCGCGCACGGCGAAGCGCAGCTCGTGCAGGAGCCCGCCTAGCCGTCCGTGGACCGAACCGTTCCCGCCCCGGTCCGCCCGGGGAGGGTGCGCCGGAAGCAGCCGGCGTCCGAGCTCCTCCCAGCTCCCCAACGTCCGCAGCGCCCGTCGCCGCGCCTCCGCCGGGCAGGCGCCACCGTCGAGCTCCGCCTGGTACGCCGCGTCGAGCAGCGACTCGAGCTCCTCGAGCTGCTCGCTGCTCGCCCGCCGGCCGATCCCTGCGAGCCCGGAGCGCACGACGGACCGCCAGTCGATGACTTCCGGGTCCGAAGGCCGGGAGCTCACGCCGGCGCCTCGAGCACGTCGCCCACCGCGTCGACGTACTCCCGCCACAGGGCGCGCTCGCGTTCGAGCGCCCGTCGCCCGTTCGCCGTGAGCTGGTAGTAGCGGCGGCGGCGGGCTCCCGCCTTCTCCACCCAGCGGCCGCGGATCAGCTCGCGCTCTTCGAGCCGGGACAGCACCGGGTAGAGCGACGAGATGCGGAAGACGAGGCGTCCGCTCGAGCGCGCCTCGATCGCCTTGCCGAGGTCGTAGCCGTGGCGGTCCTCCTCCTCGAGCAGGCTGAGCACGAGCAGCTCCATGCTTCCCTTCTTGAGCTCAGGGCTGAACAAGGATCACCTCCCGGTCTCCCGCCGCGCCGGGCGCGAGCGCACCTATACGTTGACGCCGCATACTTCGAGAGAGTATACGTCGACGCGATCGGTGGCAACCCGCGTCTAGGAGTCGGCTGCGCCCTGGGGGACCGAACGGCGGGCAGGGACCTGCCGGTGGCACCGGAACCGATACCGATGCCGGCAGGATGCCGCGGAAGAATGGCGGTTCCGAAGGGTCAGCGAACGGCCACGTCGGCGAACGAGACGTCGATCGCGCGCTCGAAGCTGGCGTGCACGCGTTCGGCCATCGCGCGCTCCTGGGGCAGGATCCGCTCCGTGATCTCGACCGTAGGCTCGTCCCCCGCGCGCATCGCCACCCGCCGCAGCAGCTCGTAAGCGGCGATCTCCAAGTGCTCGACGGCGTAGGCGAACACCGCCAGCTTGGCCGGCGTCTCGCTGAGCGCCTGGAAGAACAGGCCCCAGTTGACGGCGGCGGCGCGCAGCGCGACGTCCTTGACGGTCGAGGTGTCGCCGCCGAGCTCGTGGAGCCGTTGCTCGATCCACTGGGCGTGCTGGCGGCTCTCGTTCAGGTGCTCCCGGTAGATCCGCTCGAGCTCCGGGGCGCCGGCGAGCTTCGGGGCCTTCTCCAGGAGCTGGATCGCTTGCGCCTCGATGGCGTGGGCGTCGGCGAGATAGGCGTGGAGCGCGCGCCGCATCTGGCTGTCGTCACGCTCCCCCAGCGATGCCTCGGCGGCGGCGTCGAAGCGAGTCGCCAGCCGTTCCATCATCGCCCGCTCCTCGTCGCGGATGTCGCGCGCCATCGCCGCCGTCGTCTGGTCCCCCGCACGCTCGGCGAGGTGGACGAGCACCTCGTAGGCCGCCCATTCGAACGCCTCGTAGGAGTGGGCGTGGGTCAGCAGCTTGCCCGGCGTGTCGGGCTGAGCTCGCGCGAAAGCCAAGAAGCTCTTGCCGCCGAGCTTCATCACGGCGTCCTTGATCGCGGAGGGCGAGCCGCCGTGCGCCTCGAGCCGCGCGCGGACCAGCTCGGCGTGCCGCTCGGTCTCGTCCAAGTGGTCGCGGAACGCGGCGGCCATCCCGGGCTCGCCGGCGATGTCGGGCGCGGTCTTCATCTGCGCGAGCGCCTGCTGCTCGATCGAGTAGACGTCGCTCAGATAGTCGGTGAGATGCTCCGACAGGGTCTTGGCCATTCGCCTTCCTCCTCGGTCGACGAGCCGCCCCCCTCCGACCCGGGGCGAGGAAAGAGGAGCAGCTCATCAGATGGCCGCAGATGGCCGCCCTCAGTGACGGCGACCGTGCTCCATCGCCTCCTTGTTGATTCCGCTCGACAGCATGCCGCCGGTGGCGATCTTGTTGAGCTTCTTGTCGGCGTTCGACTCCTCCTTCAGCGTCTTGTCCAGCAGCCCTTGGAGGTCGTCGTAGTCGAGAATGTCGGCGAAGTACTTGGCCGTTCCGTAGGCGGCGATCTCGTAGTGCTCCACCCGCTGCGCGGCCGAGATCAGCGCGGCGTCCCGCACCGTCGGGTCGGCGTCGGCCTCGATGATGCCCTCGCCCTCCTTGATCAGGCCCTGCATCGCCTCGCAGGTCTTCCCGCCCGGCGTGGTCGCCAGGGTCGAGAAGCACTGATCCAGGCGCTCGAGCTGGTCCCTGGTCTCGCCCAGGTGGTGCTCGAAGGCCTTCTTGAGGTCGGGATCGGTCGCCGCCTGCTGCATCTTGGGCAGCGCCACGAGGAGCTGGCTCTCTGCGCTGTGGAGATCCTGCAGCTCGTGGACGAACAGATCACGGAGGGAACGGAGGTGGGACATGGAGGCTCCTTCGAAGTGAGGTGGGTGTCGGCGCTCGGCCGGCCATCCGGCCGAGGCGGTGCTCTGCGTACCGACGTTGCAATCGCAGCGCCAGCTCGCGGCTCCGTTCGCCGGAACCGGAGGTCGAGCCGCCGCCACCGGGAGGCGCCGCGGTGACGGCCCCTCCGCGGCCTACGATGCCGCCGTTCCGTCGTTCCTACCCGTGGTCGCGTCGCGGCGAAGCGGAAAGGTTTTCCGCGGCACAGGCAAGATCTGCCGAGGTCCGCGCACACCCAGGTTCGACCTCCGAGGACGCGCGGGGGGCTCGGCGCCCGCACCTGCCGAGACCCCGCACCTGCCGAGAATCAATAGACTGCGCCCGTGCTCGACCAGCTCCAGCTCATGACCTTCGAGCCCCTGGTGGGCCAGACTTTCTCGCTCCGCCCCGGCTCGGACTCCGACAGCCTGGAGCTCGTCCTCGCGGAGCCCACGCGCTCGCCCACGGGACGGGCGGCCCCGGGCTCCGTTCTCGCTCGTCTTCAGCGGCCCGTTCGAGCCGGTGATGCCGCAGCGCATCTACCGCCTCGAGCACGAGGCAGTCGGTGCGCTCGAGCTGTTCCTGGTGCCGATCGGGGCCGGGCTCGCCTGCGTCCTTTCCGGGGATCCGCGTCTTCTTCCCTGAAGGAGGTCCCAACGATGCCCACCACGACCACGACCACGACCACGACCGAGAAACCGAACACGATGACGAGCACGACCGACGACGAGATCCGCTCCGCCGTCCGCGAGCGGTACGGGAGCATCGCCAGGAGCGAGGACGCCGGCGGCTGCGGCACCGGCTGCTGCGGCGCCGGCGCCGAGGCGAGCCTCGCGCTGGGCTACTCGCCCGAGGACCTCGCCGCCGCGCCGGAGGGGGCCAACCTGGGGCTCGGTTGCGGCAATCCCCAGGCGATCGCCGCGCTCCGCACGGGAGAGACGGTCCTCGACCTCGGCGCGGGGGGCGGCTTCGACTGCTTCCTCGCCGCCCGGCAGGTCGGCCCGACGGGTCGGGTGATCGGCGTCGACATGACGCCCGACATGCTGTCGAGGGCGCGTGCGAACGCGGCCAGGCTGGGCGCGGCGAACGTCGAATTCCGTCTCGGCGAGATCGAGCACCTGCCGGTGGCGGATGGGACCGTCGACGTCGTCCTCTCCAACTGTGTCGTCAACCTGAGCCCCGACAAGGCCGCCGTCTTCCGCGAGGCGTTTCGTGTGCTCGTGCCGGGGGGTCGCCTCGCCATCTCCGACGTCGTCGCGATCGCGCCGCTGTCCGAGACCCTACGCGACGACCTGGCTGCGCTGACCGCATGCGTGGCAGGCGCGGCGGAGGTCGCGACGATCGAGCGGCTGCTGGCCGAAGCCGGGTTCGAGCAGGGCCGCGTCGACGTCGCGGAGGAGAGCCCCGAGGTCATCCGCGACTGGATGCCGGGCTCGGGCGTCGAGGGATTCGTCGCGTCCGCCACGATCGAGGCGCGCAAGCCCGGCGGCTCGTCGTGCTGCGCCACGTCGTGCTGCGGATCGGAGACGGCGGGATGATCGACGCCTCGCTTTCGGAGCGGCTCGGCAGCGACCATGGATGGCGGGAGCTCGAGACGAAGCTCCGGCCGTTCGTGACACGCCGGGTGAGCTCGGCGGCAGACGCCGACGACGTGCTCCAGGACGTGCTGTCGAGGATCCTGCGCGGGCTGCCGGCGCTGCGCGACGATCAGCGTTTCGGTCCCTGGGTCTACCAGGTGGCGCGGAACGCCATCGTCGATCACCGGCGCACGGCGGCCCGCCACCCCTCCGCGACGGACGAGCCGCCCGAGGCCGGAGCGGACCCCCCGGAGCTCGAACCTCCGGGCGACGTCGAGCAGGCACTCTCGCAGTACGCGGCGCTCCTCGTCTCGCGGCTGCCCCCTCCGTACCGCGAAGCGCTGACGCTCACCGAGCTCGACGGGCTGACCCAGCGGCAGGCGGCAGAGAGGCTCGGTATCTCCCTCTCGGGGATGAAGTCGCGGGTCCAGCGGGGACGCCGGATGGTGCGCGCCGCCCTCGAGGATTGCTGCCGGATCGCCCTCGACTCGAGAAGGCGCGTGATCGCCTGCGAGCCGCGGCGTGACGGCGGAGCGACCGGAACCGCCTGCTGAAGGCGGGCGC